>NZ_CP038852.1:0-682852 GCF_012276695.1 Candidatus Pelagibacter giovannonii | reverse complement strand
AGTTAAGTCATTCACATGGAAGTGGTGATGGCGAAAGAGAGTTCAGTGATATGCTAACTGTTCTTCTTCAAAATAGTATAGAAAAAAATAATGTTATTTCTAAATACAGCAAAGAATGGTCGAGGTACAAAGTATGATTATAAATAAAAGATTTAATTTTAACTTTGGTATTTCAGAGCCTAAGCAAAAAAATAATATTGTTCTATTTTATCTAAGTTCTAAAGAAAAAATAAAAAGTAATTTTATTACTTTCCCAGAAGCATTTTCTAAAAATTTAGTAAAAGTTGAAGAAGTGAATGATAAGGGAATTGTTAGATATCTTAAAGTTACAAATATATCTGATCAAAAATTACTGATATTAGATTCTGAACAAATTATTGGAAATGGAATTAGACAAAACAGGGTTGTAAATTCTACTACATTAATTCCAGAATTTTCAAATGTAACATTAAAAGTTAGTTGTTGTGAAAAAAATAGGTGGAGTCCAGCAGTAGCAAATGCACTTAATCTTTCAGATTCTTTATATTTTTCTAAAGGTAGAATTAATAATTCTGAAGATATTTATAAGAAGTGTGATACAGATCAATTTAAAATATGGGATGATATATCAGATAAATTAAAAGAATTTGGTTCGAGGTCATTCACAGGTTCAGTTGAAGACATCTATAATAAGAGAAGAAATAATGTTGAAGAAATTGTTAGTTCATTTAATCCTGGTCCAAATGATATAGGTGTTGCAATAGCAACTGGTAATTGTTTGGTTTCTTTAGATATATTTTTTTCTAATGAAGTTTTTAAAATTTATTTACCAAAATTAATAAGAAGTGTTGCCTTAGATAGTTTCAAAAAAACAGGATATAAATCTTTTGTAAAAACAAGAGATGTGCATAAGCTTTTAAGATTGATTGAACAATCTGAAAAAAAAATAGATAAGCCTAATATGGGAACTTTAGGACAACAGATTCGCTTTAATAGTGGTTTAGTCGTTGGTTCATCCCTATATTATGAGGAAGAAATGGTCCATTTTTCAGGGTTTTTAAAAGATAAAGTGAACATTCCTCAATACAAAAGTAAGGTAGCATAAAATGGATTTTATAACTTTAAGTATTGGACTAGTCCTAGGAATTTTTATTGGCGCAGGTGCAATATTTATTTACTTGAAATTAAATAATAATAATGAAGTTGACATTGAAAGTTACTCTAAAAATTTAAAAGATCTTAAAGATGAGATAAAAGGTTACGAAGATACTAATAGTGAGGACAGAGGAGCCGTTAAAACACTTTTAGAGGCTGTGCAGACCGGCAATAAAGAAGTTAAAGATGAGGCTGAAAAAATAGCCAACACTTTTATTTCTGGAGGAGGTCAAAAACAAGGTGTTTGGGGTGAAATTGTGCTTAACAATATTTTAACTAACAATCTTGGTTTTAGAGAAGGTCATGAGTTTGAAACTCAAAAAAATTATAATACTGATGATGGCAATTTGCAGCCAGATGTAATCATAAATTACCCAGATGGAAAATGTATGATCGTCGACTCAAAAGTAAGCTTAACAGCATGGAATGAATATGCAAATTCCTCAGACGAAAGAATTAAGGAGGATGCTTTAAAAAGACATAAACAGTCATTAAAAAATCACATAGATAGTTTAAACAAAAAAAATTATCAGGGTATCAAGGACTTAAAAACATTAGATACCATAATAATGTTTTGTCCAAATGAAAAAGCCTTAGAACTGCCAGATAAAGGTGGTCAAAAATTAATGGAATATGCTTTAAGTAAAAAAGTTACCTTATGTGGTCCTTCAATGTTATTTTTAATTTTAAAAGTTGCAGAGTATTTTTGGAAAGCAGATAAACAATCTAAAAATATTTTAAATGTTATAGAATTAGCTAATAAAATTAGTTCTCAAACGGTTGATATTTATAATAGTGCTAAAAAAGCTCAAGACTCATTCAAAAAAACATCAGATGGTATTATGGAAGTAATGGACAAAATTAAAGACGGCAAAGGAAGTCTTCTGAGTAAAACTTCAAAAATAAATAAAATTGGTGGACTTACTCCTAAAAAGCTTCCACCATTTGATGTAAATGAAGATGATGAAGAGGACAAAAATGAATAAAAAAACAGATTTTCCTGATTTAGAAAGGCTGCCACCACACAATCATTTTAAACATTTTTTTAATTGGTTGTGGAACAAACCTAGATGGATATTTGAAGGTTTTTATGAAAGAAAATTTTTAAAACCAAAAATAGAACTTGAGACCTTACAAATTGAATTAGAAATAAAAAAGATGGAATTGACAGTTGTAAGAAATGAAATACAAAGGTTAAGAAAGCAGTCAAATAAACCTTTAAGAGTAATTAAGTAAAAATTCAAAAGATATATGGAACAAATTATTGTAAAAGATTATGAAACGTCAGATAGTAGAGTTAATTTTGGTCAAGTCATACAGGCTGGAATTGTAATAACAGATGAAAAATTAAAAATTAAATCAAAACATGAATTGAGATGCAGATTAAAACCTAATGTTATCCCAGCTATTGGTGCAAGTCTTGTTCACCGAGCTTCAGTAGATCAGTTAAAAAATTCTAATATGTCCCATTACCAAATGGTTTTAGAACATTACAAAATTATCAAAGATAACACTCCTTCATTTATAACTGGATTTAATAACGTAGCATTCGACCTAGAATTTACACGCAGAATGTACTTTAAAAGCTTAATACCAGAAGTTTACCAAACTAACACAAATGGCAATAAACATCTTGATATATTGAATGTAGCAAGAGCATCAAAATTTGTAGATGATAATGGAATAAAAACAAAATTATCAGAGAAGGGAAGACCATCATTTAAGTTGGTTGATTTATGTGAAGCAAATTCAATTGATAACGGTACTTCACACGATGCCGTCACTGATTGTTTAAATACTTTGGCTATAGCTGAAATTATTTACAAAAAAACTAATAATGTTTGGAATGATGCTTTAATAACAACTAATAAAAAAGATACTGAAAATTTCATTTTAAAGAATAAAATTTATACTTCTTTAGAATATTTTTATGGAAGATCTGTGCCTTTCGCCTGTCATCATATTTTATTTCATCCTGAATTTAATTGGTCAATAAACTGGGATATCAAGATAGATCCTTCAAAATATTTGAATATGGATAGTCAAGCATTATCTAAAGCTTTAGATGCTTCGCCTAAAGTACTTCGTACTGTTAAAGCAAATAAAAGTCCTGTTTTATTAAAATCAGATTATGCATTGAATACAGAAAATTATTCAAATATTGGAATAGATGAAATTAATAGAAGAGTTAAAGTTTTAGATAATAATCCTAAATTTATTGAGTCAATAAGCCTAATTCTTTCTGATAAAGCTAAAGAAAAAATGTCAATGGATCAAACAGAAATTCTTTTTGAGGAAACTATTTATGCAGGTGGTTTTGCTAATGAAAAAGACAAAGCATTAATGAAAAAGTTTCATGAGGTTGACTGGAAAGAAAAAGTTAATTTGATAGAAAAATTCTCAGAAGAACGCTTCCAATATTTTGCAGAATGTTTAGTTTATGAGGAAAGTCCAGAATCATTACCCAAAGATGTTTATAATAAAATTAACCGAAGTTTTGCTCAAAGATTATTGTCCACAAATAAAGAGAAGTGGGAAACAACCTCTAGTTTTTTTAGTGAAGTAGATACTTTGCGTGAGACAAAATATAAAGATAAGCCAGAGATGCTTAAAGTTTTAGAGGGATATAATAAGCATGTTATGGAAATCCAAACAAAGTTTGAGAATGCTTAATATTCTAATAAATTTAATAGTATTTTCTAATTGTATTAAGCCAATTTATCACTTGAATAAAAAAAATTAAAAATTATATATTAACTATGCTTATAGATTTTAAAGACGAAAACTGGGAAGATAAAATTAAAAATGAAGACAAGTGTGTGATTCAATTTTCAAGTTCGTGGTGCCAACCTTGTCAAAATTTAAAGCCCGTGATGTCTACGCTTTCAGACTCAGATAAATATAAAGATAATAATTTTTATTATGCAGACATAGAAGAAGGTGGCATAAATTTAGGATCAGCAATGGGGATTCGTTCAATTCCTTGTACTATCGTGTTTAGCAAAGGTGAAGAAGTGGAAAGACTGTTGGGATTTCCAGGTGAAGCTAAAGTAAAAGAATTTTTAAATAAATCTCTAGTTTAAGTTTAAAATTTCTCCCAATAAATAAAACGATCCTATAATACATATATAAGAATTTTGAGATTCATTTGAAACGTTAGTTATTGCCTCTTGGATATTGTTAGCTAACTTTATATTTGTAAAATCATCTTGTATTTTTAATTTAAATTCTTCTTTTGATATTGATCCTTCTTGATTGGGAATATCGATTAAGGTTAAGGATTTTATTTTACCTTTAAAATTACTCATAAATTCTTTGTGCTGCTTGTCACTCATCATCCCAATAATCAAGTTTATATCCTGATCTAAAGTATTCATCCATTTAGAAAGTGCAGCACCTGCTCCAAAATTGTGTCCACCATCGCATACAAGGCGATTATTTTGAGCTATTGTTTTTAGTTTTCCAACTTTAATTTCCTGAAGTCTTCCTTTGAGGTCTACTTGGGTTACAGCTTTTTTTATATGTTCATCTTTAATATTGAATATGTTCCTAGCAGCCATGATAGCAGTACTAATATTGGCTAATTGATGTTCTCCAAGAATATTTGGCTCTGGTAAAATTATACTACCTTTAGCATCTTCATATTGAATAAAATTATTTTCTGCTGTTAAATAATTAAAATCATCTCCATAAAAATATTTCTCAGATTTATTATCTTTAAGAGCGTTTTTAATTTTTAGTGTAGTTTCTTTATTTTCCTGTTTATTAATAAATATTTTAGAAGTTAATAGTCTTGTTGTTTTTTCATGAATAATTCCATCTATTGATTTATTTTCTAACCATGAAAGATGGTCGATAGAAATACTACCCAATAAGGTACAAAGGTTATTTTTGAAAACATTTGTCGAGTCCATTCTGTGGAAGAGGCCCGCTTCTATAAATGTGACATTATCCTTATATTGTTCACAGTATTTAAGGTAAGCACAGGTTAATGCTTCAAATTCACTTAAATTATCTGAACCATTAATCTTTTCAATATCTTCTAATAAATCAGCTAAGTTATCTTCATCTATTTCTTTGTCATCATAAACGTAACGTTCTCTGTATGATTGTAAATGAGGGGAGGTATATAAATTACATTTATATCCAGCTTGATTAAGAATAGATTGAAAACTCTTTATCATTGAATACTTAGAGTTTGTACCTACTACACTAATAACGTTCTTTAGTTTATCTTGTGGGTTTCCAAGCTTTTTTAGTAAATTAAATGTACGATCGAGAGATAAATCTATCTTTTTTTTATGAAGCTTTTGTAAGCGCTGTATTACTTTCTGTAGTTTCATTTTCTACAGTTTTTATAGCAGAATTTTTCTTTAACAAAATTGATAATAATGAGCCAATCTTTTCTCTTAGATCTTTTCTCTCGACAATTAAATCTACAAATCCTGATTTCTGCACGTACTCACTTCGCTGAAATCCAGAAGGTAATTCTTCTCTGATTGTATTTTTAATCACGGCTGCCCCAGCAAATGCAATTAAAGAACCAGGTTCAGCCATGTGTAAATCGCCTAACATTGCATAGGATGCGGTTATTCCACCAGCTGTCGGATCAGTTAGCACAACAATATAAGGTAAATTATTTTTTTTAAGTTCATTTATCGCTAGAGTAGTTCGTGTCATTTGTGAAAGAGAAATCAACGATTCCATCATCCGCATCCCTCCACCACATGAAAATAAAACTAAAGGCTGTTGATTTTCAATTGCGTGTTGGGCAGCATATAGTATGGCCTCACCTTCACTACTTCCAACTGAGCCACCTATAAAATCAAAATCAGATGCAATCGCTGTAATTTTTAAATTTAGAATATTGGTATTAACAACCATCATTCCACAATCCATACCAGTTTTTTTTCTAGCAACTTTTAGTCTGTCTTTATAAGGTTTTGCATCATTCCAATTTAAAGGGTCGTCTTGAGGAATGGGAGTTTTTAAAACTTCATAATTGTTTTTGCCAAATATAATATCAAATCTTTGACGTGGGCTTATTCTGTGGTGTTTGTTACAAGACGGGCAAACCCACAAGTTTTCCTCTAAATCTTTTTTCAAGATAGGCCCCTTACAACATGAGGTCCAATCACTATTAGCTATTTCAGTTTTGGTTGCACGTGCTTTAATGATGGTTTTTATCTTCTCACCAAATCTTAAAGTTTTTTTAATCCAATTCATGCTATTTTTTTTCTTAAGTTTAACACAATATTAGTTACATTTGTGACAGGATTTTGGCGTTTTTTAATAGAATTTGATATTTCTTTACACAAAGCACTTCCAACCACTAATCCATCAGCCTTTCTTAAAGATGCTATAGTTTTTTCAGTGATCCCAAAGCCTATTACAATATTCTTATTTTTATTAAGTTTTTTAATCTTACTGTAACGCTCTAATATTTTTTTAGGTGAAACCTTTAGTTTGCCACCAGTTGTTGAGAGCATACTGATATAATAAACCATATCATGAGAGTCTTTTATAATCTTTTTCATTCTACTCGGAGACGTAGTAGGAGATACTAACTGAATAAAACTAATACCTTTTTTCTTACATTTTTTTGCAAATTCTTTATTTTCTGGATAAGGAAGATCGACAACAATTAATCCATCTACACCTACTTTTTTGCAAATATTTATAAAGTTATTCTCACCATATTGATAAATCATATTATAATAACCCATCAATATTACAGGTTTTGATTGTTTTGATTTTTTAAAATCTTTAACTATTGAAAAAACATCTTTAATTTTAATACCATTTTTTAAAGCTCTATAAGCACTCGATTGAATCTGACCACCATCTGCAATTGGAGTGTTATGAGGAAATCCTATCTCACAAATATCAGCATACTTTGCAATTGATTTTAATATCTCAAGAGATTTCTTTTTAGTATTATCTCCAGCTACTGTGTAAGTTAGTAATGCAGGTCTTTTTTCAGTTTTTACTTTTTTAAAGGCTAAGTTAATTAATGACATCTTAGTTAATTTTTCCTAGTCTTTCTTTTAAAATATCACGATCTTTTTTTGCATCACCACAAGAGTTAACAATAATGATAGTATCGTTACTTAATTTTGGTGCAATTTTTATAGCTTCTGCAAAAGCATGACTTGGCTCTAAACTTGGGTTTATTTTTTCAAGTTTTGTAACTAGTTTGTATGCATTTAAAGCACCTTCATCAGTTGCAGATGTATATCTCGCTCTTTTAGTATCTTTTAAGAAACAGTGTATAGGTGACACACCAGGATAATCTAATCCAGCAGAAATAGAGGCGGTATCATTAATTTGTCCCTCATTGTTCTGACAAACATAAGCTGCAGCTCCATGTAATATTCCAAGTTTAGCACCATTAGTTAGAGGTGCTGCATGTAGATTTGAATTTTTTGGTCCCCCAGCTTCAACACCAATTAATTCAATTTGTTTTTTATCATAATCGATAAACTCACTCCAAAAACCATAAGCAGAACTTCCACCACCCACACAATTAATAAGTTTAATTTTTTTAGGCATCCTTTTAAACTCTGACTGAATTTGTATTTTTAGCTCTCTTGAAATTTGTGCTGTACTCCAACCACAAATTTTAACAAATATATTAGGACCTACTGTTGAACCAACACACATATGGGTGTTATCACAATTTGAAACCCAATAACGCATACACTCACTAACGGCATCTACTAATGTTTGGCTCCCTGAATAAACAGGCACAACTTCTGCACCATTCTTTTTCATTGCATCTACATTAGGCTTTTGTCTTTTTATATCTTTTGCACCCATGAATATTTTGCATTTTAGGCCAAACTTTTTAGCAGCCATACTTAGCATCTTTCCAGCATAACCTGCACCCGTATCACCAACGACATATTTTTTTCCTGCCTTTTTAGCAATAAGGCAATGAACTGTTGCATTGTAGATTTTATGAGCTCCTCCATTCGCCTCTGATACCATTTTGGCATATATTTGGGCTCCACCTAAGTGACCCGATAGGTTTTGAAGTTTAATAAATGAAGTAGGAGAACCTATGTAGTTTTTAAAATAATAGTCTCTTTCTTTAAGAAATTTCTTATCGTATCTAAGTTTTTCAAAAAGTTCAGTTAAGTCCTCAATGGGCTTTTTTAAAGTTTCAGGTATAAAATTACCACCAAACTTATTACCCCAAAATCCATTTTTATTGTGCTGATCAATTAAAGGAATTTTTTTTTTAAGCTTCATTGTTAATTTGTTTAATTTTGTTTAAAAAAATATTTATTTTTGAAATATCTTTTAATCCAGATGTTTCTAGACCTCCAGAAATATCTATAATGTCTGCTATTTCTTTATAATTTTCAAGTTTATCTTCAATTTGAATATTTCCAGCAAGCATCAATTCTTTATTAATTTTAATATTTTTAATTAAATGATGATCAAAAGACATACTTTTTTCATAACCTTTGCTATCGAATAGTATTATATCTGCAAGCTCATTATATTCTAAATATTTAACCGTATCATTTTGGTTTTTCACAGTTATCGCAACAATAATTTTCTTATTATATTTTTCTTTAATTGATTTAACTTCAGTAGGTGTACAATCATAAAGTTGATAATAATCGAATGATAAATCCTTTATTCTTTCTAATATATCTTCATTAGGTTTAACTAATACAGCAACATATTCTGATTTTTTTTTATCTACTTTTAGTAGCTCTTTAAGCTTATTGTGCTCAACAAATCTTTTTGATTTAGGCCAGTTACAAATAAACCCTATCATTTTAGGTGGGGTAGGATGGGAAGTTAAAAATTCTAAAGTTTTAGAGTCAGAGATCCCACAAATCTTGCAGGGCTGGATCATTGATTTAAGTGGTTAATTAATCTTTTAATGTTATTTTTGATATTACCCTTTACTAATGATCTTCCCATTACAATACCAGAAACTTTATTTTTAAAAGCATTATTAGGAGTCATCACTCTAGATTGATCATTTGCATCATCTCCTGGCAGTCTTATTCCTGGTGTAACAATAAATAAGTTTTTATATTTTTTTCTAACTATTTTTGCCTCTTGTGCAGAACACACAATTCCAGCTGCGCCTGATTTTTTTATAAGGACTGCTTGTTTTAATACTAACTGTTCTACTGTTTTGGTGTGACCAATCTCTTTAAGGGATTTTTTGTTAAGGCTTGTTAAAATTGTAACTCCTAATACTTTTAAATTTTTGTTAATTGATTTAGCTTTTTTTGTAATAGCTTTAAGCATTTCAAGGCCACCGTTTGCATGGACTGTAATATATTTACATTTCCTTAAATCTTTTAAACTATTCATTGCAGATAACGCAGTTTGTGGAATATCATTTATTTTTAAATCTAAGAAATAATCTCTTTTAAAATTTTGAAGAAAAGCTCTTCCATTCTTTGAATAAAAAAACTGTAAGCCAAATTTTGGAATTATTTTAAGTCTATTAGTTTCAGTGTCTTTAATTATTTTTTTGATTTCTTTTAAGCTTGATGTATCACAAGCTACAAAGATATTTTTATTTATCATCGTTTAATTTTTTAAACATTTCCTTGGACATTTTAAAGTGAATTGTTTTTTTTTCAGGTGTATTTACTTTTTCTCCTGTTTTAGGATTTCTTGATATTCTTGCTTTTTGAATATTAGTGGAGAACATGCCAAAACCCCTCAATTCTACACGATCCCCTCTTTTAAGTGCCTGCTTTATTTCAGTAAGAATAATATCAGTGAACTTTTCTAGGTCTTTTTTTAAAAAATTTGGGTAGTTATTAGCGAGTTGTTTTAGCAGCTTTGATTTTACAATAGCCAATTTTTATTCGTCTTCTTTTTTCTTTTTCTCTAAATCATCAGATAATGATGAGAAAGGTAAGTTTTTACCACTAGCTTCAGAACCATAAGTATCTAATGCAACTTTACGTTCAATTTCTTCTAAAAGCTTAATACTTAGTGTTACTTTTCTCTTATCTAAATCTAACTCTTGAATAGCACAGTCAATTCTTTCTCCACCTGTAAATCTAGCAGGTCTTGCGTCAGCTGCGTTAATAGCTATTGCAGATTTTTTAATAATGAAATCCATTTCACAGCCTTCAGGTCTTACAACAAGGCCTTTATTGTCAGTTGAAACAATTTTTACTGTAATAGTTTGTTTAACTTTTTTATCATTAAACCAATCAAAAGGGTCTGGTTGAGTTTGACGTAAGCCAACTCTAACTTTTTGTTCTGCGGCTTTTATTTCTAAAACTTTAACTTTTAATTTATCACCAATTTTATATTTAGCTAATTCCTCCTCACCATTATTTAGGTAAGTTAAATCATTACAATGCAAGAAAGCATCAATATCTAAATCATCAACTTTTAAGAAAATAGAATATTCATTTTTACTTGCAACTTCTCCCTCAACTTCAGATCCAATTGGGTAAGTTTTTTCAAAGGTTTCAAAAGGATTATCAGTTGTTAAACGGTGAGATATTGCCACTCTTCTTTTCTCTTTATCAATTTCAGTGATTACACAATCAATTTCATCTCCAACTTTAAACATTTTTTTTGCAGAAATATTTTTTTTAGTCCAACTTAATTCACTCGAGTGCAATAAAGTTGATAATCCTTTTTCAAGCTCACAAAAAGCTCCAAAGTCCATAAGCTTAACTACTTTTACTTTGTAGATTTTATTTAGTTCATAATTTGAAATGTTTTCAAAAGGATCTGGTGTGAGCTGTTTTACCGAACAACCAACTTGAAGCTTTTCAAGATCAACACTGATTACTTTAAGGTCATGTTTCTCACCAATTGTAAAAACTTCATCAGGGTGATTAACTCTTGAATAAGAAATCTCTTGTAAGTGAACCAAAACATCAAGTTCACCGTTAACACTAAAGAAACAACCAAATGAACTGTAACCTTTTACTTCAGCACCTTTAATTAAATCTCCAACTTTGAATTTTTCAACGATTTTAATTTTATCTTCTTTTTTAAATGAAGAAATTATTTCTCTTCTAGAAACACATGCATTTCCTCTAATTTTATCTAATTTTATTAGCGCAAATTTTTGAGGCTCATTCATTAAATGACTTATGTCTTTTAATGGCTTATCTGAAATTTGAGATCCAGGTAAAAACATTAAAGAACCAGTATCGATGTGTTCAACTATACATCCACCTTTAACGCGTCCAGTAATTTTACCCATGATAGGTTCATTTTTTTCATAAGCTTCGACAAGCTTATCCCAACCTTGGATTTTTTGAGCTTTTGATGCTGAAACTAATACTTCACCTTTTTTGTCTTCTAATCTTTCAAGAAGAACAGAAATTTTTTCACCTACTTTTGCTTTATCAAGCATGCCCATGCTTTTTAATTCATTAATATCTAAGATAGGCTCTGATTTTAATCCAGGTACTTCAAGAAATACAAAGTTATCAGTGACTTTATTTACTACACCGGTAATGATTTTTCCTTCTTCAAGGTTTGCTGTTTTAGTAAATTGTGAATTTAGTAGTTGCTCGAACTCTTTAGAGGCGGGGTTTGAAAGGTCTTTATAAATTTCCATTAAGCTTTTAGTTTCCTATCTATAATTTGTTTAATTTTTAAAAAGCATGATCTTTTAGTTAAATTTGTAGTATTAATCAAGATCGAATCTCGAGTTCTCATAAGGGGTGAAACTTTTCTATTATAGTCACTTTTGTCGCGGTTTTTAATACTTTTTAGGACTTCGTTAAAAGATATTTTCTTATTTAGATCTTTTAACTCTTTATATCTTCTTAAAGCTCTAGTCTTAGTATTCGCTGTTATAAAAAATTTAAAGTCAGCATTGGGAATTATCTTATAAGTTATGTCTCTTCCATCTAAACAAGATCCATTATATTTTTTTGGAGGATGATAAGCACTTTTAATTTGAAATGCATGAACAAGTTTTCTTATTTTTTTATCTTTTGATATAATTGATGCCATTGTTCCAACTTCATCAGATAATAATTTTTTATTTTGTAAATCTTTCATAGTTAATTTGAGCATCTTTTTTTTGATCAAACTATGACTATATCTATTAGCTTGAGTAAGTTTAATATTTGCAATTAATCTATAAATTTTTCCTGTATCTAAATAAAGTAAGTTAAAATGTTTAGAAATTAATTTTGCTTGAGTGCCAGCACCAGCAGCAGCAGGTGAGTCTATTGCAATTTTAATTTTTTTTTTTAATTTCATAGTGATGAATGATTCATATCTTTAATTATTTTCAAAAAAGATGGAAAAGAAGTGTTTATAGAATCTTTATCATGAATTTTCCATTTTCCACCAAAGGTTAAGGCAGCAATTGTACTCATCATAAAAACTCTATGATCCTTTAGATAGTTTTTAACAGTTATTAGTTTTTTTATTTCTAAATTAGGTTGCCCATAAATTTTAATAGAATCTTTTGTTAAATTTGTTTTTATACCCATCATATTTAAAATTTTAGAACCCCAAATTAACCTTGGGCTTTCTTTTTGGTTTAGTTCTGAAAGGCCTTTAAAATAAGAAATACCTTTTGCTTTTGCTGCAATTAAAAAAATAACCAAGAATTCATCAATGGCACTACTGTTTAATTCCACTGGACAATTAATAGCTTTAAGTTTTTTTGAACTTTTTATTAAAATATCAGAAATTTTTTCTCCTCTATAATTTTTTTGGTTTTTAAGTATTATTTTGGCTCCCATTTTTTTTAAGATTGTAATAACTCCTACTCTAGAAGGATTGATATTTACATTCTTAACTAAAAGTTTTGAATTATCAGCAAGTGTTGTTAGTACCATAAAAAAAGCACTTGAGCTTATGTCTCCTGGAATTTGATAATTGAAGGCATTAATTCTTTTGGGTCTTTTAACATCTATAAAATCAAACTTTTTAGTCTTACTTACCTTGATTGGAATTTTTAAATATTTAAAAAGTAATTCGGTATGATTTCTTGATTTCTTTGCTTTAATAGAAGTTGTTCCTGATGCATTTAATGCTGCAAGCATTACGCTACTTTTACATTGAGCTGAACCTCTGTTCTCCAAATATTTAATACTTTTTGCTGATTGTGTGCCAAGAATTATTAAGGGTAGTTTATTCTTGATCTTATAAGTAAATTTTACTCCAAATTTCTCCAAAGGTGTGGTTACTCTTGAAAAGTCTCTTTTAGACAAACTTTTATCACCAATTACTTTTATTTTTTTAGGAGATTTAATTAAAAGACCTAGAATTAATCTACCAAGTGTTCCAGAATTTTTAGCATCTATTGTTAAGTTTTTTTTATATTTAAAGCCATTAATCCCGTTACCGACTATTTCACAGTAATTTTTTTTCATCCTCACTTTTATGCCAAGTTTTTTGATGCTATCAATTGCAGCCAATACATCTTCTGACATTAAAAGGTTGAAACCTTTCGATTTTCCAATTGCTTGAGATGCTAAAAGAACCCATCTTATGCTTAAACTCTTGTCTCCACTAACTTGTATCTTTTTATTAAATTTTTTTATCTTATCTTTAATTATGAGTGTTTTTGGCATGTCTAATTGAATTTAAAAGAGTCACCAAAATAAGCATTTTTAGCCTCAGTGTTATTAATCAATTCATTAGGAGATCCTTGTGCTACAATCTTACAGTTTGACAAAATTACCGCAACATCCACACAGGAAAGTAGATCGCGTGCTTGGTGATCACAAATACAAATGGTTATATTGCTTTCTGTTTGCAGATTAACAATAATTTCTTGTAGCATTTTAATAGTTAGAACATCTAGCGCTGCAAAACACTCATCAAGCAAGAGTACTTTTGGGTCACTTAATAAGGCAAGAGCAATTACTAGCTTTTTTTTTTGTCCACCAGATAGAAACTTTGCTTTAATATCTCTGATAGCATCTAATTCAAATTTTGCTATAAGCATATTAATCTTATGATAAATTAAATTTTTATCATCAATTACAATTTCTGCTATTGCTTTTAAATTTTCCAATAAAGTAAGATCACTAAAATAACCACCGTATTGAGGAACATACCCAATTTTAAATTTTGTAGTTCTCAAATAAATTGGGTAATCAACAACATCTATCCCTTCAAATTTAATTTTACCATAGTCAGGTTTAATTAGTCCTGTGATTAAATTAAAAATTGTTGATTTCCCAACTCCATTTGGTCCTAACATTCCTAAGATTTGTCCATGATTAATCTTAAAACTTACGTTGTCTAAAATTTTTCTCTTGCCAAATGATAATGATATATTTTCTAGAGAGATTATGGGCCAAGGGTTTTTAAAAGATTTAATTCTAAATTTTTTAATTACACCCATATTATCTAGTTCCTTCGATTAACACTTTTTTTCCAGTGTCATTCATAAAAATTTTAGTGTCTTTAGTAGTAAGATTCATTTCAATTTTATCAGCAAATAAATTTGTTTTTTTTCCAGTATAAATAACATTTTCAGTAAACGTTCCAAGATTACTTAAAAAAGAAAAATCTAAGTATTCTCCAATTATTTTATGCTCTGGATAAATAACTATTACATTTTCAGAAAAAATAGTATCATAATTTTTTGAATTATATTTGCCAAAATTAGAAGTAATTTTAACTTTGTCTGAATCCTTTATATAAATAAAAGCCACGACATCTTTCAAAAACATCACATCAGAATTTTCAACTTTAATTTCAGCTTGTTTTGCAGTGATCTGATATCTATTACCTTTAGTGTCAGTAGAAACATAATTAATATCATCAATATAGGTTGAGGTGCTATTTTGATTTTCATCAATCTTTTCTATAACTTTAGTTTCCTTTACAACTTCAAAATTCTTAGTGAAGTATTTTAAATAAAACCATAATGAAATGATGATAATAATAAGAACCATTATAACTTGTAGACCTGTCTTTTTACTCATTTAATGAATGTTTGACTGAAGTATGTTGTGAATATGCAAAATTCCGACAGTCTTTTTTTTGTTCTTATCTTTGTGAACACATAGAGAGGTGATTTTCTTTGCATTCATTATGGATAGAGCCTTTTCAGCAAGAGTGTCTTGATTGATGCTGACAGGGTTTTTGGTCATAACCTTTTTGACAGATAGATCTCGGAGATTATTACTCACTCCGTTGAACCTTCTAATTTGTCCATCTGTAATAATTCCTGTAGTAATTTTCTTATTATTTTGAACAATTAAAGTACCTAGTTTTTTGTTTGAAATAATTTGTAAAGCTTTTTTCATATTTAAGTTTTCATTTACGAATGGAATTTTACTTCCTGTAATCATTAATTCCTCAACAATCCTAAGTTGTGCACCAAGATTTCCAGAAGGATGAAACTTTTTAAAATCTTTTTTATTAATATTTTTTTTATTCAATACGGCAACTGCCAATGCATCACCTATGCTTAATTGATTAATCGTACTTGAAGTTGGAACAATGCCTAGACCTGCCTCAGTCACTTCTGGAATAAGGAGTTTAATATCAGAGGCTTTATACAATATCGAATTTTTCTTTGACATTATTCCTATTAGAGTAATCTTATTTCGATTTGCATATTTTATAACATTTTTTAGTTCTTCGGTAGAACCAGAGTAACTTATTAAAATTAAAATATCTTTTTTTGAAATGCTACCAAGATCACCATGAGAACAGTCGTTTGCAGAGAGTGAAAATGAAGGTGTTCCAACAGAAGAAAGTGTTGCTGAAATTTTTGCTGCTATTAATCCACTTTTGCCAACTCCACATAATATCACTTTAGACTGACAGTTTGCTAGAGATTCTACCGCCTCATTAAAAGAATTATTAATTGAATTTTTTAATTTTTTTAAGGCTTTGATTTCAAGATCAATTACACTTTTTGCAATTTTTTTATAATTTTTTTTTTTCATTTAATGAGACCATATATCGTCTTTAAATAAAGCCAAATCAAGATCAACTCTAGTTTTTAAAAATGCTAAACAGCTCTTATATAAATCAACTCGTTTTTCCCTTACAAGGATTTTATTTAATTCTTCATGAATTTTATGTAAATAAATAACATCATTGGCACAATATTTTAATTGTGCTGGAGATAGCTCTCCTCCAAAATCTGAACTTTGAAATTGTTTACTTACGTCTACATTCATAAATTCTTTAATTAATGTTTTTAGGGAGTGACTATCTGAATAGGATCTAGCTAACTTCGAAGCAATTTTTGTATCAAGAATATTATTAGTTTCTGTTTTTAGGTAATGTTTTATGTGAGCCATGTCCGCCCTACCATAATGAAATATTTTTGTGATTTTTTTGTCGGAAAGTACTTTATTTAAGTTTGGTGCATCATATTTTTCTCTATCAAGTTGGACAATATGAGCATCAGAATTACCAGTCGATATTTGAATAAGACATAAAGGATCACGCTTAACGTTGAGACCCATAAATTCTCCATCAACTGCTATAATATTGCCTAAATCTAAATCTTCTGGTAGATCACTCTTGTGAAGTTTAATATCAATATTCATTTTTAATTATATATATATGAAAGCAAAAAATTGTCTAATCTTTGGCGGTAGCGGTCAAATAGGTCGTCATTTAATAAGAAAGCTTACTAAAAAAAATTATAAAGTAACTGTAGTTACTAGAAACCTTCATCAAAAAGGATATGCAATAAAAACTCAAGCTAATGCAGGATACATAGACATTGTTGAAGCTAATATCTTTGATGAAAAAAAAATTAGAAAGCTTTTCTCCCAAACGGATATTTGTATAAATTTAATTGGTATTTTGTATGAAAGTGGCAAGGGTAATACTTTCAAAAACATTCACTCAATTTTTCCATCTATTTTAGCTAAATTTTGTAAAGAATATAAAGTTCAGCAATTTATTCATTTGTCAGCATTAGGGGTAAACAATGCAATAGATTCAGAGTATGCAAAAAGTAAATTAGATGGCGAACTTAGTATTCAAAAAAATTTTCCATTAGCAACAATATTAAGGCCTTCTGTAGTTTATTCAGTTGATGATAATTTTACTACGTCTTTTATGACCTTACTAAGTAGGCTTCCATTTTTCCCTCTTTATTATAATGGATCAACTAAATTTGCTCCAATACATTGTTCGGACTTAACTGATATTATTTACCATGTTGTCTCCAAAAATATTTATTCTAAAATTGTAGAGTGTGTTGGGCCTGACATCTTATCCTTAAAAGAAATTTTAAAAAAATTATTATATTTAATAGATAAAAAAAGATTATTAATACCACTACCTCTTTTCGCAGCAACTATGTCTGCTAAAGTATTTCAATTATTTCCAAAACCACTTCTAACAATAGATCAACTTACACTTTTAAAATATGACAATGTACCTTCAGGTAAATATCAAACCAATGCTGATATTGGAGTTCCAAGTACAAGAGTATTTGATAATGAAGTGGAAAAATATAGCTATATGTGGAGAGAAGGTGGGCAATTTTCTACAAAAAAATATAACCCAGCTAATTCTTAATAGAACTCCCTATACAAAAATTGTATGATCATTTATGATAATTAATATAATTTATTTTTTAATATTCTCAATTTTCACTTTCCTAATTTATCTAATCATAAAATCTTTGATCAGAGGATTTAATGAAAAAAATAAGAAATAAGATTAACTAAATTTAAAAATTATTAAGCAGTATTAGTTTTTTTATCAATATACTGGGGGGTCTCTTCATCTTTGTCAGCTACAGGCTCTTCTTTTTTTCCTTTTGGCTGATAGGCATATAGCAAATGAAGTTTGCAATATGAAAAATCTTTTAGAGACGATCGTCCACAAAAATAAAATGACTGTTCTTCCGGATGTCCTATAGGCCACTTACAAGAGTTCTCATCTAGTTCTTCTAATTTCTTAGGATTTTCTGGTTCAAAATCTTTTTCAATAATTAAGGACTGAAACTTACTTTTTCTACCTTTTCTTTGTTTAGAAGAACCTTCTTCTGAAATATTATCAAAATTTTGGCTTGAAGATGCATTTCTTGTTTTAATTTTTGATGATAAATTTAATCTATGAGCTTTGCCAATTACTGCATTTCTAGTAATACCACCAATTATTTCAGCGATTTGGCTTGCAGTGCTCCCTTTGCCCCAAAGCTCTTTTAACTTTTCTACTTTTTCTTCGTTCCAGCTCATATTCTATATTTAGTATGTTAATTAATTTTATAACTATATATAGATCACACAAGATTAATAAAAAGACAATTAATTTTTCTGTTTTATACACATCTTTTTTAAAAATTTATATATGATTACTTATGGTTGAATTGAATAAAAAATATCATATCGGAGTTAAAAAGTTTGGTTTTGTAAATTGGATTGGCTTTAAAAGTTTATGGCTTAAAGAGTGCAATAGGTTCATGGTAGTTTGGCAACAAACATTGTTATCTCCACTTGTATCAAGTCTATTATTTTTATCAGTTTTATCCCTAGCTTTAGGTAATAACAGAGGGGATGTACTTGGTTATTCTTTTATAAGTTTTCTAGCCCCCGGTCTAATTGCAATGAGTATTTTGGGTCAATCATTCAGTCATTCAGTTTCTTCATTGATGATTGGAAAAATCCAAGGAAACATTGTTGATATGCTTTATGCACCATTATCAGCACTTGAAGTTTCAATGGCAATAATACTAGCAGCCCTAACAAGAAGTTTTTTAATAGCTACAATTTCAATAGGTGTTTTTTCTCTAATAGTTGAAATACCAATATATAATATTTTATATATTTTTGTCTTTGGTTTTTTAGGAGCATTTATTTTGGGAAGCTTAGGTTTTATTACTGGTCTTTGGGCTGAAAAGTTTGATCATACGGCAACAGTCACTAATTTTGTTATTACACCCCTAAGTTTTTTATCTGGAGTATTTTATTCAATAGATAAACTTCCACAATTTTTTCAAACAATAAGTCATATTAATCCATTTTTTTATATGATTGATGGTTTTAGATATGGCTTTTTAGGTAAGTCAGATGGTTCAATAAATATAGGATTGATATATTTATCAATACTAAGTGTTTTAATTTGGTATGTAGCTTTTTTTCTTTACAAAAAAGGTTATAAAATTAAGTCTTAGTTAATGAGCGCTTTAGCAAAAAATTATAATAGAAGACCAATTTCCTTTAAGTATGGAAAGGGAAGTTTTTTATATTCTACTAATGGAAAAAAATATTTAGACTTTGTTCAGGGAATAGCAGTTAATTCCTTGGGGCATGCAAACCCAAATTTGGTAAAAGCAGTTAGTAAGCAATCTAGAAAACTTTGGCATGTTTCTAATGCGTTTATAATTCCGGAGGGAGAAAAATTAGCTAAAAGATTAGCCAAAAAAACTTTTGCAGATTTTGTTATTTTCCAAAATAGTGGAGCAGAAGCCACAGAGGCTGCTATTAAAGTTGCAAGAAGATATTTTTATTCAATAGGGCAACCTTCAAAAAATAGAATTCTTTGTATTAAAAATTCATTTCATGGAAGAACATTAGCTACAATTTATGCTAGTGGATCAAAGAAGATGACGGAGGGTTTTGGACCAAAAGTTGATGGATTTGACCATTTTGAATTTGGAAATCATAAAGATTTTAAAAAAAAAATAACAAAAAAAACGGCTGCTATTATGGTTGAAACTGTGATGGGAGAAGGAGGAATTAAAGCTATACCCAATTGGTGTTTAAAAGAATTAAGAAAAATTTGTGATAAGAAAAAAATTTTATTAATTTTAGATGAAGTTCAGTGTGGAATTGGAAGAAGTGGAAATTTTTTTGCATTTGAAAATTCAAAGATTAAGCCTGATATTGTACCAATAGCAAAAGGTATTGGTGGGGGTTTTCCACTGGGTGCAGTCTTAATGAATAAAAAAGTAGCATCAGGAATGACAGCCGGAACTCATGGGTCAACATTTGGTGGTAACCCGCTGGCTATGTCTGTTGGAAATGCTGTTTTAGATCAAATATTAAAAGAAGGATTTCTTTCAAATGTTAAAAAATTATCAAAATACTTTCATTCAGAATTAAATAAATTAAGAAAAGAATTTCCTAAAGTAATTAAAGAAGTAAGAGGCGTTGGTTTACTAATAGGACTACAACTTCATAATGATCAAACAAAATTTGTACAGAAACTAATGGATAATAAATTATTAACAATTAGAGCAGCTGAAAATGTTATTAGAATATTACCTCCTCTAAATGTTAAAAAAGAAGAAATAAATATAGCAATAAAAATTATTAAAAAAGTGTGCTCTACTTATAAATAAAAATGAAACATTTCATCAACCTTAAAGACATACCTTCAGCAGACCTTAAAAAGATCATTGCTGATGCAAAAAAAAGAAAACAAAAAAGAAAAAATTATAACACTCTAGAAATTGATAAGGACAAACCTTTAAAAGGTAAATTGCTTATTCAAATGTTTGAAAAAGCAAGTTTAAGAACACGATTAAGTTTTTATCTCGCAATAAAACAATTAGGTGGAGGAACCATAACTCTCAGAGCTAACGAATTGCATCTAGGAAAAGGTGGAGAAAGTCTAGCAGATACAGCCAAAATCTTATCAACTTATGGAGATGGCTTCATGCTGAGAACTGATAGTGATGAAAAAATAACAGAATTTAGTAAATATTTAAAGATACCAGTAATAAATGGTTTAAGCCCATCATCTCACCCAACGCAAGTGCTATCAGACATTTTTACAGTTGAAGAAATTAAAAAAAAATCTATTTCTAAATTAAATATTTGTTGGATTGGAGATTCGAATAATGTTCTGAATAGCTTAATAGCTGCTTCAGTTAAATTTTCTTTCAACTTAAATATTGGCTGTCCCAAGCATTATGAGCCTAAAAGATTTGTATTAGATTGGGTTAAAAAAAATAAAAGAAAAATTCATATTTTTAATGATGCAAGAAAAGCAGTTAAAAATGCTGATGTAATCTTTTCAGATAAAGTAATTTCATTAAATGATAGAGTTAATAAAAATAAAAAGATTGAAGATTTTAAAAACTTTCAAATTAATTCAAAATTGATGGGTTTTGCTAAAAAAGACACAACTTTTTTACACTGTCTTCCAAGGGGAGAAGAGGTTACGGGAGATGTTTTTTTAGGAAAAAATTCAGAAGTATGGTTACAGGCCCTGAATAGAGTACACGTTCAAAAAAGTATTTTATTGTATTGTTTTGGGAAACTAAGGTAGCTGTTTAGGGCTATCACTGCTTTGATTTAAATATTTAATTACAGAAGCCCTGTCTTTCTCTTTTCTTAAACCAGCATATGACATTTTAGTTCCCTTTAAATAAGAAGCAGGTTTTTTTAAGAATCCATTTAATTCTTCAAATGACCATTCTTTACCATATGAAGATAAGGCTTTAGAGTACTTATAATTATCTACTCCACCAACTGCCCTACCAACGACATTGTATAATGCAGGACCAATCTTATTTTTTCCACCTTTATTTATTGAGTGGCATGCTGCACATTTTTTAAAAATTTTTTCTCCAGAAGTGACATCGCCTAGCGCCATTATAGCTGCAATATCTACTTTTTGTTCAACTTCAGTAACTTGAGATGTTGTAGAGGCTAGTTGTCCCTCTACTTCAACTTTATACCCAGGGTTTTCTGGTTTATCTACATGAAAGACACCATCTGCAATCTTTCCTAAACCGATCACAAGCAGTGCAACCATTAAAATTGCTGCAATAATTTTATTAAGCTCGAACGAATCCATATAATTATTATTATTTTGCAGATATAACATGATAATTAAAAAAATACTTAATTTTTAATTTTTAATTTTGCGTCTGTTAGACGCACAAAATGGTAAATTTATAATGGCTAAAACATTAATATTAATTCCATCAAGAATGTCGGCAAATAGATTGCCAGGTAAACCACTTTTAAAAATTAATAATTTATCAATGATTTCTCATGTTTTTAAAAAAGCAGAGGAAACAAAAATTGGCGAAGTTGTAGTAGCAACAGAAGATAAAGAAATACTTGATGATGTTGAAAAAAATGGAGGCAAAGCGATTTTAACTGGCAGCACTCATAAGACTGGTACAGATAGAATTTTTGAGGCCTATGAAAAACTCAACATTAAGGACATTGATTTTATACTAAATCTCCAAGGAGACGAACCAAATATCGACAAAAATGATATTATAAATTTAAATAACTTTATGATCAATAACAATTCTGAAATTGGAACACTAGCAGCAGAAATTAAAAGAGATAAAATGTTAAATGATCAAAATGTAGTTAAGGTTATTACGGAGTCAAAACTAGAAAAAGATAATTTTCCAAAAGCATTAAATTTTACTAGAGATTGTTTTTCAAAAAATAATCAAAATATTTATCATCATATTGGAATCTATTCATATAAAACAAGTGTATTAAAAAAATTTGTTAGTCTGGAACAAACATCAAGTGAAAAGCAAAATAAATTAGAGCAGCTAAGAGCATTAGATAATAATTTGAAAATCAGTGTTGCTTTGGCAAATTTTTCTCCTATAGGTGTAGATACAAAAGAAGATTATCTGGCTATAAAAAAAATTATGGAATATAAATCATAAAAATGAGCAAAATTTATTTTCAGGGCACATTTGGTGCATATTCACATTTAGCAGCGTTAGAAATAGATTCTAAGGCAGAGGTAATTCCATGTAAAACATTTGATGAATGTTTTTTAAAAACATCTCAAGATAAAAACTCGAGAATGGTAATTCCTGAATCAAATCGAATTACAGGAAATATTGGAATCGAATATCTTATTTTTAAGTATAGACTAAATATTTATGCTGAACATTTTCATAAAATTGAGCATAATTTATTAGGACAACCAAACAGTAATTTAAGTGATATAAAAGATGTCTATTCTCATTCCCAAGGCTTATCCCAATGTTCTAAATTTATTAAAAAAAATAATTTAGTTGAGCATATTCGTGCTGACACTGCTGGTTCAGCTGAGACAATTTCAAAGACTAAAATTAAAACTGAAGCAGCGATTGCCTCTTCTTTGAGTGCAGAAATTTATGATCTAAAAATACTTTCAAAAAATATTGAGAATGAAGAAGGTAATGCCACAAGGTTTTTGATAATGGGCAATGAAGTTTTACAGCCTGATTTTGGTGAAAAGAAATATATAACTTCTTTTCTGTTTAAACTGAAAAGTAAGCCTGCAGCTCTGTATCAATCATTAGGCGGTTTTGCTATTAATGGAGTTAATCTTACAAAGCTTCAAAGCTATCCAGAACAAAATTCATTTGAGTCATACTTTTTTTTATGCGATTTAGATGGCCACATAGATGATCCAAAAGTTCAAAAATCTTTGGAAGAATTAGGACTTCATTGTCAAGATTTTCACGTACTAGGTGTTTTTGAAGCTGATAAATTTAGAGAAAAATAATCTAGAAACTTTTCTTGTAGATTAGAAAACATTACTGTTATAATAGTTTTGGAGGCTAGAGGTGAATGCTGCTTGAACCCGACCAGATCTTAACGGAAGCAGTCGTAGAGACAGTTATTTAGGTTCTAGTCTCCTTTAAATAAAATGAATAAAAATACAAAAGTTTTAGCTTTAAAGTATAGACCTCAGACATTTAATGATCTTATAGGGCAAGATGTTGTTGCGGAAACAATTTCTAATGCTATTAAGGCTAATAAAGTGCCTAATGCCTATCTTTTTACTGGAATTAGAGGAATAGGAAAAACTACTACAGCAAGGATTGTTGCTAAATCTTTAAATTGTTCAAATGGAATAGATAACTTGTGTAAAGAAGAACTTTGCGAAAATTGTAATGCAATTTCTAACTCAAATCATATTGATGTATTGGAAATGGATGCAGCAAGTAAAACAGGAGTAGACGATGTAAGAGACCTTATTGAATTTTCTAGATATGGCCCAACTACTGCTAAATATAAAATATTTATAATTGATGAAGTGCACATGCTTAGCAAACAAGCATTCAATGCATTGTTAAAAACTTTAGAGGAGCCACCAGAATATTTAAAATTTATCTTTGCAACAACAGAAATAAAAAAAATTCCAATTACAGTGATCTCACGTTGTCAAAGATTTGATTTATCTAGAATTAAATCTTTAGAGTTGTTTGATTTTATTAAGAAAATAAAAGAAAAAGAAAGTGGTAACGCATCAGATGATGCTCTTAAATTGATTGTTAAAATTTCTGAGGGTTCAGTTAGAGATGCGCTATCGTTACTTGATAGGGCTTTACTTACTTTGGATAAAGACAAAGAATTAGATCTTGCAACAGCACAAAAAATATTTGGTTATTTTGATAAGTCTCAATTAATTGATTTATTTGAATTGATATTTGAGGGTAAAGAAACTGAAGTTCTCAACACTTATAGAGAAATATACAACCAAGGTGTTGAACCAAAAATTTTTATTAATGATTTTCTAGAACTCTTGTATTATTTTAAAAATATCGAGTCACTAAATTTAGATGGTAATAATTTTTTATTGAATGATGAAGAGTTTAATAAAATTAAAGATCTTTCAGAAAAAGTTAACAATGAAACCTTAGTATTATTTTGGCAATTCACGATTAAAACACTAGAGGAGCTTGATATTGTTTCTAATCAACATTTATCAATGGAAATGTTCTTAATTAGACTAATTCATTTAAAAGGTATTAAGCAAGATAGTGATGATTATAACAAAGATAGTAGACCAATAGCTGAAAGTGAAAATCAAACATCTTTTTCACGAGAAAAAACAAACGAAGATATATTTGGAATAAAAGATAAAGCAGAAACAATAGGGCAAATGAAAAATATCATTCAAGAAAAAGATATCAAAGAAAAAGAAAATAATAAAATTGAAACAAATACCAGCCTTATATATTCATTTGATGATCTATTAAAAATATGCTCTTTTAAAAAAGAGATTAAATTAAAATATGAATTAGAAAAAAATGTTAACCTTGTAAGTTTTGAAAACAAAAGAATTGAAATATCATTTAATGAAGATTTAGATAAAGATTTTATTAAAGATCTTTCAACAAAACTTTTTGAATGGACCAATGAAAGATGGATTATAAGTCTAAGCAAAACCAAAGGACAGCCATCTAAAAAGGAAGAAGAAATTAATAAAAAAAAAGATTTGATAGAAAGTGTAAAAAATTCTTCAATTTATAAAGATATTTTAAAAAGTTTCCCTGATGCAGAACTAATTGATGTTAAAACTAAAAAAGAAGATTAATAAATGACTGATTTTACAAAAATTTTAGATAAAGCAAAAGAATTAGAGGCTAAAATGAAAGAGAGCCAAGAAAAAATAAAAAACATTCAAGTAGAAGGAGCGTCTGGTTCAAATTCTGTAAAAGTTACTTTAAACGGTGAAAATGAAATGATCAAAATTGATCTTTCAGACGAAATATTAAAAGAAAATAAGATTATAATTGAAGATTTGATAGTTGCTGCTCATAATAATGCAAAATCAGAATTGAAATCCAAGACATCTGAAGAAATTTCTAAGTCTACAAGTGGATTTGGTATTCCTGGTTTTAAATGGCCGCTTTAAGAACATGCAAAATATTAATGAGATAGAAGAGTTAATTAAATTAATTTCTAAACTCCCTGGCTTAGGTCCTAAATCTGCAAAAAGAATTGTATTAAAACTTATTAATAATAGAGATGAACTTGTAAAGCCAATGGCAAACACTTTGGCGCAAGTTTATAAAAATGTTATTAGATGTCAATCTTGTGGTACTTTAAAATCTAATTCATTAGGCTGTAATAATTGTGAAAATTCAAAGGAAAAATATAATAAAATTTGTGTAGTTGAAGACATTGCTGATCAATGGTCAATTGAAAATTCAAATATTTATAAAGGTTATTTTCATATTCTTGGTGGAACCATTTCTTCTGCTGGTCAGAGAAAAGAAGATCTTTTGATTAATTCATTAGTAGAAAGAGTTTCAAGAGAAAATATTGAAGAAGTTATACTGGCAACAAGCGCAACAGTTGAAGGTCAAACTACAGCTTATTACATAGAGGACAGTTTAAAAAAAACTTCTACTAAAGTTACAAAACTTGCTCAAGGACTACCTGTTGGTGGTGAAATAGAAAGTCTTGATGATGGAACTTTATATTCTGCTTTTAAAAATAGAACTGGAATAAAAACTAGTTCTGACTAGATTTTTTTAGCAATCTATTTAGGTGTAATAATGGTTCTGTATAACCAGAAGGTTGTTCTTTTCCCTTAAAGATTAAATCACAGGCTGTTTTAAAAGCTACTGAGTTTTCAAAATTTTCAGACATTATTTCATAACTGCCTCTTCCAGAGCGAGTATAAGCACCATCATTCTTATTTTGATCATCAACAATCTTTGCCATTTTTTTCATCACTTCCATAACTTGTGATTTTGTACAAATATCGTGATGTATCCAATTAGCTATATGTTGAGAAGAAATTCTTAAAGTGGCTCTATCCTCCATCAAACCAACATTATTAATATCAGGTACTTTTGAACAGCCAACTCCATGATCTATCCATCTTACGACATACCCTAAAAGAGTTTGTGCAGAATTGGAAATTTCAGAGTTAATTTCTTCCATTGACCAGTTTGGTCTATCTGCCACAGGAATTGTTAACAAGTCATCCAGTTTTGCAGATTCTCTTTTTTGAATTTCTTTTTGTTTTTCAAAGATATTTATTTCATGATAATGAAGGGCATGAAGAGCTGCCGCAGTAGGTGAGGGAACCCAAGCACAATTTGCACCAGCTTTTAAATGACCAGTTTTTTGATCCATCATTTCTGTCATTTTATCAGGCATAGCCCACATTCCTTTACCAATTTGAGCTTTGCCTGAAAAACCACATTGAAGACCAATATCAACATTATTATTTTCATAAGCACCAATCCATTTAGAAGATTTCATATCTCCTTTTTTAATCATGGGACCAGCCTCCATTGAAGTGTGCATTTCATCACCGGTACGATCTAAAAAACCAGTATTAATAAAAAATACTCTATTTTCTAGAGTTCTAATACACTCTTTTAAGTTTGAAGAGGTTCTTCTCTCTTCATCCATAATACCAATTTTGCATGTATATTTTTCCAATCCTAAAATTTCTTCAACTTTAGTAAAAATTAAATCTGTAAACGAAGTTTCATCAGGACCATGCATTTTTGGTTTAACAATATAAATAGAACCACTTCTAGAATTACCCTTCTTTTTAATATCATGAAGGCAAGCCGCTGAAGTTATAAAAGCATCCATAATACCTTCTGGTATTTCAGAACCATCTTTTAAAAGAATTGCAGAATTGGTCATAAGATGTCCAACATTTCTTATTAATAATAAGCTTCTTCCATGTAATTTTAATCCTTTTCCATCTTTAGAAATATAACTTCTATCAGGATTTAATCTACGTTCATAAGTCTTTCCATTTTTTTCAAAAGTTGATTTTAAATCACCTTTCATAAGTCCAAGCCAATTACGATAACAAACAACCTTGTCATCTGCATCAACTGCAGCAACACTATCTTCATTATCACAAATAGTTGAAACTGCTGCTTCAACAATTATATCACTAATTTTAGCAGGATCCTGTGTTGCGCTAAATGCCTTTGGATCTATAATTATTTCTATATGAAGATTGTTATTTTTTAGAATTATTGCAGAAGGATTTTTAGCTTCACCTCTGTGGCCTATAAATTTACTTTTATTTTTTAATTTTGTCTCTTGGCTGTCTTTACAAATGATAAGTGAACCATTTTCTATTTTAAATCCAGTTATATTTGCCCATCCGATAATTATATTTTCTAGTGGAAAGTATCTTTCTAAAAAATTTCTTCCATATTTAATAACCATTTCTCCTCTTAGGGGGTCATATCTTTGTGATGCACTATCCTCAGATTGCTCTATTACATCAGTACCATATAAACTATCATATAAACTCATCCATCTTGCATTAGCAGCATTAAGTGCATACCTATCATTCATAATGGGGACAACTAATTGTGGTCCAGCAATATTAGTTATTTCTTCATCAACATTATTTGTTTTGATCTTAAAATCAGGGCCTACTTCTTTTAAGTAATCAATTTCTTTTAAAAATTTTTTATATTCTTCTAGATTGATTTCATTACCCTTATTTGCAATATGCCAATCATCTATTTTTTTTTGTAAATCTTCTCTTATTTTTAATAATTCTTTATTTTTTGGGGCTAGCTCATGAACTACATTGTCGAAGCCTTCCCAGAATTTTTTTGAAGAAATATTTGTGTCTTTAAGTAATTCTTCATTAATGAAGTTAAGTAATTTATTAGAAACTAATAGATTGTGTATTTTTGTATATTGTTCTTTCATAGCACCCATTTTACCCCATCTGTATTTTTGCCTGAGAGTTTTGCTCCTTCGGCGAGAAAAATCTCTTTCCAGAGTGTTATGTTTATTATCGGTCCTTTTGCCTGAGAGTTTCCGGGGTGGTTGCTCCTTCGGCGCTATTATTGAATAGTCTCTCCCGATATTAGTTAAGACTACCTCTTAATAAAATTATGTCAAATATAAATTATTTAAAACATTTTATTGCCTTTTTTCTTAATTAATTAATAATTAAACAATCATATGAAAAATTATTTAAATTTTGAAACAGATGTTAAAAATTTAGAGTTAGAAATAGACAAACTTAAAGACCCTTATAATCAAGATGGTCTTTCGGAAGTGGATACAAAAAAAATTTCTGAGTCTCAAAAAGAGATAGATAATAAGCTACAAGAGATTTACTCTAACTTAGACCCTTGGCAAACTACCTTAGTTGCAAGACATGAAGATAGACCTAAAGCAAAATTTTTTATCGATAATTTATTTGAAGATTTTATCCCATTGTCAGGTGACAGATTTTATGGAGAAGATAAATCAGTATTAGCAGGATTTGCAAAATTTAATGATAAATCTGTCTTAGTTATTGGTCAAGAAAAAGGGGATAGCCTTGAAAGTAGAATTGAAAGAAATTTTGGAATGATGAGGCCCGAGGGTTACAGAAAAACAATTAGATTAATGAAATTAGCAAATAAATTTAACATTCCGATAATTTCTTTTATAGACACACCCGGAGCCTACCCTGGTGTAGGCGCAGAAGAGAGAGGTCAAGCAGAGGCAATTGCTAAATCAATTGAGTGCTGCATGTCGTTAAATGTTCCAACTCTCGCAATTGTTATTGGAGAAGGTGGATCAGGAGGTGCAATAGCACTTGCTTCGTCTAACAAAGTAATCATGTTAGAAAATGCAATTTACTCAGTGATATCCCCAGAAGGCTGTGCCACAATTTTATGGAGAGACCCCAAAAGAACTTTAGAGGCAGCAAAGGCAATGAAATTATCTTCAAAAGACCTCTTAGAACTAAAAGTAATTGATGAAATTATTCCAGAACCAATTGGTGGCGCTCATAGAGATAGAGACTTAATACTAGATAACGTAAGAAGATCAATTGAAAAAAATCTGAGTGAATTTTTTAATATGAGTGGAGAAGAAATTTTTAATCACAGAAAAAATAAATTCTTGACTATTGGAAGATCTAAAGGATTCGTTAATCAATTAGATGATTCAAGCACACTTAGCATGAAAGAAAACAAGGTTAATATATTTATTAAAAATTTCTTTCGATCTAAGTTAAATTTAATAACTGTAATTGGATTAATAGTTTTATTGGGCTATTTAGTATTTTCATTATAAAGCACCACAGCATTTTTTATATTTTTTCCCAGAGCCACATGGACAGGGTTCATTTCTGCTTATTTTTTTCCCAATATATTTTGAATCAATTTTGGTTGTTTCAAGAGACTCTTTTTCTTGAGTAGGTTCTTGAACTATTTTTAAATTGATTAAGATCGTAACAAAATCCATTTTTAATTTATTCAATAAGTTCTCGAAAAGAAAAAAAGCTTCTTTTTTATACTCAACCAATGGATCTCTTTGACCATAAGACCTTAGACCAATAACTTGTCTCAGTTGTTCAAGATATTGAATATGTGACTTCCAGTTTAAATCTATACATTGAAGAAAAATTCTTTTTTCAACTTCTTTTGCTTTTTCTTCATCCAGCATTTTAATTCTTTCATTTCTTGCTTCTAAAAACTTAGAATTAATTTTATTTTTGAATTCTTCATCTTTTAATTCAGTAACATTTTTAAATTCATTATCGTCTACACTTTTTCCTAGTAAAGTTTTTAACTGATTATTAAATTCATTATTTTTAGTTGTTGATAGTTTTTGTGTTTTTAGAGTGATCAAATGACTAATAATTTCAGATAAAAATTCATCTGAATAATCAAAAACTTTTTCACTATTCATTACGCCATTTCTTTGAGAGAATATTACATGTCTTTGGTCATTTAAAACGTCATCAAATTTTAATAAATTCTTTCTTATATCAAAGTTTCTAGCTTCAACTTTTTGTTGAGCTCTCTCAAGTGCTTTATTAATCCAGGGGTGATCAATACTTTCTCCATCTTTTAAGCCTAATTTTTGAAGAATATTATTCATAGACTCGGAACCAAAAATTCTCATTAAGTCATCTTCTAAACTAACATAAAAAATTGAACTTCCTTCATCGCCCTGTCTACCAGCTCTTCCTCTGGCTTGGTTATCAACTCTTCTAGATTCCATTCTTTCTGTGCCAATAACAAATAGTCCGCCAAGTGATTTTATTTTATTTTTATTTTTTAAAAGTTCATCATCAGGTTGACTTCCTTTTTTCCCACCTAACTGAATATCGACACCTCTACCCGAGATACTTGTTGTGATTATTACTGAATTCATTTTTCCAGCATTTGCAATGATTTCAGCCTCATTTTCATGATTTTTTGCATTTAAAACCACATGTTTAATTTTTTCATTATTTAGTAATTTTGAATAAATTTCAGATTTATTGATGCTAGAAGTAAAAATTAATATTGGCTGATTTTTTTTGTGACACGCAAGAACTTTTTCAATGATGGCTTTATTTTTTTCTTCTTCAGTTCTAAAAATTTGATCATTCCAATCTTTTCTAATCATTTCTTTATTTGTAGGAATGATAACTACAATTAAGTTATATATTTCATAAAATTCCTGAGACTCAGTTGCTGCAGTTCCAGTACATCCTGAAATTTTATTATAGAGTTTGAAATAATTTTGGTAAGTTATCGATGCTAGAGTTTGATTTTCAGCTTGAACATCTATTCTTTCTTTAGCTTCCAGTGCTTGGTGTAAGCCATCTCCAAACCTTCTTCCTTCTAATATTCTGCCTGTAAGTTCGTCAATAATTTTTAATGTTCCATCTTTAACAATATAATCCTTTCCTTTTTCAAATAAATGATGAGCCCTTAAAGATTGATTTACATGGTGGACTAAACTTAAGTTTTCAGGATCATAAAAATTATTATTTTTTAGTATTCCTGCGTCAGAAAATATTTTTTCTACCCTATTTATTCCTTCATTAGTAAGTAATATATTTTTATCTTTTTCATCGATTTCATAATGCTCTGGTAATAATCTTTTTATAAGTTTGTCAATCGCAAGGTATTGTTCTGTCTTGTCTTCAGCAGCTCCTGATATTACAAGTGGAGTTCTAGCCTCATCAATTAAACAAGAATCTATTTCATCAACAATAGTATAAATATGACCTCTTTGAACCATTTGCTCTTTTGAAAATTTCATATTATCTCTAAGATAATCAAACCCTAATTCACTATTAGTTGCATATGTAATATCAAAATTATAATTTATTTTTCTTTCAAGATCATCCTGTTCGTTATTTATAAAGCCAAAAGTTAACCCTAAAAATTTATATATCTCTCCCATTTCTTGCGAGTCTCTTTTTGCAAGATAGTCATTTACAGTTACTATATGCACGCCTTTTTCTGACAAGGCATTCAAGTAAGCTGCAAGACTTATTGTTAAAGTTTTACCCTCACCAGTTCTCATTTCAGCAATTTTACCCTCGTGAAGCACAACACCTCCAAGTATTTGAACGTCATGATGCCTCTCATTTCTTGTTCTCTTGGAAGCCTCTCTCACAAGTGCAAAAGCCTCAGGTAATAGATCGTCTATATTTTCACCTTTATTAAGTCTATCTTTCAATTCTATAGTTTTTTTAGGGAAGTCTTCGTCACTAAGGTTTTTAACAGTAGCTTCTAAGGAGTTAACTTTTACAACTATTTTTTTAATTCTATCGAGCTCTTTTTGATTGCTAGATTTAATGAATTTTGCGATAAAATTTAAGGGATTAAGCATTTGATTTTCTGGTATATAATTAACTATAACTTTTAATATAAGTATTAAATAAATATTTTAAACACATGCCATTAAACGTTAATAACTTTATAAACTCACTAAATTTAAAGTCAAAAAATAGGGACTTTCAAGATTTAGAACATCTAGATGGAGTTTCAATATCCACAGTTTGTGCAAATTTATACAGCAAATTTAGAGATGACTTGGTTATGTTTTATTTTAGAGACGGGGCAAACTATGCGTCTGTTTACACACAATCAAAAATAGTTTCAGAGAATATTAAATGGAATTTAAATATAAAAAGTAAAAAAATAAGCTCTCTAATTGTTAACACTAGAAATGCCAATGCATTTACGGGATCAGATGGGTACAAAGGTTTGAAAGAAATAGCAGAAGAAGCAGCATCACAGTTAACAGAAAAACAAATTGAAGACGAGGACTCTCCAAAAAAGATATCATCAAATCAAGTCCTTTTTGGATGTACGGGGACAATTGGAGAAAAATATCCAACTGAAAAAATTAAAAATAAAATTCCAGAACTAATTAAAAGAATTAGATACACACAAAATAAATTTATCTGGATGAAAGCTGCATTAGGTATAATGACAACAGACTTGCAGCCAAAAATTGCCATGGAAGAATGCCAAATTGGAAATAAAAGTGTTAAGATTTATGGAATTGCCAAAGGGTCTGGAATGATTTTTCCAAACATGGCAACTACATTAGGTTATATTTTTACAGATGCAGATCTTTCAAATGATGTTTTAAGCAAACTATTAAAAAAAAATATCGATACAACCTTCAATGCAATTACTTGCGATGGTGACACAAGTACAAACGATATGGTTTCTATTTTTTCAACAGGAAAAGTAAAAAACCCAATCATTAAAAATATTAATGATAAAAAGATATTTAATTTTGATAAAGCTTTACATTTAGTTTTATTAAATTTGTCAAAAAGAATAGTTAAGGATGGTGAAGGAGCTACTAAATTTATTACAGTCAATATAGCTAAATCAAAAAGTGAGAAAGAAGCAAGAGTAATAGCCTTTTCTATTGCTAATTCAAATCTAGTTAAAACAGCTATTGCAGGAGAAGATCCAAATTGGGGCAGAATAATAATGGCCATAGGAAAATCTGGAGTGAAAATAGATTTAAAAAAATTATCAATAAGTTTTGGTAGTATTAAGATTATAGAAAAAGGACAAATTTTTAAAAATTACAATGAAAATGAAGCGTCTAACTATATGAAGGATCAATCTATAGATATTTTAGTAAATTTAAATATGGGTTCAAAAAGTTTTACTGCCTATACAATGGATTTAACAAAAAAATATATTGAGATTAATGCTGATTATAGAAGCTAATTTGATATTGAATTAACCTTATTAATTATTAACTATAGCTTATGATCAAATACAAGCTCATATGTAAAGATTGTGAAACTACTTTTGATAGTTGGTTTTCATCATCTAAGGAATATGAAAAACTTAAAAAGAAAAAATTCTTAAATTGTTATTTTTGTAATTCCTTAAATGTTTGTAAAGGCTTGATGTCTCCTAGTGTGAGCATATCAAAAAATAATTTGAGAGATATTGATTCATCTGGTGAAAAATATAGAGAAATTAAAAAAATAATTTATAAATATCAAAAATTTATTCAAAAAAATTTTGAATATGTTGGTGAAAATTTTGCTTATGAGGCAAGGTCTCTGTATTATAAAGATAAAAAAAAAGCCAAAGGTATTTATGGCACTGCAACAAAAAAAGATCTTAACGAGTTAAAAGAAGAGGGTATAAAAGCTGAAATACTGCCTTGGATAAAAAACACTACAAATTAATTTTTTATAAATTTTGTAATATAATTAACAGAAGTATCATTTGTTACTTTCCAACTATTATCTAATATATTAAAATTCATTCCATTTAATTTTTTAAGAGATAGATTATTTTTTTTAGTAATACTTATTAATTCACTAGGTTTAACAAATTTTTCCCAATCATGTGTTCCAATTGGCAGCCATTTTAAAATATATTCAGCACCCACTATAGCGAATACATAAGATTTTAATGTCTTGTTAAGTGTTGCAATAAACATTATTCCATTTTTTTTTAATAATTTTGAACTTTCTTTAATGAAAAAGTCTATATCGTTAACATGTTCAACTATTTCCATATTTAAAATTACATCAAATCTTGTCTTATTTTTTAACATCTCTGGAGATGCAACTTTATAGTCAATATTAAGTTTATTTTTTTTTGCATGAAATTTTGCAACTTCAATATTTTTCTTTGATGCATCAATACCAACAACACTTGCTCCTAGTCTGCACATTGGCTCAGATAATAGTCCTCCACCACAACCAATATCTAGTAATTTAATATTTTTTAATGGCTTATCAGATGATTTAACCTTAAAATCTTCAATAATATTTTCTTTTATATATCTAATTCTTATTGGATTAAAAATATGTAATGGTTTGAATTTGCCATTAGGATCCCACCATTCTTCAGCAATTTTGGAAAATTTCTCAATTTCTTTTTTATTTATTGAATTCATAATAGATGACTTGTGGACATAACAATTAAGATGTATTTTATCAAACATAAATTACAAAATTATCAATGAAAACTGTTGTATTAAAGTTCGGTGGAACTTCTGTTGGAAGCATAAGTAGAATAAAGAACGTAGCAAAAATTATTTCTTCTTATAAAAATAAGAAAATAGGCGTTATTGTGGTTTCTTCTGCGATGAGTGGTACAACTAATGAATTAATAAAAAAGACAAAAGAATTAAGCAATAACTTTGATGCAGCAGAATATGATGTTTTATTAGCAACAGGAGAACAAGCAACTTGTGCATTAATTGCTGGTAGATTAAAACATCTTGGTTTTAAAGCTAGATCATGGATGTCGTGGCAGCTACCAATTATTACAGAAGGACCTTATAGTTCTTCAAGAATTAACAAAATCAATAAAGGAAAAATACTTAACTTCATGAAATCAGGTGGAGTACCTATCATCACTGGTTTTCAAGGCATTAACTTAGAAAATAGGATTACAACACTGGGGAGAGGAGGTACTGATGCATCAGCAATAATGCTGGCAAAATTTTTTAATACTGATGCATGTGATATCTATACTGATGTAGATGGCGTTTATACTACAGATCCAAGAAATCACTCAAAAGCTAAAAAAATTCATAAAATTTCCTACGACGAAATGTTAGAAATGGCATCATTAGGTGCAAAGGTTATGCAGCCTACTTCTGTACAAGATGCAAAACTAAATAACATTAATTTTTCAGTTAAATCCTCATTTCAAAAAAAGAAGGGTACATTAATAACTGGTGCAAAAAAAACCTTTAGTAATCATATAATAACTGGAATTACTTCTACAAAAAATGATTCTAAAGTTACGATTGTGGGTGTTAAGGACAGACCAGGAGTAGCAGCTGCTGTTTTTAAACCATTATCACTTAATCAAATTAATGTTGATATGGTAGTTCAAAATATTTCTTTAAATGGAAAAGAAACAGACTTAACTTTTACAATTAAATCTGAAGATATAAGAAAAACAGAAAAAATAATTAAACAAAATAAAAAAATTTCATTTAGAAAGTTTACATACAATAATAATGTGTCGAAAGTATCTATTATTGGTGTTGGTATGATTACAACACCAGGAATTACCTATAGAATGTTCCAAGCATTAGCTTCAAAAAAGATTAACATAATGGTTATTTCAACTTCTGAAATTAAAATTTCAGTTTTAATTTCAAATAAACAGATAAAAAAAGCAGTAGCAGTGCTTCACAAAGAATTTAAGTTAGATTAACTTATGAGCTTAAGACCATTTAGAGATATTAATAGAAAAAAAACAAAAGTTATAAATGTTGGTGACGTAAAAATAGGTGGAGACAATCCTATTTCTGTTCAATCTATGACCAACACTTTGACAACTGATATTCAGGCTACAATAAAACAAATTAATGATATTCATGAAGAGGGTGCTGATCTGGTTAGGGTTTCGTGTCCAGATGAAGAGTCTTCATTGGCCCTTAAGGAAATTACAAAGCATGTATCTGTCCCAATAATTGCTGATATTCATTTTCATTATAAAAGAGCAATAGAAGCAGCCGAAAATGGAGCAAAATGTTTAAGAATTAATCCAGGCAACATAGGAGATAAATTAAAAATACACGATGTACTTAGTGCAGCTAAAAATAATGATTGCTCTATTAGAATAGGTGTTAACGCGGGCTCTCTTGAAAAGGATATTCTAGAAAAATATAAGGAGCCATGCCCAGAAGCTTTAGTTGAAAGTGCACAGAGAAACATTAAAATTTTAGAAGATCAAGATTTTTTTAATTTTAAGATAAGCGTAAAATCTTCAGATATATTTTTATCTATTGCAGCGTATCGCCAACTATCAAAAGTTACAGATTATCCACTACACCTAGGGATCACTGAAGCTGGGGGTTTTGTATCAGGCAGTGTAAAGTCATCAATAGGACTTGGTTCACTTTTAATGGATGGAATCGGTGATACCATAAGAATTTCTTTGTCTGATGATCCTGTTAAAGAGATTAAAATTGGCAATGAAATATTAAAGTCACTTAACTTAAGAAATAGAGGCGTAAAGATTATATCCTGTCCATCATGTGCAAGACAAGCATTTCAAGTAATTGATACAGTAAAAATATTAGAAGATAAACTTTCTCATATTAAAACCCCTTTAACATTATCAATTATTGGCTGTGTAGTTAATGGACCAGGAGAAGCAGCAATGACGGATATAGGAATAACAGGAGGTGGCAAAGGTAACAATATGCTTTATTTATCTGGCATTCAAAGTGAAAAAGTTTTATCAGAAGACATAATATCAAGAGTTGTAAGTGAAGTCGAAAAAAAAGCTGCTGAACTTGATAAAAAATTATAAAATATAATGATACCTCTAAAAACTATTGAAGATTTAATATCTAAGCACTCTATTTTAGAAAAAGAATTATCATTAGGTGAAGTGGATAAAAAACTTTTTGCTGAAAAATCAAAAGAATACTCAGATTTAAATGATGTAATTGATGATGCTAGAAAATATTTTTCTTATGAAGGGGAAAAAAAAGATCTAGAGAAAATATTAAGTGATTCTAGTAGTGATAATGAGTTTAAAGAAATGGCTGAGATAGAATTAAAAGATTTAAAATTAGAAAATGAATCCATAGAAAAAAAATTAAAACTATTTTTATTACCAAAAGATGAAGCTGATAAAAAAAATGCGATTATAGAAATTAGAGCAGGTACGGGAGGGTTAGAGGCAAGCTTGTTTGCTGCAGATCTTTTTAAGATGTATGAAAAAGTTAGTCATCAAAAAAAATGGGAATTAGAATTAATAAGTATGTCCCAGAGTGAGGCAGGAGGACTCAAAGAAGTTATTGCATCAATTAGAGGAAAAAATATTTATTCAACATTGAAGTATGAAAGTGGAGTTCATCGTGTTCAAAGAGTTCCAGATACAGAAACTCAGGGAAGAGTTCACACTTCTGCTGCAACAGTAGCCGTACTACCGGAAGCAGAAGATGTTGATATAAAAATAAATGATTCAGACTTAAGAATTGATGTGTTTAGAGCTGGTGGCCCAGGTGGACAATCTGTTAATACAACTGATAGTGCTGTGAGAATTACTCATATTCCGACAGGGCTATCTGTATCTCAACAAGATCAAAAATCGCAACACAAAAATAAAGCAAAAGGGATGTTAATTTTAAGATCAAGACTTTATGAATTAGAAAGATCAAGAATAGAAGGTGAAAGATCAGAGGATAGAAAAAGTAAAATAGGAACTGGAGATCGCTCCGAAAGAATTAGAACATATAATTTTCCACAAGGAAGAGTAACAGACCATCGTATTAATCTAACCCTACACAAGCTTGAAGCTTTTTTAGAAGGTGAAGCCTTTGATGAAATGGTAGAGAACTTAACGTTGCAAGCACAAGAAGAAAAATTAAGCAATCTTAATTAAAATGAATATAGAAAACATTCTGAATAAAGGAGTAAATATCCTACAAAAATATAAGACTGCTAATCCTCAACTTGATAGTGAGATATTATTATCTGACTCGATTAAAAGAGATAAAAAACATATTATTTTAAATCCTAAAGAAATACTGAACTCAGAGCAATTAGATAAATTTAATAGTTTAATTGAAAGAAGAAAAAAAGGTGAACCAATTGCCTACTTGATAAACAAAAAAGAGTTTTGGAAAGATGAATTTTTTGTTAATAAAGATGTGCTAATTCCAAGACCTGATAGTGAATTAATAATAGAGCAAGTTTTAAAAATTTATTTAAAAGATGTACAATTACAAGTTCTCGATATTGGAACTGGATCTGGATGCATTCTTTTATCCATACTAAAAGAGAGATCTAATTTTTATGGGACTGGAATAGATATTTCTAAAAAAAGTATAAATATAAGCAAATTTAACGCAAAACAACTAAACTTAACTAATCGTGTGAAGTTTTTTCACTCAAGTGTTGACAATTTTAATAATGGCAAATATGATCTAGTTGTTTCAAACCCTCCATATATTGAACAGTTAAGTTTAAAATATTTGGAAAAAGATGTAGTTAATTTTGAGCCAAAGTTAGCTTTAAGTGGTGGGTTTGATGGTTTTTCAAAAATCAGAAAAGTTATCAATAAGGCAAGTATTCTGATTAAGAAAAATGGTAAATTTATTTTAGAGATAGGTTTTAATCAAAAAAATAAAGTTATAAAAATATTAAAAGAAGAAGGTTTTTACGTTAACAAAGCCGTAAAAGATTATGGCAATAATGATCGCTGTATAATCAGCACTAAAATTTAAATTGAAAAAATATTATGGTAACATTTAGAAATAATAATAGTAATAATAGAAGACCTCCATTTAGAAGCAATAATAATAGAAGACCTCCATTTAGAAGCAATAATGAAGGATCAAAATTTTCTAACAATGATAATTTTCAAAGAAAAGTTCCAGGTAGAAATAATCATAATGCTGTTAAACTTATTGAAAAATATAATGATTTAGCAAGAGAAGCTTTAGCTAATGAAGATAAAATTTTATCTGAAAATTATTTTCAACATGCAGATCACTTTACAAGAGTTCAAAACGAGCAAGAAAGCCTTAGAATGGCTAGAGTAAATTCATCTGTAGCTGCAACTATTAAGCCAGTAGATCCAGAAAAAAAAGTTGAAGAAGTTGTTAAAATTGAAGCTGAAACGGTCAAAAAAGAAGTGACCGAACACGAAGTTAAAAAAGTTTCAAAAAGTGAAGGTAAAAAAGTTGTTGAAAAGAAAGTTGCAGTTAGTTAATTTTATCCAATAATTAATTCTGACTTTAAAACATCTAATTTAATTTTTTCTACCTCAAATATTTTTCTTTCTTTTCCTTTAAGAGTTTTGCCAGAAGGCAACTTTAATTTTTGAGAGTTAACTTTTTTTCCATTTACAACTACCTCATAATGTAGATGTGGACCTGTGGATTTTCCAGTCGATCCAACATAACCAATTATCTGACCCTGTTTTACTCTTATTCCCTCTTTTATTCCTTTAGCAAAATTTTTCATATGTGCATAAATGGTTTCATAAGTTGAATTATGTTTTATTTTAATACAATTTCCACCACCACCACACCATTTTGCTCTCGTTATAAGTCCACTTCCAGATGCCATAATAGGAGTACCCATTGGGGCTGCAAAATCAGTTCCTCTATGCATTTTATTAAAACCATCTATAGGATGTTTTCTCATTCCAAAAGGAGAAGAAAGTCTTGCACCATTAATAGGAGTTTTCATCAATGCCTTTTCAACACTCTTGCCATTTTCATCATAGTGCCCTTCACTACCTTTCTTTTTAAAATAATATAACGCATTATTTTTTCCACTTAGTTTTAGATCTGCAAAAACTATATTACCTGTCTCAAATATTTTACCATCATCATCTTCAAATACTTCATACATGATTTGAAAATTATCATTTTTTCTAATGTCTCTTTGAAAATCAACTTGAAATCCATAAATTCTTGCAAACTCAATAATTACGTTTGGATGAACGCTTAAATCAATAGCTGTTTTATATAAACTTTTTATAATTTTTCCTTCCTTAAAAATAATTTTTTTATTCAAATTTGTAATAATTATATTTTTTTCAAAAAGATTATTACCTAGATTTCTTGTTAATTGAATCTTTTTTGTTCTAGAAACTGGAAATAAAAAGGAGATAATTTCCTTATTGTTTGATTGATCAATAATAATCTTTATTTCAAGATTGGGTTTAAGATTATTTATATCATAATCTGAATTTAATTTTTTTTTGACCCGATTAATTTCTTCATTTGGTATTAAATAATTATTTAAAATTTTATCAAAAGTTTCACCACTAGAAATTTTATGACTAATATTTCTATATCTTGGAACTAGATTATCAAAAATTTGGTTAATACTTTTTTGGAAATAAATATTATTTATTAAATTTTTGTAATTTTCACTTACTAATAATTTTTTTTCATTATAGATAGAGGTGATCAAAATTGTAATTAACAGTAATAAAAAAAGAAAAGTAATCTCAATGTTTTTTTTTATTATTTTTATTATTTTATTTGAACTAAATATCATCTTGAATTTTGAATTATTAATTTAGTAATGACTAAAAATCAAAAAAAACCTTGTGTTTATTGATATTTTTAAGCATTTATTTAAATGCTAAATGCTTGATTTACTTTTATTTTAGCTTATAAGCAGCACACTTTCTCAGTAAAATTATTGTTCAATCAATAGATTAGTGAGGATTATTGGGCATTTTAGACCTAATTAGCTATTTAAAAAGTAAAAATTTAAGAAGAGAAGTGTGGACGGTTAAGGTTACCAAAATTTGTCGTACACACTTCAAAATCGTATGGATTGTATTCTTACAATTTATATATGAAGCTAGTGTGCGCCGTTTTTTAACTTGAGAGTTTGATCATGGCTCAGAACGTACGCTGGCGGCACGCCTAACACATGCAAGTCGAACGAAGTAGCAATACTTAGTGGCAGACGGGTGAGTAACATGTGGGTATCTACCCTTTGGCCTGGAATAACACGAGGAAACTTGTGCTAATACCGGATAAGTCTTTACGGAGAAAGCTTTATGCACCATTGGATGAGCCCGCACTTGATTAGTTTGTTGGTAGGGTAATGGCCTACCAAGACTATGATCAATAGCTGATTTGAGAGGATGATCAGCCACATTGGGACTGAGACACGGCCCAAACTCCTACGGGAGGCAGCAGTGGGGAATCTTGCACAATGGAGGAAACTCTGATGCAGCGATGCCGCGTGAGTGAAGAAGGCCTTTGGGTTGTAAAGCTCTTTCGTCGGGGAAGAAAATGACTGTACCCGAATAAGAAGGTCCGGCTAACTTCGTGCCAGCAGCCGCGGTAATACGAAGGGACCTAGCGTAGTTCGGAATTACTGGGCTTAAAGAGTTCGTAGGTGGTTGAAAAAGTTGGTGGTGAAATCCCAGAGCTTAACTCTGGAACTGCCATCAAAACTTTTCAGCTAGAGTATGATAGAGGAAAGCAGAATTTCTAGTGTAGAGGTGAAATTCGTAGATATTAGAAAGAATACCAATTGCGAAGGCAGCTTTCTGGATCATTACTGACACTGAGGAACGAAAGCATGGGTAGCGAAGAGGATTAGATACCCTCGTAGTCCATGCCGTAAACGATGTGTGTTAGACGTTGGAAATTTATTTTCAGTGTCGCAGGGAAACCGATAAACACACCGCCTGGGGAGTACGACCGCAAGGTTAAAACTCAAATGAATTGACGGGGACCCGCACAAGTAGTGGAGCATGTGGTTTAATTCGAAGATACGCGCAGAACCTTACCAACACTTGACATGTTCGTCGCGACTCTAAGAGATTAGAGTTTTCGGTTCGGCCGGACGAAACACAGGTGCTGCATGGCTGTCGTCAGCTCGTGTCGTGAGATGTTGGGTTAAGTCCCGCAACGAGCGCAACCCTCACTTTTAGTTGCCATCATTAAGTTGGGCACTCTGAAAGAACTGCCAGTGATAAGCTGGAGGAAGGTGGGGATGACGTCAAGTCCTCATGGCCCTTACGTGTTGGGCTACACACGTGCTACAATGGCATCTACAACAGGAAGCAAAACGGCAACGTTAAGCAAATCCCGAAAAGATGCCTCAGTTCGGATTGCACTCTGCAACTCGAGTGCATGAAGCTGGAATTACTAGTAATCGTGGATCAGCGTGCCACGGTGAATGCGTTCCCGGGTCTTGTACACACCGCCCGTCACACCATGGGAGTTGGTTCTACCTTAAGGCAAGGTTTTAAACCCTTGACCACGGTATAGTCAGCGACTGGGGTGAAGTCGTAACAAGGTAGCCGTAGGGGAACCTGCGGCTGGATTACCTCCTTTCTAAGGATGAGTGAAAGTAAAATTTCACTCTAAATAATATACATCGGTAATGTTGACCGTCCTCATTTCTCTTCTTAAAGTAATGTTTCCTTCTTGTAGGGCCGGTAGCTCAGTTGGTTAGAGCACACCCTTGATAAGGGTGGGGTCGAAAGTTCGAGTCTTTCTCGGCCCACCAAAAACCTAAATGGGGGATTAGCTCATCTGGGAGAGCGCCTGATTTGCATTCAGGAGGTAGCAGGTTCGATCCCTGTATCCTCCACCAGGAAACATTTAGTTATTAAAACTGTAAATAAAAATAATTTATATCAATATCTATATCCGAACATTAAAAGTTATTATTTAATGTTCAAAATAAAAATTTGATCACAACATAGATAAATTTTCTGTTAAAAGAATTTTTTTCTGTGCATAAATCAAGCGTTTAAGGGCGTGTAGTGGATGCCTTGGCACTGAAAGCCGATGAAGGACGTGATATACTGCGATAAGTTTCGGGGAGCTGTATGTAAGCTTTGATCCGAAAATTTCCGAATGGGGAAACCCACCACTTTATGTGGTACTTTAAACTGAATACATAGGTTTAAAGAGACAACCTGGAGAACTGAAACATCTAAGTAACCAGAGGAAAAGAAATCAATTGAGATTCCGTTAGTAGTGGCGAGCGAACGCGGAGTAGGCCAGTAGTTTTGTTAGAAAAATTTGAATAGTTTGGAAATGCTAACCATAGAGGGTGATAGTCCCGTATGAGTAATGTCTAACAAAATTCTTGAGTAAAGCGGGACACGAGAAATCCTGCTCGAATATAGGGGGACCACCCTCTAAGCCTAAATACTCTTCAGTGACCGATAGTGAACTAGTACCGTGAGGGAAAGGTGAAAAGAACCCCTATTAGGGGAGTGAAATAGAACCTGAAACTGCATGCCTACAATCAGTCCGAGCCCTTTTTAGGGTGAGGGCGTACCTTTTGTATAATGGGTCAGTGACTTAATTTATTAAGCAAGCTTAAGCCATCTAGGTGTAGGCGCAGCGAAAGCAAGTCTTAATAGGGCGATTAGTTTAATGAATTAGACCCGAAAACGAATGAGCTTACCATGAGCAGGTTGAAAGTTGGGTAACACCAACCGGAGGACCGAACCAGTTGACGTTGAAAAGTCTTTGGATGACTTGTGGTAAGGGGTGAAAGGCCAACCAAATTCGTAGATAGCTGGTTTTCCGCGAAAACTATTTAGGTAGTGCGTCGAATAAATAGATGTTTAGAGGTAGAGCACTAAATGGGCTAGGGGGAAGAGATTCTTACCAAACCTAATAAAACTCCGAATGCTAGACATTGTTCTTCGGCAGACAGACTGTGGGTGCTAAGGTCCATGGTCGAGAGGGAAAGAGCCCAGACCACCAGATAAGGTCCCAAAATCATGATTAAGTGTGAAAGGATGTGGAAATTCCTTAACAGCCGGGAGGTTGGCTTAGAAGCAGCCATCCTTTAAAGATAGCGTAACAGCTCACCGGTCTAATAGAGTTTCTGCGCCGAAGATGTAACGGGGCTAAAATCATGTACCGAATCTGTGGCTTTACAAAGTTTTCGAACTTTGTAAGGGGTAGCGGAACGTTCTGTAAGCCTGTGAAGGGATACCCGTGAGGGATCCTGGAGGTATCAGAAGTGCGAATGCTGACATAAGTAACGATAAACGAAGTGAAAAACTTCGTCGCCGAAAATCTAAGGGTTTCTATGCAAGGTTAATCCGCGTAGAGTTAGTCGGCACCTAAGGCGAGGGCGAAAGCCGTAGTCGATGGAAACAAGGTTAATATTCCTTGACCTGATGGTAGTGACGGATTTCGTAAGTTGTGAGTTCTTATTGGATTGAACTTGCCGCGAAGAGGTCCCAAGAAATAGCTCCATCATGAAGACCGTACCCGAAACCGACACAGGTAGATTAATAGAGTATATTTAGGCGCTTGAGAGAATGATGTTGAAGGAACTCGGCAAAATGCTTCCGTAACTTCGGGATAAGGAAGACCCTTTTGTAGGCAACTATAGAAGGGTGGCACAAGCCAGGGAGAAGCGACTGTTTATCAAAAACACAGGGCTCTGCTAACACGTAAGTGGATGTATAGGGTCTGACGCCTGCCCGGTGCTGGAAGGTTAATGCGGTTGGTGCAAGCTAACTTCTGAAGCCCCAGTAAACGGCGGCCGTAACTATAACGGTCCTAAGGTAGCGAAATTCCTTGTCGGGTAAGTTCCGACCTGCATGAATGGCGTAACGATTTCTCCGCTGTCTCCAACATCAACTCAGTGAAATTGAATTCTCCGTGAAGATGCGGAGTTCGCGTAGTTAGACGGAAAGACCCCGTGCACCTTTACTGCAACTTTACATTGGTGTTAGGAAAAACATATTTAGCATAGGAGGGAGACTTTGAAGCAAAGGCGTTAGCTTTTGTGGAGTCACCAGTGAAATACCTCTTTTGTTTTTCTTGACATCTAACCGCTAGCCGTCATCCGGCAGCGAGACATTGTATGGTGGGTAGTTTGACTGGGGCGGTCGCCTCCCAAATAGTAACGGAGGCGTGCGAAGGTAGGCTCAGAACGGTCAGAAATCGTTCGTAGAGTGCAATGGCATAAGCCTGCCTGACTGTGAGACTGACAAGTCGAGCAGAGACGAAAGTCGGTCATAGTGATCCGGTGCTTCTGAGTGGAAGGGGCATCGCTCAACGGATAAAAGGTACGCCGGGGATAACAGGCTGATACTGCCCAAGAGCTCATATCGACGGCAGTGTTTGGCACCTCGATGTCGGCTCATCACATCCTGGGGCTGGAGCAGGTCCCAAGGGTTTGGCTGTTCGCCAATTAAAGTGGTACGTGAGCTGGGTTCAGAACGTCGTGAGACAGTTCGGTCCCTATCTGCTATGCGTGTAGAAGAATTGAGAGGAGTTGACCCTAGTACGAGAGGACCGGGTTGAACATACCACTGGTGGACCTGTTGTGGCGCCAGCCGCAGTGCAGGGTAGCTAAGTATGGAAGAGATAACTGCTGAAAGCATCTAAGCGGGAAACTCACCTCAAAACTAGTTCTTCCTATAGAGCCGTGGTAGACCACCACGTTGATAGGCTGGATGTGGAAGCGCAGTAATGCGTGTAGCTGACCAGTACTAATAGCTCAATTGGCTTGATTTATGCACTGAAAAAAATTTTTATTAGTTTGATATAAATTTCAAACCTAAATTATTAAATTATGAATTTCCTTAATAAGATTTACAATTATTATTTCGCATTTTCTATTAATAAGATACTTTTTCATTTTACTTTATTATTTAATGGAAATATTTACTCAAAATTATTCAACTTTTATAGTTTATTTTATAATTCAAAAAATAGAATAATTTTTAGAGATAGAAAATATTTTTGTATTGAAAAAAAATGGATATTTAGTCAAAAAAAAGTTGGCTTATACGCTTATGGAAAAGGGTTTGATAAAAGAATATTAGAACTTACTTCTACTTACCATATAGACAAAATAAACTTCAAAGATGATGATAATATAATTGATATTGGTGCAAACAACGGTGATTTATATCTATGCTTTAAAGATAAAATTAATTATTATGGTTTTGAGCCATCTCCAGAAATTTTCTTAAATCTTAAGCATAATGTGCCAAATCAAAATATATTTAATTTAGGACTCTGGAATAAGTCAAACAAAGATATTGATTTCTATTTGAGTGATGAATTTGGTGATAGTTCAATTATACCAATTAATAAATTTTCAAAAAAAATAAGCATTAAAACCACTACCTTGAATGAAGTTATAGAAAAAATTAATAGTAGAATAAAATTATTAAAAATAGAAGCTGAGGGAGCTGAACCAGAAATACTAGAAGGGTTAAGTGATAAATTAAATATGGTAGAATATATTACTATTGATTGTGGTTTTGAAAGAGGAGTGAATCAAGACTCGACAATCTCAGAATGCTCAAATTACTTGATAAAAAATAATTTTAGTATGGTTGGTTTTAATAGCCCAAGGATAGTTGTTTTATTTAAAAATAATAATTTAATTTATTAGATCTAAAGCCTTCACAAACTTCTTGTTTTTAAACTTTCTATTAATGCATGAGTCATTTAAATTAAATATTAAGTGTAAATCACACTTTTTTAATGCACTATTACTTTTTAAAAAGTTCCTAATTTTAAGACTTTTATTAAAATCAGAAGCAAAACAGTTTGATTTTCTTACTTTATTGTAGATTTTTAAAGGTGGAGACTCTCTTGTATCGTTAGTATTTAATTTGTATCCAAAGCCCCAAAAGCAAATTTTTTTACTTTCATTGTTTTTAATGAACAAATTTATTTTCTTAGATATCACATCTATATAGTCATTGTTTATTTTCCGTATTTTACTTATTAACCCACTTTTTTTATTTTCAAGAAAATAAGGGTCAATAGGTATACAATGACCACCAACACCAAATGATGGACTTAAAATATTCACCCTTGGATGTCTATTGCTTAAATTAAATACTTTTTTGTAGTCAACATTTTTTTCCTTTAAAATTTGAGATAAATTTGTTGCAAGTCCAATATTAAAATCTCTATATGTATTTTCTATTAATTTTGTTGCTTCAGCTTCTTTATTATTTGTTATAAAAATATTGCCTTTGACAAATGACTTATACAATTTCGATATAAATTCTTTATTTCCAATATTACTGCCAATAATTCTATCACTGTAGATCATTTCATATAAGGTATTTCCAGGTATTGCTTTTTCACTTACATAGTAAATATCAATTTTAAGTTTTTTTTTTTTTATCTCTAAAATTTTTTTAATCTTATCCGTAAAGCCAATTTCGACTGTACTTTCTAGTATAATCTTATCTTTATCTTTTATTACTTTGGAAATTTCTTTTAGTGCTTTATGTATATATTGATAATCACAATTATTTTTTTTATTTAATGGTGTAGGAAGGCATAATATATACAAATTTGCCAATTTAAGCTTATTAGTAAAACTTAAATTTTTTAAAACTTTTTGATTTTTTATAAGATTATTGAGATTTTTTTCTTCAAATAAATATTTTTTTGATTTTAATTTTTTTAATTTTTTGTTATCTACATCGTATCCATTAACTTTAAAGCCACTTTTTGCCAGTATCATGGAAAATGGCAAGCCAATGTACCCTAAACCAATTACGGAAATTTTTATATCAAGCATAATTAAAATTATAAACTTTCTTTTATTAAAATACTTAAAATTTTTTTTGTAACATTTTTTCCATAAGGGGATTTCCATTTAGGTTTTTGTTTTTTTAAGTAATCTATTCGTCTTTGAATTTTAGAAAAATCGAGTGAGACAAAATTAGATCCAATTAACTCTGTCTCAGGTCTTTCTGTTGATTTTCTAATAGTTATTAAATTTTTTTTTAATATACATGCTTCCTCTTGTATTCCTCCAGAATCTGAAATTATAATTTTTGATTTAATTATCTCTTCCAAGAATAATTTATAGCTGGTAGGTTTTTTTAATATAATTTTATTATTTAACATAATTTTATATCTATTTAATACTTTTAAAGTTTTAGGGTGACAGAAAAAAATAATCTTATAGTTATTTTTTAATGCAATTTTATTTATATTTTCTATAATTGAAATTACCATTTTTTTATTTTGTGTATTTTCATGTCTATGAATAGTTAATAAGATTGTGTTTGTATCTTTGCTTTTTTTTAACTTCATCATTTTTAAAGAGTCAGCAATCGTACTACCAACTATAAATATTTTTTTGTTATGAATTCCTTCATCAATTAAAATTTTTGATTGTATAATTGTTGGTGGAAATAAAATGTCAGACATGTGATCAATCAAAAGTCTATTAAGTTCTTCTGGCATCCTATAGTCATAACTTCTTAGTCCAGACTCTACATGGGCTAGTTTAATTTTATTTATTAAAAAATTATTAGCTCTTTTGACCGCAATAGCCCCACCAAGAGATGTATTAGTGTCACCTTGCACAATAACAATTTTGGGTCTTATCTTAATAAGAATTTTTTCAACTTTATTTACAAGTGAAAAAATAAAATTGTCATTTTTTTTTTTCTTACCAAGATTTAAATTATAATTTGGCTTACTTAATTTTAGCTCTTCAAAAAAAATATCTGACATGCTTTTATCATAATGCTGACCGCTATAGATTGTTGTAAAAGGTATTTTTTTTTTTGATAAATGGTCTATAATTGGTGCAAGCTTTATAATTTCTGGTCTAGTGCCAAATATTAAACATATTCCTCTGTTCATAATAATTTTTTTTTATTAGTGGAAAAATAATTAATTTTCATTAGATATTACTTATTATTAAAAAATGTCTTATTCAAATAAAATATTAATAACAGGTGGTCTAGGCTTTATAGGACAAAATTTTGCAAAACACTGTTTAAAGAATAAATTCAAAATTGATATAATTGATATAAAACAAAAGCCTAAGATTGCAGATATTTTATTTGATTTTAAAAAAATAAATTACAGTAAAATAAATTTATCAAATAAAAAAAAGTTAATAACTTTTTTAAGAATAAGCAATATGACTATGTAGTGCATTTTGCTGCAAACTTTGCCAATCAAAACTCAGTGGACAATATCTACAAAGACATGAATACTAATATTAAGGGTACAATAAATCTATTAGAGACTATAAAAGAATTAAAAATTAAAAAATTTATATATATTTCCTCTTCCTGTGTGTATCCCAGCAAAGAGATGTTATCAGAAAATCAAAAATGCTACCCTCATGAAACACCGTATGCAATATCAAAATTTACAGGAGAACTATATACAAAATTTTATAATGATTATTATAAATTGCCAAGTGCAATCATTAGAATTTTTAATACATATGGTCCAGGTGAAAAAGCACACAAGTACAGGAATGTTATCCCAAATTGGATTGATAGAGCATTTAAGAATCAAGATTTATTAATAACTGGAAATGGCAAAGAAACTAGAGATTTTACATTTATTGATGATGCAATTTATAATATTTTTAATGCAATGCTCTTTAAAAGTAAAGATTGTACAATTATTAATTCATGCACAGGAAAAAAAACAAAGATTATAGATTTAGCTTACAAAATAATTAAAATATGCAATAGCAAATCAAAGATAAGAGTACTCAATAAAAGAAGAAAATGGGATCAAATTATAAAGAGAATGGGAAGCCAGAAATATCTTGCAAAAATTATTGGGAATAAAAAGTCCAAAACATTGGATTATGGCCTAGAAAAAACTATAAAATGGTATAAGTCAAATATAAACTCCTAGAAAAAACTTAAATGAAAACTAAACCAAAAAAACAAAATTTTTTTTTAAATACTTTTATAAACTCATCTATAAAAACAATTAATTTGATTGATCAAGTAAAAATTAGTAAAATTGCTAGTGAGATAAAAAAGATTAAAGATAGAAATGGAAGAATTTTTTTTATAGGTAGTGGTGGAAGTGCAGGAAATGCATCTCATGCTGTCAATGATTTTAGAAAATTATGTAATATTGAATGTTATTCTCCTTCAGACAATACTTCGGAACTCACAGCTAGAATAAACGATGATGGGTGGGATACATCTTATTCTAATTGGTTAAAAGTTTCTAAATTAAACTCAAAGGACGGTGTTTTTGTTTTCTCAGTTGGTGGTGGATCAATAAAAAAAAAAGTAAGCATGAATATAGTTAATGTATTAAAACTAGCCAAAAGAAAAAAAGCTAAAATATTTGGAGTTGTTAGCAGAGATGGAGGTTATACTAAAAAAGTTGGAGATGTAGTAATAGTATTGAAAATAGATGAGCCAAATTTTGTAACTCCAATTTCTGAGTCCTTGCAAGTTTTGGTTTGGCATTGTTTAGTAACAGATAAAAAATTACAAGTTAATAAAACAAAATGGTAGGATAATATGATTAAAATAAATAAACTAAAAACACAAATTTTTTTAGATGGTGCTAATTTTTCAGATATTCAAAAATTTAAAGAAAAAAAATATATCACAGGATTTACAACGAACCCATCTTTAATGAAAGAAGCAGGAGTAAAAAATTATAAAAATTTTTGCTTAAAAATATTAAATACAATAAAAAAGAAAGATGTTTCTTTTGAAATTTTTGCAGATGATTTGAAAAATATAGAATTTCAAGCTAGAGAAATTGCCAGTTGGGGAAAAAATATTTATGTAAAAATTCCTGTAATTAACACTCAAAATAAATGTAATTCAGGATTAATAGGAAAATTGAACAACGATGGGATAAAGATTAATGTGACAGCTGTATTTACTTTAGATCAAACTAAAAGAATACTAAAAAAAATTAATAAAAAAACACCATGTATTATTTCTATATTTGCTGGAAGAATAGCTGACACAGGTGTTGATCCATTAGTAGAAATAAAAAAACATATTATGATATCTAAAAAATATCCTAATGTAAAAATTTTATGGGCTAGTGTTAGAGAGCCATTTAACATCATGCAGGCTAATCAAATAAATTGTCATATAATAACTGTACCACCGTCAATTCTTAAAAAGTTGAAAGTTTTAAATAAAAATTTAGAAAAATACTCAATTGAAACAGTAAAAATGTTTTATAAAGACGCAAAAGACTCTGGTTTTAAAATTTAATGAAAAAAAAAATATTTATAACTGGAGGAGCGGGATATGTTGGTTGTCGTTTAGTACCTTTTTTATTGAAAAAAGGTTATGAAGTAACCGTTTATGATATTATGTATTTTACAGATAAATTTTTGGATCATAAAAACCCTAATTTAAAAATTATCAGTGGAGATATAAGAGATTTAACAAAACTTGATCGTAGTTCTAAAAATCATGATATTTTTTTACATTTAGCATGTATATCAAATGATGCTAGTTATGTTTTAGATGAAAATTTATCTAAAACAATTAATTTTGATTGTTTTGAGAACATAGTGTTAACAGCAAAAAAAAATGATATAAAAAGATTTATATATGCGTCCTCTAGCTCAGTATATGGTGTGTCTGATCAAAAAGATGTAAAGGAAGACCATCCACTGTTACCTTTAACTCTATATAATAAGTTTAAAGGTTTGTGTGAGCCACTATTATTAAAAGAAGCTTCGGATAATTTTGAAGTATCCATATTTAGACCAGCAACTGTATGTGGGCACAGTCCTAGAATGAGATTTGATTTAAGTGTTAACATATTGACTTGTCATGCAATTTGTAACAATAAGATAAGTGTTTTTGGTGGGGACCAATTAAGGCCTAATTTACATATTTTAGATTATTGTGAAGCTGTTGTAGCATTAATTGAATCTGAGAAAGAAAAAATTCATAAAGAAATATTTAATATTGGATATGAAAACTTATCTATCAGAGATATAGCTAACAAAATAAAATTCATTCTTGAAAGTAAACATGACTATAAAGATATCGAGATTCAAACAGTTTCAAGTGATGATAACAGGTCTTATCATATTAATTCTGATAAATTTTTTCAAAAATTAGGCTTTAAACCAAAATTAACAATTGAGGATGCTGTTACAGAAATTGTTAACATGTATGACCAAAATTTATATTCAGAGCCATTAAAAAATAAAGTTTATTATAATGTTAAGACGTTATTAGACCTTAAAGCAAATTAGATATGAAAAAAACTAGTATAGTTACTGGTGGCGCTGGATTTATAGGAAGTCATATGGTTGACTACTTGATATCAAAAGGTCATTTTGTAATTATAATAGATAATTTGTCCTCAGGGAAAAAAAAGAATATTCAAAAACATCTAAAAAATAAAAAAGCATTTTTGATTAATTGCCAGATTGAACATTTTAAGATTTCACAAATTCGTGTTAAAAAAATCGAATTTATTTTTCATTTTGCAGGAATTGGTTCAATTGTTCCTTCTATTACAGACCCAAAAAAATATATTAAAACAAATGTTACTGGTACATTAAATATTTTAGAGCAAACAAAATACATAAAATATAAAAAATTTGTCTATGCAGCATCTTCTTCTTGTTATGGTATTGCTAAAACACCAACAAGTGAGCATCACAGGATATCAACTGTTTACCCTTATTCATTAAGTAAATTTATGGGAGAACAACTTTGTGTCCACTGGAACAGTGTTTATAAGCTACCGATTTGCTCTATAAGAATATTTAATGCTTATGGAAGTAGAATTTCATTTGATGGTGGTTATGGAGCTATGTTTCCAGTTTTTATGAAACAAATCTTAAAAAAGAGACCTTTAACTATTGTAGGAGATGGAAAACAAAAAAGAGATTTTATTCATGTAACAGATTTAGTAAAAGCTTTTTACTGTGTTGCAAAGTCAAAAAAAATTGGAGAAATCTACAATGTTGGCACGGGTAAACCAATTAGTGTAATTAAAATTGCCAAAATTTTAAGTGATAAAATTGAATTTATTCAAAAAAGACCAGGTGAGCCAGATATTACTCATGCAAATATTAAAAAAATTACAAAACATACAAAATGGAGGCCTAAAATTAATATGCAAAATGGAATTAAAGATATGGTAAAAAATATAGATAATTGGAAAAATGCACCTATTTGGAATAAACACAAAATAGCAAGAGCTACAAAAAAATGGTTTGAATATCTTAAATAAATTATGGATTTTTTTAAAAAATACTCAAACAAATTAATTGATTTAAAAAGTTTAAAAGCAAAAGTTAAATCATTCCCTAGAAAAAAAAAATTAACTCTTTGTCATGGAGTTTTTGATGTCGTCCATCCAGGCCATGTAAGACATTTTTATTATACAAAGAAAAAATCTGATATTTTAGTTGTAAGTTGTACGGCTGATAAATTTATAAACAAAGGGATATATAGACCTCATGTTCCAGAAAAACTTCGTGCTTTAAATTTAGCAGCATATGAAATGATTGACTTTGTTATTATAGATAATAATAAAACTTCTTTAAATTTAATAAATTTTTTGAAACCAGATTATTATGCAAAAGGATTTGAATATAGTACTAAAATTCTACCTAAAACTACTCAGGATGAAAAAGAATGTGTAGAGAAATATGGAGGTAAAATTATTTTTACACCTGGAGATGTTGTTTACTCATCTTCAAAAATTATTAATTCAAATTTACCTAATTTAGATTTAGAAAAACTTGATTTTTTAATGAAGCAAAACAAAATTACATTTAAAGGTATAAATAAGGTTTTACATAGAATAAAAAAAATAAATGTTCATGTTGTTGGAGATGTGATTGTAGATACGCATTCCAAAACTTCTTTTATTGGGGGCCAAACTAAAACCCCAACATTCAGCGTTTTGTTAGAAAATGAAGAACATTATATAGGTGGAGCAGCAGTAGTTGCGATGCACTTAAGTTCTGCAGGTGCAAATGTTACATTCACTAGCGTTATTTCAAATGACAAAATGGGTAGGTTTGTTAGAAAAGAACTTGGAAAATATAAGGTAAAGACTAATTTTATATCAGAAAAAAATAGACCCACAACAAATAAAAATACATTTATTTCAAGTCCTTATCGATTGTTAAAAGTAGATACATTAAGTAATTCGCCTATTGAGGAAGAAACAATTAATTTTATTTCAAATAAATTAAAAGATAGTAAAGATGATATTTTGATTTTAAGTGATTTTAGACACGGAATTTTTAATTCTAGGTCTTTGCCAGTTTTATTGTCTTCAATACCAAAAAAAATTTTTAAGGTTGGTGATAGCCAAGTAGCAAGCAGATGGGGAAATATTACAGAATTTAAAAAATTTGATTTAATAACGCCAAATGAAAAAGAGGCGAGATTCGTACTTGCTGACCAAGACTCTACAGTTGGAAAGTTGGCTGGAAATCTTATAAAAAAATGTTATCCAAAAAATTTAATACTAAAACTTGGGGAAAGAGGTGTTTTTTGTAAAAACAATACTAAAGTACAACCATTTTCTATAGGATCTTTTGCGAACGATGTTATTGATCCAGTCGGTGCTGGTGATGCAATGTTGGCATACTCTGCGCTTACATTATATGTTTCAAAGTCACTAATTTATTCATCAATAATTGGCTCTATTGCGGCTGCTGCAGAATGTGAATTAGATGGAAACGTCCCAATTTCGGTAGAAAAAATAATTAAAAAAATGAGAGAAATAGAAGAAAAAGTAAATTTATTTAAAAAATGAAAGTTTTAATAGTTGGGTATGGTGTACAAGGGCAAAAGAGAGAAAAAATATTAAAAAATTTTTTTTACGCTTCATACGACAATAAAAATACCAAAGCAACCTTCACTGATATTAATGATATCCCTAAAAATAAATATAATGCAGTTTTTTTATGTGTGCCAGATGATCAAAAATTTAAATTGATTAACTTTTTTATAAAATTAAAAAAACATATTTTAGTTGAAAAACCTTTGATTTTTAAAAAAATATCTGATTATAAAAACTTACAATCTCAAAGTCAAAAAAATGGAATTTACATTTATACTGCATACAATCATAGATTTGAGCCTCACTTCGAAGAAGTAAAAAAAACTTTAAAAAAAAATATCATCGGAAAAGTTTACTTATGTAAAATTTTTTATGGAAACGGTACATCAAAACTTGTAAAAAAAAATAAATGGAGAGATAAAGGGTTAGGGGTTGTTCAAGATATAGGGCCACATTTATTTGATATACTTAATTTTTGGTTTAAGTTTAAGGGAAAGTTTACTTTTTTATCAAAATCAAATTTTGAAAATAAATCTCCTGATCATTCAATATTAACTTCAAAAACAAAAAATACAAAGTTCCTATTAGAAATGACATATTGTATGTGGAGAAATACTTTTAGTTTAGAAATTGTTGGTTCAAAAGGATCTATAAGTATAAATCGACTATGTAAATGGGGATCATCAGAGTTTTTTTTAAGAAAAAGAATTTTTCCATCGGGTGCACCAAAAGAATACTCAAAAATAATAAATATCAATGACCCTACATGGGAAAAGGAACATCAATTTTTTTTTCATCAAATTAAAAAAAAAGTAAAAACTGATTTATCTAATGATTTATATATTTTTAAAACTTTAAAAAATTTAAAATCAAATTTAACATGAAAATAACAATTGCCTATAATGGTATTTCACATTTATCTTTAAATTATGCTGCAGCATCAGCTGAAAAGGGATTTAATATAATATGTTATGACCAAGATATTAATTTGATTAACAATTTAAAAAAAAACAAAATAGAAATATTTGAACCTGGTCTAAAAAAATTACTTCTGAAGAATAAAAAAAAAATTATTTTTACTAATGATATTAAACTATTAAAAACATGTAACTTAGTTTTCATTGCTTTGGATATATTAACAAATAATAATGGCGTAAGTGATCTAAGTAATTTAAAAAAAACTATAAAATTTACAATTAAAAATATAAGAAAAAAAAGTGTATTGATAATTCAAAGTCAATTACCACCAGGATTTTTATCAAAGATTAATTGGAACAAAAAAAAACTTTACTATCAGGTTGAAACTTTAATCTTTGGAAAGGCAGTAACAAGAGCCTTATCACCTGAAAGAATTATTGTCGGAAAAAATGAGAATAATTTAGATAAATTATACAAATTATATTTAGATAGATTCAAGTGTCCAAAAATTTTAATGAATTATAAAAGTGCAGAATTAACTAAAATTTTTATTAATATTTTTTTAATAACTCAAGTTACAACCACTAATGTTCTGTCTGAATACTGTGAGAATGAGGGTGCTGATTGGGATAAAATAAAAGATGCAATAATGCTCGATAAAAGAATTGGTAAACATGCTTATTTAAAACCGGGTCTTGGTATATCAGGTGGAAACTTAGAGCGTGATTTGAGAACATTAATTAAATTCACCAACAAAAAAGAATATAAAAGTTTATTTAATTCATATTCTACAATCTCCAAAATCAGAAAAGACTGGGTTTTATTAAAGTTGAAAAAATTTAAATTTTTGCAAAAATATAAAAAAATAGGTATTTTAGGTCTTTCATATAAAGAAGGGACAAATTCAATAAAAAATTCTCCTTCAATAAATTTAATAAAAAAAATTAAAAAGTTAGGCTTTAGTAATATTTGTTCATATGATCCTAAGGCCTCATATAAGGAAGTAACTCAATTTAAAAATTTTGATTTAGTAATAAAAAACTCATCAATTGTGATTATAATGACACCTTGGGAAAGTTTTAAATTAATCAATTTTAAATATATTAATAATGTTAAAATTATTATAGATCCATATAAGTTAATAACAAAAAATCAATTTTCAAAAAAACAAACTTATTTAAGTATGGGCCATTAAAATGAATAAACAAAGAGTGGTAATATTAGGTTCTAATAGTTTTGTTATTTCTAATTTTTTAAAAGAAATTGAAAAAGATTATAATGTTATTAAGATTAACAGAAAAAAAATAAATTTTTTAAAAAGTAATACTAAAATAAAAGTTAAAAAAATTATAAAAAAAAATGACATTATTGTTTTTGCTGCAGCTATAGCACCTGTTAAAAATTTTGACATGCTTAACAAAAATTTAGATATTTGTATTAATATTTATGAAAGTTTAAAAGATTTAAAGATTAGATATTTTATTAATATTGGTTCAGACGCAGTTTACAAAGACTCCTTAAAAAGAATAAATGAAAATTCAGAAACTACACCAAGTAATTTACATGGGTTTATGCACTTAATGAGAGAAAAAATTTTATCTCAACTATCATGCAAAAAATGCTTTATTAGATCTACCCTCGTTTATGGAGATGAAGACCCTCATAATTCATATGGACCAAATAGCTTTTTAAGATTAGCACAAAAAAAAAATGATTTGAATTTGTTTGGAAAAGGTGAGGAATTAAGAGATCATATATTTGTAAATGATATTGGAAAAATCTTAAAGTTAATTTTGAAAAAAAAAATAATAGGAATAGTTAATTTAGTTTCTGGAAAAGAAAAAAGCTTTTACACAATAGCAAAAAAGATATGTAAAACTTATAAAGTAGGATTAAATTTTAATAAAAGAAATGGACCTATGCCACATAGGGGTATTAGAATATTTTCTAATAAAAAAGTAAAAAAAATAATGAATAGTTTTAATTTTACAGAAGTCATAGAGTGGATAGATGGCAGGGGTATAATGAAATGAATATAAGTTTAGTAGACCTGGTACCAAGATATAAAGATGAAAGAAAACTTATATTAAAAGCAATTGATAAAACTTTATCAAAAGGAAACTTGGTATTAACTAAAGAATTAGATGAATTTGAAAAAAGTATAGCCAAATATACCAAGCATAAATTTTGTCTTGGATTAAATTCTGGAACTGACGCACTAATGATTTCATTATGGTCACTTGGAATAGGAAAAGGAGATGAAGTAATAACTAGCCCCATTTCTTTTATAGCTACTTTAGGGGCAATAATCCATGTAGGCGCTAAACCAGTTTTTGTTGATGTAAAAGAAGATTTTAATATTGATGAAGATTTAATTGAGTCCAAGATAACAAAAAAAACAAAAGCCATTATGCCTGTACATTGGGCTGGCCGTATGTGTAATATGGAAAAAATTAATAAAATCTCAAAAAAACATAATTTAAAAATTATAGAAGATGCAGCCCAAGCAATGGGCTCATATTATAAATTAAAACATGCTGGAAGTTACAGTGATATAGCAGCATTTTCGTGTCATCCTTTAAAAAACTTAAATGCTTTAGGTGATGCTGGTTTTATTATTACAAATAAAAAAAAATTATATAACAAAATAAAAATTTACAGAAATCATGGATTAAAAAAAAGAGATCACGTTATTATGTTTGGGGTGAATTCTCGTTTGGATGTAATTAATGCAGAGGTTCTCAAAATTAGGTTAAAAAAATTGAAAGAAGTTATATCTAAAAGAACTAAAAATATTAATTTGTATAGGACTTACTTAAAAAATAATAGATTTATAAAATTTTTAAAAAATGAAAAAAACTAATAGACTCTAATACTTTATTTTTAACTAGGGTTAAAAAAAGAAACTTGCTGAGTGAATATTTAGAAAAAAAAAAAATTCAAACCATGATATATTATGGGACGCCTTTGCACTTTCATCCAGCTGCTAAAAAATTAGGATACAAAAAAGGCTCACTTCCTATTGCAGAAAGACTGACTAAAGAGGTCTTGGCATTTCCTCATCATCAATATTTAAAAAATTTTGAAATTAAACATATCTGTAAACAAATTAATAATTTTTATAAAAAATATGAAAATAAGATATAACTATTTATCTCAAGAATTTGAAAATACAAAAAATATTTTTTTTGAATGGAAAAAATTAATTAAAACGACAGATTTTACACTTGGGCATAAAGTTGAAGAATTTGAAAAAAAAATTGGAAAGTTTCTTAATATAAAATATATAATATCTACTAATAATGGAACAGATGCATTAAAACTTTCCTTAAAATCAATAGGCATTAAAAATGGTGATGAGGTAATAACTGTTTGTAATTCTTTTTATGCTTCTGCAGGGGCAATTGTTGCTTTAGGTGCAAGACCTGTTTTTATTGACTGTGATGACAGATTTCAGATGAATTATAATCTAATTTCAAATGCCATAAACAATAAAACAAAAGCCATTATGCCAGTTCATTGGGGTGGAGCATCTCCAGATATGGATAAAATTACTAAGATAGCAAAAAAATATAATCTAAAAGTTATAGAAGATGCGTGCATGGGAATTGGTGGTAATATTCTAGGTAAATCACCTGGTTCTTTTGGAGACATCTCTGCATTTAGTATGCATCCTCTTAAATCTTTAAATGTGATGGGTGACGGTGGATTTGTTGGTACAAATAATAAATCAATCTTTAATTGGTTAAAAAAATATAGAAATCATGGAATGATAGATAGAGACAGAATAAGTTTTTGGGGTGAAAATTTTAGATTACAACCATTACAAGCAGTTGTTGCTTTAAATCAATTAAAAAAATTAAAAAAAGTCATAAAAATAAGAAATAACAATGCAAAATATTTGGATAAGCAATTATCAGCATTATATCCAAACGTAAAAATTCCACCTAGACCGAGAGGTTTTAAAGAAACTTTTGCATTATATATGGCAAATTTTAGCAAAAGAAATGAGTTGAGAAGTTATTTACTTAAAAGAGGTGTAGAAACTAAAATACACTATCCTATTCCATTACATTTACAAAAGGCTTCGAAAAAATTTAATTATAAGAAAAAAGATTTCCCCGTTGCAGAAAAACAATCAAAATCATTAATTACTATTCCAGTCCATCAATATTTGGATATGAAACACATGCAATATATAAGTAATTTAATAAGAAAATTTTATGAGAAATAAATGCCATTAGTTAATTTATTAAAATCCTTACCAAAGAGTAAAAAAATACTTCAACTTAGAAAAAAAAAAAATAATAAAACAATTATTGTAGCATCACAATTTGGTAAAGATTATTTTGATGGTACAAGAGAATTTGGTTATGGTGGATATTATTATGATGGCAGATGGAAAAAAGTTGCCAGAGACTTTAAAAAATTTTTTAAAATAAAGAAAAATCATAAAGTTTTAGATATTGGGTGTGCAAAAGGTTTCTTATTAAAAGATTTTAAAGATATAGGTGTAGACTGTTATGGAATTGAAATTTCTAATTATGCTATTCAGAATTGTCACAAAGATATTCAGGATAAAATATTTTTTGGGAACGCAAAAAAAATACCATTTCCAGATAATTTTTTTGATGTAGTTATATCAATTAATTGTGTTCACAATTTAAAACTTGCAGACTGCATTAAGGCAATTAGAGAAATTAATAGAGTATGCAAAACCAAAAATTGCTATTTACAAGTTGATAGTTATAATAATGTTTATCAAAAAAAAGTATTTAATGATTGGGTTTTAACTGCAAAAACACATTTTTATCCAAAAAAATGGATTGAGATTTTTAATAAATGTAATTTTAAGGGATATTGGAATTGGACCATACTCAAATGAAAAAAAAAATAATAGATTTTTATAAAAAAATATCCTTGATAAGAATTGTAGAAAATGAAATATCCTCCAGGTATAATGAGGGCAAAATGCGATGTCCTGTACACTTATCAATTGGACAAGAAGCTAGCGCTGTAGGCATTTGTGAAAATTTAAATATTTCAGATAGAGTTTATAGTACTCATAGGTGTCATGCTCACTATATTGCTAAAGGCGGAAATATAAATAAAATGATTGCAGAAATTTATGGAAAAAAAACTGGCTGTTGCCAGGGTCGTGGAGGGTCAATGCATCTTTTTGATGAGTCAGCAGGAGTGGTTGCGAGCGTTCCAATTGTTTCAAGCAGTATCCCATTGGCCGCTGGTGATGCATTAGCAATTAAATTGAAAAATAAAAAAAATATAGCAGTTGCTTTTTTTGGAGATGGTTCAATAGAGGAAGGAATATTTTATGAGACATTAAACTTTGCAATATTAAAAAAACTCCCACTCCTTTTTGTCTGTGAAAACAATCAATATTCTATCATGACTCATATAAACGAGAGACAACCTAAAAACTTTATAAAAAAATTTGATAAACTTTATGATATTGATACATATTATTGTGATGGAAATAAAATTGATAAAGTTTTTAATGCTTCCAAGCAAGCAATAAAAAAAATAAAAAATGGTGGAGGCCCTGGAATGATCGTTCTTGATACATATAGGTTTAAAGAACATTGTGGCCCAGGAGATGATTTAAAACTAGGATATAGGTCTTTAAAAGAATTTAATTATTGGAAAAATAAAGATCCATTAAATTATTGCAAAAAAATTATTACAAAAAATTTTATAAATTATAAAGATTTAATATCTAAGATAGACTCAGAAAATACAAAGATATGTAATCAAGCCTTTAAATTTGCGGAAAAATCACCTTTTCCAAATAAAAAAGATATAAGTTTAAACGTTTATTGTGATTAAAAATGAACAATAACTATAAATTAATGACAGGTTCAGAGGCGATTCGGGATGCCCTTATTTGTGCTCAAAAAAGAATTAAGAATATATTGTTAATATCAGAGGGTGTCGCTGATCCATCAAGCTTCTATGGAACTACAAAAGATCTTTCGTCTCATTTTAAAAAAAATCAAATAATTGAGATGCCGTTATCCGAGTCGGCACTTGGGGGCATATCAATAGGTGCTGCAATTAATGGAATGAGACCTGTCTTAAATTTTCATAGGGTAGAGTTTGCACTGCTTGCAATGGAGCAAATTTTTAATAATGCTGCAAAAGCTAGCTATATAAGTAATGGAAAACACAAAGTTCCCCTTGTACTAAGATTAGTTATTGGAAGAGGATGGGGGCAGGGTCCAGCTCACTCTCAATCTTTGGAAAACATTTTTAGCTCAATACCTGGGTTAAAAGTGATAATGCCAACTTTTCCAAATGACACAAAAGGTTTAATAATTGGAGCCATTAAAGATAACAATCCAGTTGTGATAATTGAACATAGATGGTGTCACTATGTAAGTGAAAAAGTTAATAAAGGATTTTTTGTAAACAATATAAATGAAGGTCCAAAAGCTCTTAGTAATGGAAAGGATTTTACAATAGTTGCGACTTCCTATGGAGTTATTGAAAGCATGCAAGCTGTTAAAATTTTAAAAAAATATGGGATTAATGTTGCACTATTTGATTTAAGAATTTTAAGACCATTAAATTTAAAAAAAATTATTACCTCAGTCAATCAAACTGGTAGACTTTTAACAATTGATACTGGATTTAAATTTTTAGGTATAGGATCAGAGATAGCATCTCAAATTACTGAAAAATGTTTTTCTAATCTAAAAGCATCCCCTATTAGGTTGGGTTTTCCTGATCATCCAACACCAAGTTCAAGAGGATATTTAAAAAATGTTTACACAAACACCCAAATTATATGTGATAAAATAATGAGAGGATTGAAAGTTAATAAGAATATTCAAAAAAAAGTTAAAGAAAATATAAAAAAAATTTCAACTAAAGAAATAGACATACCAAATCCTTTGTTTAAAGGACCATTCTAAATGTCAATTCTGATAGCAGGATCCAAAGGTCAAATTGGAAAAGATTTGTTCAAATATTTTAAGAACAAATCAGATATTGTTGGACTGGAAAGAAACAAATTAGTTATAAGTAAATCAAAAGATGCAAAATCTAAAATGATTAGAACTAACGATCCTTTTCAATATTTGATAAATAAAAAAATTAATTTCGATTTATATATAAACTGTATAGCAGTTCATGAGTTTTCTAAAAAAAAAAAAAAAAATTTTTTTTTGAGTCAAATATTCTGGCATTAAGAAAGCTTGTTAAAATTTTTAATTTACAAAAAAAAAAGTCTTTGTTTGTCAATCTTTCAACAATAAGAGTCAGTGAATTAAAATTTATCAATTGTATTAAAAAAAAAATAAAATTATTAATACATATGCTCAAACTAAAAAAAAAGGGGAGTTTGAAGTACAAAAATGCAATAAAAATTATGTAAATTTAAGATTGCCAGGAGTAATTACAAAAAAAATAGATCACAATAGACCTTGGTTTTCAAAGATTATTAAGTCAATTAAAAACAATGAAGTTATAAAAATTTATAATTATAATAAAAGTTTTAATAATTTTATTGACACATATGAAATATTTTCAATTTTAGTAAAGTTAAAAAAAATTAAAAAAATTAAAGGAACATTTGAGATTTCATCCTCCTTGCCTGAAAAACTTGGAAATATAATAAAAATTATTATTAAACATTTTAATAGTTCATCAAAAGTTGTAGCTCAAGGTAATACCGAAAGTCATAAAATTATTAACAATAAAATTTTTATAAAAAAAACAGGAATAAAAATAAACAAGACTAAGACAATTCTTCAAAGAATATTAAAAAATTATGATAAAGTTTGCTAGTTTAAGAGTAGAGACTATTGGCCACTTAATTTTGAACACAATACGTTTTTTTTCAGAAAAAAAATATAATTATTTAATCATAGTTTCAAATCCTGATAAAATTATTAATCGATTTGTATACGATTTTTTAAAAAAAAATTATCAAAATAAAAAAATAATTTTTCTAGAAAATAAAATAATTAGTGATTTGATAGAAATTTTTTACAAAGTTCAAAAAAGATTAAAATTCCTTTCTATTTTTTATGCTAATTTAAGGTGGATTCATCATGATTTTCCAAGAATTGAATATGGTTCTCCATATAGATTTTATGATTCTTTTTTAAGAAATAAAAAAAAATTTATATTTCAAAAAAAATATGAAAAAATTTTTCAACATTGGAAAAAAACCAATAAAATAAATGGAAAATTTGTTTGTATTTTTGGAAGAGACAATGGTTACTATAACGAAAAATATAAAGAACCGCGAAATTTTAAATTTTCAAATTACAAAAAGTTAATTAATAAATTAATAAAACTTAATTATACAGTAATTAGAATGAGCAGAAAAAATAACGAAAATTTTTATTTAAAAAATAAAAAATATATTGATTTTAATAATATCATAAAAAATGAAGGTATACAAAACATTGAATTAATTGAATTTATGCTGTTTAAGAAATGTGAATTTATTGTAGGAAGCACATCTGGAATACATGCTTATGCATCGCTTTTTGATAAATTTTTTTTTTACGTAAATAATTTTCCTGCTGGAAGAATTCCATATTTTAAAAATTGCCTGTTTATAAACAAGAAATATAAAAAGTTAAAAAAAATTGTTCCTTATAATAAAATTGATCGAGATATTCTCTTATCAGAAAATTATTCTATTATAAAAAAAAAGGATATACCGTGGTGGATAATAATCAAAATGAAATTTATAATTTGGTAATTAAAAATATAAAAAAAAAAAGTGTAATAAATATTAAAAAATATTCTTTTATCGTTGAAGGTGAAGGAGCCTTATGTTGTAAACGATGGTATACAAAAAACCTTAAACTTTTTAAAAATTAAATGAGAGACTATTTTAAATTTATATCTAATATTCATTTTATTTTAGGGAAAAAAAAAACTTTTCTTTTATATAAAATGGTTCTCCTTATTCTTGTAGCGACGATACTAGAAGTCTTTGGGATAACGCTAATTATTCCAGCTTTACACTTTATATCAGACCCTGAAAAACTAATTTTTACTTTAGAACAAAGTCTAAGCTCAGACTTATTTTTAAATATACTAATTTTCTTAAAATCTATGACAGTTAAGCAAGTAGGAATTATTTTCTTTATTTTTATTTTGTTTATTTTTACATTTAAATTCTTTTTTTTAATTTTAGTAGCATGGTTAGGTTCAAAATTTATAATGGATATACAAAAACATGTGAGTGAAAAATTATTTAATGTTTACATTAATCAAGAATATGAATTTTATTTAAAATCTAATAGCTCGGTCTTAACATCTACAGTTTTAAAAGAATCTTCGGTATTTGCTGGCACAATAATGAGCGCTATAATAACATTAATAACCGAAGGCTCTATAATGATAGGGTTTGCATTTTTGCTACTAGTATTTAATCCACAATTATCATTGATACTTATAACAATTACTGGAATTATAATAAGCCTGTATTACATACTCATAAAAAGTAGGGTTAAAATTTGGGGCAAGAAAAGACAAGATCATGATGCTCTTAAATTAAAAAACCTTTATCAAGCTTTTGAAAATTTTAAGATAATTAAATTTTATGGAATAGAAAAGTTTTTTAAAAAAAAATTTTTCTTTCACAATAGAATTGCAGCAGATATGGACAGAAATACTTTTTTTCTATCCAAAATTCCAAATATTGGCATGGAATATTTAGTTTTAATTTTATTAGTTGTAGCTGTAATAGTCATCGTTTTATCAAGTTCAAATATAAATGAATTGATTATCCAGCTAGGAGTATATGTTGCTGTATCTTTCAAAATACTACCCTCTGTCAATAGATCATTGAATTCTATTACAGGCCTAAGATATGGATCTACTGTTGTTAACTTAATTTACAATGAATTAAATAAAGAAAACACAGAAATAATCAAATCAAATAAGATTAACGAAGAGGATGATCAGGTTGATCAAATAAAATTTGAAAAAGAAATTGAACTAAAAAATGTAAGTTTTAAATATGATGATAATAAAGATCATGTTTTAAAGGATGTTTCTATTAAAATAGTTAAAAATGATTTTATAGGAGTAGTTGGTGAGTCTGGTTCGGGAAAAACAACCTTTTTAAATATTATTTTGACACTTCTAAACTCTTATACAGGAAAGTATCTTGTAGATGGTCAAGAATTAAGACAGAAAGATCTAGTCAAATGGAGAAAAAAAATATCTTTTGTTCCTCAAGAACCGTATTTAATAGATGATACTTTAGTTAAGAATATTGCTTTTGGAATTGATGAAAGCTTAATTAATATAGAGAGAGTGCAAGAATGTCTTGAAATTGCTCAATTTAATGTCAACAAAAAAAATTTAGACGCAGTTATTGGAGAAAAAGGTGTTCAGCTTTCTGGTGGTCAAAAGCAAAGAATATCGATAGCAAGAGCACTATATAATAATCCAGATATTATAATAATGGATGAGCCAACAAGCTCATTAGATATTGAGACAGAAAAGAAAATCATTTATTCAATCAATGAATTAAGTAAATATAAAACAATACTGCTCGTATCACATAGAAAAAGTGTACTGAGTGAATGCAATAAGATTTTTGAAATAAAAGAAAAAAAAATTAAACTCTTATAGTGAAAATAATTAGCTATTCTATTTTTTGGGAAGAACAATGTTACAGAAAGGGTTTGATAAAAAATATTGAAACTACCAAAAACTTATTGAAAGATTGATACAAAGAAAATTTAAAACTCTTTAGAAATTAAATATTAATTTTGTAAATTACAACTCAATTTTATTTTTAAAATATTCTAAGTATTTTTGATTGTGATATCTTAGATCGTTAAAATCTTTAATTCTTTTATTGATTAAAAGTTTTTTTACTTCTTCAACTCCATCTTGGGGTGTTATCTTAGCCTCAAAATTTAAATATTTTAAAGACTTATCTTTATTTACCATATAAGTTCTATTATCTTGAAAAGGTATTTCTGTTATATTAATTTCTAAGTTTGGAAAGTGCTCCCGAACTAAATATGCAATATCAATTATTTTATAATTTTCAAATGCCAAATTAAATACACCCACCTCTTTTTTTGTTATAGAGTCTACTATTGCCCTTGCAGAGTCTTTTACGTGCAATAAAGGTCTATATTGTTCACCACCAAAAATGTTAATTTTATTATCTAAAAATGCTCGAGCAGTTAACGTATTTATCACAAGATCCATTCTAATTCTTGAGTGCAAGTCAGATAACCCAAATAAAGTTCCCAATCTAAAGATAATTGCATTTTTATTTGTAAGAACGTTTTCAGCTTTTAATTTTGTTTCTGCATATGCTGATAGAGGGTTAAGATTTGAATTTTCATCTAATATTCCAGTTTGTTTTCCATACACAGAGCATGTAGAAAAAAAAATAATTCTTCCATCAAAGTTTTTAGATAAGTTTTTTACTGCTTTAAAATTTATATCATTAGTAATTTCTGGATTTATTGAACAAGCTCCATCCCCAACTAATGCTGCTATCCAAATTACACAATCATAATTTTTTAATACTTTATTTATTTTTTCATAATCTCTTACATCTCCATAGATAAAATCACAATTTTTTAGATATTCAGTCTCATAAAGCAATTTATCATAAACAGTAAAATCATAATTTTTTTCAAGTAATATATCTGTAACAGATCCACCAACATACCCCGCTCCACCAACAACAAGTATTTTCATATATTTTATTTTATTTTTATATGATGTATATCTATTTATATATAAATATAAACACATCTAATAATCTAATTTTGTAATCAAATTCTTATAATGAAAATAATTAGCTATTCTATTTTTGGAGAAGAACAATGGTACAGAAAGGGTTTGATAAAAAATATTGAAATTGCAAAAAACCTGTTTAGTGATTGGACAGTTAGAGTTTATATATCAAACAAAATAGAAAAAGTATTTATAGATGAAGTGTCAAAACATAAAAATGTTGAATTAATAGTAAAAGATGAAAAATATCCTTTCGAGGGTCTTATGTGGAGAATGTTACCCATGGAAGAGGGCCACGAGGTAGTTGCTGTGAGAGATTGCGACACAAGACTATTTGAAAGAGATAAAAATCTTTTAGATGATTGGCTTTCAAATGAATTTAAATACCACGTGTGTAGAGAGAATCCAGGTTCTTACAACGTAATGCTTGGTGGCTTGTATGGGGGTAAAAAACCCAAGATAGCAATTGAGGACAAATGGCATAAATGGAGAGAAAATTATATAAAGAAAAAAAAAAGCCTATATGTATGGGACATTGATTTTTTAAGAAGGCATGTTTATCCGTTTATTAGAAAAGATTTAATCGTTTATAGTGAACATGTAAGGATGGATTGTGAAAAAAATGTTAAAAAAATTCCTGGTGAACGTGGGTTTTATAAAGGAAAATATATTCAAATAGGTATGTACATAGAGGAGGATTTTGACAAGAATGATGAAAATAAATCTTTAGAAGATAAAAAACAATTTGGACGCTCAAGAAATGTTCAGCGATTAAACTATTTAGAAGAGGATAAAAGTTTTAATCCCAATGACTCTGGACTGGTTACATACAAGCCATTATTTAAATATAAAAACCTTATAATAAACTACTTATATCTTTTTTTTAGTATTACTTTTAATAAAAAAGTAAGTCTTTTAGGAATTATGTATATATTTTTTCATAATCGGGTATTGCATAAGTATTTAAGATTAAATAAAATATTGAATCATAAATTTTTTGAAACATATAAATAAAAAACTAAACTTAGGTATTGTTGGGTGTGGAAGAATATCTTCTAAGCATATAGGAGCTATTTATTCGTCTTCATTGAAGAACAAAATTAATATAAAAGCCATTTGCGATAAAAAAATAGCAAAAGCTAAGATTATCTCTAAAAAATATAAAATCAATTTTTATGAGAATATGATTAAAATGGCACAGGAAGAAGATTTAGATATGATTTCAATTCTGACAGAAAGTGGTAATCATTCAAAGCATTTTTTAGAATTAACAAAACATGTAAAATATTTTGTTATTGAAAAACCTTTATCCTTAAAGTCAAAAGATGCTTTAAAAATTTACAATACTGCAAAAAAAAATGGTAATAAAGTTTTCGTTGTAAAACAAAATAGATTTAACCCCTCAATTAAAAAACTTAAAGAAGCAATTAATCAAGGCCGTTTCGGTAAAATATTTTTAGGAACAGCCAGAGTTAGGTGGAGTAGAGATGAAAAATATTATAATTTAGCCAAATGGAGAGGAAAACATGATTTAGATGGTGGCGTAATTGGAAATCAAGCAAGCCATCACGTAGATATGCTAATTTGGCTTATAGGGGAAATTAAGAGTGTTAGCGCCCTAGGTAAAAGAGCATTAGCAAAAATTGAGAGCTTTGATACAGTCATAGCAAATCTAAAATTTAAAAGTGGAGCATTAGGGGTTTTAGAAGCTACTACGGCGACAAGACCAAAAGATCTTGAGGGATCAATTTCCATATTAGGTTCAAAAGGAAGTGTTCAAATAGGAGGTTTTTCAATGAATCTTGTTGATACTTGGCAATTTTCTAAAATGATTAAGTCTGATGAAAGTATCTTTAAACACTCAACAATGCCAAAGTCAGTTTATGGATTTGGTCATTTAGGTTTCTATGAAAGTGTATTAAATTCTCTCAATACAAAGAAAGTTTTACATCCACAAAATGCAATTCATACTGTCAAAGTAATTGAAGCTATAAATAAATCAGCTATTTTAGGTGGCAAGACGATTTACCTATAATCTTGAAATGATAAAAAGTGATAATGTTAGTTTTATTTCAAATGTAAATGGATTAACAAGACGAACTTTGCTATTAAGTGAAAAACTTCAATTTGAGTCAATAAATGATTTAAGTTTTTATGATTTAAAATTATTTTTAAGTAAAAAAAAAATTTTAATTGATGATTATATTTCAGTCTATAATTTATTTAAATTATTTTTGATTTTAATACTTGGAAAAAAAAAAGAATTAATAGTTTATTCTTTTGAAGTTTATTATATTGATCTTAGTAGCTACTCATTTTTTAGTAAATTTAACACTTTTAAAACATTTTTAGGAGGTTTAATAAAATGTATAATTTTAAGAACTTTTATCAAATTATATTCAAAAAAAATTATTGTCTGCTCAGAACTTAGAAAAAAATATATTGAAAAGATATATACTGACCAAGAAGTATTATTTCTCAATAACAGAGTATATAAAAATGATAATTTTTCATTAGAGGAAATAAAAGAAAAAAACTTTTTTTTTATTGCTGGCAGTATTGATAATGAGATAGATTTTGAGAAACTTTGTATATTTTGTAAAAAAGAGAATTATATATTAATTATTACAGCCAAAATAAATGATAAAAAATTATTTATAAATATTCAGATATAATTATTAACAAGGGAAATATTAATAAAGATAAGGTTTTTAGTTATATTAATAAGGCATCTGCATGTGCGTGTTTTTATCATAATGATTCAATAAATCAAAAATATGCAGCTTCATTAAAATTATATGAATATATGTTTTATAATAAAAAAATTATAGTTTCGAATAATGATGGATCTCTATCTGCTTTAAAAAATAATAATTATAAGAAGTATATAGAGGTTAACAAATTAAATATTGATAATCTTAAAGCACTTGAAAATTATCCTGATATTAAAGCCATTACTTACGAGGATGAATTATCAAGTCTTAAAATATGATTTTTTAAGTGATTGATCCAATTTTTTTTAAAAAATAAAGCTTTATCATCTACAATTACATCATAACTTGGTTTACCTAATATCAATTTGTCAAATTTAACATTCCATTCTGCTAATTGATTTAAAGTAAATTTATAACCTTCTTTTTCAGCTTTTTTAACATTGTCTTTATTCCTACCCATAAATCTGCTTGTGAATATGATAATTTTAAAATTTTTGTGTAGAGAGTTGATGTATTTAATATTTTTTTTTATTGGTTTTGCACTTTTATACTTACCCCAAGTATTAGTGCCTATGACGCCATCTAAATCAAAACAGATTGTTTTTTTTTTCATCTAAATTAATTGGTTGTTTAACTAAAACTGTTATAATAGATCTAATTAAATTATAATCTATATTTTTAAATGCCAGTTAATAAAAAAAAAAAATTCAATTTAATAGAAAATTCAATTAAAAATGTAAAATTTGGTAAAAATGTAAAAATAATTTCACCTGTAAATTTATACGATTGTACTATTGGTGATAATGTCTTTATTGGGCCTTTTGTTGAAATTCAAAAAAATGTAAAAATTGGAAAAAACTCCAAGATACAATCGCATACATTTATTTGTGAAAATACATTAATTGAAGATAATGTTTTTATAGGACATGGTGTCATGTTTGTTAATGATAGATTTAAAAATGGCCTTCGAGCGAGCCAAAAGAATAATAAGCTTGAAGATACTGTAATTGGTGAAAATGTAAATATTGGATCAAATTCAACAATTTTACCAGTAAATATTTGCAAAAATGTAACTATAGGAGCCGCATCTCTAGTTGCTAAAGATATTAATTTAAAAGGTGTATATTATGGTGTCCCAGCAAAAAAAAGTTAAGTTTGTAGATTTATACAAAATTAATAAACCCTTTAAAAAAAAAATATTAAAAGATATAGCTGAAATAATAGATAATTCGGATTTCATAAACGGGAAGCATGTTAAAAAATTTGAAAAAGCTTTCGCAAACATAAATAAGATTAAATATTGTCAATCATGTGCCAATGGAACTGATGCATTGTATGTGTCTCTAAAAGCTCTAAACGTGTCAATTGGCGATGAAGTAATTTTATCAGCACATGACTGGATTTCTTCTTCTGAGGCAGTTCTAGCATGTGGGGCAAAACCAGTGTTTATAGATACAAAAAAAAATAGTTTTTTAATAGATGAAAATAAGATTGAAGAGTCAATTACCCATAAAACTAAAGCAATAATAATTGTTCATATTTATGGGCAAGTAGTAGATTTGTCTAAAATAATTAATATTGTAAAAAAATATAACATTAAGATCATAGAGGACTGTGCACAAGCGCATTTAGCTAATTATAAAAAAAAATATGTAGGAACAATAGGTGATATTGGGTGCTTTTCTTTTTTTCCAACTAAAAATCTAGGTGCTTTTGGTGATGCTGGAGCAATTATTACAAGGGATTTTAAGATATATAAAAAAATTAAAATGATATGTAATCATGGTGGGCTAAAAAAAAACCAACATTTTATTAAGGGTATAAATAGTAGAATGGATACAATTCAAGCGTCTATACTATTAGAGAAACTTAAACTCTTAAAAAAAGGAAATAAAATAAGACGCACAAAAGCAAAATTTTACATTAATCTATTCAAAAAAATTAAGAATGTTACTATTTTAGAAGAAACTAATATAGATCAAGACCACGTCTATCATCTGTTTGTTTTGTTAGTGAAAAATAGAAACGAATTACGGCAACACCTGAAAAAATCTGGAATAGAGAATCTTGTTCATTACCCCAAACCCATTCCATTTATACCAGTAAATAAATCATTAAATCATAAAAGTCATAATTTTAAAAATGTAAATAAACTAAAAAAACAAATAATATCAATTCCATTTCATCCTAATATTTCATATTTTGAAATGAAAAAAACTGCTTCGATGATATTTAAATTTTATCAAAATGATTGATCGTAATGAAAAAATTGGCATTGTTGACTACGGTATGTCCAATAGTTTTTCAGTTATTAGCATGGTAAATAGACTGGGAAGAAATGCTAAAATTTTAAAGGATACTTCAGAAATTAGTACAGAAAAAAAGTTTATTTTACCAGGGGTTGGCAATTTTGACAATGCTATTTTAAATTTAAAAAGATTAGGCTGGTTTGATTTTTTTAGAGCTATAGATTTTAAAAAAAAATATTATTTATTTGGATTTTGTGTTGGAATGCAAGTTCTTTTTTCAAAAAGTGAAGAAGGAAAAGAGGATGGTTTAAGTCTTTTAGAAGGAGAAGTTTTAAGTTTAAAAAAATTGCAAAATGATAAAAATATTAAGATTCCTGCAATGGGGTGGAAAAAAGTCAATTTTATCAAAAATAATAAAATAATAAATAATATTGACGATGAAACTTCATTTTATTTTGTGCATTCATATTTTTGTTTGCCAAAAGATCCAAATATTATAATTGGGCGTTCTAATCATGGCCACGATTATGCAACTATAATTAGTGAAAATAATATTTATGGTACTCAATTCCATACTGAAAAAAGTCATAAAAATGGAATGCATCTAATGAAAAATTTTCTAGACCTATAATGGTTAAGACAAGAATCATTGCAACACTATTGTTATCGAATAAAGGAATTGTTAAGTCGTATAAATTTGATCGCAAACGTTACATAGGAGATCCAATAAATACTTTAAAGATTTTTAACGATCAAGAAGCGCAAGAAATTGTAATATTGGATATTGATAAATATAAAGATAAAAATAATCTTGATTTTAATTTTTTGAAAAAAATTACTTCAGAATGTTTTTGCCCCTTAACTTATGGTGGCGGTATTAAAACCTTAGATGATGCTATAGAAATATTTAAATGTGGGTTTGAAAAAATTTTATTTAATAAGAATTTATTTATTAATCCAGAATTAGTTAAATCTTTAGTTAGTAAAACTGGATCACAATCAATTGTTGCTTGCATTGAGTATATTTCGGCTACAAAAAAAGTATTTTTATACGATGATATACCAGAAAATTTTGCTCGTTTTACTCTAGAAGATGTGTGTAAATATTGTGAAAGTTTGGGTGTTGGTGAAATTTTATTGCAATCTAGAGATAAAGATGGATCTTTTTCTGGATTAGATTTTGATATTTATGAGGAAATATCAAAAAATATAACTATACCAATTATATTGTCAGGTGGATGCAAAGATCTTGAGGACATTAAAAAAGCAAATTTCAAAAAGATTAATGGTATAGCTGCTTCATCCATTTTTATTTTTTTAAGTGAAAACAAAGGGGTGTTAATCAATTATCCCTCAAAAAATGAAATTAATAGATTTTAAATATTTATTATGAAAATAAATAAGATATTTTTTGAAATTGACCCAGTAAAAACTGTGAGAATAAGTTTACATCAAAAATATAAGAGCACCTATTTTAAACAATGTGCAAAATGTGTAATGGACAATTCAATTAACAATTTAAGATTTGATAAAAATGGAATATGTGAATATTGCAATAAATATGAAATAATTATAGATGAAAAAAAGATTTATAATAAAAAAAGCAATATTCAAAATCAAATAAATAATTTAAAAAAAAGTAAAAAAAAGTATGATGCGATTTTAGGTGTTAGTGGTGGAGTAGATAGCTCTTTTCTAACATTAAAGTGCAAGGAATGGGGACTAAACATCCTATTAGTTCATTTTGATAATGGTTGGAACTCTAATGAATCAATAAGAAATATCAAAGCTATTCAAGAGTTTACAAAATATGATTTATATACCCATGTAGTAGATTGGGAAGAATTTAAAAAATTACAACTAAGTTTTTTAAAAGCAAATCTTGTTAATTTCGAATCACCAAGTGATCATGGCATTTTTTCATTATTATACAATGTAGCTAACGAAAAAAAAATTTCAAATATATTAACAGGAATAAATTTTGAAACAGAAACGTTTGTAGAACTTGAAGAAGATGAGAAGACATTTGCATTTGGTTATTCATACGGTGACTTATATCACTTAAAATCTGTTTATAAAAAATTTTACAAAGATCCATTAACAACATTTCCGCAACTTTCTTATTTTAAAAAGGCTTATTTTCAAAAAATAAAAAAAATCAAGATGATAAATATTCTTGATTATACTAATTACAAAAAATCATCAGCAATAGAATATCTTGAAAATTTAACTAACTGGAAAAGATATCCATCTAAACATTTTGAATCTATAATCACAAGGTTTCATCAGTCATTTATATTACCAGTAAAATTTGGACTTGATAAAAGAACTTTACATTTGTCTAACTTAATATGGTCAAAACAAATATCTAGGAGTGAAGCACTAATTGAATTAAAAAAAGATATCTGTGATGAATCTTTACTTGTGCAGGACTATTATTTTTTTTTAAAAAAATTAAATTTATATGAGTCTGATTTCCGTAAAATATGCCTAACAGATGAAAAATTTTTTTTTCAATATCCAAACTCACATAAATTTTTCAAAATATTAAAGAAAATTAAAAAAATATTTAATGGTTAAAATTATAAAATTATCTTTTTACTATGCAGATTATTTAAATTATTTTTATAATTTAAATAATACAACAGAATTAAGTTATGAAAATCATCAGAATTTAATCTTTAATGATAGATTTGGTTGGTCTGACTCATTTAAAGATATTTTTGAAAAAAAAAATATTAATGTAAAAGAAATAATTGTTAATGATATTTTTATGCAAAAAAAATGGATCGATGAAAACAGTAATAAAAAAATTGATATTGGGGAGTGGCAAATAGAAATATTAAAAATGCAACTTGATTACTATAGACCAGAATATATTTTTTTAAATAATCCTAGTTTAGAAAATAAATTTTATGAATTATTTTCTCTATATAAAATAAAATTAATTTCTTACGATGGCATAAAATCTCACAACAATAATATTTTAAAATATTCAGACTTAATAATTTCTTGTCTTAAAAGTACATGTGATTACTACTCTAGCTACAATAAGAAAACTTATTATATGCCTCATGGTTTTGATGAAAGAATTATTAGCAACATAAAAAATAATGTAAAAAATAATAATCCAATTTTTATTGGAAACATAAGAAACATAAATCATTCAAAAAGGGTAGATCTTCTATATAAAGCTATTCAACATACAAACCTAAAAATTTGGATTGGAGATATGGATAAAAACTTTAAAAGTCCAGATATAAAAAAATTATTTGAATTAAAAAAAATTTATCAAGGTTTAAAATCGTTTTATAAAATTAACAAAATTAGAAAAATACTAAAAAAAAGTTCCAAGGGTCTTTTTGGACTTGAGATGTATCAATTAATTAGAGACCATACAATAACATTGAATAATCACATCGATGTTACTACAGATAATGAAATGGCTAACTTGAGAATATTTGAAACTACAGGATTGGGGTCCTGTTTAGTTACTGATTTTAAAAAGAATTTTTCTGAATTTTTTTTAGATGATGAGATCGTGATGTACAATTCAAAAGATGAAGCAATTGATAAGATCAATTTTCTTCTAAGAAACAAAAAGATAGCAGAACAAATTGCAGTAAAAGGAATGAAAAAAACACTAAAATCTCACACTATACAAAAAAGGTGGAGAAGTTTTCATGAATTTTTTTTATTAAATAGATTATAAAATGAAAAACAAAAAAATTATTTTTATATGCTTTGGTAGGAGAAATAATTACTTAACAGCTAATTTTTTTGCAAAAAAAAAATATTTAAAATTAATGGTAACTGATTTCTATTTAAACAAAAAATTATTTAAATTACTAAATAAGTGCAATCAAATTTTTAATTTCAAAGTTATTGATAAAATTATTCTGAGATATAGTGATTTTATAAAGTCTAAGCATATTTTAACCATTCCTTCAGTTGCTCTTGACTTTTTTATTAGGAAAACCTTTTTTAACCAAAATTATGATTTGCATGGATTTCATTTAAAAAGTGCAAAATTTTTTAATAAAAAAATATTAAATAATAAATTAATTTTTAAAAATGTTACGCATTTATACAGTTATAGAAATGATTCGTTGGAATTATTTGTCCATTTAAAAAAAAATAATTCTTATATAAAAAAAATTTTAGAAGTACCAGTTGCTCCTGCTAAATTTCAAAAAAATATAATAAATAAAGTTGAAAAATGCTATTTAAATTGGGAACCAAAAGTTAATAATAATAAAAATTTTAATGAAATGATAAAAAGAGAAAAAAAAGAAATTCAACTTGCAGATCATATAATAGCCCCTTCAAAATTTGTAAAAGATAAAATTTTATCTAGCTATTTAGTTAAGCCCAGCAATATAAGTATCATTCCTTATGCAATGATTAATAAGTCAAATTTTAAAAAACAATTTTTAAAAAAAAATATAAGTACAAAAATTAAAGTTTTAACTGTAGGTGATGTATGTTTAAGAAAAGGAGTGCATCACGTTTATGAGATTGCAAAAGCTCTAAGTGATAAATTTGAATTCACTTGGGTTGGAAAGTCAAATCTATATCCAGATATAACTAAAAAAGTTTCAAAATATATTAACCTAGTTGGAGAAACTCCAAATAATAGAATTAATCAATATTATAATTCTTCTGATATATATTTTCTCCCTTCTTTGTGTGAGGGTTCAGCTATTTCTCTTTATGAAGCTTATAAGAGTAATTTATTCCTAATTTTTACTAAAAATTGTGGTTTTGATATTCCAAAAGAAACCAACAAGATTGTAATTGATTTAAATACAAAAAAAATGATATCCCAATTTAAAAAAATCCATGCGGATAACTCTTTTTTTAATAAAATGAGTATAATAAATAAAAATTCAAGAAATCTATTTTCTGTTCAAAACTATGAAGATAAATTAGAAAGAGTAATGGATAAATATTAATGTTTAATTTTTTCTTAAAGTTATTGAGTTATCGAGTTTTATTTTTGACCGGTGATACACTTGTATGGGATAGATGGGTTTGGTTAAAAAATACAATAAAAAAATTTGATAATTCTATTAATTTTGTAGATGTTGGGTGTGGTGCTGGGCAATTTACACTAGGTATCAATAAATTAAATTTTAATTGTCATGGAGTTGATGTAGATAACGAAAAATTGGATAAAGCCAAGAAAAGAGCCAGAGTACTAAATATAGATGAAAATAAATTTAAAAATAACCTAGATGAACTGATCAATGCAAATGCAAAATATGATTGTTTAATTACTCTTGAGTGCATAGAACACATTATGGATGATAAAAGATTTGTTGAACAATGTACTAAAATTATTAGAAAAGATGGATATATAATCTTAACAACTCCTAATAAGTTTTTTACCCCTATAACTAAAGATGATTTAATTATATCAGAAACTGAAGATGGAGGTCATGTAAGATTGGGATATGATCAGCAAATGTTAAGTTCATTATTTAAGGAAGATTTTTATGATATACAATTTCATTATTGTAGTGGTTATGTTAGTCAAAAAATAACTTATCTTTATAGAAAAATATTTAAAATCAATAAGTACATCGCAATTTTTTCTATATTACCTCTAAGGCTATTTCAAATTTTGTTGGATGACGTAATTACCAAACTTTTAAAATACAACATGTATTCAATTTGTCTAGTTGCAAGAAAAAAATAGGACTCTAAGTGGAAAGCAAAATTTTTTATGAAAAAGAATATTTGGAATATAATCCAGAATGGCACATAAATGATTCATATTTTAAATTCTTAGAAATAAAAAAGATAATAAAAAAGAATAAATTACAATTTAAAAATTTCTGTGAAGTTGGGTGTGGAGCGGGTAAAATTCTTGTCTATCTATCAAAAAAATATAAAAATAAGTTTTTTTATGGATATGAAATTTCAAGAAAAGCATATTCAATGAGTGACAAAAAGTTAAAAAATGTCAAATATTATAATAAAATTCTAAATAAAAAAAAAACTTTTGATATTATTTTATGTGCAGACGTATTAGAACATGTAGAAAATCCTTATAAATTTTTGAGAGAGATTAAAAAAACATCTAAATATCAAATTTTACATATTCCATTAGATTTATCCATAAATTCAATTTTTAGAAAATCTGTGCTTTTAAAAGCAAGAAAGGAAGTTGGTCATCTACATTTTTATAATAAAGAATTAATTTTACATGATTTACAAAAATTAAATTTCAAAGTTGTTGATTATTTTTATACATTTAATGAAAACATATATACGAGAGGAAGTTGGGCTCAAAAATTAATAGCCACAATTAGAAAATTGATATTTTTCGTTAACAGAGATTTAGCTGTAAACTTTTTAGGTGGATTTTCACTTTTAATTTTAACTAAATAGTTTTATTTTTTAATCATATATTTTTTAATAATTAAATTATATAATAATAAACATTAGATGTTATTTCTTGGTATATTAAGTTTATTACAATGTTGGTTTTTACCTGGTTTAGTTGTCTTGGGTTTTTCAAAATCACTTGAAATAAAAGATAAAATAATTTTATCCCCTTTAATAAGTTTAATCATAAACTATATAATTGTATCATTTTTAGTAATTATTGAACAATTCAATTTTAATAATTTAATTTTAGTGATTATTATTGAAGTTTTAATAATTTTATTTTTCTATAAAAAAAAAATTACTTTTGACCTGATAAAAATTTTAAATACTCAAAAAAAATTAATTATAAGGTTAATTTATACTTCTTTGAAATTTTTATTTATGGATTTTTAATATTATTTACTCTGTTAGCTATAAATACTATTGGTGAAGTTGTGCATCTTGGAGATCCTGTGATGATGTGGAATGAATGGTCAAAAGAAATTTATAACAACAGAATTCCTAAATCAGGAGATTATCCTTTAGCGTACCCAATTTTAGGAGCTATAACTTATTTAATACTAGATACTTATGAAATTGAATTTTTTGCAAGAATAGTTTGTGTAATTTATCCATTATGGATGTTTATAGTTTATTTTAGATTAAAGAATTTGTTACCTAATCATTTCTTGCATTTATTTTTTACATTTTTGTTTTCTTTATTACTAATTTTTTATATTTTTAGACATTATTCTTTATACATTGGTTATGTGGACCCAATCCTTGTTTATATAACTTTTTCTTTGGGTTATTATTTTATTTTAATACGTAACAAAAAAATCAATTTTTATGATTTGCTCTTATTATCACTTGTAATTGCAACCCCTGCTGTTACTAAACAAACTGGTATTCTTTTTACAGCTATCACGCCTTTAATTTTATTTTTTTTCTTTATAAGAGAAAAAAAAGAAATTCAATTTTCTTTTTATATTAAGCTAATTTTTTTAACCTTTTTATTTTCTGCCACTTGGTACATTTACAAAATTTATGGTTATTATATAGAATCCAATGAAAGTTCTAATGTAAGGGCACTAATTAGTCAGGTTCAAGGTAATAATATCTTTAAACTAAAAAGAGGTTTAAACTATGCATTTGGACCTTTTTATTTAATTTTTTTATTTCTATTTTTATTTTCCATTAAAAATTTTTATAGTAGAATAATTTTATTTCTTTTAGTTATTCCCTACTTTTTAATTTGGTCATTGTTATTTGGAAATGATAATAGAAATTTAGCAATTGCTATACCTGCGATGTCATACGTACTGTCTATTGGATTAATAAATTTTTATGACTTAATAAAAAATAAGATTAATTTAAGATATACTATTTGTCTTGGGTCTTTATTTTTAATTATAGTATCTTTTTTTGCTGTTAATTTTGTGAACAATAAAAGAGATAGAGATTATTTGATTGATAAGAATATTAAAAAACAAATGCTTAGAGGCAATAATTTAGAAACAAATATTTTAATTTATAAAAATTTAAAAAAAAATATAAATATTAAAATTTATATTGATGATTATAACTTCGCTTTTTTACCCAATGTTGAAAAAAGAATAATTTTAATTGATTGTACAAAATTAGAAACACAGCTCAGTAATTCTCTTTTTTTATATTCCAAGAACCCTAAAGGTATATGCAATGATTTAACATCAGAAATTTTATCCTCTAATAAAAATTCTTATCAAATAATTTTTGATAATATTAATCACACAATGTATAAATTTAACTAATTTTTTTTGGATACTCTCTTAAACTTTTTAAAGCCTCTATCTGATCTTTTTTTTCTTCATGATATTCAGCATCAATATTTATCATCCAAGGATCATTCTCTTTATTATTATTTAAAATATTTTTAACAGTTAAAATTGAACTCATCATAGCATGATCTTGATTATTATATTTGTGCATACCATTTCTACCAACCATATGCATAGTTTCGTATTTTGAAGTTAATTCATTGATAATATTAGAAACTGAATTTTTATAATTTTCATCATAAACAGGATATGCTTTTTCTTGCCTTACAACTTTAAAATCAGAAATTTTATTTGTATCAATTATTGAAATTTTTTCTAAGTCTTTTGTTGCAATCTTTAAAATTTCATCATCGTTAGAAGACCAAAAATTATCACCTTCATTACAAAAATATTCTAATCCGATGCAGGCGCATTCTCTACTTTGGTCAATCATTTCTGGAGACCATGAGGCAAAATTTTGCAACCTACCGGCCTTAATGTCTGGATCATGAAGATATATCCAGTTATCTTCAATATCTAATTTATAATCTAATATGACGGCAACAGTAATAAAGTCTCTATATTTCAAAAGTTTGGCATCATCTTTTATTTTTAGACTTGGCTTAATATTGTTAACAACCTCTTTTAATGGCGCAGAATTAATTATTTGTTTACAGGTTATTTCATAATCCTCATTATTAATTTTACACTTAACTTTCCAAACTTTATGTTTATCTGAATATTCATATTCATAAGCGTCAGCATTCATAAAAATCTTTTTATCATTTTCTATAATTTTGTCTTTAGCAGCTTCCCAAAGCATACCGGGTCCTTTTCTAGGATATTTGAATTCCCCAATTAAAGTTTTAATCTTTTTATCTTTTTTCTTAAATAAAGAATTAATTATTAATTTTTTAAGATCAAGCCCCTTTATTCTTTGAGCTGCCCAGTCAGATGAAATTTCATTGCATTTCATGCCCCATACTTTTTCAGTATATGTTTCAAAAAAATTTTCGAATAATCTTTTTCCAAATTTATCAATAACCCAATCTTGATAACTATTAATATTTTTATTTTTAATTGTTTTTGCTTTTATGTATGACAAAACAACTAAAATACTTTCAATCAATCCTAAATTTAATAAAGCCTGAAATGGTTTAAGAGGATAGCTATAAAATTTATTTTTAAAAAGAATTCTTGATGATCTTTTTCTTAATATAATATCATGCGGTAGAATTTGGTCCCAAAGTTTATTAATTTCTTTAGATTTACTGAAAAATCTGTGCCCCCCAATATCAAATTTAAAATTTTTATACTTCTCTGTTCTTGATATGCCACCAACATAGTTGGGGCTTTTTTCAATAATTACAAATTCTTTTTTATCAATTAATTTAAATCCTGCAGTTAATCCAGAAGGACCTGCTCCTACAATTAATATTTCTGTTTGTAAATTTTTCATATTTTAATTTTTTTTAGTTTAGAGAAATTCTGCATAACTTTTTCAACTTTAATACTCTCTATGCCATACAAACTATATAATTGTAAGTGTTTTTTATTGTGACCTTGAAACCATTTTTTTTTAAAATCTATATTATGAAAAATTGATAATACTTTTTTGTTTAAAAGAATAGATAAATGCATTGTTCCATCATCGTGACAAATGTGCAAGTTTGTAAAATTCAAAATATATGTTAGTTTCTTAAATGATGTTTTGCCAGTAAAGTTTAATACATTATTCTTAAATATTTTACTTATCTCATAATTTTGGTATTTGTCTTTTTTTGTACCTAAAATTATAATCTTAATATTCTTATTTTTCGAAATAATCTTTTTTATTAAAGTCTTCCAATTGCTTATTTTCCATCTTTTAGAAGGAATTCTACCTCCTGGGCTAATTGTAATATAATTTCTTAACTTAAAAAAATTATCTAACTTAATGCTTTCTTTAAATTTTTTTCTCAATAATTCATTAATTGAAAGTAAATTTTTAAATGAAGTTTTTTGAATTTTGTTAGCAAGATAATAGCCTTCATAGAAGCAATTATTATTACTAAAAATTGATAAGCCTAAAATTTTAAAATTTAGCAGTATTTTAAAAAAAATAAAATCTCTTATTTTTTTGTTTATTGGCCTATCCTCATTTAGATAATATAGTTTTTTAATTTTTATTTTTTTTAATATTTTAAAAGAAGTATAAAATCCTTCAAGAGAATTTATATTATCCATTTCTATGAACCGGTCTATTAATTGTAAATCTTTAAAAATTTTAACAGGACTAACTGAGCTCAAATCATGATTTTTAATGTGTAGATAATAAATTTTACTATTAGGATTTTTATTTCTAATGATTTGCAATGCTGGTAAGGCTACAATTGTATCTCCTAAGCTTCCAGTACGATATATAAGTATATTTTTCAATATAGTTTGTATATAAATTTTTAAACATAAAATAAACATGAAAAAACAACTTCTTATTGCTTCTGACCATAATGGAAAAGCTCTCAAAGACTTTATTGTGAAAAAATTTGATAAATTTTTTCACATAATTGATTTTGGAAATTTTGAGGATAAAGAAAAGGTAGATTATACAGATTTTGCAAAACAAGTGGGTATCAATGTATCTAAATACCCAAATGTAAATAGAGGTATATTGATTTGTGGCACTGGAGCTGGTATGTCAATAACCTCTAATAAAATTAGAAATATTAAATCTATTCTTGCACATAATAAGCTTACAGCAGAGATGAGCAGAAGGCATAATAACTCAAATATAATTTGTCTAGGTGCGTGGATTAATACTAATAATCAAAATTTAGAAATTTTAAAGATTTGGTTAAAATCAAAATTTGATGGAGGAAGACACGTAAAAAGAGTTGATAAAATAGAAAAAAATAATTGTAAAATTGTTTTAGTTAATGGTGTTTTTGATATTTTGCATGCAGGCCACATTGATCTTTTAGAACATTCAAAAAAATTAGGCAAAAAATTAGTTGTTGCTATCAATTCAGACAAATCAACAAAAATTATTAAAGGAAAAAATAGACCAATTAATCCTGAATCGTTAAGAAAGAGAACACTTTTGAGTTTAGGTATGGTTGATGAGGTGGTAGTGTTTAGTGAATCAAATTTAAGCAAAGTGATAAGACTTATAAAACCTGATATACTTGTCAGAGGCTCAGATTACCCAGAGAGTATAGTTAGAAAAAGAGATCAGGTGCCAGATTCTGTAAAAATTAAAATTATAAAAAAGACAAAGGGTTACTCAACGACAAGGACCATCAAAAAAATGCAAGAAAAATAAGATGAGCATATTGTTATTAGGTGAAACAATACTTGATTTTGATATTTTATTGAAAAGTAAAGAAGTAAGCAGCCATACCAAAAGAAGTAAATATATATTTAATAAAAATGTAATAAATTATGGTGGTGCAAGTAATCTATATAAAATATTAAATACTCAAAAAAAAACCTTTTTTTTTTCAAACAATTATAAACCTAAAAATAAAAATTATTATAATATAAGCAACTCAACAATTATTAAATATAGATATTGGTATAAAAAAAAAATATTTTTCAAATAAATAATATTTCAGATCAAAAAAAAATAATTTTAGAAAAAAATTATTTTAAAATTTTATTAAAAAAATTATCTGAATCGAAGATTTTAGTTATATCAGATCATAATTATGGCTTAATAAAAAAAATATTATAAAAAAATTAATTAGTTATGCAAAATTATACTCAATTATAATTTATTATGATGCCCAACATATAAAAATAGCCTCAAATACTTATATACCAAAAAATACTGATTATTTTTTAATGAATAGAGATGAGTATAGACAATATTTGGGTTATTTTAAAATTAAAAACTATAATAAGATAAATGCTTTAATTAGTTTAAAAAAAAAATTAAATGCTAAAAATATAGTTTTAAAACAAGACAAAGATGGATGTGTATGTTTGACAGTAAATAATGAATTTTTGAAAATTAAACCTATTAAAAATAGAAAAAATATAATTGGTGCTGGTGATAAATTTCTTGCAGCATTAGTCATCAAAAATAATGAAAAAAACTTTAAAAAAAAATTAATTTTTTGTAATAAATTTGCGATTTCATAATGTACGGTAAAAAATTTAAAGATATCAATTTAATAAAAAAACAACCTTTTAAATTTGAAAAATCAAATTTAGAAATAAAAGAAATTTTTAACGAATCTAACTATAGTTTTATAATTGTAAGGTCAAAAAAAAAACAGATTCTAAAAATGCCAATTAAAAATTTTTTCTTTATATCTGAGGAACAGTTTAAAAAAAAATTAAAAATAATCTACTCTGGAAAAGATTATTTGTCCCTATGTGAAAAAAAAAATTATTTCATTTTTTTTAACAAAGACATTCTGTTGAACGATTTGATAGTTGTAAAAAATTTAAAAAAAAAAATATCAACAAAAAAATTAATAGTTGTTCAAAAAAAGAAATATTGGGGATCTATTTGTAATTTATTTAATAAAAATAATTCATGTGCTAAAGAAATTTTTATGAAACAAAATACACAAAGTAGTATGGAATTTCATATCAAAAAACAAGAATCTTATTACATATATGAGGGTGAACTTGATATAGGCTTGAGATATTCAAGAGCAAAACAAAAAATTACTAAATTAAAAAAAAATAATATATTTACTATGATGCCTGGAACAATGCACATGAGGATGGCAAAAAAAAATACTATAATTATAGAAATGAGTAATAGAGATGACGATACAGACTCAATAATTGTGCATGATGGCAAAACATATAAATTTAAAACTAATTAAATGAATAAAAAAATAATAGAAACTGTTAATCTTAATAAATCACTATTCATTAATAAATTATCAGTATTAAATTTTGGAAATGGAAGTGTAATAGATAGAAAAAAAAATATTATTTATATTAAGGCTTCTGGTATCACTCCTGAAAAAGTAAGTAGTAAAAATATTGTAGGAGTAAAATTTGAAAAAAATAATTCATATAAAATTGTTTTTAATAAAGATTTAAACCCAAGTGTTGACATAAACATGCATATAAGAATTTATAATCAATACAAAAAGATTAATTCGATAATTCACAACCACTCATGCTTTGCCACAATTCTATCACAGATAAAAGTAGAGCCTAAATGCATAGGCACAACACATGCTGATTTTTTTAACAAATCATTACCACTTAGTGAAGCGTTCAAGCTAAAAAATAATAAAGAATATGATGATAAGATATTTTTAAGTATTAAAAAAAGACTTGATAAAGAAAAACATTTCCCACCTGGCATCCTATTGAGAAGTCATGGAGTGTTATCCTGGGGTGAAAATATAAAAACGACAATAGAAAATTCTGTTGCAATAGAATTTATATGTAAACTTTATTACTATTCTCACTTAATAAATAAAAAAATTATTTTAGATAATAGTTTAATTAAATTTCACTATGAAAGGAAAAATGGAAAAAATAAGCGTTATGGACAATATCAAAAATGAAAATATCAATAGTTGTAGGTGGTAGGTTTCATGCATTTGATTTAGCCCAATATCTTAATGAAAAACAGGTTCTTGAAACATTAATTACCTCTTATCCAAAATCCTATATAAAAAAAAATTATAAAAAGATTAATTTAGAAAAAGTTCAATCGATTATTTCAAAAGAATTAATTAATAGGTCATTTGGTAAAATAGATTTTTTAAATAGTTTATTTAATATAAATGATTTTTCTTCAAAATATTTTAGAAAAAGGGCTTGTGAATTAATTGCATATAATGAAATAGATATACTTCTGGGTTGGTCAGGATTTAGCCTAGAAAGTTTTAAGAAAGCAATGAGTTTTAATTGTTTGAAAGTATTAGAAAGAGGTTCTTCCCATATACTTCATCAATATGAAATATTAAAAGAGGAATATAATTTAATTGGATTAAAACCACTTTTACCAACAAAGAAGAATATAGATATAGAAAAACAAGAATATGAAATTGCAGACCACATAATGGTCCCTAGCCAATTTGCTAAAGATACTTTTATTAAAAGAGGTTTTCATTCTTCTAAAGTTTCCAAAGTGCCTTATGGTGTTGATTTAAAAATGTTTAAGTCAAATAATAAGAAATTAAATGATAAAGATCCTAAGTTTAGAATAATTTATACCGGTTCACTATCAGTAAGAAAAGGAATAATTTATTTACTAGGTGCATTTTGTAAACTTAATCTAAAAAATTCAGAGTTAATACTAGTAGGAGATATAGAAAATAATATTAAAAAAAAAATTAGCAAATTTTTAGATCATAAAAATGTAACTTACCATTCAGCAAAAAGTCAATCAGAGTTAAATAATTATTATGCGAATTCAGATCTTTTCATAACATGTTCTATTGAAGAGGGTTTGGCAATGGTCCAGGTGCAAGCAATGGCTTGTGGGTTAGCATTAATTAGTACGGAAAATTCTGGAGGAAGAGAGTTGATCGAGGAAGGCCATAATGGATATATTATACCAATCCGAAATATTGAATATTTAAAGAATAAAATTTTATATCTTTATAATAACCGAGATGAACTAAGAGAAATGGGAAAAAATTCTCAAAAAAAAGCATTAAGTTTTTTTCCTGGGATAATTATGGCTCAGAAGTACTAAAAACGTATGACACGATTTTAAAAAAATGAAAAAAAATTTAGCTATTATAACATCACATCCAATTCAATACCAAGTGCCATTATTTCAAAAATTAAATAAATCAAAATTTTTAAATGTAACAGTTTTTTTTGGCTCAAAGCATGGATACATATCAACAAAAAAGGATCTAGAGTTTAATAAATTAATAAACTGGAATATCAGAATATTAAAAGGATACAAATTTTTTTTCTCAAAAAAAGAAAAAGATGTTGATTCTTTTTGGTTGAGTTTCTCTCAATTAAAAAAAAAATTTATTGAAGAAAAAATAGACAAGGTATTGATACTTGGCTGGAACAAATTGATTTATCTACAGGCAATCATCATCTCTTTGAGGATGGGTATCCCAATTTATTTGAGATCAGAAAATAATCTAGAAAGAAAGAATACATTTCTAAATAAATTTATTAAGAAGTTACTTTTTAATTTATTTTTTAAACTATTTGATAAAATTTTCTATATTGGCAGACTTAATAAGAATTTTTATAGATATTATGGAGTAAGTAGTTCTAAATTAATTTTTACACCTTATTTTGTGGATAAGGATTTTTTTAAATCATCAGTAGATATAAATAAAATTAAGATTATAAAAAAAAAAATTAACTTATGTAACAATGAAAAAATTATCTTATTTGTTGGTAAGCTTATAGATAGAAAAAATCCATTTTTATTTATTGAATATGCTAAAAAAATACAAATAAAATGTAAATTTTTGATAGTTGGTGATGGGCCACTTTTAAAAAGTATAAAAGAAAAAATAAAAAAAGAAAAAATAAATAATGTAAAAATTATTGGTTTTAAAAACCAAATAGAAATTGCCAATTATTACAAACTTTGTGATCTTTTATTTTTACCTTCAAAATATGAAACTTGGGGTCTTGTAGTAAATGAAGCATTTACAATGAATAAACCATGCATTGTTACAAACAAGTGTGGCTCTAGAAAAGATCTAATCGATGATTTTAAAACAGGTGTTATTATCAAAACGCATTATACAAATAGCTCATTAAATAAAATATTAAATTTGATTAAGTTAGATTCTTCTAAACTTAAAAAAAACATTGAAATAAAAAATAAATTATATTCAACTAAACATTCTTTTAGTGCGATAGAAAAAACTTTAAAATGAGAAATATAATAATTTTTGGATCAATAGCGCAAACTTCGCTTGAAAATAAATATTTATCTGCTTTAAGAAAGTTAAAAGAATTTAGTAAAATATATGACATAGACTCATATTTTCCAGAAATTTTTAAAATAAAGTTTTTGAATAATTTATTTTTATATCCAAGGATTTTTTTTAATTCTTTATTCTTATTGATTATTTGCTTAAGATCTAAAAATAAAATTATTATAATTTTTAAGGGTCAATTTTACCTAGGATTTATAATTAATTATTTAAAGAATAGAAATAAACATTTTTTTGTTAATATTAATGGAGATGATCCATTTAACTTGTCATTAATTGATATTTCCACAAAAAATTTAATTAGATCTTTATCAAGTTACGACCTTGTTTTTACTTGGTCTAAAAAAATTTTGAGAACATTAAAAAGTTTAAAACTCAAATGTAAACTTGAATATTTACCATTTGCTTATGATGAGATTATTAAAAATTTCCCAAAAAGAACTAAAAGAGAAAAAGTTATTTTTTATGGAAGCTGGGATTTAGATAGGGAAAAATTTTTAAATAAATTAAAGAATGATGATTTACATATATTTGGTGATGGCTGGAAAAATTGTTCATCTAATTTTTTTCATCGAGATAGATTATTTGCAAAAGAAATTAATAGAAAAAAAATATTAAAAGAAATTACGAAATCGTATGCTGTAATTAATATGTTTAGAAAACAAAACTACTCATCACATAATATGAAAAGTTTTGAAATCCCAGCTTATGGTGGAATTCAATTTTCAGAATATTCAAAAGAATTAGAAAGTTTTTTTAAAAAAAATAAAAGTATTTTTTTTTATAGATCAAGTAAAGATTTAATTAAAAAATTAAAAATTTTTAAAAAGAAAAATAAATTTGATCGATATATCAAATATGCACTGGAAAGTGTTTCAAATCAAAGCTATAAAGAACGTGCAAAAAAGATTTTAGACTATGTTTACAAATATAAAAAAAATTAATTATGAATTGTATCTACTGCTAATTACCTTCATTGGATCTATAATAATTATTGTAGTAAATAATACGAATCTTACTATGTTGATAGTTTTAAATACCATTTTTTTTATACCATTTTTTGTTTATTTTTATAAGGGCTCCCAATTTATTTACAATAAAAAATTCCCTTATTTTGAAGCAATTATATTATTAATTTATATATATTATTTTTTTATTTTTTTTTTTGATTACCAGAATATTTTATTTGTTTTTTTTGAAAGATCAGAGAGACAAAGTAATTCATTAATCAATACAATGATAATTAATAAAGATCTTATTATTGATAAAGTTTTGTTAATTTACACTTTTTCTATTACAACTCTTTTAGCGAGTTATTATTTTTTTAGAAATCTACTTGGTAAAATAAAATCTGAAAATATTATTTTTTTTAAAGATCAAAATCATATAGAGAAAATTGGCTATATTCTATTTTTCTTATTTTTCTCTTTAGATTATTTTTCATACTCAAAAAATGTAGCTATTGTAAGTGAGATAAAGACAGTAATTATTTATACTTCAGTTTTATTTCTTTTTTTACAAAGCAATAATGGTTTTAAGTCAAGTCTAAAATATTTTCTAATTTCTTTTCTACTTCTTTACTATATCCCAAAAACTTTTATTGCTCCAATTATAAATATTTCAATTTTGATTTTGTTGATTGATTGGTTTTTAAGAAAAAAAATTAATTTTTTAATATTGGGAATTTTTTTTGTAGTTTTTTTTATTCTTATGCAAACAAAAACTTTTCACAGATATAATTTAGAACGATATAATCCAAATACAACAAATATTACTTTTAAAGAAAACTTAATAATATACAAAAAATATTCTATTAACAAAGTGTTGATTGATGAAGGAAGGCTTGTTCCAAAAATTAAGGGGGATGACTCAACTGAATTAGAGCCGTCTTTTGAAATTAATAGTAGTATTTTTGAAATTAATAGTAGTATTACAGATCATTTAAGAAGATTGGCAATGTCAAGTACTACATTGGTTCATGTACTTCAGTTTAATGATGTTGCCGAATCTTATATTGGTAAAACTATTTTATTTCCATTTTATAGCTTGGTTCCTTCTGTCATATGGAAAAATAAGCCCTCTTTTAATTTTGGTAATAAATTTGGACATGATTTTAATTTTTTACATAATATAGATTTTAAAACTTCAATAAATATTCCACTGATAACTGAATTGTATTTAAATCTTTATTATAAGGGATTATTAATTGGTATGTTAGTTTTTGGATTCATGATTGCATTGACTGAACTTTTAATATCAAAATTTTTTAATAAAGATAATATCTTACAATTAATTTTTATAGCGTGCACTTTTTCTTTTACACACTTGGAGACTTCAGCAATTTTTATAATAAATGGATTCCCTACTAAATTAATTTTTATGCTAACTTTTGTATTTATCATAAATAAAATTTTAGTTTTAATTTCAAAAATTATTAATAAATAATGAATTTATTATTTTCTTCTGATAGTTTATTAAACGAAGCAGGTGGTCAATCACAAGCAATTTTTGACTTATCTGATGAATTAAAAAAAAAAAAAATTTCTCATGGGATTTATACGTCTAAAAATAATGGTTTAAATCAAATGAATTATAATTTATTTAATGAAATCAAAAACAAAGATTTAATTCATAATTTTGGTATTTGGTCAATGTTTCACATATATAATTATTATTTAGCAAAAAGAAATAAAAAACCCCTAATAATATCACCTTTAGGCATGATGGAACCTTGGCCACTTAGTCAAAAAAAAATAAAAAAGTATTTAGCTTATTCTATTTATCAAAAAAAAATCTTAGATAATTGTGATTTTATTCACGCTACTTCAAAAATGGAAGCAGATAACTTACTCAAACTTGGCATTAAAAGTAAAATTGAATTTATCCCTCATGGAACAAATTTAAATTATACAGTTCCTGATGAAAAATATAAGTTTTCATTGTCTAAAGGAAGGAAAATCTTATTATTCTTGTCAAGATTTGATAATAAAAAAGGAATTCTTGAGTTAATCAAACAATTTAATAAAATAAATAATAAAGATTGGATGTTATTAATATCATCATATGAAAATGACAACTATTTAAAAGCCAAAAAAGAATTTAAAGATAATAAAAATATTTATTTTTTTGGAAAGAGTAATCTTGAAAATAAAAAAAAATTGTACAGTATTTCTGACTTTTTTGTACTTCCAAGTTATTCGGAAAATTTTGGACTTGCTATTATGGAGTCCCTTTCTTACAGTTGTCCTGTATTAACATCCTCTGCTACACCGTGGACTCACTTACATAATTCTTCTGGATTAGTGTTTAATGATGTTAAAAAAGATCTTAATAATAGCTTAAAAAATGTTTTTGCTTTATCAGATCATGATATTATAAAATTTAAAAATAACTGTCATAATGATCTTAAAGATTATAAATGGGAAAAAATTTCAAACGATTATATAGAGTTGTATAAAAAAACATTAAATAAATATTGAAAATTTTATTATATATAAAATCAAAAGATTATACTTATGGCGGGCCCGCTTACGTTTGTAAAATATTTAGATCACTTTTGTCAAATAATTTAACAGATAATGTTGAAATAGATATTAATGACGATCAAGATATCAAAAACCTAACCAAGAAAGAATTGATAAATAAGATTTCACAATATGATTTAGTTTCAATTCACGGCATATGGTCATTAAATAATAGCTTAATTGCAAAAATATGCAGAAAGTGTTTCATACCATATGTAATTTCTTTACACGGTATGCTTGATCCTTGGTCTTGGAAAAAAAATTTTTTCTTTAAAATTATATATTTTTTATTATTTCTTAAAAAAGATTTAAAATATGCTTCATCAATTCATTGTTTAAATAGTTTTGAATTAGAATTAACAAAAAAATTTTTAAAAAAGAAAAGCATTTTTATATTTGAAAATTTATTAGAAACTGAAAATTATACATTTGATCCAGATATTTTAAAAAAAAAAATATCTGGAAAATTAGATATTTTGTATTTTAGTAGAATAACAAAAAAAAAGGGTTTAGATAAGTTCTTAAAAGCAATATCAGGTCTAAAAAAAGATTTTTTTATAAAAATAATAGGCCCAACAAACACTATAGAAGATAAAAAATATCTCACAGAACTAAAAAAATTGGTTTATGAATTAAAATTAAATGAAAAAGTTAAATTTTATGATGCGGTGGGTGATAATTATCAAAAATCAATGACATTAAAAGGTGCAGATCTCTTTATCTTGCCATCAGCTCAAGAGGGTGATTCTATTGCTTTAAAAGAATCTATACATCATGGCCTACCACTGTTAATAACCAGAGACTGTAAATTTGAAGTTTCTTATGATAATAAAAATTTTGGTTATTTTTTAAATGAAGATTTTTCTAACGCAAAAGAAATACTAGAACGTTTAATAGATATGGATAATAACAGTTATAAACAACTAAAAAAGAATGCAATTAATTATTCAAAACAATTTTTATTAAATGATAAAAAAAAAGATGAATTAAATTTAATATTTGAAAATATTGTAAGATCTAAAGTTAATAATAACTTTATACATATAAAATAATGACATTAATATTAGGTGTAAATGCATTTCACGCTGACTCTTCAGCATGTTTAATTAAAGATGGAGAAATTCTTTTTGCTATTGAGGAAGAAAGAATTAATAGAATTAAACATTGGTCAGGATTTCCTGTTGAGTCTATCAAAGCATGTCTGGAATTTGAAAATATTGTTCTGAGTGATGTTGATTATATTACATTTAACATAAATCGAAAATTTAATTTAAAAAAGAAAATTTTATATATTTTAAAAAATTTTTTGATAGCAGAACTATTTAGGTATTTTAAAAAAAAAAATAAAAATAATATTTTTAAAGATTTAAAAAAAACTTTGAAATTAAAGATTTAAATAAAAAGATTATATTTGTTGAGCATCATCTTTCACATATTTCTTCAGCATATTTCCCTTCAAATTTTCAAGAATCTGATATTGTTTCGATAGATGGTTTTGGAGATTTTACTAGTTGTGCTCTTGGATCAGCAAAAGGAAATGATTTAAAGGTCACTAAAAGAGTAAATTTCCCCCATTCACTCGGTTTATTCTACCAAGCAATGACTCAACATTTAGGCTTTAATAATTATGGTGATGAATACAAAGTAATGGGTTTATCTGCATATGGAAAACCAAAATATTTTGAAGATTTAAAGAAAATAATAAATGTTAAAGAGGATATTTTTGAATTAAATTTAAGAAATTTTACACACCAAAATAATTTTTCAAACTACGTCTCTGTCGACGGTAATATAAAATATCCAAAAATTTTTAGTCCAAATGTCGTAAAAATAATAGGAAATCAACGTTTACAAGATCACAAAATTAATGAGCACCATGCTGACTTAGCAGCCTCTACACAAAAAATGTATGAACATATTTTCTATAATACACTTAATCATTTACAGAAAATTACTAAAAATGAAAATTTATGTTTTGCGGGTGGTTGTGCGATGAACTCAAAAGCTAATGGATCAATTCTAGAAAATACTAACTATAAAAAAATTTATATACCTCCAAGTCCAGGTGATTCAGGTGGATCAGTAGGATCGGCTTTATATCATAATAGTAAATTAAAAGGTTTTAATAAAAGCAAAAATTTTTATTCAGTATATTTAGGACCTAGTTATGATTATAAATACACAAAAGATCTCATAAATACACATTTAAAAAATTATAAGTGTGAAATTTCAAATTTAAATAAAATTGAATTAGCAGATATTTGTGCAAGAAAGATATCAGAGGGTAATGTTATTGGTTGGTTTCAATCAAGAATGGAATGGGGACCACGTGCTTTAGGAAATAGATCAATATTAGCAGATCCGAGAAATAAAAATATGAAAGATATACTTAATTTAAAAACAAAAAAAAGAGAAAGTTTTAGACCATTTGCTCCATCAATCTTAGTTGAGGAGGTTGAAAATTGGTTTGAAGAAAATCATCAGTCTCACTTTATGCAAAATGTATATAAATTTCAGAAAGACAAAGTTGATTTAATTCCAGCCGTAGTTCATTTAGATTTTACAGGTAGGCTTCAAACAGTAAGTAGGGAATTGAACCCAACCTATTATGATCTGATTAAAAATTTTTATAAAATCACAAAAATACCAATAATTTTAAATACTTCTTTTAACGAAAATGAACCAATTGTTTGCAATCCACTAGAAGCTATAAATTGTTTTAAGAGAACAAAAATTGATATTTTGGTAATAGATGATTTTTATATTCAAAGATCAGTAAAAAATTAAATATTTTATGAGTTTTGATTTTAAAAAATTAAAGATATCAATTATTACTATTAATCTCAATAATAAAGCAGGTTTAAAAAGAACTATTAAATCTGTAAGAGATCAAACATTTAAAAATATAGAATATATTATTGTAGACGGAGTCTCTTCTGATGGATCTGATGAAGTAATCGTTAGACATAAAAAATTTCTTAAAAAGGTGATTTTTCAAAAAAGTAAGGGGATTTATCACGCTATAAACATTGGGTTAAAATATGCACAAGGTGATATTATTTCCTTGTTACACTCAGGTGATACGTACTCAAACAAAAAAGTTTTAGATTTTGTTTCTAAAAATTTTGAAAAAATGAAATTAGATTTTTTAATAGGTGGTACAAGAATTTTTAAAAAAAACAAAATTTATAGAGCTTATTGTTTGGATAAATTCAAACAAGAAGATTTAAAATATGGAATATCACCTCCACATTTATCAACCTTTATATCAGGCAACCTTAAAAAAAAAATTGGACCTTATAGTTTAAATTATAAAATTGCATCTGATTTTAATTTTTTTGTTAAATTATTTAAAATTAATAATTTAAATCATATTTTTACGAAAAAAAATCTTGTAGATATGGAACATGGAGGTAAAAGCAATCAAGGATTAAAATCTATTTATGAAATTACAAAAGAAATTAATATGTGTTTAAAAAATAATAAAATTAATAGTAATTATTTTTTTACATACTTTAGATTATTCATTAAATTTAAACAGTTAATTAATGTCAAATTTATTAGATAAAATTTCTTTATACTTATTATTATTCATTCCTATAGCAATTATTACAGGACCATTTCTTCCAGATTTATTTTTATCTACAATTGTTATTATCTTTTTATATAAATTAATTAGAAATGCAGAATGGAAAAAATTAAATAATAAATATTTTTTATATTAGTATTTCTATGTCTTTTTTTAGTTATTAATTCTCTACTTTCTGAAAATGTTTTTCTTTCTTTAAAGCCTACATTGTTTTATTTCAGATTTGGAATTTTTTGCTTTGCTACTTATTATCTAATGAATAAATATGATGACATGATTATCAAAAATTTAACTTATATAATTTTATTTATTCTTTTTTTCCTTCTAGTAGGGCAAATTTATGATTTGATATTTCAAAAAAATATAATAACCGGTCAAACAATTAGAGATTTTAGACATACAGGCTTTTTCGGAGATGATGAAATAATTGGGAGTTATACAGCAAGATTATTTCCTTTTTTTTTATTTATTTTTTTAAAAAAAAATCCAGTTAATACAAAATTAATTTTTTCTACATTCATTATTACTGGTTTAATTATTTTTTTAAGCAGTGAAAGAACATCTTTTTTTTTCTATTTAGTTACATTATTAGTATTTTTAATGATGTCTGAGAATAGTCTAAGAAAAGCTATTCTGGCTAATATTTTTTTTATTATAAGTATTCTAATAATTTTTTATTCATTCAATGAGGATCTTAATCAAAGGGTTAAACAAACATATAAGCAATTGAATTTTATGAATAAGGAAATAACACGACCTAATCTTATTATTTCTGAAAACTCTAATATAATAGAAACAAATACAAATAAGCAAAGCCCAATAATTTTTTTTAGTTTAGCGCACCAGTCACATTATGAAATAGCTTATAAAATGTTTAAAGAAAAACCTATATTTGGTCATGGTGTTAAAATTTTTAGACATTATTGTGCAAAAAAGAAAATTTTGTTAATAAATTTGGTTGTACTACCCATCCCCATAACGTCTTGATGCAATTTTTGTCTGAAACTGGCATTATATTATCAACAATAGTTTATTTTTTTTATCTTTTATTATTATTCAAGTTATCTCAATCTTTTTTTTTAAGGAATTTTAAAAAAGGATATGTAATAAATTATGCTCAAGTTTGTTTTACATGCTCGATACTAATTACATTTTTTCCATTTTCTCCCTCAGGTAATTTTTTTGATAATTGGTTAAGCTTGGTGTACTATTACCCTATTGGGATATATTTATGGCATATGAAGAATTTGAAATTATTAAAATAGTATTATTTTTTATATTTTTGAATTTAATATTTTTGATTTTTAACAAAAATTTATCAAAGGTTATTGATATTTATGATGTACCTGATATCAAAAGAAAATTTCATACAGGAAAACCTGCATTAGTAGGTGGAATCTATCTCATTTTAAATTTAATTTTATTTTTCTTTCTTTCATTGATAAATATTTTTGAAAATGATGAACTTTTTTTCTTTTATGATCAATTTTTATTTGTATCGATATTAATTTTCTTAATTGGTATGTATGATGATAAGTATGAATTAAAAGCTAATTTGAAACTTATATTTTTGTGTATAAGTATAATAACTTTTATTAATATAAATAGTGACTTAATTATTGAGAGTGTAAATTTTTATACATTCAATAAAACTATTAACTTATCAAGCTATTCTAATTTTTTTACTATTTTGTGTGTTTTATTATTTATGAATGCATTTAATATGATGGACGGCACTAACTTATTGGCTGGTACATATTCATTAATATTTATCATATATATGACAATCTTTGTTAATTTTAGCCCCTTAAATATAACGTTAATAGTTTTTTTGTTCTTTTATTTGTATTTGAATTATAAAAATTTAATATTTTTTGGAGATTCAGGGTCATTACTTCTTTCATTTTTAATCTCCATAATAGTCATTCATAATCATAAATATGGCAGAATTTATGTAGAAGAAATTTTTATTTTAATGCTATTGCCAGGCTTGGATATGTTTAGATTATTTGTAAGTAGAATTTTTAATAAAAAAAATCCTTTTTATGGTGATCGAAATCATTTGCATCACTTATTATTAAATAAGTACAATAATAATCAAGCTATATTACTGTATAATTGTTTTTTTGTTATAAATTTGATTTTGATAAACTTAATTGAGCAAAAAATGTTTTTAATTATATTAAATATTATTTTTTATTCTTCAATTATTTATTATCTTTTAAATTTTAAAAAAAAATTGAATATTTAAATTTAATTATTACTTTTAATTATATAATAACTGCCGATATCGATAATTTCTAAATTATTTTTTGGTTTGTAATTTCCACATATAGATTTTGAGTAAGCACATTCTTTATTGGAGTAATATATATTTAAATTTTTATAAGTAATAAATTTATTTTTTTATAAATAGTTTTATCATCTAAGGTATAAATATTTGGCCAGGGTTTATTTAAGTATTCACGATGAAAATTATTTTTTATTTTCACAATCTGTTTTAAATTAAAGACAACAATTATTAATAAAAATAAAATTTTAGATAATTTATTAACAAAGTTAATATTAAAATTATTTATTTGACTAATAAATAATAAAGAAATCAAGGTAATTAAATATGATGAACCATACCTTAAAAGAGGAAATTTGAAAAAAAATATAAATACAAATATTAAATTAATTAAGATTATAAGATTTAAATCTTTATTTTTTTTTAAAAAACTGTCCTTTTCTTTTTGAAATCTAATTAAGTACACAATCAGTATTAGAAAAAGAATATATGGAAGCAAAATTTTTAAAATTAACTTAGCATGAGTCTTTGTCCAAGTGCTTACCCATTGAAATTTTTTGTTAAAATCTTCTACATTTAAATCACCATCATATTGTGGCCATCCTTTAGACCATGCTTCTCCAGACTCACTTATTTGTTTAACTGTTTTTTGTTCTTTGGACCATGAGAGATCTGTAAAACATGATGATGTCATTGGAAAAATGATACAACCAGATATCAACACATTCTTAATTAACCAAAGGTATAAAAAAATTGCATATGGGCTAATAATTTTTTTTACAAAATTAATTCTATTATAATGAAATTTATTTTTAAAAAAATAAATTAGAGGTATTAGTAAAACCAAAATATATGTATTTTTATTTAAAAATATAAAAATCGAAATATAGCAAATTAAGTCAAAATTTTTTTTATATTCAGAATTTAATAAAATAGAGATTAATAAAAAGTATAGTAGATGAGTTGTATTATCATTACCATAACCACTATATCGATTCATTTTATAAGCTATAAAAATTGTAACAAATAAAATAAAAAAAAATTCTAAATTAAAATTCTTGTTTTTTATACAACTGATTATTTTTTCTAAAAAATAAAATATTATTGTTAAAGCCAAAATACTTAACGGGACAGATATACCATTGATACCAAATAAAATATTATAATTTATTGCTGATAAATATTGAATAATAGAGCTAACACCGAATCTAAAATGTATGTTGTTTAAACCAATAACTAATTTTTGCTCATTTAAATAACTCACATACGGCAAGTGATATAAAGCAGCATCAGGTCTATTTATGTTTGAAAAAATTATAAAAAGTGTTGAAATAAATGAAATAATTAAAAGTTTATCAATATTTTTTTTTACTAAATAAATATTCCTATTAAAAAAACTGAGTATGATAATTATTAAGATTAAAAAAGAGTTTATATAAATATTTAGAGGTAAAAAAAAATGTATTAGTAATGCAAAAAATGATACTAGAATAATACCTTTTAGTATTTGAAAAAATATACTATTTGGCTCTATATAACCAATTTTTGATGATTGGTTGAGATTGTAAATTAATCCTAAAAGGTAATAATAACTTACAGTGAAAAATGATATAAAAAATATAGAAATGAAAGATTTAAAAATAACCATTATTATTCCATTATATAATGAAGAAAAAACTATAATCAAATTATTAAAAAAAATCATTAATTTAAAAAAAATTAATTTCGAAATAATTGTAGTAAATGATGGATCAAGTGATGATTCCCTTAATCTTGTAAAAAAATTTTCAAAAAAAAACAAAATTGTATTAATTTCTCATAAGAAAAACTATGGCAAAGGAGCAGCAATTAAAAGTGCAAGAAAATTTATTACGGGCAATATTGTAATTATTCAAGATGCTGATTTGGAATATAATCCAAAAGATTATTTTAAACTAATAAAACCCATTAAAGAAAATAAATATAAGGTTGTTTACGGCTCACGTGTTTTAAATAGAAAGAGATACAGTTCGGTAGGCTTTACATCTATGTTTAGAGTGTTTGGCAATCACGTATTAACTTTAATTTCGAATATATTGAATTTGCAAAAACTCACTGATGCGCATACTTGTTATAAGGTGTTTTCTTATGAAGTTTTTAAGAGAATAAAACTTGAGGAAAATGGTTTTGAGTTTTGTCCCGAAATTACTACTAAGATTTCAAAATTAAGATTAAAAATTAAAGAGGTACCCATATCATATACAGGACGTAAATATAATGAGGGTAAAAAAATAAAATCTATAGATGCTATAAAAGCACTCATAGCATTGATAAAATATAATTACTTTAGATGAAAATTACCAATAAAAAATTCAATTTTAAATTGATGAACGACGTATCTAATATAGATAATTTTATTAATAAATCATTTAAAAAAATTTTACGAGATAAATTGAGAGATCTTTATGATGCTTTTTTAAGGCGTAAATTTTATCAATTTTTTTTGAAGAATTTTTTTATAAGTCAAAATTATAATATAAATTTAGTTTTACCCTCAAAAGGCTTTTCACAATTGGCTAGAAAAAAAAAATTAAATGAAATTTCAAAAATTAAAAACAAAGATATTATATGTTTAGGATGTGGTAATGGTTATGATTTACTAGATTGGTTGAAATTTAAACCCAAAAGTATAACTGGCGTTGATATCCTAAATTATTCAAAATCATGGAAGCAAATAAAAAATTATTTAGATAAAAATAAAATTCAAACAAAAATAACATTTATTCAAAAAGATATCCTAAGAATAGACAATTCAAGAAAATTTGATTTTATAGTAAGTGATGCAGTTTTTGAGCATTTAAAAGATTTTCAAAAAATTATAAAAAAATGCAATTATCTTCTAAAGTCTGATGGTGTTATGTATGCTTCATATGGACCACTATGGTATAATCTTGGAGGTGATCACTTTTCAAGTAGAAATAATATTAAAGAGGGATTTAATCACTTATTATTAAAAAAAAATGAATATTTAAATTTCTTTAAAAAAAATGTGAGCAATCTAACTGATGAAATAAAGTTTCATGGATCAGCTGGAATTTTTGTTAAAAAAAACTTGTTTTCTAAATTAACAGGAGCAGAATACATGAAAACTTATTCAAAAAATAATTTTTATTCCAAGTATACAGTAGTGGAGTATTGTCCTGATGCTTTTCAATTAGTGAATAAAGATAATACTTTAAAAAAAAATTATTAAAAATTACAAAATTTAAAAATTTAGAAAATTTTTATTTAAAGGCTCAAGTAGTTTATTTAAAAAAAGTTAATTCTTGATCAATGAAAAAATTTTTATTAACCACTTGGTCACAAAATCCTGAATATTATTTTTTAATTGAAAATAAAATTAATTATCTTTTAAAAAAAAATTTTGAGATAGTAATGGTTTGTCAAAAAAAAGATAAAAAAAAAAATTACAAAATAAAAAAAATAATTTTTATGAGAAAAATATTTATTATTCTAAAAATAATCTTTTAAATAAGCTTTATTTTTTTTATTATTTATTTTTTTTAATCTTTATTACATTAGTAGCAAAGCCTGATGTGATTATTGTTTATAATAATTATCCAATTTTGTTTGTAAAAATTGTGCGCTTATTTTTTAAAAAAAAAATAATTTATCATAATTTTGATTATAATCCCAATCCCAAGTCAATATTCGCAAGATTTATTAATTTTATTGAAAAAAAATCAATTCATTTATTTGATTTAGTTGTTTTTTCAAATGAAGAAAGAATAAAACTTTTTAAGAAAATAAATAATATAAAAAATTTCCCAACTATTGCTTTATTCAACGTTTTGACTATCAAGCATCATAAATATTTTTTAAAGTTAAAAAAAAAAAGAAACAAGAAAATAATAAAAGTTTTTAGAATTGGATCAATTGGACCAGGGCATGGACTCTTACCATTGATTAATTCATTTAAATTTTTACCGGGAAATTATAAATTGACTTTATGCGGCGAGATAATGGATAATAATTTTTACTCTAAATTAAAAAAAATTATTGAAAAAAAAAATATTTCAAAAAAAATAAAGTTTATAACCTCCGCAAAAAGAAGCAGGTGGGAATGGGAATTATCAAATTCAGACATTGGTGTAGCTTTTTATGAAAATGTTAGCTTTAGTCATAAGTATATGGTTGGTGCATCACAGAAAGTAAATAGCTATTTAGCAGCCAAACTTCCAATTATTGCTTACAAAGATAAACAATTTTTAGAATTTCACAAAAAATATAGATGCTGTATATTAATTGACAATAAAGACCCAAAAAAACTCGCTAATACAATAAATAAAGAAATTCAGAATACTACTAACTTCAATAAATTGAAAAAAAATTCTTTTTTGGCTTTTAAAAATACATATAACTTTGAAAATGAGATTAATAAAATTAAAAAATATTTATTATGAATAAAAATGCCAAAATTTTTGTAACTGGTCACAAAGGTCTTGTTGGTTCTGCGGTTATAAGAAGACTTAAAAAACTTGGATTCAAAAATATTTTAACTGTTTCAAAAAAAAAACTAGATTTAAGAGATCAAAAAAAAGTAAATCTATTTTTGAATAAGTACCAACCAAATTCTTTAATAATTGCTGCAGCTAAAGTTGGTGGAATAAAAACAAATAATGAATTAACTGGTGAATTTATTTATGATAATTTACAAATTCAAAATAACTTAATTCATGGAGCTTATAAATATGGCATAAAGAACTTGATTTATTTAGGATCCAGTTGCATTTATCCAAAATTCTCAAAACAGCCCATAAAAGAAGACTATCTTTTAACAGGAGAGTTAGAAAAAACTAATGAGGCTTATGCTGTAGCCAAAATAGCCGGAGTCAAAATGTGCGAATATTATAATAAACAATATAATACAAATTATAAAAGCTTAATGCCATGTAATACTTTTGGTTCAAATGACAATTATGACTTATTAAGTTCCCATTTTATCCCTGCTTTAATAAGAAAGATCTTTGAAGCAAAAATTAAGAAGAAAAAAAGTATTGAATTATGGGGCAATGGTAAAACAAAAAGAGAATTAATTTTTGTTGATGATTTAGCTGATGCAATAATATTTTTTTTATTTAAAAAGACTAAAAAAAATTTGATAAATATTGGTACGCAAGTAGAATTTACTATCGAAGAATATGCTAAACTTATAATGAAAAAGTTAAATGTTAATTTAAGTATTAAATATAAAAAAAAATCTTTAGTTGGTACTCCAAGAAAAATAATGGATTCTTCTCTTGCAAAAAAATTAGGTTGGAAATCTAAAATTAAGATTGAAGAGGGAATAGATTTTTGCTTAAGAGATTTTAAAGAAAACTATAAAAAGTATTGTGACTAGTTCAGATATTTTATTTCGTCATCAATCATTATTTTTACAAGTTGTTTCAAGCTAGTTTTTGCTTTCCATTTAAGTATTTTTTGTGCTTTAGAGCTATCCCCTATTAAAAGATCAACTTCTGTAGGCCTAAAAAATTTTGGGTTTATTTTTATAATTGGTTTATTATTGCTGATATTGATAAGTTTTTGATTTAAGCCCTTCCCAATCCATCTCGTTTTAAAGCCTAAGTACTTAGATGATAAATCAATAAATTCTTTAATTGAATATGCACTCCCTGTAGAAATTACAAAGTCTTCTGGTTTTTTTTGCTGAAGCATTTTCCACATAGCCTCAACATATTCTTTGGCGTATCCCCAGTCCCTTTTTGCGTATATATTACCAAGTTCTAAACAATTTAAATCGTTATTTAATATTCCAACTAACCCCTTTGTAATTTTTCTAGTTACAAATTCTTCACCCCTAAATGGAGACTCATGATTAAATAAAATTCCAGATACAGCAAAAAGATTATAAGATTCTCTATAATTTTTTATTATGAAGTGACCAAAAACTTTTGCTACAGCATAGGGGCTTCTTGGGTTAAATGGTGTTTTTTCGTTTTGCTTTTTTTCTAAGATTTCTCCATACATTTCCGAGGAGGAAGCTTGATAGAGTTTAGCGTTAGGTAATAGTTCTCTCATTGCATCCAGTATTCTTAGAACCCCTAAACCTGTTACATTGCATGTGTATAGTGGGCTGCTAAAAGACGTTTTTACAAAAGATTGAGCTGCTAGATTATAAATTTCATCAAATTTATATTTTTTAAATAATCTTGATATTTCAAATGGTTCTGTAAGTTCAATTTCATCTGTAATAATTTTATTTTCAATACCTAACCTTTTTAATCTCCACATATTTGCTCTAGCAGACCTTCTATCAGCACCTACCACAACATAATCTTTATCTAGAAGAAACTTTGCAAGATATGCACCATCTTGTCCTGAAATTCCAGTAATTAAAGCAATTTTTTTTTTCATAAAGAATTCTTATATTAGCGCACAGAATAAAACAATAGTACTATTTTATTAAAATAAAATAATTGTAATATTTAAATATTATTATTTTTAAATCTTTTATTTCTAAATATTAGGTCAAATTGAACTAATCCGCCCAACTTATTAAATGCAAAAGGTTTTATATCCCATAACTCATAATCAATAGATTTAAATAAATTTATAAAATATTCGTAGTATTCTTCATTTTCATATAACTTATATAAACCAGCTTCAATTTGGATAAATTTAATTTTTTTAATATTTTTTTTGAAGCCATCTAAAACATTTTTATCATAACCTTGTGTGTCAATTTTTAAATATGTATTTTCAGTTATATTATAATAATTATCAATTATATAATCTAAAGAAAACACCTCACATTCTTCAGTTCTAATTTTCTTTATAGTGTTATCTAAATTAAAAAGTTCTTTATTAGGATTTAGTATGGAGCTACACTGAGTTTCAGAGAATATATTTAAGGTTTCTAGTTTGTTTTTTTCACCAATAGCACATCTTGGATGTAATATACATTCTGTATCATTCTTAATTATTTTCCCAAGCTCTTTATGAATATCTTTTTGAGGTTCAAAAGAAATTATTTTTCCAGTAAAACCAGCTTGCCTAACTTTATTGATAAACTGTCCCTTGTGAGCACCAATATCTAAGATAAAATCAATAGAATGTGCGTTAAAATCAAAAAAAATTTTTTTTTTTGATATTTCATAACCAAGTAAAGAAATTAAGTTTTTTATGATTTTTTTCATAAGCGTTAAATTAAAACTATTTCATTATAAGCATATTAACTAGCTTTTTTACATGTTTTAAGAGCTTATAATGCCATATTGATTATTTTTTTTATTTAGTTTGATTTTTTTTATTTTCCTTTATATAAGATCCTGCCTGGTGATTATTGCGAAGGGGCAATACCCGATCCCATTCCGAACTCGGAAGTCAAGCCCTTCAGCGCCAATGGTACTTTGTCTTAAGACACGGAAGAGTAGGACATTGCCAGGCTATTAAAGCTCTCATGAAAAACATTATAATCATTACTGGTGGAGCTGGATTTGTAGGATCTCATCTCATAGAATTATTGTTAGAAAAAACAAATAAAAATATTATTAGTTTAGATAATTATTCAAGTGGATCAAAAAAAAATCATATTAAAAATTTAAGAGTAAAATATTTTAAAGGTAGTACTTCTGAAATAGATAAGAAATTATCTACTTATAAAAATAAAATTCATTCTTTGTTCCATTTTGGAGAGTTTTCTAGAATATTCCAGAGTTTTAAAAAATTTGATAATTGTTTTAATTCTAATTCAGCTGGAACACAGGCGGTATTCAAGTTTTGCTTAGATAATAGAATTAAATTAATTTATTCAGCTACATCTGCAAGCTTGGGAAATCATGGTTTAGATAAAAACCTTTCCCCTTATGCCTTTACAAAATCTAAAAATTTAGAATTATTAGAAAATTTAAAAAAATGGTTTAATTTTAGATTTGAAGTAATTTATTTTTATAATGTTTATGGACAAAGACATATAAAATCAGGTGAAATGGCTACAGTTATAGGAGTTTTTGAAGAACAGTATAAAAAAAATAAACCTTTAACCATTGTTAGACCTGGAAACCAAACAAGAAGGTTTACTCATATTCTAGATACAGTTTATACGTGTTATGAAGCTTGGAAGAAAAATAAATGTGCCCATTACAGTATTTCCCACAAAAAATCCTATTCAATTAGAGAGGTAGCCAAAATGTTTAATCATAAAATTAAATATTTAAAAGCGAGAAAAGGTGAGAGATTTGCCTCTGCATTAACAAATATGTCATTAAATAATAAGATTATTAGAAAATATGGAAAAATACATTTGAAAGATTACATAACTTCGTTTATTAAGAGTTAAATTATTATGAAAATTAAAAGCTCTTTAAAATCATTGAAAAAAAGAGACCTTAATTCTAAACTTGTTAGAAGAAGAGGTAGGGTTTATATAATTAACAAAACCAACCCAAAGTTTAAAGCAAGACAAAAATAGTTTTTATGGATAATCAAAACCATAAAGATACCTGGAGCAATTTCACAAAATTTGTGCTGTGGGGAACTGTCGCTGTTATTGGTGTTTTAGTTTTAATGGCAATATTCTTACTATAGAGTTTACTCTATGAAAATTGTTTCAATTTTAGAAAATCAAAATATTGAGAAAAGAATAGCAATAACCCCTGAGATTGCAAAAAAATACATAGCTCTTGGTTTTAAAATTTCTATAATTGAAAAATATGGTGAACACTTAGGGTTTAAAGATAATGATTATAAGGCATTAGGTGTTGAAATTTCAACCAATAAAGCAGAAGTTTTAAATAGTGCTGATATCATTATTCAATTGGGTTTATTATCAGATGAAAATATTCTAAACTTAAAAGAAAATCAAACTCTAGTTGGAGTGTTTAATCCTTATGCTAATAAAGAAAAAATAAAAAACTTAGCTAAAAAAGATATAAATGTTTTTTCTTTAGAAATGCTGCCTAGAATAACTAGAGCTCAATCAATGGATATACTTTCTTCTCAAGCTAACCTTGCTGGCTATAAGGCAGTGATAGAGTCGTTTGCTAACTTTGAAAAAGCAATACCTATGATGATGACAGCCGCTGGCACAATTCCAGCAGCAAAAGTATTAGTAGTAGGTGCAGGAGTTGCTGGATTACAAGCTATTGCGACTGCAAAAAGAATGGGAGCAATTGTATTCGCAACAGACGTTAGAATGACTTCAAAAGAACAAGTTGAAAGTTTAGGTGGGAAATTTTTAACAGTTGAAGGATCTGAAAATCTTGAAACAGAAGGTGGTTATGCAAAAGAAGCCTCTGAAGAATTTAAAAAAAAGCAAGAGGATCTTCTGGCGGAGACTTTAAAAAAAATTGACATTGTAATATGTACTGCTTTAATTCCAGGTAAAAAAGCTCCATTAATTATTAAAGGCTCTATGATTGATAATATGAAATCAGGCTCTGTTATATATGATTTGGCAGCAATTCAGGGTGGAAACTCAGAGTTTACTAAAGTTGATAAAATTGTGATGAAAAATGGAGTAAAAATTATGGGTGAAGCAAACATCCTTAATAAACTTCCCGTTTCAGCTTCAAACTTATATTCAAAAAATGTATTTAACTTTGTGTCAAATTTATATGATAAAGAAAATAAAAAGATTAATATCAACCAAGAAGATGAAATAATTAACAAAACATTAATTAAATAGATTTATGGAAATAGACCCTTTTATATTTAGATTAAGCATATTCATCTTATCAATTTTTATTGGTTATTATGTTGTTTGGAGTGTAACTCCATCTTTGCACACTCCATTAATGTCAGTTACTAATGCGATATCATCAGTAATTATTGTTGGCGCTATAATTGCAGGTTTAGCGGGAAGTTCAGATAATATCTTTACAATTTCTAACATTCTTGGTTTTTTAGCGATATCTCTAGCTGCTATTAATATTTTTGGAGGTTTTTTAGTTACCCAAAGAATGCTCCAAATGTATAAAAAGAAGAAGAAAGATAAATAATTATGTCTGCAAATTTATCAGCAATATTTTATTTGGTTTCAGGTGTTTTATTTATATTAGCATTAAGAGGACTTTCATCTCCAGAAACTTCAAGACAAGGTAATTTTTTTGGAATTTTAGGAATGGTGATAGCTATCACTGTTACCTTTTTATCAGTTGAAAATTTCTCTAGTGGGCTAATTTATGTATTAATTTTTTTACTAGTAGGAGGTCTTGTAGGAGCTTTCATAGCATATAAGATACCAATGACAGCCATGCCAGAACTAGTAGCAGGTTTCCACAGTCTAGTTGGGTTATCGGCAGTATTTGTTGCCATCTCGGCTTTTTTAAACCCGGAAGCCTTTAATTTAGGATCAGTAGGTGACATTAAACTTGCAAGCTTAATTGAAATGTCAATTGGAGCTGCGGTTGGTGCCATAACATTCTCAGGATCAATAATTGCTTTTTTAAAGCTACAGGGAATAATGTCAGGATCACCAATTACTTTTAAGGGGCAGCATTTTCTTAATGCTTTATTATTAATTTCAATTTTATTTTTAACCTATTTATTGTGCTCATCACAGTCATCTAACTTTTTTTGGGTTTTAATTGCAGTTTCATTTTTAATAGGGTTTTTATTAATCATTCCAATTGGTGGGGCAGATATGCCTGTGGTTATTTCAATGTTAAATTCTTATTCTGGTTGGGCTGCTGCAGGAATTGGTTTTACATTAGAAAATACTGCATTAATTATAACAGGTGCCCTTGTCGGATCTTCTGGTGCAATTCTATCTTATATAATGTGTAAAGGTATGAACCGTTCATTCTTTAATGTAATTTTAGGTGGATTTGGAGCAACAGAACAGTCGTCAACAAGTGGAAATAAAGAACAAAGACCTGTTAAGAGTGGTAACGCAGAAGATGCAGCCTTCTTAATGAAAAACGCATCTTCAGTTATAATTGTTCCAGGTTATGGTATGGCTGTAGCTCAAGCACAACATGCATTAAGAGAAATGGTAGATACGTTAAAGAAAAATGATATTAAAGTAACTTATGCAATTCATCCTGTTGCGGGAAGAATGCCGGGTCATATGAACGTGTTGTTGGCTGAGGCCAATGTTCCTTATGACGAGGTTTTTGAGCTTGAAGAAATTAACAATGATTTTGCTAACGCTGATGTTGCATTTGTAATTGGAGCAAATGATGTAACTAATCCAGTTGCAAAAACTGATCCTCAAAGTCCAATATATGGAATGCCAGTATTAGATGTAGAAAAATGTAAGTCAGTACTATTTGTAAAGAGAAGTCTATCTCCTGGATATGCTGGAATTGATAATGACTTGTTTTACAAAGATAACACTTTAATGTTATTTGCTGATGCTAAAAAAATGACTGAAGATATAACTAAAAATCTTTAATAAATAACGATATCAAAAAAATTTAATCCAACAAGAAAAATTATAAAAAAAAAGTAGTCAATAGTAAAAATTAAAATTTAATTTAGTCTATTTTTTTCCTATGATTATTATATTTGATTTAAAAAAAAATAATTTAATAAATTTTATCTCATATACTATTTTCTGATTATTAAGCATATTTTTTAAATCATTAATACTTAAAAGATTTAAATTTTCTTCATTAGCATAAAAAGACAAGCCAAAAAATTTTAATATTTGTCGATAAATAGATTTTGGAAACCAATGAATCAAAGGAATTTTAGTATGTAATTCTATTGGATAAAATCTATTAGGAGTCGTTATTACAAAAATTTTTTTAGTTAATTTAATAATATTTTCTATCATTTTTTTTTGATTTAATACTCCACCAACATGTTCAATAGTTGCATTTGATATAACAAGATCTGAAGAAAATTCATATAATTCATTTTCTGAAAATTCTTCTGTAATAGATTTTTTTAAAGTTTTAAAAAAAAAATTAGAAGTAACTATTTGATCAGAAATACATTTAAATTTCTCAATATTTTTGATATTTTTTATTACAATGTTACTACTTGCATTCCTGTCATCACTAGTTGTTCCTATATCTAATGCGTCATTTATTTGAATATCTTTAACTAAATCGTTTATAATATTAGATATTTCTAATCTTTTTTTTAAAACAATTTTATCAAAAAAATTGTAATGATTTATAGCGTATATTGTATCTTTATTTTTATACATTAGAAATTGGTTGCGGGGGACGGATTTGAACCGCCGACCTTCAGGTTATGAGCCTGACGAGCTACCAGACTGCTCCACCCCGCGGTATATTTAAATTCTATTTTTAAGCTTATTAAGCTTTTTAACTCTTTTAATATTTTCTTGTAAAATTCTTTTTTTCTTTTCAGAAGGTTTTTCGTAAACACTTTTTAATTTTACTACTTTAAAAAAACCATCTCTTTGTAATTTTCTTTTAAGAACTCTAAGAGCTTGTTCAATATTGTTATCTTTGACTTCTATTTTCATAAATATTTTTTAAGAATGCTTAACTACCATCATATAATTTTGGTGTCTATTAAAATTATTCAATGTTTGAAACTTCTCTTGTTAGTTTAGCCTTCTCTTTTTCTTTTTTTTCCTTTTTTATTCTTCTTTCAGCTTTTTCAATAGCTCCAATTAGATCCTTTTGAGAAAACAGTCCCAATGCTACAGGGTCTTTAGGATTTAAATTATTATAATTCCAATAACTTTTATTTTTAATTGTAATGACAGAAGCTTTGGTGATACCAACTAGTTTTGCTATTTGTGAGTCTTTCAGTAATGAATGATGTCTGATTAGCCATAAAGCTGAATCTGGTTTATCTTGTCTTTTAGATAAAGGAATATATTTTTTAATTTTTTTATCTTCAGTTGAAATTTCAATATCAGTATTTTTTATCTGTAATTCTTTATTTTCATCTTTAGATGCTAGTTCAATTTCTTCTCTAGTAAGTTGACCTGATATAATAGGATTATAAGCCATTATTCCTTTTGCAACTTCACCATCCGCAATACCTTGCACTTCAACCTCATGTATATTACAAAATTTTGATATTTGCTTAAAAGTAAGTGTTGTATTTTCTACTAACCAAACAGCTGTTGCCATTGGCATTAATGGTACGTTTGACATTTAATCTTTCTTTTCTGATCTGAAGTTTTGGAATTTTTTATTGAATTTGCTTACGCGACCCTTATCCATCAGTTTTTGTTTTCCTCCTGTCCAAGCAGCATGAGATTTTGGATCGATTTCTAATTTTAAAACTTCTCCTTCTTTTCCCCAAGTTGATCTTGTTTCAAATTGAGTTCCATCAGTCATCTCTACTTTAATTGCATGGTAGTTTGGGTGTATGTCTTTTTTCATATCGAGACTTATAGCAAAAGAATTTTATAAAACAATTAAAAGTTCTTTAATTTTTCAAGCATTTTGTCATTAATTGACATGCTAGAAGCCCTTATTTTAATGCTTTTATTTTGAGAGAGGTCAATTTCATTAATTAAACCGCCTGCCTCTTTTACCAATATTATGCCAGCAGCTATATCCCATAAATTTAGATCATTTTGAAAATAACCATCATATCTTCCGGCTGCAACGTAGGCAATATCAAGCGCTGCACTTCCAGACTTTCTTAAAGGTAAGTCGACTTCATTTTTAGTTACACCTCCTGTTGCAAACAAGCAGCTATTAAGCTCTCTTTTTTTTGATACTCTAATTCTTTGATTATTAAAAAATGCGCCACTTTCTTTTTCAGCATAAAACATTTCATCTTTTATTGGATCATAAATTAATCCTGAAACTATTTCATTACCAGATTTTAAAGCAATTGATATTGCAAAGTGAGGCACACCATGTAAAAAATTTGTAGTGCCATCTATAGGATCTATTATCCAAGTGTGCTCTTTATCTTTATTTGTTTCAGAACCATCTTCTTCACTAATAATAGAATAGTAGGGTCTTGCTTTTTTTAATTCTTCTATAATTATTTTCTCAGCTTTTAAATCGGCATTTGATACAAAATCAGTAGGTCCTTTTATTGAAACTTGTAGTTTTTCTATTTCTCCAAAATCTCTAATTAAAGCTCTAGATGCTTTTTCTGCAGCCTTTATCATCACATTTAGATTAGCTGATATTGATTGCATGTAATTTATATTTTTTTAATATATTCCATAGTTCTGGTATCAACTATGATCTTATCTCCACTTTCAATAAAAGGGGGGACTTGAATATTTATTCCATTATCTAAGGTGGCAGGTTTATAAGAAGATGAAACAGTTTGTCCTTTTAAAGCAACATCAGTTGTATCAATTGTGCATGTTACTTGATTCGGCAGTTCAACTGTTAAAGGTTTTTCATTATAAAAACTTATACTGACTTCTAAGTTTTCTGTTAACATTTTACCTTTTTCTCCAATTGTTTCTTTTTTAATATTTATTTGTTCATAAGTTTTTGGGTCCATGAAATAATAATCAGTTTCATCACCATAAAGATAATTAAACTTAGTTTCATCTAATGAAGCTTTTTCAACAGATTCACTTGATCTAAATCTTTCATTTAATTTTGTATTTTTATTAACACTTTTCATCTCAACTTGAGCGAAAGCACCACCTTTACCAGGTTTTACATGTTGTGTTTTTAAGACTTGCCAAAGATCATTTTTATATTCAATTAGCATTCCAACTCTAATTTCACTTGCGTATAATTTCATTTTAATTTTTTAATAGCCTCTAATGGTTTTTGTTTTTTATTATTCCAAATGTAGCCTGAAATAGCTAAAAAGTTAGCTTTATTCAATAAAAGTTTTTTATAATTACTAAGCTTTATACCGCCAATAGCCACAATTGGTAATGAGGTTATTTTTTTAATAGATTTTAATACAGCTAAATTAGCTCTATATTTAACTATCTTAGTTTTGGTTGGGTAAAATGCACCAAAAGCTAAATAATCAGCACCATCTCTAATTGCTCTCTTTGCTAGATTAATAGAATTATGACAGGTTACACCAATAATTTTGTTCTTTAATATTTTTCTAGCTTTTATCAAATCCATATCTTTTTGACCTAAATGGCAACCATCTGCATTCAGTTTTTTTGTAAGTAGTGGGTCGTCATTGATTAAAAATTTAACTTTGTATTTATTACAAATTTTCTTAATTTTTTTTCCAATAATTAGTTTATTTGAATTTGTTTCTTTTTTAAGTCTCAGTTGAAAGAAACTTATTTTTTTTGAACTCAATACAAGAGCTAGATCATTATAAAAATTTATATCAGTTATTTTATTTGGAGAAATTAGATAAATAAATTTCTTATTTTCTTTATTTTGCTTCAAGTTCTTTTAACCATTTGCCTTGAGCTGCAAGTGTACACATATTTACTCTGTGGTTAAAGACTTTTTGAGTGCCACTAATATTTTTAATATCTTTTGACCAAAATTTAAGTGCACTTTGTTGCAAGGCTCTACCATATGAATAGGTCATAATAAAATTTGTGTCATTATATTTGTTAATTAGGTTTAAATTTTCCACTGCTTGTACTTCTGTTTGCCCACCAGATAAAAAAGTAATTCCTGGTACATTAGTTGGTACATTTTCTTTTAAGCAATTTATGGTAAGTTTTGCAACTTCTTCACTTGGTATCTTCTTATTAGAAGTGGTTCCTGCTAAAATCATATTAGGTTTTAAGATCATTCCACTTAAATCTATTTTATTAATCATTAATTCTTCAAAGCATTTTTTAATAACATCAGAGGTTTTATTAAAACAAGTTTCAGCAGAATGATCTCCATCCATTAAAACCTCAGGTTCTACAATTGGAACCATTCCACATTCTTGGACTAAAGCTGAATATCTTGCCAGTGCATGAGCATTAGAGTGTATAGATAGTTTGCTTGGATATTTATCTGAAATGTTATACACGCCTCTCCATTTTGTAAATCTTGCTCCAAGTTTATAATAGTTCTTTAGTCTTTCTCTTAAACCATCCAAACCTTCTGTAATTTTTTCTTCATTAGATCCAGCTAAAATTTTTGTACCTGTATCAACTTTAATTCCTGGAACTGCTCCAGTCTGAGAAATTAATTCTGGAATAGTCTGTTTTAAGCTAGATGTTTGGTTGATGGTTTCATCATATAAAATAACACCACCAATAAAATCTTTTATTCCACTTGCAGAAAAAAGAGTTTCTCTAAATAGAAGTCTATTTTCTGGGGTAGACGGTACACCAACTGACTCTAATCTTTTAGTCATAGTGCCGTTGCTTTCGTCTGCAGCAAGGATTCCCTTACCATTGGATAGTATTTTTAATGCAATTTTGTTAAGTTCTGACATGTTAATTAAGTGCTCTTATACCAGGAAGTTTTTTTCCTTCAAGATATTCTAAAAAAGCACCACCTGCAGTTGAAACAAAATTAAAATTGCTAATTCCTCCCATGCTATTCAAAAGAGAAACGGTATCACCACCACCTACAACTGAGTAAATTGTATTATTCTTATTTTTTTCAATAATTTTTTTTGCAATTTCAACACTTCCCTTAGCAAAATTAGGATTTTCAAAATAACCTGCGGGCCCATTCCATAAGATAGTACTACTTTCTTCAATTAATAAATTAATAGCCTTAATTGTTTTGGGGCCAATATCTAAAATTAATTCATCTTTAGAAATATTATCTAGTTCTTTTATTTCAGCTGTTCCATTTAAGTCTTTTCCTACAACAACATCTTCAGGGTAAATTATCTTGCAGTTTTCTTTTTTTGATAAAGAAAATATTTCTTTAATAATTTGGTCACAATTAATCTCTTGAATAGATTTTCCAATTTCATACTCTTTATATTTGAGTATATTATTGGCCATCCCACCAACCATTATAATATTATCAAATTTAGCAATTAAATTCTTAATTATATTAATTTTCGAAGATATTTTAGAACCACCTATGATGCATGTTATAGGTCTTTGAATTTTAGATGTAATTTTAGTAAGAGCATCAATTTCTGAATTTAATTGAAGGCCAGCATACGAAGGAATAAATTTAGTGATTTCAAAAATTGAGGCATGAGCTCTATGCGAACATGAGAATGCATCATTAACATAAATATCTGCTAGACTTGCTAAATGTTTCGCAAAACCATTATCATTTTTTTCTTCTTCTTCATAAAATCTTAGATTTTCAAGTATTACAATTTTTTCACTATGTTTATTAAATAAATCAGTAGATTTAATTTCTTTTATATTTTTTGAAACTAGTCTTATATTTTCGTTTAGTTTATTTCTTAAATCCTCACATATTGGTTTAAGAGAGAGTTCTTTTACAATCCTGCCTTTGGGTCTACCCACATGAGATAGTATTATAATTTTTGCCTCACTTTTTAATAAAAAATTAATAGTAGGTAAAATTTTATCTATTCGAGTAGTGTCAGTAATTTTCTCATTATCTAAAGGAACATTTAAATCTAACCTAAGTAATACTTTTTTTTGATTAAGATTAGTCTCGTCTTTAATACTTCTCATTAAGACATTTTCTGAAGATGTTCTGCTATATCACACATTCTGTTTGAAAAACCCCATTCATTATCATACCAGGCCGAAATTTTTCCCATATTTTTACCAACTACATTAGTTAAAGATAAATCAACAATTGCCGAAGCTGAATTATGATTAAAATCAATTGAAACTAATTTTTCCAGTGTAACTTCTAAAACTTTTTTTGATTGTTCTTTAGAGGCGATAATAAACGCTTCATTAATTGTTTCTTTGTTCATCTCTTTTTTTGTACAAAAAACTAGCTCTATCAGGGAAACATTAGGAGTTGGCACTCTCATTGCAATACCTTCAAGTTTGCCTTTTAATGAAGGAATAATTTCACCAATTGCTTTTGAAGCACCTGTAGAAGTTGGTACAATAGATTGACTAGCTGATCTTGCTCTTCTAGGATCTTTATGAGAATTGTCTAAAATTCTTTGATCACTGGTAAAAGCATGAATAGTTGTCATAAACCCTTTTTCAATTTCAAAAGTTTGATTTAAAATATTAGCAACAGGTGCAAGACAGTTAGTTGTACAAGAGGCTGCAGAAATAATTTGATCATCTTTTGTCAAAATATTTTCATTTACTCCATAGACAATAGTCTTATCTGCATTTTTGCATGGAGCAGAAACTATAACTTTTTTAGCCCCATTTTTTATATGAGCTAATAATTTTTCTTTTGAGTTGAATTTTCCAGTGCATTCAAAAACATAATCAACATCAAATTTTTTCCAACTGATATCTTCAATATTAGATTCTTGTGAAAATGTTATTTTATTATTATTAATAATTAAATGTTTTTCATCATAATTTAAATTTGCATTGAATTTACCATGAATAGAATCGTATTTAATTAAAGAACAACTTGCTTCAGAATTCGATCGGTTATTGATGTGTTTGATTTCTATGTTTTTGTTTTGGCTTTCAATGATAGCTCTAATTACCATTCTACCAATTCTTCCCATTCCATTGATGCCAACTTTTATTGTCATATTTAACTCTTTATTAGTTTTTTAGTTTTTTGTGAAATATTTTTAACTGTTAATCTAAAATATTCATAAATTTCTTTGTATGGTGCACTTTTACCAAATGTATCAATTCCAAAAGCTAAACCTTCAGTACCAATGTATTTTTTCCAACAATCTGTTGAAGCAGCTTCAATAGATATTTTAAATTTGGCTTCATAAAGAATTTTTTTCTTATATGATTTTGATTGTAAATCAAAAATATCTTGGCATGGCACTGAAACTACTTTAGAATATATCTTATCTTTGGCTAATTTATGGCTAGTCTCAATTGCTAAATTAACCTCAGAACCACTAGCAAATATTGTTAAATTAATTTTTTTATTAGTTCTTAAAACCTCGTAAGCTCCGAAAGAACATTTGTTTATATTTGAATATTTTTTTCTAATAGGTTCAAGATTTTGTCTAGTTAAAGATAACACACTTGGTGTCTTTAAGTTTTTTAATGATAATTCCCAACATTCGATAGTTTCCATTCTATCTGCTGGTCTAAAAACATTTAAATTAGGAATAGATCTTAACCCAGAAAGCTGTTCTATAGGTTGGTGTGTTGGTCCATCTTCACCTAAGCCAATTGAATCATGGGTCATTACATAAATAACACGTTGTTGCATCAAAGCAGATAATCGAATGGATGGTTTACAATAATCAGAAAATATTAAAAAAGTACCCCCATATGGAATAAATTTACTATGAAGCGCTAATCCATTCATTATTCCAGACATGGCGTGCTCTCTAACCCCATAGTGAATATAATCACCATTAAAATTACCAAAATTAATAGCATTATGATATTTGGTTTTAGTATTGTTGGATCCCGCTAAATCAGCTGAACCACCAATTAATGTATTATTTTCTTTCGTAAGAGCATTAAGGATTAGTTCAGAAGCTTTTCTTGAGGCTAAACTTTTGTTTTCCTTAAGAGAATTTTGCTTTTCACTTTTTAAAGCTTTAGAGAAATTATTTTTAAAGACTTTATCTACTAAATTTTTTTTTCTTTTATAAATTTTACTCCACGCAGAATCAAGTTTTACACCTTTATTACCAATCTTTCTCCATTCATTTAAAATATTTTTAGGAACCTCAAAAGGTTCGTGCTTCCAATCTAGCACTTTTCTAACTAATTTGATTTCATCTAAACCAATTGGACTACCGTGCGAAGAGGCTTTACCAGACTTGTTAGGTGAGCCATAACCAATTTTTGTTTTGCATGAAATAACAGTTGGTTTTTTTGCATTTTGAACTTTTTTTAATGCTGCAAAAATTTCTTTTTCGTTATGACCATTAATCAGCATGTAGTCCCAACCATAACTTTCAAATCTCTTTTTGAAATTATCTGAAACTGCCAAACTAGTTGGCCCATCAATTGATATTGAGTTGTTATCAAAAAGCATAACCAGATTTTTTAACTTTAAGTGTCCTGCTAAACTCATTGCTTCATGGCTAATGCCTTCCATTAAGCATCCGTCCCCAGCTAAAACATAAGTTTTATGGTTTATTATTTCTTTACCTAGTTTTTTCTTTAAAATTTCTTCTGCAATAGCAAACCCAACTGAATTAGCAATTCCTTGCCCAAGGGGACCCGTTGTAGTTTCAATACCAGTGCCAGGGTGATATTCGGGGTGACCCGCACAAATAGACTTTAACTGTCTGAAGTTTTTAATATCATTCAGGGAAATACTTTTGTACCCAGTTAAATGCAATAAAGAGTAAAGAAGCATAGATCCATGACCAGCAGATAAAACAAATCTGTCTCTATTTAGCCAGTTAGGATTTTTTGGATTAAATCTAAGAAAATTTTTAAACAAAACCGTTGCTACGTCTGCCATACCCATTGGCATTCCAGGATGACCTGAATTTGCTTTTTGTACAGCATCTATCGATAAAAACCTTATTGCGTTTGATAAATCTTTATGTAATTTGTTCAAAAATATCCTATCTAGACTTAGAAGACTCAATTTAATAATATAAATATATATATATGAAAACAGACAGTGAAAAAGAAAAAAAGCTTAGTTTTGCACTTAATAAATTGAAGAGTTTAAATTTACAAAACCCAACGCTAAAGTCTAATTTAGAAAACTTAAACATTCAAAAAAATCAATTAGAAATTGAAAAAAAACAAATAGAAGAAAAATATCAAAATTTAGAAAGTGAATATAAAGTTCTCAATCAGAAATTAGAAGATATTAACCAGCAAAAAATAGAAGAACAAAAAAAAGAGACAGAATTTTCAGAAAAAATAGATGAATTAAATCAAGAAACAGATACTTTATTAGAGGAAATAGACAAATGGCAAATGTAAATATTAAATTTAATGGTAAGGAATTTTTATTATCTTGTGATGATGGTCAGGAAGAACATTTGGAAGAATTGTTAACTCATATTAATGAAAAATTTAATAATTTAAAGAATGACCTGGGCAACATAGGAGAAAATAAACTTCTATTGATCACTTCAGTTCAAATAATGGATGAATATTTTGAAACTAAAAAAAAGGTAGAACAAAAAAAAATTGAATTACAAAATTTATCAAATAAATTTAGAGAATTGAAATCATTAGTTTATGATTATAGAGATAAAAAAGAAGATGAGATGAAAGAATTACAACAAGATCATGAGAGTTTTAAAAAAGAAATAGAAAAAAATAAAGAAGATTATGAAAAATTAATCGAAACAGCTGCAGATGAAATTGAAAATTTTGTCGAAAAAGCAAATTTAGAAAATCCAATTCAGTAGATTTGTGTTAAAATCTGAATTAAGAAAGAAAATTCTTAAAGTTAGACAAAAATTTAATACAAAAAATATTCAGCTCAACTTTAATCAAATCATAAAAATTCTTAAAAGAGAAAAAATAACCAATAAAGTTATAGGTGGATACTATCCAGTAAATTTTGAGATAGATGACTTGGCACTATTAAGAAAATTTAAAAAAAATAAATTTAATATTTCTTTGCCCATAATTAAGAAAAACTTTCAAATGGATTTTTATTCATGGTCATTCTTTGAGCCTTTAAAAATAAATAAATATGGGATACCTGAACCAGAAGCTAAAAATATAGTTTACCCTGATGTTTTGTTAATTCCCTTGGTAGCATTTGATAAAAATTTAAACAGACTTGGATATGGTAGTGGATACTACGATAGGTTAATTGAAAAATTATCAAAAAAAAAAAATATCATAAAGATAGGTTTAGCTTTTTCAGTTCAAGAAATTGATAAAGTGCCAACTAATATGTATGATCAAAAATTAGATTATATTGTAACAAATAAACATACTATAAAATGAAAATACTTTTCTTAGGTGATGTAGTTGGAATTTCAGGACGGTCGATGGTTCTGAATAATTTACTATCAAAAATTAAAGACGAAAAAATCGATTTTGTAGTTGTTAATGGTGAGAATGCAGCTGACTCAGGTGTTGGTCTTACAGAGGAAATATGTAAAGATTTTTTTAATTGTGGTGTAGATGTTATTACAACGGGTAATCATGTGTGGGATCAGAAAGAAACGATGTCTCATATTGAAAAAGAAAATCGACTTCTTAGACCAAAAAATTTATTTGAGCCATCTCCAGGTAAAGGCTTTGGAATATTTACTGCTAAAAATGAAATGAGAGTGGGAGTGCTTAACTTGATGGGAAATGTTTTTATGAAGAAATGTGAAGATGTATTTGAAGCAGCTGAAAAATTTATGAAAAAATATAAGCTCAAAGAAGATTATGATTTTCTATTAGTCGATTTTCACGGAGAAATAACAAGTGAAAAAGCAGCTATGGGTCATTTTTTTGATGGCAAAGCAACGTTGGTTGTTGGAACTCACACACATATTCCAACAAATGATGCAAGAGTATTAAAAGGTGGTACTGCTTATCAAACTGATGCAGGAATGTGTGGTGACTACGACTCTGTTATTGGAATGAATAAAGATAATTCAATTAATAGGTTTTTAAAAAAAAAGTCCACAAAGCACTTTCCAGCAATTGGTGAAGCTAGTTTGTGTGGTGTGATCGTTGAATGTGATATAGAAACAGGGTTAGCACAAACTGTAAAAAATTTTATATATGGAGGAGAGTTAAAAAATTCTCAATAATTATTATGTCGGGTCATTCTAAATGGGCAAGTATAAAACACTCTAAAGGAAAAGCAGACAAACAAAGATCTAAAGTATTTTCAAAATTATCTAAAGAGATAAGTGTAGCAGCAAAACTAGGTGATAAAGATCCTGCGATGAACCCAAGACTTAGATCTGCAATTCAAGCAGCAAAATCAGCCAACATGCCAAAAGATAATATTGAAAGAGCTATTGCCAAATCTTCAGCTAACTCTGAAACAAATTATGAAAATTTAAGATATGAAGGATTTGGCCCAGACAAAATAGCAGTGATCGTAGAAGCATTAACTGACAATAAAAACAGAACAGCTTCTAATGTTAGATCTATATTTGTAAAAAGTGGTGGCAATTTAGGAACACAGGGTTCTGCTTCACATAACTTTAATCAGTTAGGGATTATTAAAATTGATAAAAAAGAAATATCAGATGAACAAATTTTTGAACTAGCAATTGAATCTGGTGCAGATGAGTGTATTTCAAATGATGAATTTCATGAAATTCAATGTCCTATGAGTGAAATTTATAATGTAAAAAAAAACTTAGAAAAAACAATTGCAAATTTTATTTCAACAGAAATTGAATGGGTTCCCTTAAATAGTGTAGATGTTGAAAAAGATAAAGTGGAAGCTGCAGTAGAGTTTTTAGAAACATTAGAAGACGATGATGATGTTCAAAGTGTTTATTCAAATATAAATTTTAAGAATAGTTAATGCTTATTATTGGAATAGATCCGGGAATAACAGGTTCTATTTGTTTTTTTCAAGATGGTAAAATAATCGACGTCATTGAAATGCCAAACATGCCAGAAGGAAAAAAAAATAAAAAACAAGTTAATGGTGCTCAAATTTATTATGAAATTTCTTCAAGAATTAGAGATATAAAAAAGGAAGATATCAAAGTTATAATTGAACAAGTATCAGCTATGCCAGGTCAAGGTGTTACTAGTATGTTTAATTTTGGACAATCCTTTGGTATTTTAAAAGGAATCTGTTCTGCAATGCAATTACCAATGTACTTTGTGAGACCGACAAAATGGAAAAAGTATTTTAATCTTATTAATTCAGAAAAAGATGCCAGTAGGACAAAAGCAATAGAGGTATTTCCTTATTTTTCATCAGAATTATCAAGAAAAAAAGACTCAAATAAAGCTGATGCAATATTAATTGCTAGCTTTTATTACGAAACTTACAAATTAGAAGAATAAATAAAGACTTTAAAAGTCAAATTCATGACACATTTAAGTGTGAAACCTTAAATATGGAAGCTGATATTACATCTCAAGCAGTAGGTCTTGCCTCGAATACCGATTTTTCTTTGTGGAGTTTATTTTTAAGAGCAGACTTTATTGTAAAGTCAGTAATACTTATGTTGATTGGTTGCTCTATATACTCATGGGCTGTCATTATTGAAAAATTTAGACTATTTAAAAAAATCAATCTAGAATCTGAAGAATTTGAAGAAAAATTTTGGAAATCAAAATCAGCAGAAACTTTTTATAATAGTTTGCCAGCTGACGTAGAAAACCCAACAGCTTTACTGTTTAAAGATACAATGCAAAGTTTATTAAAAGCCAAAAGTAAAACTAACTTAAATGAAAGAATGACAAGTATACTCGAGGTTAATATTGAAAAACAAATTTCAAAAATAGACAAAGGTTTTACTTTTTTAGCAACAGTTGGTTCGACAGCACCTTTTATAGGTTTGTTCGGAACTGTATGGGGAATAATGAACTCATTTCAATCTATAGCAATTTCAAGAAATACAAGTTTGGCAATTGTAGCACCAGGAATAGCTGAAGCCTTATTCGCAACTGCTCTTGGATTATTGGCTGCAATACCTGCGGTTGTTGCTTACAATAAATTTAATAACGATTCAAAAAAATATTCACAAAGATTAGAAAATTTTTCTAAAAGATTTTTATCAATAATATAAAATGGCTTTTAAACTCAACCGTTCATCTAAAGAACCCATGAGTGAAATAAATGTTACTCCTTTTGTAGATGTAATGTTGGTATTATTAATTATATTTATGGTAACAGCACCATTATTAACAGTTGGAATACAAGTAGATTTACCCGAAAGCTCCGCGGACTCATTACCTGAGGAATTAGAACCATTAACATTATCTATAAACTCTAAAGGTGAAATATTTATTCAAGAGTCTAAAGTTGAGTATGATAAAATAATAGCAAAAATTTTAGCCGTATCTAAAAATAGAACAGATACTAGAATTTATGTCCGAGGAGACAAATCAATAAACTATGGTAGAGTTTTAGAAATAATGGGGATGCTGTCTGGATCTGGTTTTACTAAAGTAGCATTAATTTCTGAGCCATACAAAGAAAGGTAAATAAAGTGAATAGAAATATTGCCATTTCTTTTGGGCTTCATATATTTCTTGTGATAATTACAGCTATGAGTTTACCATTCCTTGTTAAAAAACCGATTGATCTTCCCCCAATTATATCAGTTGAGCTAATTCAGATCACAGACAAAACTAACATTCCTTTTGCACCTAAGGCAAAAAAAATAATAGAGAAAGTTAAAGAAAAAGAAAAAAAATTAGTTTCTGAACAGGCACCACCAAAAAAAATAAAAAAACAAAAGCCAGATGCCGTTCCATTACCAGATGAAAAAATAGAAAAAATAAAGAAAATTAAAGATGAAAAACAAAATCCTGAAAAAGAAGAGACAGAAATTAAACAAATTTCAGAATTTGAAAAAAAAGAACTATTTGATACCAATAGTATTGCGGCATTAATTGATAAGTCTAAGACTGAAAGTGCAGAAACAAATAAAAAACTAGATAAAGTTACTCAAGATCAAGATAAAGAAATGGATTTTGCTGGATTAACATTAAGCGAAGAAGATGCTCTAAAAGCTCAAATTTTTGGCTGTTGGAGTATTCCTTTAGGGTTACCGTTTAACGAAGATTTATTAGTTAGAATTAAGTTACAATTAAAGCCAGATGGCTCTATTATAAAAACAGAAATTCTTGATCATGCTAGAATGAATAGGCCTGGACAGGGATTTTATAAAGTATTAGCTGAAAGTGCATTAAGGGCTATAAAACTTTGCCAACCTCTTAGAGTACCTAGCTCAGGGTATGAAAGATGGAAAGATATGCAGCTAAACTTTGATGCTAGAGAAATGTTAGAAGGATAAAAATGTTATTAAGATATTTATTTATATTACTTATTATTATTCCCTTAAAAGCTTTTGCTTTAATTGAGGTTGATATTACTAGAGGAAATTTAAATCCACTACCAGTTGCTGTGTCCCCTTTATCAATAGACAATGAATCAAAAGAAAATTTTAAAAAAATTTTAAAAAAAGAAGATCTTGGATCTGAAATTTCAATGGTTGTCGAAAATAATTTAAGACAATCTGGTCTATTTAATCCATTAGATAAAAATGCATTTCTTCAAGAGCCAGATGTAGCTAATTTAAAACCAAGGTTTGAAGATTGGAATTTAATTAAAGCACAAGCTTTAGTAACCGGCAAGGTTACGTTTTTAGATGAAAAGCTAAGAGTAGAATTTAGATTGTGGGATGTTTTAGCTGGAAAAGAAATGATGGCTTTAGCATTTACTACCGTTCCTAGCAACTGGAGAAGAGTAGGTCATATCATTACAGATAAAGTTTATGAACGCTTAACTGGAGAAAAAGGTTATTTTGATACTAGAATAATATATGTTTCTGAAGAAGGTCCCAAAACTAAAAGAATAAAAAAATTAGCAATAATGGACCAAGATGGTTTTAATAATAAATATTTAACACTTGGAAATGAATTAGTTTTAACACCAAGATTTAGTCCAACAAATCAGATGGTTACATATCTTTCTTATTTTAGAAATTTACCCAGGGTATATTTATTAGATATAGAAACTGGAATGCAAGAAGTAGTGGGAGACTTCCCTGGTATGACTTTTGCTCCAAGATTTTCACCTGATGGAAAAAAAATAATAATGAGTTTTGCTAAAGATGGCAATTCTGATATTTATACAATGGATCTTGAAAATAGAATAGTTGAAAGAATTACTAACCATCCATCAATTGATACATCACCCTCTTATTCACCAGATGGAAAGCGAATTACTTTTAATTCAGACAGAAGTGGTTATCAACAAATTTATGTAATGAATAGTAATGGAAAAAATGTTAAGAGAATTTCATTTGGGAATGGTTTGTATGGAACCCCAGTGTGGTCTCCAAGAGGTGATTTAATTGCATTTACAAAGCTTCATAAAGGAAAATTTTATATTGGAGTAATGAGAACAGATGGAACAGGTGAAAGATTGTTAACAGAAAACTTTTATCAAGAAGCTCCTTCATGGTCACCAAATGGAAGGGTGCTTATCTTTTATAGAGAGACCAAGACTAACTCTAAAGGGGAAGGGTTTTCAGCTAAATTGTGGTCTATCGATTTAACAGGTTATAATGAAAAGATGGTTGAAACTGAAACCGATGCATCTGACCCATCTTGGTCATCATTATTAAGTAATTAATGTTAAAATTAGTTGATTTTTTAGCTTGAAACATCTAATTAGTTGTGAAAAAGTAAGTAATTCAATTAAGGATTAAGGAGCAACAATGAACTTAAGCAAGATTTTAAAAAATGCATTTCTAATTATTTTAGCAAGTTTAGTATTAACTGCTTGTGCTACAAAAAAAACAACAACAGGACAAATGCAAGGTGACGTTTATACAGGAACAGATTCTGTTGAATATTTAGCTTCTGGTGTTCCAGACAGAGTTTTCTTTGCAACAAATGAAACTGTACTTACAACAGCTTCAAGAGAAACTTTAAGAAAACAAGCTGCATGGTTAAGAAAAAATTCAGATATTAATGTTGTATTAGAAGGTCATGCTGATGAAAGAGGTACAAGAGAGTACAACTTAGCATTAGGTGAAAGAAGAGCTAATTCAGCAAAAGACTATTTAATGACATATGGAATTTCTTCAGACAGAATTTCTGTATTAAGTTATGGTAAGGAAAGACCAGTAGATTCTGGATCTAACCCTTTAGCATGGTCTAAAAATAGAAGATCAGTTACTGTTAAAGCTAACTAATCAATTTAAATAATTTATAAAAGACCCTATCACATTTGTGAATAGGGTCTTTTTTTTGCCATCATTATAATTACTACTCAATTTATTATGTTTAATTATAAAAAAATAATTCAATTAAAATTAATATTAGTCTTTATATTTTTCCCAAATATTATTTTTGCAGATAATCATAATATAAATGAAATTTTAGAGTTAATTCAAAAGGATTTAAAAACTCTAGAAAAAGCTGTTTACTCAGGATCAACTAATTCAAATAACCAAAAAAATACAAATGAAAACTCCGAAGATGTTTTAACAAGACATCTTTTAAAATTATCTGATGTTGAAAAACAATTTCAGGAACTTACTAATAAGTTTGAAGAAATTAACTTCAAGTTAGATAAGTTATCAAATAGGCTTTCTAAGGTTCAGGCAGATAATCAAATTAGATTTCAAGATGTTGAAAATACTTTATCATCTGGAAAAGTTGGAAAAAAATTAACCTCAATATCAAAGGAACAAGTAGACAAAACTTTACCAGGCTCTTCACAACCTCAAGAATTAGGATCAATTTCATACAAAGACACAGATAGTGGAGAAACTACTCAACAAATACAATCTGTAGAAACTACCTCATCTATAGTGACAGAAAACTTTGAATCAGAAAAAAATATACTTCCAAACACCTCTCCAGAAAAACAATATGAATTTGCAACTAGTTTTTTAAAGGTAGGAGATTATAGCACCGCAGAAAGAGCATTTAGAGAATTTGTAGTAAATAATTCAGAACATAAATTGGCAGGTAATGCTCAATATTGGTATGCTGAAACGTTTAGAATAAGACAACTTTATACGGATGCTGCTACAGCCTATCTTGAAGGATATCAAAAATACCCAAAAGGTGAGAAGGCTCCTATAAATTTATTAAAACTTGGTGTATCAATGGTTCAAATAGGAGAAAAAGAGCAAGGTTGTAAAATGATTGTAGGAGTTGAAGAACAATATCCTAAAGCAAATCAATCTGTGCTTCAAAAAGCAAAATATGAATCAAAAAAGTTTGAGTGCTCAAAACAAAACTCATAAACAAATTCTTAGTTTTTTAAAAAATCGAAAAATTTCAAAAGTTTATACTGAATTCTCTTCCTCTTTAAATACCAGGGAAAATTTAGCTGTAGCAGTTTCAGGGGGACCCGATAGTTTGGCACTGGCTTATTTAGCTAAATGCTATTCAATAAAAAATAAAATAACAGTTAAATTTTTTTTAGTTGATCATAAGCTCAGACCAGAGTCGACAAAGGAAGCTACTTTAGTAAAAAAAATCTTACGAAAAATTGGTATCACATGCAAAGTATTAAGCTGGAAAGGTAAAAAACCTTCTAGAAATATTCAGTCTTTGGCAAGAGAAGCAAGATATTCTTTACTAACAAAAGAATGTAAAAAAAATAACATTAAGCACTTATTGTTAGGACATCATTCAAATGATTTATTTGAAAATTTTTTAATTAGAGTGGTTAGAGGAAGTGGACTAAATGGGCTGGTATCTTTTAATAAAAGTGTAAAATATAAAGATGAAGATATAAATATTTTAAGACCATTACTTAACTTAGAAAAAAATGATTTAATCAATATTTCTAAAATAATATTTAAGTTTTTTATTAAAGATCCATCTAATACTAGCGAGATATATAAAAGAACAAGAATTAGAACTTTATTAGAATCCCTTGAAAAAGAGGGATTGGATTTAAAAAAACTTAAATTAACTATTGATAACTTAAAAGACTCAGACAAATCAATAAGGTTTTATGTTGCAAAAAATTTGGAAGAAAACTCTGCACATATCAAAACAAAAGATACTTGCATTTTAAATAATAATTTTTTTGATCAATCTCATGAAGTTGTTTTTAGATCTTTGACTTTTGTTATCCAAAAAATAGGAAAAAAATACTATCCCGTTAGAGGAAAAAGTATCAATGAGTTGATTAAACGAATATCTCTCAAGACATTTTCAAAAATAACTTTAGGAGGTTGTTTTGTTGAAAGTGTTAATGAGACCATATTAATATCAAGAGAAAACACTAATAAAGTTAAGGTTTTGTAACAATTTGACACTTGTTTAATTCATAATAATTATTATCTTATAAGTATGAATATGAAAAATTTAGCTATGTGGGCAGTAATTGTTTTTTTAACAATAGGTCTTTATAATATGTTTAAGAACCCCCAAGCTAATGTGGGCAAAGGTAATTCTATCATATTTTCAGAATTTTTATCAGAAGTTGATAATGGTGGAGTTGTAAAAGTAGATATTCAAGGAAACAATATTAGAGGAGTACTAGCTAATGGAAATACTTTTTCTACTTATTCACCAAATTATCCAAATTTAATTGAGAAGCTATCTGAGAGAGGCGTAAGTATTTCAGCTGCTCCTTTAGAAGATAAGATGCCTTCTTTGTTTGGAGTTTTATTGTCGTGGTTTCCAATGTTGTTACTAATTGCTGTTTGGATTTTCTTTATGAGACAAATGCAAGGTGGCAAAGGTGGAGCTATGGGTTTTGGAAAATCTAAGGCAAAGATGATGAATGAATTAAAAGGTAAAGTTACTTTTGATGATGTTGCTGGAGTAGAAGAGGCTAAAGAAGAAGTAGAAGAAGTTGTTCAATTTTTAAAAGATCCTAAAAAGTTTAGCAGACTTGGTGGAAAAATACCAAGAGGATGTTTGTTAGTTGGTCAACCTGGAACAGGTAAGACTTTACTTGCTAGAGCTATAGCTGGAGAAGCAGGAGTTCCATTCTTTACTATATCAGGATCAGATTTTGTTGAAATGTTTGTGGGTGTTGGAGCATCAAGAGTTAGAGATATGTTTGAGCAAGGAAAAAAAAATTCACCCTGCATTATTTTTATAGATGAGATAGATGCTGTTGGAAGAAGTAGGGGTGCTGGACTTGGAGGAGGTAACGATGAAAGAGAACAAACTTTAAACCAGTTATTAGTTGAAATGGATGGCTTTGATACGAATGAAGGTGTAATAATTATTGCAGCAACAAACAGGCCTGATGTATTAGACCCAGCATTATTACGACCTGGTAGATTTGATAGACAGGTGGTTGTTGGACTTCCAGATATAATAGGAAGAGAAAAAGTATTAAAAGTCCATGTTAAAAAGATTAAAATGGCACCTGATGTAAATTTAAGAACAGTAGCTAGAGGAACCCCTGGTTTTTCAGGTGCAGATTTAGCAAATATAGTTAATGAAGCAGCATTACTTGCTGCAAGAAAAAATAAAAGACTAGTTACTTTAACTGAATTTGAAGAAGCTAGAGATAAAGTGATGATGGGATCGGAAAGAAGATCCATGGTCATGACGGAGGAAGAAAAAACATTAACAGCTTATCACGAAGCTGGACATGCAATAGTTACTATTAATGAGAATGCAGCTCATCCAATTCATAAAGCAACAATCATTCCAAGAGGTCGAGCCTTAGGAATGGTTATGCAACTACCTGAGAGAGATCAGCTATCCCAAACAAGAGAACAGCTTCATGCTCAATTAGCAATAGCTATGGGTGGAAGAGTTGCGGAAGAAATTATATTTGGTGAAGATAAAGTTACTACTGGTGCATCTAGTGATATTGAACAAGCGACTCAAAGAGCAAGAGCCATGGTAATGCAAGCAGGCCTTAGTAAAGAGCTGGGCCCTGTTGCTTATGGCTCGAATGAAGAAGAGGTATTTTTAGGTAGATCAGTTGCTAGAACTCAAAATATGTCGGAAGAAACTTCAAAAAAAGTGGACTCAGAAATTAGAAAAATTGTAGATAAAGGTTATGAAAGAGCAAGAACAGTTTTAACTGAAAAAATTGACGATTTACACAAATTAGCTAAAGCTCTCTTAACATATGAAACACTTTCAGGTGAAGAAATAGAAAACCTGATAAATAAAAATATATACCCAAGCAATAAAGAAGATTTAAAAGTTGAAGATGAAGATAAAGGCTCAGCTTTAAGCTCAATGGGTCTTAAGCCAAAAATAGCTCATTAAAACTAAATGAAAAAATATTACACAAGAGTGTGTAATTTTGCTTACGGTAAATTTTCGATTGAATTAGTTAGAAAAAAAAAGAATTTCCCACTAAATGGTAATAAGAAAATTTCCTTTGGACAAATTGAAATTCTTACACGAACTTCTATCAAAAAAATTGATCTTAAGGATATAAAAAAATTACCCAAATTACTAAAAGAAAAAATTAATAAAGATCTTAAGAATATTGTTAAAAAAAATAAAAATTTTTCGAGTTTAAATTTTAATAAAATTCCTAATATAATGGGTATATTAAATTTAACACCAGATAGCTTTTCTGATGGGGGCAAGTTTAATAAAAAGAAAAAAGGAATATCTCAAGCAAAGAATTTATTTAAATCTGGAGCGGACATTATTGATGTTGGTGGCGAGTCAACAAGACCTGGATCTAAACCTGTAAGTAAAAAAGAAGAATGGGACAGAATTAAAGAAATATTAAAAGATATTGATAAAAAAATTCCACTATCACTAGATACAAGAAAATCAGAAATTATGAATAAAGGTATTCAGTTGGGAGTTGAACTTATAAATGATGTGTCAGGTCTAAGTTATGACCCTAAAACAGTTGGAGTATTGAAAAAAAATAAAACTCCATTTGTAATTCAACATTCACAAGGAACACCAGAAAAAATGCAAAAAAATCCTAAATATAAAAATGAATTATTAGATATTTATGATTTCTTTGAACAAAAGATTAAATTTTTAAGGTCTATGGGTATAAAACATAATAATATCATGATTGATCCAGGGATTGGCTTTGGAAAAAATTTGAAACATAATATGAATTTAATTAGGAGTGTTTCTATTTTTCATACTCTTGGTTTTCCTATACTACTTGGGCTTTCTAGGAAAAGATTTATTAAGGATTTATCTGGAAAAAATGATAGCAAAGAAAGATTAGGTGGAACAGTAGCCTCTTCCATGTATACAATAATGCAAGGAGTTCAAGTCCTAAGAATTCATGACGTGAATGAATTAAGACAAAGTATAAAGGTATTTAAAGAATTAATTAAAAATTAATGGTAAAAAAATATTTTGGAACAGATGGAATAAGAGGTACCGTTAATAGTAAAAATATTAATGGAGACATGTTTTTTAAATTTGGTCTTGCATCAGGAACTTACTTTAAAACTCAAAAAAAAATAAAACAAATAGCAATAATTGCTAAAGACACGAGACTATCAGGGTATAGTTTAGAACCTGCACTAGTATCAGGGCTTACATCGGCTGGGATGCACGTTTATACATTGGGCCCACTTCCAACCAATGGCCTAGCGATGTTAACAAAAACTATGAAAGCTAACATGGGAATTATGATTACGGCATCTCATAACCCATATCATGACAATGGGTTAAAGCTATTTGGACCTGATGGGCTAAAACTGTCGACTAAGATTGAAAAAAAAATTGAAACTTTAATTGATCAAAAAATTGAAAAATCTTTATCAAAACCAAAAAAATTAGGTCGTGTAAAAAGGTTAGAAACTGCAAATAGAGATTATATAAAAATTTTAAAAAGTAATTTACCAAAAGATTTTAACCTTAGGGGTTTAAGAATAGTGATTGATTGTGCAAATGGGGCTGGATACAAGGCTGGGCCTGAATTATTAAAATCCTTAGGTGCCAAAGTATTTTCAATTGGGATAAACCCTAATGGTCTTAATATTAATAAAAATTGTGGCTCTACTTTTCCAAATAAAATTAGGTTAGCAGTAAAAAAATATAAAGCAGACATAGGAATTTCGCTTGATGGAGATGCCGATAGAATTATTATGTGTGATGAAAAAGGTACTATAATTGATGGAGATCAAATGATTGCTGCAATAGCAATGAGATGGAAAAGAAAAAAAATGTTAAGAGGAGGTGTGGTTGGTACTTTAATGTCTAACTATGGATTAGAAAAATTTTTTAAACTACATAATATAAAATTCCTAAGATCAAATGTAGGAGACCGTTTTGTAAAAGAGAAAATGAAAAAAAATAATTTTAATTTAGGTGGTGAACAATCTGGACATATTATTTTAGGTAAATTTGCAACTACTGGAGATGGCTTGTTAGTTGCTTTAGAAGTTTTATTTTCATTAAGAAAAGGAAAAAAAGCTAGTAGTTTTTTTAATACCTTTAAGAAAACTCCACAAATATTGGAAAATATTGATGTTAAAAATAAAAATATAATTAAAAGTATTGATATTAAAAATTCTATAAAATTAGCAGAAAAATTAATTAAAGGACAAGGTAGAATATTAGTTAGAAGCTCAGGAACTGAATCTAAAATTAGAGTAATGGGAGAGAGTTATAATAGTAAATTGCTTCACAAATGTTTGAAAATTGTATTAAGAAAAATTAAATAAATTGAAACCAAAATCTAAAATATTAGTTATTGCTGGATCAGATTCTTCCGGTGGCGCTGGCATTCAAGCTGATATTAAAACTATTACTGCTTTAGGTTCATATGCAATGACAGCAATAACAGCTGTCACAATCCAAAATACAACTGGTGTAAAATCAATAGTACCAATTGATCCAAAGGAAATTTCAAATCAAATAGAATTTACCTCAAAAGATATTAAACCTGATGCTGTAAAAATTGGAATGTTGCACTCTACAAAAGTAATAAAATCAGTAATTCATTCATTAAATCTTATTAAAGTTCAAAAGATAATTTTAGATCCTGTTATGGTTGCTAAAGGTGGTGCAAAACTTATTGATGATAAGGCAATTCAGTTATTAAAAAATGAACTAATTAAAAAAGTTAGTTTAATAACTCCAAATATTCCTGAAGCTGAAATATTAACTAAAACTAAAATAAGAACAAAAGAAGATATGATTTTTGCTGCCAGCATACTAATAAAACTAGGAGCAAAAAATGTTTTTATAAAAGGTGGTCATTTAGATTCTAAAATTGTCCAAGATATCTTTGTAAACAAGAATGAAATTTTTATTATTAAAAATAAAAGAATTACAACCAGGAATACACATGGCACTGGTTGTACCCTTTCTTCTGCTATTTCTACATTTTTTTCATGTGGAAAAACCTTAAAGAGATCTTGTGAGCTTGCAACTAAGTATGTACACAATTCAATAAATTCAAACCTTAAACTTGGTAAAGGTCATGGACCTATAAACCATTTAAGTTCAGTAACAGTAGAAAAAAAATTTAGATAATGAAAAATGTTGTAGTTGTTGGATCTCAATGGGGTGATGAAGGAAAAGGTAAAATAGTCGACTGGCTATCGGACCAAGCAGATGTTGTTATTCGTTTTCAAGGAGGACACAATGCTGGACACACATTAGTAATTGATGGAATAACTTATAAATTAAGACTACTACCTTCTGGGATTGTAAGAAAAAATAAAATTTCTATTATAGGAAATGGAGTTGTTGTTGACCCTTGGGCACTATTAGAGGAAATAGAGGAAATTAAAGCTAAGGGTGTTGAGGTTAACGTAGATAATTTTATAATTTCAGAATCTGCAAATCTTATTTTACCATTTCATAGAGAGATGGATGAAATAAGAGAAGATGCTGCTGGAAAAGGAAAAATTGGAACAACAAGAAGAGGAATTGGACCAGCCTACGAAGATAAAGTGGGAAGAAGATCAATCCGTGTTATGGATCTAAGATCTGAGACTAATCTAGACCATAGATTAGAAACAGTACTTCTTCATCATAATGCAATTAGAAAAGGGCTAGGTAAAAAAATTTTTGAAAAAGATAAACTTAAAGAAGAACTTTTAAAGATTGCTCCAGAAATATTAAAGTTTTCTCAACCTGTTTGGCTTAGAATTGATGAATTTAAAAAACAAAAAAAAAGAATATTATTTGAGGGTGCGCAAGGAATACTACTTGATGTGGATCATGGAACATACCCTTTTGTAACATCATCAAATACAGTAGCTTCTAGTGCTGCTACAGGAACTGGTTGTGGTCCTAACTCTATTCATTATGTTCTTGGAATTACAAAAGCCTACACTACCAGAGTTGGCGAAGGACCTTTTCCAACTGAGTTAACAGATGATATTGGAGAATTGCTTGGTTCTAGAGGAAAAGAATTTGGTACTGTCACTAGTAGAAAAAGAAGATGTGGTTGGTTTGATGGTGTTTTGGTTAGACAAACAATTAAAATTTCAGGCATAGACGGAATAGCGTTAACTAAATTAGATGTTTTAGATGAATTAGATGAAATTAAGATGTGTGTTGAGTATGAGCTTGATGGAAAGAAGATGGATTACCTACCAGCTGCAGTTGAGGATCAGTTAAAAATTAAACCAATTTATAAAACTTTTCCTGGATGGAAAAGTTCCACCCAAGGAATAAAAAATATTGAAGCTTTACCAGAAAATGCCAAAAATTATATTTATGCATTAGAAAATTTTATTGGAACAAAAGTTTCAAGTATTTCAACAAGCCCCGAACGAGAAGATACAATTCTTTTAGAGAACCCCTTTGAGGTTTAGTTTATTGGAAGTAAATTTTTAGATTTAGCAGATAGCAACATGTGTTTTTGAAGCTTTTCAAATGCTTTGTTTTCAATTTGTCTAACTCTCTCTCTACTAATTTTGTATTTTTTGCTTAAATCTTCAAGCGTTGTAGGCTCATCATTTAATCTTCTAGAGTATAAAATCTCTCTTTCTCTTTCATTAAGAATTTTTATAGAATCTTTAAGTAAACTTTGTCTTTGACCCATCTCTTCTTGATGTGCAAATTTTAAATCATGGTCAAGTTCTTTATCTACCAACCAGTCCTGCCATTCGTCACCATCTTCTCCAACTTGCGCATTTAAAGAAAATTCTTTGCCTGAAAGTCTTCTGTTCATTGAAATTACTTCTTCTTTGTTAACATCTAACTTGTTAGCAATTTCACTTACATGTTCAGGTCTTAAATCACCTTCAGACTGAGGAGCGATTTGGTTTTTAATTTTCTTTAAATTAAAAAATAATTTTTTTTGTGCAGTTGTTGTTCCTATTTTTACTAAGCTCCAAGATCTTAGAATATATTCTTGGATAGAAGCTCTAATCCACCACATTGCATAAGTTGCTAATCTAAATCCTTTCTCAGGTTCAAATTTTTTAACAGCTTGCATTAGTCCAACATTTCCTTCTGAAATCATTTCATTTACTGGAAGACCATATCCTCTATAACCCATCGCAATCTTTGCAACGAGTCTTAGATGGCTAGTAACAAGTTTTTCTGCAGCTTTAACATTTCCTGTTGCCTTCCAATTTTTTGCAAGCATATATTCTTCTTCTGCTGCCAACATAGGAAATTTTTTAATTTGCTCTAGATAAGCAGACAAACCACCTTCATTAGAAAGTGCAGGAAGATTACTATTTATTGTAGTACTCATAAGTTATATTTATTTAATTAACTATAATATTATTTCAAGGTCTTATTTGCCAATATTTCTAAGCAATACTAAAATATTTTCAAGTTCTTGTGGCAAAATTGAGGTAAAAGTCATCTCCTCATTAGTTCTGGGGTGAATAAACCCCAATGTTTGAGCATGTAGAAATTGTCTATCTAATTTATAAATTAAGTTTTCCAAATTAGTGTCAATATTTTTAAGTTTTTTATATTTCTTTTTATATTTGCCATCACCCATAATACTATTACCCATATGTGTCATGTGAACTCTTATTTGATGTGTTCTTCCAGTTTCTAATCTACATTCCACTAAGCTTAATGTAGGAGTTTTATCATTTTCAAAAATCTCAATTGTTTTGTAATTTGTGATTGCTCTTTTGCCTTTAGAATTACTAACTTCCATCATCTGTCTATTTTTTGAGCTTCTAGTTATAAACGTATCAATTTTTCCAGATGAAGGTCTAAGCTTTCCCCAAATTAAGAGCTGATAAACTCTCGTAATTGTGTGTTCACTAAATTGATGTGATAAGTTTTCGTGTGTCTCATTATTTTTTGCAATAACTATTAATCCTGACGTATCTTTATCAATCCTATGAACTATGCCAGGTCTTAGTTCGTCACCTATTGTTGATAAGGAGTCTTTGTTATAATGCATTAAGGCGTTAACAATTGTTTCATCATAATTTCCTGCACCTGGGTGCATAATTATGCCTGCTGGCTTGTTGATTATTAGTAAATCATCGTCTTCATAAATAATTTGTAATTTAAAATTATATGGCTTTAAGGATGCTTCTTTAGGTTCTGGAATTTGAAGATCTATCTCATCTCCAAACAGTACTTTTTTTGATGGACTATTAATAATCTGATTATTTATTTTTAATTTTTCTTTAAGAATTAAATTCTTAATTCTAGTTCTACTAATTAAACTCTCTCTTTTATTGATGAATACATCAAGTCTGATATTATTTTCATCTTCTCCAACTATTAAATTAATGTTTTTTTCCATAAAATGTAATATTAATACTATATGCGCTTGTAGCTCAACTGGATAGAGCGCCTGACTTCGGATCAGGAGGTTCTGGGTTCAACTCCTAGCAGGCGCACCACAACGAAACTAGATGTCTAATACTTTGATGCCCTCCGTAATCTATCATTTATAGCTTTACCAAGTCCTATATTGGGAATTTTTTCCACAGCAATCGACTTATAGCCCTCATTTTTTATTTTTCTTAGACATGAATAAAGATTTTTTGCTGCTTCATCTAAATTATTTTTGGAAGTTAAATAAAAATAATTTTTGTGTTTAGTTTTTTTTCTCTTAATTATTATGAAAGCTTCATCGTTTTTTGGTTTTGTGACATTCATTCTTAGAGGAATACCAGGAGAGTAATGTAGGCGTGATTGACCGGGAGCTATTTTTTTCTTAGGATTAGTAGATATATTCATCTTAAAACCTAAAGTTTTTTGAATTTTTAAAATATCCAGACCTCCCAATCTTAGTATAGTTGGCCTACCTGTAAGATTAACTATTGTAGATTCTATTCCAATAGTGCAAGTACCTCCGTCTAAAATATATTTAATCTTATTACCAAATTCTTCTTTAACATCTTTTGCTTTAACAGCACTTACTTTAGTTGTGATATTAGCACTAGGTGCAGCTAATGGATAATCTAGCTGTTTTAGTAATTTTTTAAATATTGTGTGTTTTGGAAATCTTACTGCTAAACTTTTCTTATTATTAGTAACACATTTTGAAATCTTAGAGTTTTTTCTTAATTGTAATACATATGTTATTGGGCCAGGTGAAAATTTTTTATAAAGTTTTGTAAAATTATCATTTATCAAACAATCTTTTTTAAGAGAATCGATATCGTGATAATGTACAATTAGAGGGTTGTTTTTTGGTCTTTTTTTTAGATTATAAATTTTTTTTACTGCTGAATTCTTGTATGCATTAGCTGCTAAACCATAAACAGTTTCAGTAGGCACACCAATACAGTAATTTTTATTGAGGTATTTTATTGCTTTTTTGATATTTGATTGGTTAGATTTCATGTATTAATAATTATTATTATATGAAAGATAAAAATTTACCACCTGATAATAACATACAGTCTCTTGAGGAGTTAACAAAAGAAGCAAATAATATTCTTGAATCTTTAGAGACAGAAAAAGACTTGGAGAATTCAATTGATTCATATCAGCAATTATTAAAATTAAATAATATTATTGAAAAAAAATTTCATAAAACTTCAAAAACAATCAATGAAGAAACGAAAAAAAAGATTAACAATATAAGTTCAAAAAAAAATGCAAAATAAACTTTCTAAAATAGCAAAGGATACAAACTTATTTTTAAAGAGATTTATTAAGAAACAGAAAAGAACAGAATTAGTTGCAGCTATGGAGTATGGTTTATTTCCAGGTGGAAAAAAAATTAGATCGAAAATTTTAATTGATATAGGGTCTATATTTAAAATTAATTATAAAACATTAATTGCTATTGGTGCAGCGGTTGAATGCATTCATGCTTATTCACTAATACATGATGATTTACCCTGCATGGATGATGACAGGATAAGAAGAGGAAAAATTTCTACACATATCAAATTCGGAGAATCCACAGCAGTGCTTGCGGGAAACTCACTTTTAACAATGGCTTTTGAAATCTTAGTTAGTTCGAGCTTAAAGATAAATGAAAAAATAAAAGTAGATCTAGTAAAAAAACTATCGGAGACTTCTGGACATCTAGGAATAGCTGGTGGTCAATATTTAGATCTCAGTTTCGAAAAAAAAAAAGTTTCTAAAAGTAAAATTATAGATATGGAAATTAAAAAAACTGGCAAGCTTTTTAGCTTTTGTTCTGCTGTTCCAGTTATTATTAAGAGAAAAAGTAATAAACAAATAAAATTTTTTGAAAATATAGGATCAAATATCGGACTTTTATTTCAAATTGCTGACGATTTAATAGACTTTAAAGGCTCTACAGTCATTGCTGGTAAAATAACAGGTAAAGACAAGAAAAAAGGTAAAGCTACTTTAATCAGTTTACTAGGATATCAAAATGCTATTAAATATGCTGACAAAATTAAGTCTAAAATAATTAATGATTTAAATAAATATAGCTCAAACACTAATAGTTTAGATGAAACCTTGGACTACATTTTAAAAAGAAATAAATAATGCAAGACTATAAATTTTTAAAAAATATTAATTTTCCTTCTGATTTAAGAAAATTATCAGAGAACAATCTTCAAGAAGTTTCTAACGAAGTTAGAAAAGAGATGATTGATGCAGTATCTGAAACGGGAGGACACTTAGGTGCAGGTCTTGGGGTTGTTGAGTTAACTGTAGCCTTACATTACGTATTTGACACTCCAAATGACAGACTAATTTGGGATGTGGGTCATCAAACTTATCCACATAAAATTTTGACTGGAAGAAAGTCAAAAATTAAAACTTTGAGACAAGGTAATGGATTGTCTGGTTTTACAAAAAGATCTGAGAGTGAGTATGATCCATTTGGTGCAGCACATAGTTCAACATCAATATCATCTGCTCTAGGTATGGCAGAAGCAAGCAAATTATCTAATAAATTAAACAATATAATTGCAGTTATAGGAGATGGTGCAATTAGTGCGGGTATGGCATATGAGGCAATGAATAACGCAGGCGCTTCAAAAACTAAAATGATTGTTATTTTAAACGATAACGATATGTCAATTGCGAAGCCAGTAGGTGCTATGAGAACTTATTTAGCCAAGCTGTTAACAGGAAAAATTTATTTTAGTTTAAGGGAAACTTTTAGATTAATAACTTCTGCTTTTTCTAAAAGATTTAGTGCAAAAGCTGGAAAAGCTGAAGATTTTTTAAGATCAGCTGTTACTGGTGGTACTCTTTTTAATTCTTTAGGTTTTTATTATGTCGGTCCAATAGATGGACATGATTTGTCGACACTCATACCAATTTTAAAAAATGCAAGAGACTCGAAGCATCAAGGTCCAATAATGATTCATGTAAAAACTCAAAAAGGTAAAGGTTATTCTTATGCTGAAAAAGCTAGTGATCATTATCATGGTGTTTCAAAATTTAATGTTATAACTGGTGAACAGGTGAAAAGTGGAACAAATCTTCCAACTTATACAAAGGTTTTTGCAAACACTTTAGTGAAGCATGCAGAAAGAGACAGTAAGGTTGTAGGGATTACTGCTGCTATGCCAGGTGGAACAGGCATGGATATTTTTGCTAAAGATTTTCCAAAAAGAACGTTTGATGTTGGAATTGCTGAACAACACGGTGTTACTTTTGCTGCAGGACTGGCTACAGAAGGCTATAAACCATATGTTGCAATTTATTCGACTTTTTTACAAAGAGCTTATGATCAAGTAGTTCATGATGTTGCTATCCAAAGTTTACCTGTAAGGTTTATAATTGATAGAGCAGGCTTGGTAGGTGCTGATGGATCAACACATGCTGGTTCATTTGATATTACTTATCTTTCTACTCTTCCTAATTTTATAGTAATGGCACCAAGCGATGAGTCAGAATTAGTTAAAATGATAAATACATCTATGATTATTAACGACAAACCTTGCGCTATTAGATACCCAAGAGGAAATGGCATTGGAATGGAATTACCATCTATAGATGAAAAAATAGAAATAGGAAAAGGAAAGATTATTCAAGAAGGAAAACAAGTTTGTATTTTAAGTATAGGAACTAGATTGGAAGAATGCAAAATTGCAGCCACAGAATTAAAAAACAAAGGAATTGAATCAACAATAGTTGATGCACGTTTTGCTAAACCCTTGGACCAAGAGCTTATTTTAAAGTGTGCGAGAGAACATGAGGTTATGATTACTGTAGAAGAGGGATCTATTGGAGGTTTTGGCTCTCACGTAGAAAATTTATTATCAGAAAAAGGTATATTCGATAAAGGTTTAAAATTTAGAACCATGATATTACCTGATATTTTTATCGAACAAGATAGTCCAAAAAAAATGTATGATGTTGCTGGTCTTAATGCATCTCAAATATCAAAAAAAATACTAGATATTTTATTTACAAAAGAGTCGATAAAAGTAGTGAAAAATTAAATTTAAAAAAATTAGCTACACTGAGCTTTGTTCATTAGGTAATGGTCTAATAAAACGCAATTCATCATTGCTTCACCTACAGGAACTGCACGAATGCCAACACAAGGGTCATGCCGACCTTTAACAGAAATTGTAGTATTTTTTCCAAACTTATCTATAGTTTTTCTAGTTGTTAAAATCGATGAAGTTGGTTTAACAGCAAATGAAGCAACAATTTCTTGTCCCGTTGAAATACCACCAAGAATTCCACCTGCATTATTAGAATCAAATTTTAATTTTTTACCTTTTTGTGAAATTTCATCTGAGTTTTGTTCTCCACTTAATTGTGCAGAGTTCATTCCCGAACCAATGTTAACACCTTTAACAGCATTAATACTCATCATTGCAGAAGCAATATCCATATCTAGTTTAGAATAAATTGGAGCACCTAAGCCAACAGGAATGCCTCTAGCTCTTACCTCAATAATTGCACCACAAGATGATCCAGATTTTCTTATATCTAGCAAATATTTTTCCCAAAGTTTTAGCATATTTTTATCAGGACAAAAAAAAGGATTTTTATTAATTATTAGATCGTTCCATTTGCTAGTATCACATCCCAATATTCCCAGTTGAGTAACAGCACCTACAACTTTAAATTTTTTACCTAATTTATTTTCTAAAACTTTTTTAGCAATTGCACCTGCAGCAACTCTTGCAGCCGTTTCTCTTGCAGAGGATCTTCCACCACCACGATAATCTCTTATTCCATATTTCTTAAAGTATGTAAAATCAGCATGCCCAGGTCTAAATTTATCTTTGATATTTCCATAATCTTTTGATCTCATATCTTGATTGTAAATAATTAAAGAAATAGGCGTCCCAGTCGTTTTGCCTTCAAATACACCTGATAAAATTTGTACTTTATCATCTTCTTTTCTCTGTGTTGTAAATTTTGATTGTCCTGGTTTTCTTTTATCTAGCTCAACTTGAATATCTTGCTCTTTTAAGTTTATATTTGGTGGGCAACCATCAACGACACAGCCTAATGCAGGACCATGAGATTCTCCCCATGTTGTGAAACGAAATTGCTTTCCAAAAGTATTAAATGACATTATCTATAGTATATAGATTATTTTGTTAAAATTATGAATCAAAAAAACTCATTAGGCCTTAATAAATGCTTTTTAGATAAAATAGATCCAATAGATTTATTTGAAGTTTGGATGAATGAAGCAAAAAAAACAGAATTAAATGATCCAAATGCACTAGCTTTAGCCACATCAGATCAAAATAACTGCCCATCAATTAGAATGGTTTTATTAAAAGACTTTAACAAAGATGGATTTGTTTTTTATACCAATCTAAATAGTCAAAAAGGAAATGAATTAAAAAATAACCCGAAAGCATCAATGTGCTTTCATTGGAAAAGCCTTCTAAGACAAGTAAGAATTAATGGAACGGTACAAAAAGTTTCTAATGAAGTGGCAGATAAATATTATAATAGTAGAGGTTATGAGAGCAGAATTGGAGCATGGGCCTCAAAACAAAGCACTATATTAAATAATAGAGATGAACTTTTAAACTCAATAGAAGAATATAAAAAAAAATATAGCAATAAAAATGATGTTCCAAGACCAGAGTATTGGTCAGGTTGGAATTTAATACCTTCAAGTATAGAATTTTGGTTAGATGGAGATAGTAGAATTCATGAAAGACTAAAATATACTAAAGATAATGAGAGTAACTGGGCTAAATCTTTATTAAGTCCTTAAAAGGTTCTTTGTAGACTAAATGAAGTAAGACTTTCTAAAATCTTTTTTTCTTCACTATCTTTAAATACAGTTAAAGAATTTGATGCAAGATTAATAAAATGTTCAGCTTTTTTGTAGCATTCATTAATTATATTGTATTTTTTAATAAGTTCTAAAGTAAAATTTAAATCTTCATTTGACCTTGTTTCTTGTTTAAAAATATTTTTTAATTTATCTTTTTCTATCGAGGATATATTTTGAAATAATAAGATGACAGGTAGCGTAATTTTACCTTCAAGAAAATCTTTACCAATTTTTTTACCAAAAAATTTTAGATCAGAATTGTAATCCAAAGTGTCATCAGCAATTTGAAATGTTAAGCCTAAGTTTTTTCCATAAAACTCTAGCGCTTCTTTTTCTTTTGTTTCTTTATTAGATAAAATTGCACCAACTTTAGTTGCTGCAGAGAAAAGTTCAGCTGTTTTTGCTGTAATAATTTTTAAATAGGTTTCCTCTAACATATCAACTTCACCCTTGTGCTGTAGTTGTAATACTTCTCCTTGAGCAATTTTTGATGAAGTTGAAGATAAAAGTTTTAAAACTTCAATGTTTCCATCTTCCACCATCATCTCAAAACATCTACTTAAAAGATAGTCTCCAATTAATACGGAGGAGTGATTTCCCCAAATTGAATTTAATGTTTCTTTACCTCTTCTAATATTTCCAAGATCAATGACATCATCATGCATTAAAGTAGCCCCGTGTATCATTTCTACACATGCTGCTAAATTAATATCTCGACCTCCTTTAGTGTAGCCACATAACTTAGCAGAACCAAGAGTTAATAAAGCTCTTAATCTTTTTCCACCCGTGTCAATATGATATTCGGTCATTTTTTGAACTAAATCAACTTCACTAAGGAGTTTTGATTTAATCTTTTCTTCAACTAAAACTAATTTTTCATCAACTGAATCTTTTAGTTGATAATATGAATTATTTATTTGGTTTCTTAGCTGAACTACAGTTCCCATAAAAAATAAGTTAGTATAATTAAGTTATATTTATTACTTATCAATTGACGCACCTTAATCTTCAACTATAAGTAGGCTTTATATTAAATCAAAAATTCTATAAGGATTAACAATGTTCTCTTTTTTTAAAAAGAAAAAAATAATAGCTCATATCAAGCTAAATGGTGTGATTGGAAATGCTGGAAAGTTTAAACAGGGCATAGATTTTGCAGGACAAGAAGAGATTATAGAAAAGGCTTTTTCACTAAAAAAAGCTAAAGCAGTGGCAATTACAATCAATTCACCAGGTGGATCACCCGTACAATCACATTTAATCTATAAATTTATTCGAGCTCAAGCTAAGAAAAACAAAATAAAAGTAATAGTATTTGCAGAAGATGTTGCTGCTTCTGGTGGATACTTAATAGCTTGTGCAGGTGATGAGATATATGCAAATTCAAGCTCAATTATTGGATCTATCGGAGTTATTTATTCATCATTTGGATTTACAGAATTGATTAAAAAAATTGGTGTTGAAAGAAGAGTTCATACTGCAGGAAAAAATAAAAGTTCACTAGATCCATTTCAAGAAGAAAAGTCAGAAGATATTGAGAGACTTAAGAACATTCAATTAGATCTACATAAAGACTTTATTAAAGTTGTAGAAGAAAGCAGAGGATCTAAACTTAAAAAAGATGGTATTGAATTATTCTCAGGAGAGTTTTGGGCAGGCAGCAAATCAAAAGAGCTAGGTTTGATTGATGGATTGGGTAATGCCAATGAAATTTTAAAAGAAAAATTTGGTGAAGATGTTGTTATTAAAAAATTTGAAAAGTCTAAAGGTTGGTTAAGTAAAAAACTTTCATCTTCTAGTAATCAAATGGATCAAATAGCTAATATTCTAGAAGAAAGATCTATCTGGCAAAGATATGGCTTCTAAAGAAAAAATTATAAAACCTAAATTTCAATCTTTTCAAGATACTATTTTAAATCTTCAGAAATATTGGGGTAAACATGGTTGTGTTATTCTTCAACCTTATGATATTGAGGTAGGGGCTGGAACCTTTCATCCTGCTACAACCTTGAGATCTCTAGGGCCTAAGCCATGGAAAGCAGCTTATGTTCAACCATCAAGAAGACCTACCGATGGAAGGTATGGAGAGAACCCAAATAGATTGCAGCATTATTATCAATTTCAAGTTTTAATAAAGCCATCACCAGATAATATCAAAAAACTTTATTTAAATAGTTTGGCTGTAATTGGTATTAATCACAAAGAGCATGACATTAGATTTGTTGAGGATGACTGGGAAAGTCCAACTTTAGGTGCGGCAGGTTTAGGATGGGAAGTTTGGTGTGATGGTATGGAAATTACTCAATTCACATACTTTCAACAGATGGCTGGATTTGAATGTAAACCTGTTTCAGTTGAAATTACATATGGTCTTGAAAGAATTTGCATGTTCACTCAACAAATGAAAAATGTTTATGAACTATTATGGAATAATGAAGGTGTAAAATATGGGGATGTATTTCTTCAAGCAGAAAAAGAATTTTCAGCATATAATTTCGAACACGCTAATACAGATAATCTATTTAAAATTTTTGATATGTTTGAGCTTGAAGCAAAAGCATTGGTAGAAAAAAAAATTTCACTACCCGCATATGATCAATGTTTAAAAGCAAGCCACGTATTTAATATTTTGGATGCCAGAGGAGTTATAAGTGTTGCTCAAAGAGCAGGCTACATAGGGCGTATTAGAGACATTACAAAAGCAGTTGCTGAAAGTTGGTTAAGCAGTCAAACAGATTAATGTCAGAATTTTTTATAGAATTGTTTAGTGAGGAAATACCAGCTGGTTTACAGCGCAACTCACGTAATACTTTATTAGAAAATTTTCAAAATTTATTTGAAGAAAAAAAAATTTCATTTAAGAAAAGTTCATCATTTTCAACACCAAATCGTCTTATAATTCTATTTGAGGGTTTATCTAAAGAAATAACACGAAAAGCTGAAGAAATAAAAGGACCAAATGTTAATGCACCAGAAAAAGCTGTAGAGGGTTTTTTAAGATCAAATCAAATAGATAAAAAAGATCTCTTTATTAAAAAAATAGAAAAAGGAGAATTTTATTTTTTTAAGAAACCTTCAAATAAAACTAATACAATAGATTTACTAAAAGAATATACACCTCTAATCCTTGATAAATTACAATGGAAGAAATCCATGATTTGGGGAAATTATAATCTTAGTTGGGCGAGACCATTAAAGTCTATTTTAGCAGTTTTTGGTAATAAAAGTTTAGATTTTAAATTTCATCATTTAATATCTTCCAATGCAACATTTACTGATAAAGAGTTTGAAGATAAAAAGAAAATATTTAAAACTTTCAAAAGCTATAAAGATTTCTTCAATCAATCAGGTATAATTATAGATCACGTATTAAGAAAAGACTTTATTATTAAAGAAATTGAGAAAATATCTAGTAAAAATAATTTTATTGTTGAGTCTAACAATAAACTTTTGGATGAAGTCACAGATATAGTTGAGCAACCGAATATTATAGTATGCAAATTTGATCAGAAATTTTTAAATATTCCAAAAGAAATTTTGATAGTTACGATGCAATATCATCAAAAATATTTTCCAACATTTGATAAAAAAGGAAAAATTACCAATGAATTTTTAGTTGTGGCAAATAATCATGATGAAAAAGGTTATATTAAACTGGGTAATGAAAGAGTTGTAGAGGCAAGATTAAGTGATGCACAATTCTTTTGGGAAAAAAATAAATCTCAAAATTTAGTTAAGCAAGTTTCAAAATTAAAAAGTATGAACTATTTTAAAGGTCTTGGATCTTATTTTGACAAGATTCAAAGAATGAGAAAGCTTGGAGGAATGATCTCTGATGAGCTATTGATTAGCAAAGATCAAGTTGAGTTGTCAGCATCGATTTGTAAAGTTGATTTAATTTCTGATATTGTTGGTGAATTTCCAGAGCTTCAAGGAATTATGGGTGGACATTTTGCTGGAGTGCAAGGTTTTGATAAAGAAATAGCACTAGCTATAAGTGAACATTATCAACCAACAGGTCTTGATAGCAAAACTCCAAAGAAACCATTTAGTATTGCTTTAGCTTTAACTGATAAGATTGATACCTTGGTAGGATTTTTTGGAGTCAATCAAAAACCTACAAGTTCAAAAGATCCCTATGCACTGAGAAGATCAGCATTAGGAGTTATAAAATTATCAATTGATAATAATAAAGAATTTAAAATTAAAGATCTTATTAGTTATTCAACATCACTACATAGAGACCAAGGCTTTGAACTTTCAAATGATTTATCTCAAAAAGAATTATCAGAGTTTTTAATGGATAGATTAAAATATTATATGAAAGAAAAGAAAATTAGAACAGATATCACTGAAGCTAGCATAAACTCATATGGAATAGACCATATGAATAAAATATATAAAAAAGCCTTAACTTTAAATAATTTAATAAATGAAGAAATTGGTGAAGATGTAATGGTAAGCTACAAAAGAGCATCAAGTATACTAGAAAGTGAATTAAAAAATAGTGATCTTGAAATATCAAATACAACTGACCCTGGTATTTTTAAAAATGACTATGAAAAAAATCTATTAAAAAAGATTAATGAATTAAGAAAATATTTTACAAATATAAATAAAGATGAAAATTACCTAGAATCACTTACAAATTTAGCGGGTGCTAAAAAAGTGATTTTTGATTTCTTTGACAATGTAAAAGTTAATGATGAAGATAAAAGTATCAAAAAAAACAGATTGGAACTTTTACAAATGTTATGTAGAACCTTTGATAACTACATAAACTTTTCAAATATTGAGACCAAATAGTGAATAAATTAATTTTAAACTTCAAGTCCAAGGACTCAAAAAAAATAAAAAACCCAAAAAACTTTTTGGGTGGAAAAGGTGCAAATCTTTCTGAAATGGGAAGAATAGGTTTACCTGTTCCACCAGGATTTACCATCTCAACTAAAGTGTGTGAATTATTTTATAAAGATAAGAAAAAATTAAACTCACAAATAGTTAGTACTATAAACAAAGAATTAAAAATTATTGAAAAAGAAGTTGGAAAAAAATTTGGTGATTTAAAAAATCCGTTATTACTATCTGTTAGATCTGGTGCTAGAGTTTCTATGCCTGGTATGATGGACACAATTTTAAATTTAGGTTTGAACGATAAAACAGTAATTGCACTTGCAAATAAAACTTCCAACATGAGATTTGCAAAAGATAGCTACAGAAGATTTATCCAAATGTATGGAAATGTTGTAATGGGAGTTGAAGGTTATCATTTTGAAGAATTAATTGAAAACTACAAACTAACCAAAGGTGTTTTACTTGATACAGATTTAGATGAAAATGATTGGGAAGGGTTAATTAATGATTTTAAAAAAGTTGTTAAGGATCAGGCTAAAAAAGATTTTCCTCAAAATGTAAATGAGCAATTACTTGGTGCAATTAGTGCGGTATTTTTATCTTGGGAAAGTAATAGAGCAAAAGTCTACAGAAAATTAAACCAGATCTCTTCAGAATGGGGAACAGCAGTTAATGTTCAGTCTATGGTGTTTGGTAATATGGGTGATGATTGTGCAACTGGTGTTGTCTTTACAAGAAATCCATCCGATGGTGTTAATGAAGTTTATGGTGAATACTTAATTAATGCTCAAGGAGAAGATGTTGTAGCAGGAACAAGAACTCCTCAGTATATAACCAAAAAAGCAAGGAAAGATGCAAAGGTAAAAGAAGCTTCAATGGAAGAATCTATGCCAAAGGTTTTCAAACAACTAGATAAAATTCTAAAAGTTTTAGAAAAACATTACAAAGATATGCAAGACGTAGAATTTACAGTTGAAAATAATAAATTATGGATGTTACAGACAAGATCTGGAAAGAGAACTTCAAAATCTGCAGTTAAAATTGCAGTAGATATGGTTAAAGAAAAATTAATTTCAAAAAAAGAAGCAGTGATGAGAATAGACCCAGCTTCCTTGGATACTTTATTACACCCCACATTAGACGAAAAAAGTTCAGTAAACGTTATAGCGAATGGATTACCTGCCTCACCTGGTGCCGCTAGTGGTAAAGTTGTTTTTTCATCAGAAGAAGCAGAAAGATTAAACGACATGATGCAAGATACTATCCTGGTAAGAGTTGAGACATCTCCAGAGGATATTCATGGAATGCATGCTGCTAAAGGAATTTTAACTGCTAGAGGTGGAATGACTAGTCATGCTGCAGTTGTTGCAAGGGGTATGGGCAGACCTTGTGTATCTGGCTCAAGTGAAATTGATATTAATTATGAAGCTAAAATTTTCAAAACATCTTCTAATGAAGTTAAAGAGGGAGATATTATTACAATAGACGGTTCAACAGGTAGAATTATCTTAGGAGAAGTACCAACAGTTAAACCAGAAATTTCTGGAGACTTTTCAAAACTAATGAGTTGGGCAGATGGTTTTAGAAAATTAAAAGTTAGAACTAACTCAGAAACACCATTTGATACTAAAACAGCACGTGACTTTGGGGCAGAAGGTATTGGTCTTTGTAGAACAGAGCATATGTTTTTTGACGAAGAGAGAATTTTATCTGTTAGAGAAATGATTTTATCAAAAACAGTACAGGATAGAAATAAAGCTCTAGCAAAACTTTTACCACATCAAAAAAAAGATTTTGTTGAAATATTTAAAATTATGAATGGCTTGCCAGTTACCGTAAGGTTATTAGACCCACCATTGCATGAGTTTCTTCCTAAAACTGAAAAAGAAATTAATGATGTTGCAACTGTCGTAGGTCTTCCTTTAAAAGAAATTGAATCTAGAATTAATGAACTGCATGAACAAAACCCGATGTTAGGACATAGAGGATGTAGATTAGGTATTTCATTTCCAGAAATTTATGAAATGCAATGTAGAGCAATCTTTGAAGCTTTGTCTGAACTTAAAATAAAAAAAATTAAGTCAGCATTTCCAGAGATTATGATCCCTCTAGTATCAACTGAAGCTGAAATTAGAATAATGAAGGACTTAGTTGTAAGAGTTGCAAAAGAAGTTCAAAAAGATAAAAAAGTTAAAGTTGATTATTTAGTTGGAACCATGATTGAGTTACCAAGAGCAGCCATCAAAGCAGATGATATAGCTAAACATGCGGAGTTCTTTAGTTTTGGAACTAATGACTTAACCCAAACAACATTTGGTTTAAGTAGAGATGATAGTGGTAAATTTTTAAATGATTATCTTGATAATAAGATTTTTTCTATAGACCCATTTATCTCTATAGACGATGGAGTAGGTGATTTAATAGAAATTGCAGTTGAAAAAGGAAGAAAAACAAATAAAAAAATTAAACTTGGAATTTGTGGAGAACATGGTGGAGACCCTAAAAGTATTCACTTTTGCGCAAATGCAGGTTTAGATTACGTTTCTTGCTCACCATATAGAGTTCCAATAGCAAGATTAGCTGCTGCACAAGCAGAGTTGTCTAAAAAAAATTAAATTTCTAATTTAAAATCTATAGCAGGCACACTATGAGTGATGCTACCAATAGAAATTCTATCAACACCAGTTGCTGCAATTTTTTTAACTGATTTTAGGGTTACATTTCCTGAAGCTTCTGTCTCGTAATGTTTTTTGGCTAATTTAACACCAGCTTTAAGTGTTTTGTTGCCCATATTATCAAACAAAACAGTATTAAATTTTAAACCCATTATTTGTTTAAGCTGATTTAAATTATCAACTTCAACTATGATTTTTCTTCCTTTTTTATTTTTGATTGCAAGAGACACTAAAGTTTTAATATCAGAGCTTGCAATGTGATTATCTTTAATAAGAAATTCATCACTTAAGTTGAATCTATGGTTTGTACCACCACCTAACTTAACAGCATATTTTTGTATTACCCTTAAGGTTGGAATTGTTTTTCTAGTACAACAAATTTTACATTTTTTATTAACCAATTTAACAAATTGATTAGTTTTAGTGGCAATTCCAGAGACATGACTCATAAAATTTAAAGCAACTCTTTCACCAATTAGAATATTTTCAGCCTTACCCTCAATTGTAGCTATTATGTCATTCTTAGTAATTAAGGAGCCTTCTTTTTTTCTAATAATAAATTTAATTTTATCATCTATTAATTTAAATGTTTGTTTTGCAAATTCTAATCCAGCAACTACTGCTTGTTGATTAGAAATTAACTTAACTTTTATTATTTTGCTATTTTTAACTAAGTTTGAGGTAATATCACCAGAGGGATATAGATCTTCATTTAAAGCAAGCTTTACAATATTCTTGATATAATAATTACTTAATTTAATTTGAGACACTTTTATTATCTGCCGATCGCAACCATTCTTTCAACAGGAATTCTTGCTTTTTCTATTGTTTCTTTATCCATTATGATTTCACCTGTTTCATTTTCTAGGCAATCTAAAATTTTTGGTAATGTAATTTTTTTCATATGAGGACAAAGGTTACACGGTCTAATAAATTCTACATTTGGGTTTTCTACTTGAATATTATCACTCATTGAACATTCAGTAACCATCATAACTTTTTTAGGTTGATTGTCCTTAACATATTTAATCATCCCACCAGTTGATCCAGCAAAGTCACTTGCTTTAATTACGTCAGGTGGACATTCTGGATGAGCTATTATTTTAATACCAGGATTTTTTGCTCTAATATCATGTATTTCTTTTTCAGTGAACTGATCATGAACCATGCAAACACCTTTCCAGGCAATAATTTCAACTTTAGTTTGAGAAGCAACATATTTTGCTAAGTAATCATCAGGTAAAAAAATAACCTTCTTAACACCAAGAGATTCTACAATTTTAACTGCATTTGCAGATGTGCAACAAATATCTGTTTCAGCTTTCACATCCGCAGAAGTATTTACATACGAGACAACAGGCACACCTGGATATTTTTCCTTTAATAATCTTACATCTTTACCTGTGATTGATGATGATAAAGAACAACCAGCAGTCATATCAGGAAGTAAAATTTTTTTTTCAGGACTCATTAACTTGGATGTTTCTGCCATGAAGTGAACTCCTGCCATTACAATAATATCGGCCTCAGTTTTTGAAGCCTCAATTGCAAGAGCTAACGAGTCTGCTGCAACATCTGCAATACCATGATAAATTTCTGGAGTTTGATAATTATGAGCAAGTATAATTGCATTTTTTTCTTTTTTTAATTGATTAATTCTATGAATATAAGGAGCATGAACTGACCACTCAATCTCAGGCATGACCTTTGAGATTTTTTGATAAATAGGATCGGTTGCTATTCTTACTTCTGGTGTAAATTCCATGTCAAAACTTATCAATTAGGTTAATATTTGTCATTCCTTATTATGCCACACTACTATATCCAATTTGGTATTTTTATTCTTAAAACAGCATTTTCACTTTTTAACTCAGTATCTTTTTTAAAGTTTTCATCTAGATATTTGATTAATGCAAAGGGATACTCATCATTAATCAATACTTTGCCTATTTCAATATCATTAGCATAAATTGAAGCACCCTCAGTTAATTTTCCACTGATTAATTGTATAGCTAATAATCTTTTAGAAAGTTTGTTTTTTAGTTTTATTCTAGCTGTATTTTCTTGCCCAACATAACAGCCTTTTTTAAAATCTATTCCATTTAGCTCCTCAAAATTACACTCAATTCCAAATAATTTATTTTGTAATTTATTCATTTCTTTTTGAGCAATTCCTAGTTCATGACTTAATTCGTAATATTCAGTAATTGGGGAATCTTTTAGCTCTAATTTCTTTAAAGATAGGTAAAGTTTTTCTAAATTAATAATAAGCCTTGCACCCAGATCTTTATTTCTTGGGTCTAATAAAATAGGGTCCTCTCTATATTTTATTGTGTTTCCAGATTGATCCTTAGCACCTTCAAATTTTAAAAACTTTTCATGACTAAATGCTGCAATTACAAATTCATTGCTTAAATTCATAATTTCAACTTTAGATCTAAGCTTGTAGGTGCTCAGTTGTTTAAAGAGAGTCTCTGTTTGAGATTTTTCACAATCTATGAAGTAACCAGCTTTATGTTTTACAATAATAAAAGCAAATAAAAATTTTCCTTGTGGAGTTAGTAATGATGCAAAGCAGCTATTATCGTCATTAACCTTGTTAATGTCATTACTAATTAGGTTTTGTAGAAATTCTTTTGCATCTGCTCCATTTATATACAGAATCCCTCTATCTTCTAAAATATATACATTTTGAATATTCATAATTGATTGATCTCTAAATATAATATAATTACTTTTTTCATAAATGTTAGATCTAATAATTAAAAACGGCTCATGCTACATAGACAAAGATCTTAAAGATCAAGATATAGCAATTAAAGATGGTAAAATTATAAAAATTGGCAAAATTGATAATGAAGCTAAAGAAGTTTTTGATGCTAAAGGGTTAACAGTTTTACCGGGCTGTATTGATACCCAAACTCATTTTAGAGAACCTGGGTCAACAGATACTGAAGATTTACACTCAGGAAGTAGAGCTGCAATAGTAGGTGGCATAACAAGCGTGTTTGAAATGCCAAACACTAATCCACCAACATCTACCAAGGTAGAATTTCAGAAAAAATTAAATTTAGCTAGAAATAGAATGTATTGCAATTATGCATTTTATTTTGGAGCAACAGCTGACAACGCAAGTGAGTTAGCAGATTTGGTAAATTTAGAGGGTTGTTGTGGAATTAAACTGTTTGCTGGATCGTCAACTGGAAACCTTTTAGTTGCTGAGGAAGAGGATATTGAAAAAGTATTTAAAAGCAGCTCAAAAGTTGTTGCAGTACATTCTGAGGATGAAGCAATTTTAAATATTAATAAAAAATTGATTAAAGAAGGAGATGTTCATTCACACCCAATTTGGAGAAGTGCCGAATGTGCAATCTCATCTACTAGAAGAATAGTTAGAATTGCTGAGCGATATAAGAAAAAGGCCCATATTCTTCATATCACCACAAAAGAAGAGATTGATTTTTTATCACAACACAAAGGCAACATAACATTTGAGATTACTCCACAACATTTAACAATCTACGCTCCAGACTGTTATGATAAACTTGGAACTTATGCTCAAATGAATCCTCCTTTAAGAGATAAGTCTCATTATGACAGGTTGTGGTATGGAGTAAAAAATAACCTTAATGATACAATTGGTTCTGATCATGCTCCACACTTAAAAGAAAACAAAGAAAAAAATTATCCAAATTCACCATCTGGAATGCCAGGTGTTCAAACACTTTTACCAGTTATGTTAAATCATGTTAATGATGGAAAATTAAGTTTAGAGCAATTAATGAATTCTATATGTGAAAATCCAATTAAGATCTTTGGAATTAAAAACAAAGGTTTTATAAAAGAAGGATTTGACGCTGATTTCACAATCGTAGATATGAATAAAAAGATTATAATTAAAAACGAAAATATTGAAAGTAAATGTGGTTGGTCGCCTTTTGATGAATATGAATTTAAAGGCACACCAGTATCAACAATCATTAATGGTCAAATTAAAATGAAGGATGGTAAAATTTTAGGTGATCCTGAGGGTAAGCCTTTAAAATTTTAGATAGTTTTTACAGAAAAGCTATTTACAAGCACTACCCCAAAAACAATAAAAAATAATCCTAATACAGCCTGCCAAGATAAAGACTGTTTAAAGAAAGCATATCCCAATATTGCAACAGTAAATACTCCAAGACCACTCCATGTTGCGTAAACAATAGCTATTGGAATTTTATCAACAACAAAAGTTATAAGATAAAAAGACAGCAAATAAAAAACTGCAAGAGTAGTGGTTGGGATAATTTTTGTAAAATTTTGTGAAACAGGCAACAACATCGTTCCACCTACTTCAAAAAAAATTGCAACTATTAAAATTAGATATGTTTTAATCACAACTTAAGAATATTATTTTTAATTAAGTCTTCTTTTATCTCAATTAAGATAGCAGGATCATCAATAGTTGCTGGCACCTTATACTCTTCACTATCAGCAATTTTTCTAATAGTTCCTCTTAATATTTTGCCAGATCTAGTTTTTGGTAATCTTTTAATAACAATTACAACTTTAAATGCAGCAACAGGCCCAATACTATCTCTAACCATTTTTATGCATTCTTTTGAAACAGTTTCGTTATCTTTTTTAACACCTGTCTTAAGAACGACTAGACCAATTGGTAATTGCCCTTTTAATTTATCAGCAATTCCTAATACTGCACATTCAGCTACTGACTGGTGTTCTGATAAAACTTCTTCAATTGCACCTGTTGATAATCTGTGACCTGCAACATTAATAATGTCATCTGTTCTAGACATAATCCAGATATATCCATCTTCATCTATATGACCTGCATCATATGTTTCATAGTAACCTTCATAGTTCGTCATATAATTATCTTTGTATCTTTTATCTGCATTCCATAAGGTTGGAAAAGTTCCAGGAGGTAAAGGTAATTTTACAACTATATCTCCCATTTCATTAGGTTTTGCTAAAGTTTGATCTGGCTTCATGATTTGAACATCATATCCAGGGACTGCCTTACATGCTGAACCATATTTTGTTTTCATCATTTCAATTCCTGTACAATTAGAACTAATTGCCCAACTTGTTTCAGTTTGCCACCAATGGTCAATTACTGGAACTTTTAATAAATTTTCTGCCCATTTAATTGTATCTGGATCAGCTCTCTCACCAGCTAAAAACAATGACTCAAATTTACTTAAATCATATTTAGAAAAAAACTTACCCTCAGGGTCTTCTTTTTTAATAGCTCTAAAAGCAGTTGGAGCTGTAAAAAGCGATTTTACTTTATAGTCTGAAATTATTTTCCAAAAAGCTCCAGCATCAGGAGTGCCAACGGGCTTTCCTTCAAATAAAACTGTAGTGCAACCTTTAAATAAAGGGGCATAAACAATATATGAATGTCCAACAATCCAACCGATATCACTTGCTGACCACCAAACATCATCAGCATCAATATTGTAGATATTTTTCATAGTCCATTTTAGAGCAACTATATGACCACCAATATCTCTAACTATTCCTTTAGGAACACCGGTAGTTCCTGATGTATATAAAATATAAGCTAAATCATTTGAATTCATTTCCACACAATCTACTTCTTTTGCATTTGAAAGTGCTTCACCCCAACTGATTTCTTTTGGAGCATTAAGTTCAACAGTATGATCTATTCTTTGAAATAAGATCATTTTATCAATTTTATGAGAAGCCATCTTAATTGCTGCATCAACCAATGGTTTGTACTCAACAGTTTTTCCAGGTTCAAAGCCACATGAAGCTGTAACTATTACTTTTGCCTTACTATCATCAATTCTGCTAGCAAGTTCATTAGAAGCAAATCCCCCAAACACGACAGAATGAATGGCTCCAATTCTACCACATGCTAACATTGCTATAACTGCCTCTGGAATCATAGGCATGTAGATTATAACCCTATCACCTTTCCCAACTCCTTGATTTTTTAGTGCACCTGCAAATTTTGAAACTTTTTCTCTTAATTCCTTGTAGGTAAACTGCTTTTTGTTCCCAGTTATTGGGCTATCATAGATTAAAGCTAGCTTGTCACCTCTGCCTTGATCTATATGAATGTCTAAAGCATTGTAGCAAGTATTAGTGACACCATCTTCAAACCATTTATAAAAAGGTGGGTTAGATTTATTTAAAATCTTAGTAGGTTTTTTAAACCAAAAGATATCATTAGACACTTCTTGCCAAAAATTTTCAGGATTTTTTAAAGAATTTTGGTAAATATCATTAAATTTTTTTGACATATTAATTGATTCTATTTTGTTAGTTTTCTAAGCTTATTAAATTAAAAATTGTATTAAAATTTAAAAAGTAAGTAAAATCAATACAAATTAGACATAATTAAACCTTCTAAAAACTAGATAACTTTGATAGTTAACCATCAACATGATTTAAGCGTTTGTTTAAATCTAGTTTATATAAACTAAAAAGTTAAAAACTAACAAAAAGAGGGAGTTTTTTATGAAAAAACTAAAATTGTTTGCCCTTACAGCTGTAGCCCTAATAGGTGCCTCAGGTGTGGCAAATGCAGAGACAGCCATGTTGGCTTCTGACGACTTCGTTGGGATCTCATTCTGGCTTGTATCAATGGTGATGTTAGCGTCGACTGCTTTCTTTTTCCTAGAAGCGGGAAATGTTGCAGCAGGTTGGAGAACATCAATAATTGTATCTGGTCTAGTAACTGGTATTGCCTTTGTACACTATGTGTATATGAGAGATGTATGGGTAATAACTGGTGAGTCACCAACTGTTTACAGATATATTGACTGGTTAATCACTGTGCCATTACTGATGATAGAATTTTATCTTGTTCTAGCAGCAGTAGGTAAAGCAAATTCTGGAATATTCTGGAGATTGTTAATTGGAACAGTTGTGATGCTTGTAGGTGGATACTTAGGAGAAGCAGGATACATTAACGCTACACTTGGTTTTGTAATCGGTATGGCTGGATGGTTCTACATTCTTTATGAAGTGTTCTCTGGTGAAGCAGGAAAAGCTGCAGCAAAAAGTGGAAACAAAGCTCTTGTTACCGCATTTGGTGCAATGAGAATGATCGTTACAGTTGGTTGGGCAATTTACCCATTAGGTTATGTATTTGGTTACCTAACAGGTGGTGTAGATGCTGACTCACTAAACGTGATTTACAACATAGCTGACTTGCTAAACAAAACTGCATTTGGTCTAATCATTTGGGCTGCTGCAATACAATCTGGTGGTAGAAAAGCTAAGTAATTAGTAAACCTAAATAATTTAAAAAGGGCGAGTACATTTTGTGCACTTGCCCTTTTTTTTTATGTAATTATATATAATTAAATGCCTAAAATTACTTACATTGAAAATAGTGGAAAGTCTCATACCATAGAAGTTTCTAATGGGTTGAGTGTAATGGAAGGTGCTGTTCAAAATGATATTCCTGGAATTGATGCCGATTGTGGTGGTGGAATGGCTTGTGCTACTTGCCATGTTTATGTCAAAGAAGAATGGTTTGATAAACTTCCAAAAAAAGAAGATGGAGAAGAAGATATGATAGACATGGCTTTTGAGCCTAATAAATTTAGTAGATTAAGTTGTCAAATATTAGTTTCAGATGAATTAGATGGACTAACAGTTAGTATACCATCAAAACAAGGCTAAATGATAAAAACAGATACTTTAATAATAGGAGCAGGGCCAGTTGGATTATTTTGCGTTCATCAATTAGGCATAATTGGCCTTAAGTGTGAAGTAGTAGATAATTTGGATAAAATTGGTGGTCAATGTATTGAACTTTATCCAGACAAACCTATTTATGATATTCCTGCAATGCCCGAATGCACTGGAGAAGAGCTAACTAATAACTTAATTGAACAAATTAAAGTGTTCAAAACAAATTTTCATTTAAATGAGCGAGTAGAAAAAATTAAAAAAGTTGAAAAAAAATGGTTAATAAATACCAATAAAGGAACTGAATTTGAAGCATCAAGTATAATTATTGCTGCAGGTGTTGGTTCATTTGAGCCAAGAAAATTTGCAATAAAAGAAATTGAAAAGTATGAAGAAAAACAAATACTTTACTCAATTAAAAATAAAAAAATTTTTAAAGACAAAACAGTTACCATTTTTGGTGGAGGAGATTCAGCATTAGATTGGGCGATTGAGCTTTCAAATACATCTAAAGTTATATTAGTTCATAGAAGAGATGAATTTAGAGGAATGCAAGCAAGTATTGATAAAGTTAATCAATTAAAAGATGAAGGTAAAATAGAAGTTTATACAAGATATCAACTAGGTTCTGTTAGCGGTAATGAAAAAGTTGAAAGCATTAATATTAAACATGATGATGAGAGTTTAAAAGAAATTAAAACTGATTATGTTTTGGGCTTTTTTGGATTAATAATGCAACTGGGACCTATTGCTGAATGGGGATTAAATTTGGATAAAAAAACAGTTCCCGTTAATACTGAAAGTTTTGAAACTAATAAAAAAGGAATTTTTGCAATTGGTGATATCTGTTCTTATCCTGGAAAGCTTAAGTTAATTCTATCAGGCTTTCATGAGGGCGCTCTTGCTGCAAGAGGATGTTTTAAATATGCAAAACCAGATGAAAAATATAGATTTGAATTCACCACATCTTCAAAAAAAGTCAAAGAACGACTAGGTGTGAAAGAGTGATTGAGCTCTTCAGTTCTGATACTCCAAATGGGAAAAAAATAAGTATATTATTAGAAGAGATAGGTTGTGACTTTAAAGTTACAGTAATAGATTTATCAAAAGATGATCAATTGAAACCTGATTTTAAAAAGATAAGTCCTTTTGGTAAAATACCTGTAATTATAGATCATGAAAATGAAGTGTCTGTGTTTGAATCTGGAGCAATCCTTATGTATTTAGCTGAGAAATATAATAAATTTTATGAAATTAAAGATCGCAATATAATAAATCAATGGTTGATGGCACAAATGGGAACTATTGGACCAATGCTAGGGCAACATCATCAGTTCCATCATTATAATCCAGGTAAAAGCCAATTTGGAGAAGAAAGGTTTTTTAAAATTGCAAAAAGACTTTATGGTGAGCTAGAAGAAAGATTATCTTTATCAAAATACTTAGCGGGAAATGATTATACAATTGCAGATATCGCAACATGGCCTTGGATCGCAAGACATGAATGGCATGATATTGGTCTTAAGAATTATAGCAACTTAACTAGATGGTATTTAGATATTGCAAAAAGAGAAGCAGTTGTTAGAGGGTACGATTTACTAAAAAACAACTCTGTGATTCCACAACCCTAATAATCCTTATGAGTGTTTTGATTTCATCAATATACTTTAGTCCTGTAAAATCTTTATCTTTTACAAATATCAAATCATGTGTCATTAAAAAAAATTTGGGAATTGTAGAAGATAGAAGTTTTGCATTTTCTAGAATTATTGATTCAAAAAAAGCACTTATAGTTGAAAAAAACCCAAATGAAAGAAAACTTAATAATTTTTTAACATTAAAAAATTCTCCAGTATTAAATAAATATAATTTTGAATACGAAAATAACAAATTAATTTTAAAGCTTGGTGATAAGGTGATATTGTCAATAATAGTGGACGATCCAGAGCAAAAATCTAAACTTGAAAATAAAATACTAGAATTAGAAGATTCACTGATGAAACCAATTTTCTTATTACAAAGTGATGTGGCTCCTTTCTTTGATACTTCTCATTCAAATAAGATATTTAATTCTATATCCCTTATAAATCTAAATAGTATTAAAGATTTTGAAAAAAAAATTAATCAAAGGATTGAATTAGAGAGATTTAGAGGAAATTTTTATATTGAAGGGCTTGAAGCTTGGGAAGAGCGCAAATGGATTGGAAAGATTATAAAAATTAATAATATCTCTTTTAAGGTAGAGAAAAATATTCCACGCTGTACTACGATTAATTTAAAACCTGAAACAGATATTAGTGATAAGAGTTTGCTGAAGTTATTGAAAAAAAGCTACGATCATTTTGATATGGGTGTTTACTTGAGATCTCTAGATGAAGGTAAAATAGAAGCTGGAAATATACTAGAGTATTAACAATAAAGAGAGTTTAAATATTAATTTTGAAGTTTTAGTCGTCAGCGTATACTTTTTCATCTTTTTCATGCTTTTCTTGTGCTGCAATACAAAGATGCGCAACTGGTCTTGCCATTAATCTTTTTATTCCAATTGGTTCAGCAGTTTCTACACAAAATCCGAAAGTTTTATCTTTTATTCTTATTAAGGCTTGGTCAATTTTAGAAATTAATTTAATTTGTCTATTAATTGCTTTCATTTCTACAGTTTTATCTGTGTAAGAGCTTGCTTGATCGACAATATCTGCTGAAACACTATTGTCATCCATTGAACCATGGTAGAGAGCTTCATTATTTGCTTTTACTAGTTCTTTTTTCCACTCAGTAAGTTTTATTTTGAAAAAGGATAAGTGCTTATCACACATGTATTTTTCGGTATCTTTTGGGATGTAGTTTTTTGAAATTTTAATTGGTGCCTTTACTTTGATTACAGGTGTACTAATTTTTTTTATTACTTTAGTAGGTTTTTTGATTGCAACAGTAACTTTTTTTGCTTTAGCTTTTGCTTTTTTAGCAGGTGGTTTTGAGATTTTAGGCATATGTATAAATTTAGTGGCCGGAGTATATTCAGCAATTAATACGTGTCAAGCAAGCTTAATTCATATAAAATCAATGAAATGTTAATCAATAAAAACAATATAAATAAATTGTTTTATAGTTTTCTTATAATTCATTTAATTTTATGGACATTGGTTCCCACATTAACAAATAACAATTTACCACTTGATACAATTGAAGCTTTGGCTTGGGGAAGTAATTTAGATTGGGGATTTGATAAACATCCACCAGCAAGTGCATTTTTTCCAGAAGTTATTTATCAACTTTTTGGATCACATGATTGGGCTTATTACTTGTTAAGTCAATTGTTTGTGGTAACTGCATTTATTGTCGTTTTTAAATTTGCTGAAGAACTTTTTAAGAATAAAACTTTAAGTTTAATATCTGTACTTCTTTTAGAGGGTATTTATTTCTATAATTTTACAACACCTGAATTTAATGTGAATGTTTGCCAATTACCTTTTTGGTCGTTGTGTGTTTATTATTCTTGGAAAATATTTGATAAACAAAGAATAACTTTGAAGGATTGTTTTTTGCTTGGAATTTTTGCAGCTATAGGTTTTTTATCAAAATATCTTTTTATTTACCTTTTAATATCAATAGACTTATTATTTTTTTATATAATTTTTATAAAGAAATATAAAAAATTTGATTTCAAATATCTAATATCTTTAGAGGTTTTTATTGCTTTGTTGGTTCCCCATTTAATTTGGTTAACTAATAATGATTACATTACAATTACGTATGGGCTAGCTAGAACAGGGCTGGAAAACTCAAGTTTATTAGATCATATAACTTACCCTTTAATATTTTTAGGCAAACAAATAGGAATATTAATTCCATTTTTTTTAATGTCGTTTTTTTTAATAAAAAAATTAAGTTAAAAATAACTTTAAAAGATAAGAAATTATTATTCTTAATATTTATTAATCTAATTCCAATTGGATTAATGTTTTTAACTTCCATGTTAACAGGGTCTAAAATAAGAACAATGTGGATGACCCCATTTTATTTATTTTTTGGCGTATTAATTGTCTACATTTTTCAAGCTCAAATAAATCTTAAAAAGTTAAATGGGTTTATATCAACATTTTTGATTTTATTTATTTTTTCACCTTTTGCTTATGCCTATATTTCAATTACTGAAACAGATAAAAGAACAGATTATTTAGGTAAAGAAATAGCAATTAAAACTGAATACTTATGGAAGCAAAATTATACATTGCCAATTAATGTTGTCCTTGGTGATGAATGGCATGCTGGAAATTTATCATATCACCTAAATTCTAGACCAGTTTGGGAAGGATTGATTACAAAAGATAAGCTTAAGTCATTGTCGAAATTTATTTGCATTGATAATATTTGTATAGGAAATAGATGAGCAAAATAAAAATTCTAATCCCCATATATAATGATTGGAAGTCAGCTTTTAAACTTTTAGAAGATATAGATTTAGAAGTTAATGATTTAAAGCATGAATTCTCAATTATAATTGTAAATGATTGCTCTACGGAAGAAAAACCTACCAATGATTTTAATTTCAATAACCTTAAGTCTATAAAAATAATCAACATGAAAATAAATATGGGACATGCTAGATGTAATGCGTCTGGCTTAAGATATATTGCTGAGCATGAAGATTATGATTATATAATTCCAATGGATGGAGATGGTGAAGATAGATCAGAAGAAATAACTCTTCTTATTAATAAGATAAATGACCATCCTGATAAAGTTATTACAGCTAATAGAGTAAAAAGATCTGAAAGTTTTTTCTTTAAACTTTGCTACTTTTTACACAAATATTTAACTTTTATTTTCACTGGACAGTCTATTAAGTTTGGCAATTTTATTTGCTTACCTAAGCATGCAGTTAATAAAATGATAAAAGATAAAGCAACATGGAGTAGTTTTTCAGGTGCTGTTGCTAAACTATTTAAAGATAGAAAATTTATTCCATCAATAAGAGGTAAAAGATTTTTCGGTCCATCGAAAATGAGTTTTATTAACTTATTAAAACACTCACTATCAATTATAGCTGTTTTTAAAATGACACTATTGATCAGATCTATATTTTTTTTAATTGCTTACTTATTTTTAGTTGCCGGTAATCTATCATTGATTACATTATTGCCTTTTATAGGAGTTATTATTATGATGATTTCAGTAATTATACTTTCTCAGAGAGAAAATATTAAAGAATTTGAAAACTCTTTAGAAAATATTAGCAGTGTAGATCAACTTAAATAGCCTTTATTATTGGTAGCGAATGAAAGTCAGCTGTATCTATCTTTGAAGAATGGTCTCTTCTCATATTCCATTTTTTATTTATTCCTGCACTAGCTAAACTTAATGTTGATCGTCCATACCTATAATTTGTGCTATCAATAGATCTCATTAAATCTTTAATTTTCTCATCTTTTTCAGTGGAAAATAGATTTTTACTGCCATTTGAACTAACTAAACCAGTTAATGTTATTCCTGCTTTTTGATATCTGTATCCATTAATAAAGATTTCATTTAATGCAATCAAAGCAGTTTTAACTATTTCAATACTATTATTGGTAGCTATTGGAAAATCTATAGTTTTAGCATTTGAATAATACACCCCTCTATTTTGAAAAGGACTTGTTCTAACAGATACGGTTATTGATTTTGCAATTAAAGATTCTGATCTAATTTTTTCTGAAGCATTTAAACAGTAACTTGCAACAGCTTCTTGCAATTCTTGAAATTTTTCAACCCTAGTACCAAATGATCTTGATACTACACAACTTTTTCTTTTTGAAGTTTTAGTTTCTAATGGAATACAAGGAATACCTCTAAGCTCTAATGCCGTCCTAGAACTTAAAACATTAGAACTTTTTTTAATCCAAGTGTTTGACATATTTTTTAATTGCTTAGCATTATAAATTCCATTTTGATGATAAAATTTTGTCATCTGTTTACCAACTCCCCACACATCGTTGATATCTATTTTTTCTAATAGTGGATCAATATTTTCAATTCCTATTAAGTTTGTAACACCAGATTGTTTTTTCTTTGCTATATGATTTGCAATTTTGCTTAGCGTTTTTGTTTTAGCAATACCAATGCTAGTTGGAATTCCTGTCCATTGTAAAACAATGCTTCTAATTTCTTTTCCCACATCCTCTATTTCATCATCTGGATAATTACTCAAATCTAAAAAGGCCTCATCTACTGAATATATTTCTAACTCAGGATTAAATCTTTTTAAAGTTCTCATCACTCTTCTAGATAAATCTCCATATAAAGAATAATTTGAAGAAAATACATAAACTTTATTTTTAAGTATTATTTCTTTAGCTTTAAAGTAAGGCTCGCCCATTTTAATACCAAGAGACTTTGCTTGATTTGATCTCGCAATAATGCAGCCATCATTATTAGACAATACGACAACTGGCTTATTTCTAATTTTAGGATTGAATAATCTTTCACAAGAAACATAAAATGAATTACAATCAACTAATGCTATCTTCTTAGTACGTTGAATGGATGACATAAGTCACAACCCCCCAAATAAATACTTCCATTTCATCACTAATAATTATTTTATCTTCAATATTTTTTGAACCTGATGTTAAAAATTGACCATCTTTTGATTTAACAAAACTTTTAACAACTAACTCATCGTGAACATTTGCAACCACTGTTGAAAAATTTTTAGGTTTTAAGCTTCTATCAATAACTAATAAGTCACCATCATAAATACCAACATCGGTCATTGATTTTCCTTGAACTCTAATAATAAAAGTAGCTGGAACATTTTTAATTAAGTGAACATTAAGATCTACATCCTCTTCGATATAATCTGTTGCAGGAGAGGGGAAGCCAGCTCCAGCTTTATGTAAATAAAAGGGAATAGTTAATTTCATGTTCTTGGTTTGTTCTAATTTATAGACTAGTTATATAGTACACGCAATAGGTTGCATTTTGAGTCTGTAAATGAATCAAAGGTGAATCAAAACGTGAACATTGAAACTACATTTTGTGCTCTTGTGGATAACTTCAACCAGAGATAGTTTAAGCCTCATATTAAAATGAAAAAATTTCTATCAATTGTGTTTCTTGGCTTAATTATAACTTCTAACAGTATGTCTTATGAAGAAGCAAATTATAAAGTAGTGAAAAAAAATAACATTTATGAAATCAGAAAATATTCTGATCGTTTAGTTATTGAAACATCAATATCAAATGAAGGCAGTAGTTTTAGAAAATTATTTAACTACATATCAGGCAACAATGATAAAAATGAAGAGATTAAGATGACAACACCAGTTACTCAAATGGAAAAAAAAGGAAATATGACTATGCAATTTTATTTACCTTCAAAGTTTAATAAAAAAAACATACCGAGCCCGTCTAATCCAGATATTAAAATATTAAATATTAAAGGCGGTTATTATGCGGTTATTAGATACTCAGGAAGGGCTTCTGATAAAAATTTTACTAAACATAAAAGCATTTTAGAAAATGAATTAAAAAAAGATGACATATCTATTTTGAGTGTACCCATTAAAGCAACTTATGATGGGCCTTTCACACTACCTATGAACAGAAGAAATGAAGCAATGTTTGAAATTAATATAAAAAATAAAGGAGAAATATAAATGAAAAAACTAACATGTCACTGTGGAGAAGTAGAAGCAGAAATAAACGTGCCTGATAATTTAGAAAAAGTTTTAAAATGTAATTGTTCTATTTGTAAAAGAAAAGGAGCAATAATGTCTATGGTTAAGAACGAAGATTTTAAAATAATTAAAGGTGAAGATAAATTAAAACTTTATCAATTTCATTCAAAAATTGCAAAACACTATTTTTGCTCGGACTGCGGAATTTATACGCATCATAATCCAAGAGCCAATCCAGCTATGACAGGATTTAACCTTGGATGCATAGATGAAATAAATACGTTTGAATTAGAAAATGTTGCAGTCAACGATGGGCAAAATCATCCTCTAGATAATAAGTAATTTCTTATGCAAGCAGTTAATGATTGTTTCAACAAAGTAAAAAAAGATTGTTTTAAATTTATTTCTTCTCAAGAAACTAAGAAAGATAAATTTAAAAATAAAGATAAGATGATTAAATCTTTTTTAATTCCTATAAGCTTTTGGATAGTAAAAAAGATTAATAAAAAAAAACCATTAATGATTGGTTTGGCAGGAGGACAGGGATCTGGCAAAACAACCATTTCATCTATTTTAACTTTAATCTTAAAAAAATATTTTAAGTTAAATGTTTTTAAAGTTTCTATTGATGATTTTTATAAAACAAGAAAAGACAGAACATTATTGTCTAAAAATAAACACCCTTTATTAATGACGAGAGGAGTACCAGGAACTCACGATGTAGATTTAATGTTAAATTTTTTTAAACAGATTAAAGATAAAAACTTTAAGAGTTTACAAATTCCAACATTTAATAAAGCACTAGATGATAGGTGCCAAAAGAGTTTATGGTATAAAATTAAAACAAAGCCTGATGTGGTCATTTTTGAAGGTTGGTGTGTTGGAGCAAGAGCCCAGTCAAGTAGCCAGCTTAAAAAACCAATTAACTCACTTGAAAAAGTTTATGATCAAGGAACCAAATGGAGAACCCATGTTAACAATCAATTAAAAACTAAATACAAAACCTTATTCAAGCAATTAGATGGATTACTGTATCTAAAAGCTAAAAACTTTAACTTATTAAGAGAATGGAGATTAAAACAGGAGAGAAAGCTTTGGGTTCAAACTAAAAACAAGAAAAACCTAAAGATTATGAGCAGTGGAGATGTAATAAACTTTATGCAGACTTATCAAAGAATTACTCAACAAATGTTTAAAGATGCGATAAAAAACTCATCAGTTATAATAAATTTAAATAGTAATCATCAGATCGAAAAGATAAAATTTAAAAAATAATGAAAAAAATAATATTAATATTCTTAGCTATTATTCTTTTTAATGAAAAAGCTTTTTCAGTACCTTTATCAAAAGCATTGTTGCAAGCGTACAATGAAAACCCAGTATTAAATGCAGAACGTGAAAATATTCAAGTTTCTAGAGAAGATGTAAACATATCAAGAAGTGAATTTTTACCAAGTGTGACACTGTCAGGATCTAAGAGCCAAGAAAATACAGATAAGCTGACTGATGGAGCAGGTGCTAATTCATCTTTTACTGATGTCGATCCAAAAACTCAATCAATAAATATTGAGCAAAAATTATTTCAAGGATTTGCAGGTATAGCCAGCATGGAAAAAAGTAAAATTGGATTAACTTTAGCTGAGGCAAAACTTTTAAAAACAGAACAGGAAATTTTGTACCAAGCTATTGAAGCTTATTCAGGTTTAATTTTTTCTGATGAAAAACTTAAAATTAATCAAGATAACGTTAATCTATTAAAGAGACAAGTTGAGACCAATCAAGCAAGATTAGAAAGAGGTCAAATTACTATATCTGATTTAGCACAATCCGAGTCTTCACTTGCAGGTGCACAAGCACAATTTTTACAAGCAAAAAATGAAACAATTACAGCTAAGCTAACCTATGAAAAAATTATAGGCCCAATTGTAAATACTAATACTTTAAGCAAGAATTCAGATTTAACTTTTGAATTACCAAAAGATTTAAAAGAGGCAATTGAAATTTCAAAAACAACTAACCCAAATTTAATTATTTCAAGGTTAGAGTATGAACAATCTGAACAAGATGTAACTATAGCTAGATCTGATCTATCACCGTCTGCATCTTTATCCTTTAATAGCTCAAAATCAGACAATGTAAGCTCAAGTATTGGAGAGCGTGATAAAGAAATATTAAAAGCAACTATTTCATGGCCAATTTTTAATGGTGGAAAAAATACTGCCTCATTAAATAAAAGTAAAAATTTGAAAAATAGAAAAAAATTATTATTAGATAATGCTTTAAAAACAAATGATGCAAATATTGCAAGTGCATGGTCAAGCTTTCAAGTATCAAAAAGTTTATTGAATTCAGTTACCGCGCAAGTTAAAGCTGCAGAAACAGCAAACGAAGGAATAACAGTTGAATATGAAACAGGTCTTGGAAGATCTACACTTGATGTTATTCAGTCAAACTCAATTTTATTAAATTCAAAAATAAGCCTAGCAAATTCTGAAAGAAATTATTTACTTTCACAATTTAAACTTCTTCAAGCCATTGGTTTGTTGAATAGTAATTACCTAAAAATACAGTAATTAAGCCATTTTATTATAAAAAAAATAACTATTGAAAATAAGAACAAAATGTGTACATTTAACACACGATTCGAACACTAATTATTTAATAAAAAAGGCATAAAATGACTAAAAACAACCTAAAAGTAGTTAAATCTACAAAAGCGCAACAAACAGAAGGCAACGAAAAAAATAAAGCTTTGGACGCAGCAATGAGCCAAATTATCGATAATTTTGGAAAAGGATCGGTAATGAAACTTGGACAAAGAAGAGCAATGGACGTCGAGTCTGTTTCAACTGGATCATTAAGTTTAGATGTAGCGCTTGGAATAGGTGGCTTACCAAAAGGAAGAGTTATTGAAGTCTATGGACCAGAATCATCTGGTAAAACAACCTTAGCATTGCAAGTATTAGCGGAAGCCCAAAAAGCTGGAGGAATTTGTGCATTTATAGATGCAGAGCATGCCTTAGATCCAATTTATGCAAAAAAACTTGGTGTAGACACTGAAGAATTACTAATTTCACAACCTGATACTGGTGAACAAGCTCTAGAAATAGCTGATACTTTAGTTAAATCAGGATCGATTTCTGTTATCGTAATTGACTCTGTTGCAGCACTAACACCTAGAGCTGAAATTGAAGGAGAAATGGGAGATCACCACGTAGGACTTCAATCAAGATTAATGAGCCAGGCTTTAAGAAAACTAACAGGCTCAATCTCAAGCACGAACACAATGATGATTTTTATTAACCAAATTAGAATGAAAATCGGAGTTATGTTTGGAAGTCCAGAGACTACATCTGGTGGAAATGCACTTAAGTTCTATTCATCTGTTAGATTAGATATTAGAAGAATTGGTGCGATTAAAAATGGAGATGAAATTATTGGCAACTCAACAAGAGTTAAAGTGGTTAAAAATAAAGTAGCACCACCTTTTAAAGTTGTTGAATTTGACCTAATGTATGGCAAAGGTATTAGTAAAGTAGGTGAATTAGTTGACCTTGGTGCAAAAGCTGACATTGTTGAAAAAGCTGGAGCTTGGTATGCTTATAAAGGTGAAAAAATTGGCCAAGGAAGAGAAAATGCTAAAACTTATTTAGAGCAAAATCCTAAAATTGCAGCAGAAATTGAAATGGCAATTAGAGAAAAGGCTGGAGTGATAGCAAAAAAAATTGAAGGTAATCCACTAGATCCAGAAAAAGCAGCAAAAGATCAAATAGAGGAGCCTAAACTAGAAATAAAAGAAGAAGTAACACCTCCATCTAAAAAGAATTAGTTAAAGTCATCTTTAATTATTAAAAGGCGCTTAAATTAAGCGCCTTTTTTCCCTACACTTATCTAGACATCAAATAAAAAAGCTGTATTTTAATTATATGGCTGACAAAACGCTAAATCAAATCAGAACAACTTTTTTAGATTATTTTGAAAAAAATGATCATAGAGTAGTTGAATCTAGTAATTTAGTTCCAAATAATGATCCAACATTAATGTTTGCAAATTCAGGAATGGTACAATTTAAAAATGTATTCACCGGTTTAGAAAAAAGAGACTATGTAAGAGCAACAACTTCGCAAAAATGTGTAAGGGCAGGTGGTAAACATAACGACCTTGAAAATGTAGGCTATACACCAAGACACCATACATTTTTTGAAATGCTTGGAAATTTTTCATTTGGAGATTATTTTAAAGAAGAATCAATTAATTACGCATGGAATTTAATAACTAAAGTGTTTGGAATTGATAAAAATCGCCTCTATGTAACAGTTTATCATGACGATGAAGAAGCATTTAACTTTTGGAAGAAAATAGCTGGTTTTAGCGATGATAGAATAATCAAGATAGCAACGTCAGATAACTTTTGGTCTATGGGTGACACAGGGCCTTGTGGACCATGTTCTGAAATATTTTATGATCATGGCGATCATCTAGAGGGTGGTTTACCTGGCACTAAAAATGAAGATGGTAACCGGTTTATAGAAATATGGAATTTAGTATTCATGCAATATGAGCAAGTTTCAAAAGATAAGAGGATAAATTTACCAAAACCATCTGTGGATACGGGTATGGGTCTTGAGAGAATAGCCGCACTATTACAGGGAACACACGATAACTACGAAACAGATCATTTTAAAAAACTAATACTATCTGCATCTGACACATTAAACGTAAAAGTAGATGAGGTTAATCAATCTAGCTTCAGAGTAATAGCAGATCATTTACGAGCAAGTTCATTTTTATTAGCAGAAGGAGTTTTACCTTCTAATGAAGGAAGAGGTTATGTTCTAAGAAGAATTATGAGACGTGGAATGAGACACTCACATTTACTAGGATCTAAAAAACCAGTCTTCTATAATATTTTTAAAACGCTTCTAGAAGAAATGTCTAACAATTATCCTGAGTTAGAAAGAGCACAATCTTTAATAAAAGAAACATTAAAAACAGAAGAAGAAAAGTTTTTGATTTTACTGGATAGAGGAATAAAAATTTTAAATGAAGAGTTAGAGAGAGTGAAAAAAATATTACCTGGTGAAGTGGCGTTTAAACTTTATGATACATTTGGTTTTCCATTAGATTTAACTGAAGATATTTTAAAAAATAAATCATTGACTGTTGATGGAAAAAAGTTTGATTTATTAATGGAAGAAAGCAAAGAATTAGCAAAAAAAAACTGGAAAGGATCAGGAGATATTTCAGTAGATCAAATATGGTTTAATATAAAAGATCGTCTAGGAGCAACTGATTTTTTAGGATACTCCACAGACAAAGCAGAAGGGGTCATTACTTTAATTCTTAAAAATAATAAAGAGGTCCAGGATATTCAAGAAAACGATGAAGGAATTATATTTACAAATCAAACACCTTTTTATGGTGAGTCTGGAGGACAAGTTGCAGATATAGGAACAATTACTAATGAAAGTTTTGAATTTGAAGTATCAGATGTTCAAAAAAAACTAGGAGATTTATTTGCTCATTACGGAAAAGTTAAAAAAGGTTCAGTTAAAATAAAAGACAGTGTTGAATTAAAAATAGATACACAGAGAAGAAATAATATTAGAGCTTACCATTCTGCTACTCATTTATTACACGAAGCATTAAGAAGAGTTTTGGGTGAGCATGTAACTCAAAAAGGATCTTTAGTTCAATCTGATCGATTAAGATTTGATTTTAGTCACATGAAGCCTATCTCAGAAGAAGAGATGAGAAAAATTGAACATTATGTTAACTCTATAATTCAAAAAAAATCAGAGGTTAAAACAAGAATAATGACACCTAAAGAAGCTGTTGAAAATGGTGCCTTAGCTTTATTTGGAGAGAAATATGGCGATGAAGTGAGAGTTTTGTCAATGGGAGATGAAGAAGGTAAATTTTTCTCAACTGAATTATGTGGAGGAACGCATGTTGTAAACACAGCTGATATTGGAAAATTTAAGATTATAAGCCAATCATCTATTGCAGCAGGTGTAAGAAGAATTGAAGCATTAAGAGATACACAGTTAATTAATTTTTTAAAAGAAAAAGAAAACCAATCTAATTTGTCTGATCAAAAAAATGAGGCAGTTATAAAAGAATTAGAGAAAAAGATTATTAAATTAGGAGGAAAACCTAATGTTCAAAACAAGGATCAAGCAACCTTGATAAAAGACCTTAGTAAACAATTCGATCAACTTTTAGTTAGTTCAATATTAAAAAATAAAGAAAAAAATAAAATCAAAGATCAAGTTATTAATGGATTTCAAGTTAGATTTCAAAATATTATAGATTTACCATTTAAAGATCTGCGTAAGCTAATTGATGAAGGTAAAAAAGAAATTGGTGAAGGATTAGTTATAATTTATGCAATTAATGATAATAAAGTTGGATTAGCTGTAGGTGTTACTAAAACATTAGAAGGCAAGTTTGATGCTGTAAAAATTGTTAGAGCTGGTTCAGAAGTTATTGGTGGTAAAGGTGGAGGTGGAAGAGCTGACTTTGCCCAAGCAGGAGGAACATTACCTGAGAAAATTGAACAGTCTTTTGAAAATATTAAAAAATTAATTAGTTAAGCTTTTTCTTAAGCTGTCCATCTAACTCATCTAAGAAACCATTAGTAGTTAAATACTTACTTGAAGGACCAATTAAAATTGCTAAATCTTTAGTCATTGAACCATTTTCAACACAATCAATACAAACTTTCTCTAAAGTTTTCGAAAAATTAATTAGTTCTTTGTTTCCATCCAATTTTCCTCTATGTGCAAGGCCTCTTGTCCAAGCAAATATAGATGCAATTGGATTTGTAGAGGTTTCTTTGCCTTGTTGATGCATTCTAAAATGTCTAGTTACAGTTCCATGGGCTGCCTCAGCCTCCATTACTTTTCCATTTGGAGTTAATAGAACACTAGTCATTAAGCCTAAAGAACCATATCCTTGTGCCATGGTATCAGATTGAACATCACCATCATAATTTTTACAAGCCCAAATATACTTACCACTCCATTTCATTGCACATGCTACCATGTCATCAATTAGTCTGTGTTCATAAGTAATTTTTAATTTTTCAAATTTTTCTTTAAACTCTTCATTAAATATTTTTTGAAAAATATCTTTAAAACGGCCATCATATTGTTTTAGGATTGTATTTTTTGTTGATAAATAAACGGGCCATTCTTTAATTAAACCATAGCCAAAACAAGACCTTGCAAAGTCTTCTATTGATTTATCTAAATTGTACATTGATAAAGCTATACCTGGTCCAGGAAAGTTAAAAACTTCATATTTTATTTCTTGGCTACCATCTTCAGCTGTCCATTTAACTTCCATTTTACCTTTTCCAGGAACCTTAAAATCTGTTGCTCGATACTGGTCTCCAAACGCATGTCTTCCAATAATAACTGGGTCTGTCCATGAAGGTACTAATTTAGGAATATTTTTACAAACTATTGGCTCTCTAAAGACAGTTCCTCCAATAATATTTCTTATAGTTCCATTGGGAGATCTCCACATCTTTTTTAAATCAAATTCTTCAACACGGGCTTCATCTGGTGTTATTGTTGCACACTTGATACCAACACCAATTTTTTTAATTGCAGTGGCCGAATCAATTGTTATCTGATCATTAGAATTATCTCGACTTTTCATACCTAGATCAAAATATTCAATACCCAAGTCTAAATATGGAAGAATAAGTTTACTTTTAATAAACTCCCATATTATTCTTGTCATTTCATCGCCATCGAGTTCAGCAACTGGATTTTTAACCTTAATTTTAGCCATATTTGAATAATTTATATTAGTAATTGTAATTTAGTGCTTTATATACATATTAATAAAAAATTATCAAATATAAGCTTATGTTAGAGAAAATTTTTTCAAAAATTCATTCTGAAGGATACAAATTTTTAGCTATATCTATTATTATAACAATTTTTTTGTACTTCTTTAGCACTTTTCTAGGATTAATCGGTTTAGTGTTATCGATATGGATTTATTATTTTTTTAGAGATCCTGAACGAATTTCAATAAACGATGAAAATTATTTAACAAGTCCAGCAGATGGTGAAGTTTTAATGGTTCATGAAGTAGATGGACCAAAAGAGCTAGGTTTAGAGGATAAAAAATTCACTAAGATAAGTATTTTTATGAATGTATTTGATTGTCACGTTAACAGAACACCGTGTGAAGGTAAAATTTCAGAAATACTTTATAAACCAGGAAAATTTTTAAATGCATCACTTGATAAAGCAAGTGAAGACAATGAAAGAAATTATTACAAGATAACGAATAACCATGGAGAAGAAGTTATTGTTGTTCAGATTGCAGGTTTAATTGCCAGAAGAATAGTTTGTGAGTCTTCAAAGGATCAACAATTGCAACAAGGCGAAAGAATTGGAATGATAAGATTTGGAAGTAGGGCTGATGTTTATTTTAAAAATTATCAAACGTTAGTTAAAGTAGGACAAAAGACAATTGCTGGTGAAACACTATTAGCTAAAAGATAGCTTATGGAACAACCTAAAAATAATTTTAAAATTGTATCAGACAAAAAAGCTCGAATGCTTTTACCTAATGCACTGACATTAATAAATGTATGTATTGGGTTAAGTTCTATTAAATTTGCATTAGATGAAAAATTTGGACTATCTATTATAGCTATTATATTTGCAGCAATTTTTGATGCGTTAGATGGTAGAGTTGCAAGAATGTTGAAGGGAACTTCTTTGGTTGGAAAAGAATTAGACTCATTGGCAGATTTAATTAGTTTTGGTGTAGCACCTGCATTTATAATGTATTTTTGGTCTTTAAATAATTTAGGTAAATTTGGTTGGTTGCTTACAATGATTTTTGTAGTTTGTGTAGCTCTTAGACTAGCAAGATTTAATGTAAGCTCAAACTCAGAGCCATCATGGAAAGATAATTATTTTGAAGGAGTACCATCTCCAGCAGGTGGAATTTTGGTATTGATGCCATTAATACTAAGTCTAAGTGAGATAAATTTAATAAAGATTAACTACAATATAGTAGTACCAACATTCTTTATTTTGATTTCATTCTTATTGATCAGTAAAATTCCAACATTTGCTTTTAAAAAGATTTCCATACCACGTCGTATGACAATTTTTGCATTATTTGGTGTTGTGTTATTTTTTGGACTTTTGTTAATATATACATTTAAAGTTTTGGTTATTTGTGGATTAATCTATATTTGTTTAATTCCATTTGGATACTTCAGTTATCAAAAAATTTATAAACAAAAAATTTTAAGTGGTGAAAATCATGATAATGATGATTTTGAAGACATATTATAAATGAAAAAAAATGTAATTGTATCTCTGGCAGACTCAAATTACTTTGAATTGCTTAATGAATTAGTTGATTCTATTAAGAGTTTTGAAAAAAGCAAAGATACTGCAATCTGCATTTTAGATGCTGGTTTGTCTGAACAACAAATAGAAATATTATCCAAAAAAGTTGATGAAATTAAATCAGCCGAATGGGATATTGATGTTCCAGCATTTAAGGTAAAAGGAAGAGAGTGGTTAAAGAGTCAAGTATCTAGAGCTTTTTTACCAAAATATTTTCCTAATTATGAAAAATTCTTATGGATTGATTGTGACGCTTGGGTAGGGGATTGGAATTCAGTAGAACTTTATTTTAAAGCTTGTGAAAATGGAAAATTAGGAATTACTCAAACTTTTACACCTGGATATAAAATAATGTCTAAAGTTAATTGGATATTTGGACAATTAGCAATAATTAAATCTCAAAATTTTAAACATGCAATAAAATCAAAAATTGGAATAAACAAAGCGCGTAAGCTTGCTTTTGCTCCACACATTAATATTGGTGTTTTTTCTTTAGAAAAAAATTCAGCTGGATGGATTACATGGCAAAAAAATTTAGAACAGACATTAAAAGCTGGAAATATTTTTGGATCAGAGCAATTAGCTATCAATATGTCAGTTTATATTGATGATTTAGAAACAGAGTTCTTGCCACATAATTGTAACTGGTTAGTTAGCAATCTTTTACCAAAATTTAATGAACAAGAAAAAAGTTTTGTGGAACCTTACCTACCTAATCATAAATTAGGCATAATACATCTTGCTTCAGGAATTTGGGATGGAGATAAAGATATGAGATTAGATAAAAAAGTAAAGATAAACATAAAAACTTTAGAAAATAAAATTTTAACAAAAAGTTTAAGATTTGGTCTTTAATTGAAAAAAAATAGAATTTCTAAAAATTGGATTAATAAACAAAAAAGAGATATTTATGTTAGGCAATCTCAAGTAGATGGTTATCGAGCTAGATCAGCATACAAATTAATAGAAATAGATGAAAAATTTAAGATATTTAAAAATGGAATATCGGTAATAGATTTAGGAGCATCACCAGGTAGCTGGTCTCAATATATTTCAAGAACAGTAAAAAGTGGAAGATTGGTTTCAATTGACATAAAGGGTATGGAAGAAATTGAGAATACAATTCAAATCAAAGGTGATTTCACTGATTTAGATTCTCAAGAAAAAATAAAAGACTTATTCAAATCAAAAGTTGATGTTGTTGTGTCTGATATGGCTGTTAATACAACGGGTATAAAAGATATAGATGCAATTTATACAGGGGAACTTGCAATGGAAGCTATGAATTTCTCTAAAGAAATGTTGGTCAAAGAAGGGCGATTTGTCTCTAAGATTTTTTTAGGCTCATCATTTAATGAAATTGTTGCCTTAGGCAAAAAATTATTCAAAGAAGTGAAGGTTTTTAAACCTAAGTCTAGTAGAAAAGAATCTAAGGAAAGTTTTATTATTTGTAAAATTTTAAGATAGGGACTTTTTTTTTGAAAGGAATCATATATAAATCATTATGGATCCTATAAAAGAAGCACTTACCTTTGATGATGTCACAATGGCACCAAAATACTCAGAAGTTCTACCTTCTGAAGTTGATACCAGCACAAAATTATCATCGAATTTAACACTAAAAATACCTTTATTATCCTCTGCTATGGATACCGTTACTGAAAGTAAAATGGCAATAGCAATGGCTAAAGCTGGAGGTATTGGTGTAATTCACAGAAACCTTGATATTAAAAAACAAATTGACGAGATTAAAATAGTAAAAAAATTAAACTTATTAGTTGGTGCTGCAGTTGGAGCAGGTCCTTTAGAACTTAAAAGAGCAGAAGCTATTTTAAAAGAAAAAGTTGATTTAATTGTTGTTGATACAGCTCATGGACATAGCAAAAAAGTTGCAGAAATTATTAAAGTAATAAAAAAATTGAAAACAAACAAAACAACACTATGTGCTGGAAATATTGCAACTGCAGAAGCTGCAAAATTTTTAATAAAGTTAGGAGTAGATATTATTAAAGTTGGGATTGGACCAGGGTCAATTTGTACAACTAGACTAGTTGCAGGTATTGGCGTTCCACAGTTAAGTGCGATACTTGCTGTTAAAAAAGGTGTTAAAAATAATAAAGTAAAGATAATTTCAGATGGTGGAATTAAATATTCAGGTGATTTAGCTAAGGCATTGTCGGCAGGTGCTGATGCGATAATGATTGGATCTTTGTTTGCAGGAAGCTTTGAAACACCTGGAAAACTAATTAAGAAAAATGGAAAATTATTTAAAAGTTTTAGAGGTATGGGTTCTGTTGGAGCAATGAATAAAGGCTCAGCTGATAGATATTTTCAAACTAAACAAAAAGATATATCTAAATATGTTCCAGAAGGAGTAGAAGGTTTTGTGAAATATAAAGGAAATGTTAAAAGTATAATTTATAAATTAATTGGAGGTTTAAAATCATCCATGGGTTATCTAGGTGCGAAAAAAGTTCCAAATCTTAAAAATAAACCTAATTTTGTAAAAATAACAAAAGCAGGTTTTTATGAAAGCATGGTTCATAATGTTGATCAAGTAAAAAATGAAAGTAAATATTAATGAAAAAAATAAACAAATTAACAATTATGCTATTTATGCTTTTAAATCTTGGAAGTCACTCTTTAGCAGAAAATAATTTTTTTGAAAAAGGAAAAAATAAATATGATGAACGGAAATACGAAGAGTCTAAATTTTTGTTTCAAAGAAGTATTGTTTTTAACCCTAAGGATCAAAATTCATATTTATATTTAGCAAAAATTTATAATTTTGAAGAGAATAGAAAAGAAGAAAAAAAAAATATTGATACTGTGCTTTTATTAGATCCAAAAAATGAAGAGGCAAACTATATGCTTATGAAAATAGAGTTAAAAAGATCTAATTACTCTAAAGTAAAAGAATTAGCAGATAATTTTTCTAAAATTTGTAATAAATTATGTGATAAAAAAAATTCTATTTTAGAATCCTTAAAGAATTTGGAACCTAAAAATGAGTCTTAGTAATAATTTAAGTAAAATTTTAATAATTGATTTTGGTTCCCAATTTACACAATTAATTGCAAGAAGAGTTAGAGAACTGGGCGTTTTTTCAGAAATTGTTAGTCATAAAAAAATAAAAATAACCCAAATTATAAAAGAAAATATAGCTGGAGTAATTCTTTCTGGCGGTCCTCTTAATGTTTATGAAAATGACAAATTTAAATTTGAAAAAAAAATTTTAAAGCTAGGGGTTCCAATCCTAGGTATATGTTTTGGACACCAGGTATTATCAAAGTTATTAGGTGGTAAAGTAAAAAAATCAAAACATAGAGAATTTGGCCTTGCTACTATAAAAAAAGTATCAAATAGTATTTTAACCAAAAATTTTTTTAATAAAGATAAGACAAGTAATGTTTGGATGAGCCATGCTGACCAAGTATCAAAAATGCCAAAAAATTTTAATGTTATAGCATCAAGCAAAAATTCTAAATTAACAATAATTGAAAATATTAAAGACAATTTTTATGGAGTACAATTTCATCCTGAAGTAACACACACTAATAAAGGAAAAATCTTATTACGTAATTTTGTTTTCCTTATATGCAAAACCAAAAAAAACTGGTCTTCAAAAGATCAAAAATTAAAATTAATTAATGAAATTAAACAACAAATAGGTAATAACAAAGTAATTTGTGGATTGTCGGGTGGTGTTGATAGTAGCGTGGTTGCGCAATTGTTAAGTAAAGCAATTGGAAAAAACTTAACATGCATTTTTGTTAATAATGGCCTATTGAGAAAAAATGAAGAAACACAAGTTGTTAATACATTTAAAAAAAGATTAAAAATAAATTTAATTTACGTAAATGCAGAAAAAGAATTTATTAGAAAATTAACAAATGTATCTGATCCAGAAAAAAAGCGAAAAATTATTGGAAATTTATTTATTAAAATATTTGAGCGATATGCAAAAAAAATTAAAAATGTTCACTATCTTGCACAAGGTACTCTTTACCCTGACCTAATTGAAAGTAAATCTGTGACAGGCAGTCAAACTTCAAAAATAAAATCACATCATAATGTAGGTGGCCTTCCAAAAAGAATGAAATTAAAATTAGTAGAACCTCTTAAATTCTTATTTAAAGATGAAGTTAGAAAATTAGGGTTGGAACTTAATCTATCCAATGATCTAATCTCGAGACACCCATTCCCAGGTCCTGGACTAGCAATAAGAATGCCTGGCATTATAACAAATGAAAAAATTAAAATTTTAAAAGAAGCAGATTTCTATTTTACTAAGGCTTTAAGAGATCATGGATTATACGATAAAATTTGGCAAGCTTATGCTGCATTACTACCAGTCAAAACTGTGGGTGTTATGGGAGATAATCGTACTTATGAACATATTTGTCTGCTAAGAGCAATTACATCCGAAGATGGAATGACTGCTGATTTTTTTGATTTTCCTAAAGGTTTTATGCAATCAATTTCTAATCAAATTATCAACAATATTAGGGGAATTAATAGAGTAGTTTATGATGTTACCTCAAAACCTCCTAGTACCATTGAATTAGAATAATATTTTATTATAGAGTACAAGATATTATGAAATATTTACACACTATGATTAGGATCTCAGATGTAGAAAAATCATTAGATTTTTACTGCAAGGGACTAGGTTTAATCGAAACTAGAAGAATGGAGAGTGAACAAGGGAGGTTTACTTTAATTTTTTTAGCAGCACCTGGTGATGAAAAGGCTGAACTAGAACTAACTTATAATTGGGATGGCGACAAGCTTGGTGATGGATCTCGTAATTTTGGTCATTTGGCATACCGTGTCGAAAATATCTATCAAACGTGTGAGAGACTTAAAGATATGGGCTATACAATTAATAGACCACCTAGAGATGGCCATATGGCATTTGTAAGATCCCCTGATAATATTTCTATAGAAATCTTACAAGAAGGAAATTTAGAAATTAAAGAACCGTGGGCATCAATGAAAAATAATGGTATTTGGTAAAAAATGAATAGTAAGATTATTAACTTTATTAAAAGAAAAAATAAATCTAAAATTATAAGCCTTACTGCTTACTCTAAAAATATTGCATCTATTATAGATAAACATTGTGACCTTGTCTTGGTAGGCGACTCCCTTGGCTCTGTACTTTATAATTTTTCTTCTACAAAAAAAGTGACATTAGATATGATGATTGAGCATTCTAAAAGTGTAAGGATGGGTGTTAAAAAAAGCCTTATGGTAGTAGACATGCCTCATAATACTTACCGAACCCCAAGAGAAGCTTTAAGAAATGCAAAAAAAATAATCTCAAAAACGAAGTGTGATGCTGTTAAGCTCGAAGGTGGTAAAAAATTTGTTCAAATAATCAAAACTTTAACTAAGAACAAAATTCCAGTAATGGGTCATCTTGGTCTTCTTCCACAGTCTGCAATAAATTTTAAGTTTAAAGGAAAAGAAACAAAAGAAAGAAAAACTATTTTAAGAGATTCCAAGCTCTTAGAAGAAGCTGGTGTATTTTCAATTGTTTTAGAGTGTATCGAAAGTTCTCTAGCAAAAGAAATTACAAAAACTATTAAAATTCCTACAATCGGTATTGGAGCATCAGTCCACTGTGATGGGCAAGTTTTAGTTACAGATGATTTGATGGGATTAAATAAAATTAAAGCAAGATTTGTAAAAAAATATGCAAATATTGAAAAACAAATAAATGACGCTACGCTAAAGTTTAAGAAAGACGTACTTAAAAGAAAGTTTCCTACTAAGAAACATTCATATTAGATTAAAAATATTGTTTAAAGGTCTCGTTAATTGACAAAACACCATAATCATTTAATCCACCAATTATTAATTGTAGTGCCACAATTAAGATAAAGCCTAGCCCCACATAGGCTATCCATAAGTGTTTTTGAATATAATTTGCTAAATAAGTGGCTAATGCCCCTGTTAATACTACTGATAAAACAAGACCAAATATCATGAAACCAAAATAACCTTTTGCAGCACCAACCACTCCAATAACGTTATCAAAGCTTATCGTAATATCTGCAAATAAAACCTTATAAATACTTTTTACAAATGAAGGCTCTGTTGATTTTTTTACTGGTGATTTAATCTTATTCTTCATTTCAACTAAATCTTTCCTTAAATCATTAACAATCCAAATTAGAAGTAGCCCACCTAAAATTTTAATATAATAAAATTCAAATAGGTAAGTGGCAAAAAGTGCAAAAATAATCTTAAAGACTAAAGCACCAGCAACACCCCAGAGAATTATTTGTTTTCTATTCTTTGGTACAAAGTTAGCAGCAATTAATCCAATAATAATAGCATTATCAGCAGCTAAGATGATATCTATAAAGATGATTTGGGTTAAAATTATGAATTCTTCAATCAAGATTTTTTTATAGTATTAAATAAATATTATAATTCAAGAAAAAGTATTTAATAAATAAAAAAAGGCGACCATGTAATGATCGCCTTTAATAGTATTAGTCTAAATTATTTTTGAGACCAAGTTGGCATCGGGTACTGCAATTTACACGCAGCTAGTTCAAATGGATAAACTGTACAGTATTTTCCATTTTGTACTTGCATCAAAATACCTCTTGTTTTTTCATTTTGACCATCAGCACCAAATTTAATGCCTCTGTATGGAACAATAAGAGAGTCAGATGACATATCCAAATCTACCAATGCTTGTCTAATTTTTTCTGGGTCTGTCGATCCAGCATTATTAATTGCATTAGCTAATGCCATAAAACCAGTAAATGCTCTAGCAGGTACATCTGATAAATCTCTTCCACCAGAATGTGTCTTAAATAGTTCATTTACAGTTCCAATCATTGGAATTGTAGTTGCTAAGTCAGTGTTGAAAGGAGATCTTGTAATCACTCCTTCAGCTTTGCTTCCCATGGTAGCTATAAATTTTGGATCAGTATAGCCAGCATTTTGTGCAACTAAAAGTTTAGGATTATAATCTAGTTCTTTAGCTGTATTTAAAAACAAGTAAGCATCAGCTGTATAAGAAGATGGCAATAAAACATCTGGGTTTTTTGCTTTTAATCTTTGTACTTCAGAACTTAAAGAGGTTGTTTTTGCTTTATAACTAATTTTTTCAACAACTTTATATCCCTTTTCTTTAGCCATTTTATTTTGAGTTCCACCACTATCAGCTCCCCAAAGAGTATCTTCATGAACAATTCCAAGTGTCTTTAACTTATTACCATTCTTAGTGTTAAAATCGTCCATAAATTCAAACATCAATTGAGTAAACTCACCATCATGTGGTGTCACTCTAAAGAAATATTTAAATCCTCTTGTAGTTAATTTTGGTGAAGTCGACTCACCATTAACCCAAGGTATACCAGCTCTTTCAGATACCTGACTTGCTGCACCTGTTACAGATGAGTAGTAAGCACCAAACATTGCATGAACTTTATCAGAGTTTAACATTTTCTCTGTTTCACCAACTCCAATATCTGGTTTTCCACCATGATCACCAACAACAATTGAAATTTTTCCACCACCTAAACCTTTTAGGCCAGCATCTTTTGCTAAAGGCATACCAGGAATATCGTGGCTGTTATTTATAATATCTAAAGCAGTTTGAACTGCTGCTACGGCATCTTTTCCAACCTGAGCAACAGGCCCAGTTAATGGATAAAGTACTCCAATTTTAACATTTTCTGCAGCACTAATTGTAGGCGCACAAACTAATGATAAAAAAGTAAATACTGAAAGTATTAATTTTTTCATTTATTTTCCCTCATATTTGTTTTTTTTAAAAATATAATCTAATACTATATGTGATATCAATTCAATGACTTACTATTCAATCAACAGTAGAAATTTACTAAAAATAAATGACAACTGAAATAATTTTACAAGCAGTAGTGACAGGATTAATGATGGGTTTAATTTATGCATTAATTGCTGCTGGGTTAAGTTTAATTTTTGGATTAATGGATATAGTAAATTTTGCTCATGGTGAACATTTGATGTTATCGATGTTTTCATCATTTTGGTTATGGTCTTTATTTGGATTAGATCCAATTTTTTCAATCCCAATTACAATTTTATTAATGGCTTTTTGTGGAGTGCTAACTCATTATTTTTTGATTAGATATATATTGAAGGCCAAAATGTTAATTCAGATTTGTGCAACATTTGGATTATCAATATTCATTAGATCAATTGCACAGTTTTTGTGGACACCAGATTTTAGAAATATTGATAAACCATTTTTAGAAGGAAGATTAGAAATTTCAGGTATGTTTATTGGACAACCTCAGCTAGTTGCTAGTTTGATTTGTTTGGTTGCTTTTATTCTTCTTTATCTATTCGTAACAAGAACTGAAACTGGTTTAGCTTTGCAGGCAACAGCACAAGACAGGCATGCTGCTGAAATTTTAGGCATACCATCTGATAAAATGTTTGCTATTGGTTGGGCAATAGGACTTGGTTGTGTTGGTGTTGCTGGAGGAATGATGGCTAATTATTTTTTTATCTTTACTGACGTTGGAATAAATTTTGCACTATTTGCATTTGTTGCAGTGGCATTAGGAGGCTTTGGAAGTATTATTGGGTGCTTGTATGCAGGAATTATTATTGGCTTAGTTGAATCATTAGGTGGTTTGCTGATAGATCCATCATTTAAACTTTTATATGTTTTTGCAATTTATCTATTAGTTGTAATTTTTAGACCACAAGGTTTGTTTGGAAGGTATTAATTATGGATAAATTATTAATAGCTAAATCCGAACCTCTCTGGAATACAGATAAAAGAATTATATCTTTAATTGGAGGTTTTATTGTATTGCTATTTGCTTTGCCTCATTTTGGGTTGAATTCTTTCTACCTTCATTTAATGATAATGATCTTTATGCATGCAGTTATGGCTCAGTCATGGAATGTAATTGCAGGTTTTTCAGGACAAATCAGTTTAGGCCATGGAGCTTTTTTTGGAATTGGAGCTTATGCAACATCGTTTCTTTATGTTCAGTATGGTATATCTCCATGGATAAGTATTTTTCTTGGAATGATTGTTTCAGGAATTGCTGCGGTTTTAATTGGCATCCCAATGTTAAGACTAAGTGGACATTATTTTGCAATTGCCACCTTATTAATTGGAATTAGTTTTCAAATTATATTTCAAAGATGGGAGTGGGTAGGTGCTGCATCAGGAGTATGGGTTCCTATGACTTCAGAAGATTCTTTGTTGGCTCTTCAATTTCATAGTAGTAAAATGCCTTACTATTATATTTTTTTAGTATTTTTTATAATTACATTTTATTTAGTATGGCTCTTAAGTAGATCAAAATTAGGATACAGATTAAGAGCTGTAAGAGATGATCCACAGGCAGCGCTAAGCTTATGTATAAATGTTTCTAATTATAAAATCATAGCCTATGTAATCTCAGCAATGATAATGGCACCAATGGGAAGTTTATTTGCTCAGTACATACTTATTATTGATCCAGATAGAGTATTTAATATAGAAATTTCAATTATTGTTTTATTGATCACGGTCCTTGGTGGAATTGGAAATGTTTGGGGGCCTATTGTGGGTGCAGCTATTCTTATTCCAATTTCAGAATATTCTAGAATTTATTTAGGTGGAACAGGAGGGGCTGTAGATTTAATTCTTTATGGTTTAATTCTAATGCTAATTTGTATCTTTAGACCAGAAGGGCTCATATCTTTTTTTCCAAAAAATATTTTAGAAAGAAAAAAACAAAGATGAAGATTTTATCTGTAGAAAATTTAAGTAGATCTTTTGGGGGCATAAAAGCCAATAATGATATTTCTTTTGATGTTGCAGAAGGCACTATTTTGGGAGTTATAGGACCCAATGGTGCGGGCAAATCTACTTTGTTTGATTTAATTACTGGTTATACAAAAACTGATAATGGTAAAGTTAGTTTCTTTAATAAGGATATATCAGGTTTAAGTCCTGACAAAATTAGCAGTCTAGGTGTTGGAAGAACTTTTCAAAAACTAAAACCTTTTGCAGATCAAACATTATTAGAAAATGTAATGATTGGCTCATTTGTGAAAGAAGACAATATTAAAAAGGCAAGGGATAAAGCTTTAGAAATAATAGATTTTGTTGATCTTATAGAAAAGAGACATCATTTTGCTAGAGAGCTTTCAACAGGTCAAAGAAAAAGATTAGAAATGGCAAGAGCAATGGCAATTGAACCAAAACTATTATTAATGGACGAAGTTACAGGAGGTGTTGATCAAAAAACTATCCCAGGTTTAGTTGAGTTAATTAAAAAACTTAAAAAATCTGGTGTAACAATAATTACCATTGAACATAATATTAATATTATAATGGAAATTTCGGACAATATTCTAGCGCTAGATCAGGGTAAAAGAATTGCTTACGGAACACCAAAAGAAATTCAACAAAATGAAGAAGTAATTGACTCATATTTAGGAACTGTTGATGCTACTTGATATAAAAAATATTGATGTTTTATATGATGATTTTCAAGTTATTTGGGATGTATCAATAAATGTAGATAATGGAGAAATGGTCGCTCTTTTAGGACCTAATGGATCTGGTAAAAGTACAATTTTAAATACAATCAGTAACTTAGTTAGCCATAAAAATGGAAGTATACATTTTAAAAATAATCTAATTTCTGAAATCCCAACCTTTAAAAGAACTGAATTGGGAATTTCTCATGTTCTTGAGAGACGAAGAGTATTTCCATACCTTACTGTTATGCAAAACCTTATTCTTGGTGCTTGGCATCCTAAAGCAAAAGAGGAATTGAGTGGTTCTTTATCTAAAGTTTATAAGATTTTTCCAAAACTAGAATCTAGATCAAGCCAGTTAGCTCACACTATGTCTGGTGGAGAACAGCAAATGCTTGCTATAGCAAGAGGCTTGATGGGACTTCCAAAACTTTTAATGGTAGATGAACCATTTTTAGGATTATCACCTCTAGTAGTAAAAGATTTGATAAAGATATTTAAAAATGTGGTTAGTGAAGGAATATCAATTCTTTTTGTTGAACAAAATGTAAGATTGGCACTAAGCATGGCTGATAGAGGCTATGTTCTTGAAAGTGGAAGATTAGTCATTAGTGGTAAATCTAATGAATTAATTAATAACGAAAAAGTTAAGAAGGTTTTTTTAGGAAGCTAGTTATAAAGCTGCCAAGTCATTATTTAATTTATCCGTAATAAGCATTTTTCCCGGAGCATGCGTGATACAAAAGTCAGGTTTTGAATCTTGTAAAACAGATTGAGGCGTTACTCCACATGCCCAAAACACAGGAATTTCATTGTTCTTAAATGTCTTAGGAGGATCACCATATTCAGGATTCATTATATCTTTTATTCCAATTTCTGATGGATCACCTAAATGAATAGGAGCACCATGAACTGCTGGGAACCTAGAACTAATTTGAATTGATCTAATAGCATCTTTTGAATTTAAAGGTCTCATAGAGACAACCAATTTTCCTGAGAACTGACCTGCTGGCTCACAATCTATCGATGTTCGATACATTGGAACAATAGTATCATTTTCAATATGTTGGATAGGTATTCCCGCCTCAATTAATGGTAGCTCAAAAGACATAGAACATCCCAAAACAAATGTCGTTAAATCTTCATTCCAATATTTTTTGATGTCATATGGTTCATCAATAATTTTTCCTTTTTCCCATATTCTATATTGAGGAACATCTGTCCTAATATCAATATCCCCTAAATCTTTTAATGACGGATCTCCTTTTGTACCAAAACCTATTAGAGGACATGGTTTAGGATTTTTTTGACAAAATGATGCAAAATCCATTGCATATTTGCTAGGTAATATACAAAGGTTACCTTGTACATATTTATTAGCAGTTCCTGCTGTTTGATCTTTGTACTCATTTTTTCTAATAATTTTTCTAGCTTCAATTGGATTTTGAATATTGAGCATAAATTTAATATTTAGATTTTTTAGTACCTTCAATTATTTCTTTTAGTTCGTCATATTCTTCACAGTTACAAGTTTTCAAAACTTCTAGTCTTTCTTTAGCCATATCCATTCTATTAGTGGCTACATAAAGTTCACCAAGGTACTCATTTATTCCATTATGATTGGGCTCAATTTGTAAGCCTTGTAAGTAAAATTTTTCACCTCCTTCATAATCCCCAAGTTTTCTAGTAGTAAAACCCAAATAATTTAAAGTATCTGCCTGTAATGGTTTTTCATCATTAGATTTTAAAAGAAGCTTTTGTGCTTTTGCATATCTTTTTTGTGCTTTTTCAGTTTTACCTTTTTTTTCATATTTCTTGGCAGCTTTAATTAAATTTTTTGCCTTTGCATAGTTTGACACTTTTGGAGTAGAATCGTTATCACTGCTACTCCCTGCAGAAAATGAATTATTAGTAAGTGCTATTATTATTAGTAAAGTATAAATAAGTTTTTTCATATTTTAATTAAATTTATCCATTTTATTTAAAGGTTTTAGTTTTAACCCATTATCAATCAAATTATCCCTGATAGATTTAGCAGTTGCCAATGAGCTTTCATTATCACCATGTATACAAACCGAGTCAATCTCACAAGGTATCTGTTTACCACTGAGACAATTTATTGCCTGATTTTTAACCATGCTCAACACATGTTTCTTTGCTAATTCAGGGTCAGTGATTAAAGCATTTGGTTTACTTCTAGAAATTAAGTTTCCATTATCTTCATAATTTCTATCTGCAAAAATTTCACAAGCTATTCTTAAACTATTTTTCTTAGCAGCAACTTCCATTTGCGAACCAGTTGGGACAAGATAAATGATATCTTTATTAATCTCTTTAATGGCCACTGCTAGAGTTGTAGCTAATTCCAGGTCTTCACAAGCCATATTATTAAGTGCCCCATGTGGCTTAATATGAGTAACATTTTCATTATAATTTTGAGCAATTTTTTGTAATATTTCATATTGTTCAAAGATTAGTTTTTTTATTTCTAAAGAATTTAAATTCATTCTTTTTCTTCCAAAGTTTTCAGGATCATTAAAAGAAGGATGAGCACCCAAACTAACACCATTTTTTTTTGAAATTTGAATAACCATATCCATTGTTTGTTCATCTCCCGCATGGTAGCCACATGCAATGTTGGCAGAATTTACAATATTAAGTAATTCTGGATCATTCTTGATAGAATGAAACTTAGATTTTTCTCCTAAATCACAATTGATATTAATTTCCATACTCTTTAGTCTGGAGTATAACATGGCATGGTTAAAAATATATCAAATCTTGGTGATGCAGCCGTATATTGTGATTTTGGCTCAGAAGTTAATGAAACAATAAATTCAAGCGTCATAGATTACTTTCACCATATATCAAAATTAATAAAAGATAAAAAGATTGAAGGTATAACTAACTTAACACCCTCTTATAATAAATTAATCATTAGTTTTGATTTAGCTATAACTAACTATAAAAAAATTAAATATTTTATAGAAGGCTTAACTATTAAAAGAGATATTAAAAACAATAATCAAAAAATTAAGATTCCAGTTTGTTGTGACGATGAGTATGGATTAGATTTTTTAAGGCTAATTAAAAAATTGAATATAGATAAAGATAAAATATTAGAAATGTATTTTGGTAAAGAATATTTTTGTTATATGACTGGTTTTATTGCTGGAATGCCTTTTTTAGGAGATCTTAATGAAAATATTAGATGTGATCGATTAGAAACACCGAGATTAAAGATGCCTAAAGGATCGGTAGGAATAACAGAACAATTTGCAAATATTTATACTTTTGAAAGCCCTGGTGGTTGGAATATTATTGGTAACACCCCAAAGAAAATTTTTGATGATAAAAATTTAGTTCAACCAGCTTTAGTTAATCCAGGTGATAAAGTAAGTTTTTATCAAATAACAAAAGAAGAATATTTAAATTGGAATGAATAAAGCATATTTTGAGATTTTAAGGGCTGGAGTTAATACTACCATTCAAGACAAAGGTAGAAATCATTTATATCATGTTGGTATTGCAGTAAGCGGTGCAATTGACCAAAGAAATTATATATTATCAAATAGACTAGTTGAAAATCAATTAGATGAGCCTGTATTAGAGTTTGCATACCAAGGCCCTCTTTTAAAATTAAGGAATGGAAAAATTAATTTTGCAATATCTGGTGATATTTTTTTTAAAATTATTAGAAAGAATTTAGAGGTTGAAGAAGGTGAGTGTTATAAAAGCTATTTTTTAGATGAAGAAGATCAAATAGATATAATATCAACCAAAAATTCTACGTATGGATACTTAGCTGTTAATGATGGCTTTGATGTAGAAAAAACCTGGGGCAGTTATTCCATAAATACTAAAGCAAATATTGGACCAAATAATGGAAAAAAATATTCGTTAAATGATAAAATTTTTATTAAAAAAATTGATATCAAAAGCCCAATAAACAAAAAAATAAATTTTGATTATTCTACTGACAGTATCATTAGAATTATTAAAGGTACAAATTTTGACTATTTTTCTAAGGATGCAATAGACAAATTTTTTAATGAAGATTTTTTAATCACAAACCTTGTTGATAGAATGGGTATAAGATTAAAAGGTCCTAAATTAGAAAATATAAAAAATACCAACATCAAATCAGAAGGTTTAGTTAGAGGAGTTATTCAGGTACCTGCTGACGGTAATCCAATAATAATGATGTCGGATCATGGAACAGTCGGAGGATATCCAAAGATCGGTGTAGTTATTACTGCTGATCTTGATTTAGTTGGACAATTAACTCCTGGAACAAAAATAAACTTTAAGGAAGTAAGTCTTGAAGAAGCTCAGAATATATTTAAAGCATACACAGAAGATACAAATAGATATTTAAATGAATGTAATTAATAAAATTCCAGGTCCATTACTGATTTTTATGGGTGCTTTAAGTTTAAGTTTTGGTGGGCTTATTGTAAAAAAATTTGAAGGTTCTACAGAGTGGCAAATTCTTTTTTGGAGATCTTTATTTTTTACGCTTACAGTCTTAGCTTTTTTAATAATTACTTATAAAAAGAAAACTTTAAGCTCTTTCTATAAATCGGGATTACCAGGTTTTTTTGGGGGTATTGTATTGTCATTCGGATTTTGCGGTTATGTATATGCAATGTCTAACACATCAGTTGCAAATACTAATTTTATAATCTCATTACAAATTTTATTTCTTGCAATTTTTGGTTACTTATTTTTAAAAGAAAAAATTTCAACAATAACTCTAGTTTCAATAATATTAGCAATAACAGGAGTTACCTTAATGGTTGGTAATGATCTTAGACCAGGTAACCTTTCAGGAAATTTAGCTGCATTTACAATGCCTATCACATTTGCGGTCTTAATCATGATTGTAAGAAAATTTCCTACAGTAGACATGATTCCTGCTCAATTTGTTGCTGGAGTAAGCTCTTGCTTAATAGGGTTAAGTGTATGTATTTACTATTCACATAATTTAATGGTTTCACCTAATGATATATTTTTAGGTTTCTTAGCAGGCTTTTTTCAAGTTGGTTTTGGTTTTATATTCATTACCATCGGTGCTCGTAGCACTCCTTCAGCAATGGTTGGAGTAATTATGCTATCCGAATCTGTTTTAGGGCCCTTTTGGGCTTTTCTATTTGCAGGTGAACGGGCATCATTATTTACATTAATTGGAGGTGCAATTATTCTATTTGCTGTTTTGCTTCAGTTTTCATCGTTGCTTTTGTCTGATAAAAAAGAAAAAATTATTAATTGACTCTGACATACATCTGGTAGATTATTCTCAAATACGGGAGAGACTACAAACTATCGTAGCGCCGAAGGAGCAACCACCCAGGAATCTCTCAGGCAAAAGGACCGTAACATATTAACTCTGGAAAGAGATTAAGTTCTCGCCGAAGGAATAAAACTCTCAGGCAAACATACAGATGGGTACAGTAAGTTAATATGGAAAATATAAAGACAGCACTTTACAATTTACATCAAAAGCATGGAGCTAAATTTGTTCCATTTGCTGGCTATCAAATGCCAATTCAATATTCTACAGGAATTATTGAGGAACATAAAAGTACAAGAGAAAATGCAGGCATCTTTGATGTGTCTCATATGGGTCAGTTATTCATTAAAGGAGATGACACATTAGCAAAAAATCTTGAAAAAATTTTTCCAGCAGAATTGAGTAATGCTAAATTAAATCAGTCAAAATATAGTTTTTTAATGAATGAAGAAGCAGGAATTTACGATGATTTGATTATCACTAAAGTTGAAGGCGGTTTTAACATTGTATTAAATGCTGCTTGTAAGAATACAGATTTTAAACTTTTATCTAAATTATTAGAAAATAAGTATGAAATGATTTTAAGTGAAGAATTATCTCTTATAGCAATACAGGGGCCAAAAGCAGTCCAAATATTAGAAAAGATAATCAATGGAGTATCAGATCTAAAATTTATGAATGGTGGTACATTTAATTATCTTAAAGAAAATATTTATATTACAAGATCTGGTTATACAGGTGAGGATGGATTTGAGATATCAATAAAAAATGAAGATGCAGAAGTATTTGTACAAAAACTCATAGATGAAGGGGCTAGTTTAATTGGATTAGGTGCTAGAGATACTTTGAGATTAGAGGCGGGGCTTTGTTTATATGGTCACGACATGGATATCAATAAAAGCCCAATAGAAGCTAATTTAAAATGGGCAATATCAAAAAATAGAATTCTTGAGGGTGGATTTATTGGATATGAAAAAATTAAATCTCAAATCGAGAAAGGGGTAAGCAAGATCCGTGTGGGTATTAAGCCAGAAGGAAGAATTATAGCTCGAGAAAAAACTTCAATATTTAGTGAAGATGATAAAAATATTGGGGAAATTACAAGTGGAACTTTTGGTCCGAGTGTTCAGGCTCCAGTTGCAATGGGTTATGTAGAAAATTCATTTTCTAAAAATGATACTAAGGTTTTTTTAGAAGTGAGAGGAAAAAAATATCCAGCAATTATAAGTAATTTGCCATTTTATAAAAAAAGTTATGTGAAAGGAGCTAGTAAATGAGTGAAGTAAAATATTCTAAAGAACACGAGTGGATAAAGGTAGATGGAGACACTGCCATTGTAGGAATTACACAACACGCAACCGAAATGCTAGGAGATATTGTTTTTGTAGAGTTACCAGAAATAGGGTCCTCTGTAGTTAAAGATGGCAATGCTGGAGTTGTAGAATCAACAAAAGCTGCAAGTGATATTTATACTCCTGTATCTGGAGAAATTATCGAAAATAACCAAGCCATTGTTGATGATCCTGCAAAAGTTAATTCTGATCCAGAAAATGAAGCATGGTTTTTTAAATTAAAAATTACTGATAAGTCTGAAATGGATTCATTAATGAATAAAGAAGAATACGAAAAATTTTCAAAAGAAAGTGGTAGTTAAATGTTAAAGAATGCTCAAAAAGATTTTATACAAAGACACATAGGTCCATCTGTTGATGAACAAAATGTTATGCTTAAAGAGTTGGGCTATCAAAATCTTGATGATTTAATAAAAGATACTGTACCAGAAAAAATTCTTCTCAAAGATGATTTAGATATTGGTGATCCAAACTCTGAATATAAAGCACTTAGAAAATTAAAAGATATTTCTAAAAAAAATAAGATTTATTCTAGCTTTATAGGAATGGGTTATTATGGAACTTATACTCCCTATGTAATACTTAGAAATATTTTAGAAAATCCAGGATGGTATACTTCTTATACTCCCTACCAGCCAGAAGTAGCACAAGGAAGATTGGAAATGTTATTAAATTTTCAACAAATGATAATTGACTTTACGGGAATGGATATTGCTAATGCCTCTCTTTTAGATGAAGGAACAGCAGCAGCAGAAGCTATGGGATTAAGCTATAGAATATCTAAGTCTGAATCTAAAAAAGTTTTTGTTTCAAAAAATTGTCACCCTCAAACTATTGATGTTATTAAAACAAGAGCTGAACCTTTAGGTTTAGAAATAATAGTTGGTGACGAAGATAAAGATATTAAAGAAGATATTATATGTGGTATTATTCAATACCCTGGCACCCTTGGAGATATAAAAGACCCAAGTGAGGCTATTAGTAAAATACATAAACATAATGGAAAAGCAGTTCTTGCATGTGATTTGTTAGCACTTGCTAAACTAAAAACACCTGCTGAGTTAGGTGCTGATATTGCAGTCGGTAGTTCACAACGTTTTGGAATTCCAATGGGTTATGGTGGCCCGCACGCAGCATTTTTTGCTACAAAAGATGAGTATAAAAGATCAATGCCAGGTAGAATAGTTGGCGTTTCAGTAGATAAGCATGGAAAAAAAGCATACAGACTTGCACTTCAAACAAGAGAGCAGCATATAAGAAGAGATAAAGCCACGAGTAATATTTGTACCGCACAAGCATTATTAGCAATAGTCTCTGCAGCTTATGCTGTCTATCACGGTCCACAAGGTATTAAAAAGATTGCAGAAAGTGTTTCTCAACTGACTAAAAATTTTGCAGATAAACTAAAACAATCTGGTTATGAACTTTATTCAAATGATTTTTTTGATACGGTAACAATAAAAACTCTAGATAAAACAGAGAAGATATATAAAAATGCTTTAGATCAAGGAGTAAATATCAGAAAAGTAAATTCTGAAATGTTAGCAGTGTCTTTTGATGAAAGAAAAAATCTTTATAGAGCAAATCAATTATTAAAAATTTTTAATTGTTCAGAAACAATTAAAGAATCTATGAATGAAAGTTTGTCTAATATTCCTAAAAATTTATTAAGAACTTCAACTTATTTAGATCATCCAGTTTTTAATAGATACCATTCAGAAACAGAAATGCTACGTTATCTAAAAAAATTAGAAGACTCTGACATTGCCCTAAATAAATCCATGATTGCTTTAGGCTCGTGCACTATGAAGCTTAATGCAGTTTCAGAAATGATACCAGTTACTTGGAAAGAATTTTCACAGCCACATCCTTTTTCTCCTGTAGAGCAAATGGATGGTTATAGGGAATTATTTACAGATTTAAAAAACTGGTTGAGATCAATTACTGGATTTTCTGGAGTTTCATTGCAACCAAATGCTGGTGCTCAAGGAGAGTTTGCTGGTCTAATGGTAATACGTAAATTTCATGAAAAAAATGGTGAAACAAATCGTAATGTTTGTTTAATTCCAAGCTCTGCACATGGCACAAACCCTGCTAGCGCTCAAATGGTTGGTATGAAAGTAGTTGTTGTGAAATGTGATCAACATGGAAACGTAGATTATGAAGATTTAAAAAATAAAGCTGAAGAACATTCAGAAAATTTAGCTGCCCTTATGGTCACTTACCCTTCAACACATGGTGTTTTTGAGGAAAAAATAACTGACATTTGTGAATTAATTCATAATCATGGTGGGCAAGTTTACATGGATGGAGCAAATTTAAATGCATTAGTAGGTATTGCCAAACCAGGAAATTTTGGACCAGATGTTTGTCATATAAATTTGCATAAAACATTTTGTATACCCCATGGTGGTGGTGGACCAGGTATGGGACCAATAGCGTGTAAAAAACATTTAGAAATATTTTTGCCAAAACATTCTGTGATAAAAGATTGTGGCCCAGTGACTGGAATGGGAGCAGTATCTGCAGCTCCTTGGGGCAGCTCCAGTATTTTATCGATTTCATGGATGTATATAAAGATGATGGGTTCAGAAGGTTTAAGAAAAGCATCACAAGTTGCAATACTAAATGCAAATTACATTGCACATAAATTAAAAGACTCTTTTCCAATTTTATATAAGGGTAAAAGTGGCAATGTAGCTCATGAATGTATCATTGATATTAGAACGATAAAAAGTGAAACAGGGATCACAGAGGAAGATATTGCAAAGCGATTGATTGATTTTGGCTACCATGCTCCAACAATGTCTTGGCCTGTTGCTGGTACAATGATGATTGAACCTACGGAAAGTGAAAGTTTGAGTGAAATTGACAAGTTTTGTTCTACTCTTATAAAGATAAAACAAGAAATAGATAAAATTCAGTCTGGTGAATATGACAAGACTGACAACCCATTGAAGAATGCGCCACATACTCACGTTGAATTAACATCCAATAAGTGGGATCATAAGTATGAAAGAGAAGAGGCTGCTTATCCTTCGGAGTTTTTAAGAACAAATAAATATTGGCCTCCAGTTGGTAGAGTAGATAATGTTTATGGAGATAAAAACTTGTTTTGCACATGCCCATCTATGGAAGAGTACGAAGACACAGCAGCTTAGATATTTACTAAGATGAAAATTGCTGTAGTAGGTGCGGGTATATCAGGATTAAGTGCTGCTTATTACCTATCTAAAAAACATAAAGTTGATTTATTTGAAAAAGAAAATCAATTTGGGGGTCATGCAAATACAATAAAAGTTGCTTACAACCTTAATAAAGAAATTCCAATAGATATTGGATTTATGGTTTTTAACAAGCAAACTTATCCAAATTTGATTAATTTTTTTTTAGAAAATAAAATAGAGATTGAAAAAAGTGATATGTCATTTTCTGTTACTGTAGAAAATAGTGGTTTAGAATATTGTGGAAAAGGATTAAGTGGAATTTTTTCCAATAAAAAAAATTTATTTAATCCAAAATTTTTAAAAATGTTTTTTGAAATTTTAAGCTTTTATAAAAAATGTGAAAAAATAGAAATTAAAAAAATTAGTTCAATAACATTAGGGGAGTATTTAACAGAAATAAAAATTTCAGATTATTTTATTAATTATCATATTATACCAATGGTATCTGCAATATGGTCGATGCCACCATATGAAGCAAAACAAATGCCATTATCTTTTTTTCTAAGTTTTTTCAAGAATCACGGGCTGTTTAAAATTAAAGATAGACCTCAATGGTTTACGGTTACAAATCGGAGCAAAACTTATGTTGATAAAATAATAGGTCAAGTTAGTGGTGAACATTTTAAGAATTACAATATAAATAAAATTACCAGAAATGATTTAGGTGCTAAAATTTTTTATGGAGAGGAAAATGAGTTCTTTGATTATGATAAAGTTGTAATAGCAACCCACGCAGATGAAGCATTGAAGATAATTGATAATCCAACGCTAGATGAAGAGATAATATTAAAGAAATTTAAATATAGAGCAAACACTGCAGTAATACATTTTGATGAAAGTGTTATGCCTAAAAATAAAAAAGCATGGTGTGCTTGGAATTCTTCTATGGATTCAGCAAATAATGAAAGGACAGCTGTAACATATTGGATAAACCAGCTACAAAATTTAAAGATAGATAGAGATATTTTTTTAACAATAAATCCATTTAAAGAAATTCCAAATAATAAGATATTTAAAAAAGTAGCATTTACTCACCCTTATTACGATACAGAAGCATTAAATAATCAAAGTAACCTGCATAAAATTCAAAATAAAAAAAATATTTTATTTTGTGGCAGTTATTTTGGTTATGGTTTTCATGAGGATGGAATAAAGTCTTCTATTGATATGCTAAAAACACTTAATGATTAAAAATTCTTATATTTATACAGGAAATGTAATTCATAAAAGATTTAAGCCCAAAATTCATAGTTTTAATTACAATGTATTTTCACTACTTATAGATTTATCAGAAATAGATTTATTACACAAAACCTTAAAGATATTTTCATACAATAAATTAAATATTATTAGTTTCTTTGATAAAGACCATGGAGCAAGAGATGGCAGCTCTCTTAAGGACTGGGTTTTAGATAATCTTAAAAAAAATAATATTGATACTAACGATGTTCATATTAAACTTTTATGTTATCCAAGAATATTTGGTTATGTGTTTAATCCGCTAAGTGTTTTTTATGTATATGACAAAAATTTTGATCTGATATCTATTTTATATGAAGTAAAAAACACATTTGGTGAGCAACATGTTTATATTTTTAAAACTGAAAAAGACCAAAATCTGATTCAACATGTGTGTAAGAAAAAATTTCATGTATCGCCATTTATTGAAATGAATTGTATTTACTTTTTTAGACTTTTAAAGCCTGGTAATAAAATATCTCTAATAATTGATCTGAATGATCCAGTTGGTAAAGTATTATATGCTTCACAGGATGGTATTAAAAGTGAATTGAATAATAGAAATCTACTTAAATCTTACTTAAAACATCCATTAATGACATTCAAAATCATTCTAGCGATACATTATGAGGCATTTAAATTATGGACAAAAGGAATTAAATTTAAAAAAAAAAATAAAGATTAAGAATAATATTACTATCGAAAACTAATGTTAATTTATAAAATTTCAGATTTGATTGTATTTAATGCGTTAAAAAGTATTAAATATGGTTTTCTTGAAATTAAAAAAGTAAATGGTGAAGTTTTAAAGTTTGGCAACCCTGATGAAGCTTTAAAAGTTTTTTTAGAAATTAAAGATGAAAGTCTCAATTATAATTTGATTAAAAGTGGAAGTATTGGTTTGGGAGAATCTTATATGAAAGATTTTTTTACAACAAATAATCTTTCTGATTTGATCGAGTTAACAGCAAAGAATATAAAAACCATTTATAAATTTTCTGGAATATTCGATTTACCTTTTATCAATTTTATTAAAAATAAAATTATTAAAAATACTAAAAATAGAAGTAAAGAAAATATTGCTAAGCATTATGATTTAGGAAATGACTTTTTTTCATTATGGCTTGATAAAACTTTAACTTATTCCAGTGCTATATTTGAAAGCCCCAAACAAGAACTTTTTGAAGCTCAGAACAATAAATATCAAAAATTAATAGATCTAATAAAGCCTACAAATGGTAATAAAATTTTAGAAATTGGTTGTGGTTGGGGTGGTTTTGCTGAGTATTTAGGTACCAATTATGATGTTAAATTAGATTGTATTACTATTTCCAAAAAACAATTTGAATTTGCTAAAGAGAGAATTCATCGATGTGGACTTAATGAAAAAGTAAATATTCAAATTAAAGATTATAGAGATTTAAAAGATAAATATGATCATATTGCATCAATAGAAATGATTGAGGCTGTAGGTCAAAACTATTTAGACAGTTATTTTAATACGATTAAAAATAATCTAACACCATCAGGTACGGTGGGTATTCAGGCCATAACTATCGATGATAGTTTATTTCATAGATATAAAAATAAAAAAGACTTTATACAACAGTATATTTTCCCAGGTGGCTTTTTGCCTTCAAAAGGTGAATTGCAAAATTATGTAGATAAAAATGGATTAAAATTTAGTGAGTATAATTCATATGCCAACCATTACTCTGAGACTTTGATTATTTGGAGAGAAATATTTAATAAAAAATGGGACTTAATTAAAAAACAAGGCTTTGATTTAAAATTTAAAAGAATGTGGGAATTTTACCTTTCATATTGTGAAGCTGGTTTTAAATCAAAAAATATAGACTTAATTCAATTTTCACTGCAAAATAAATAACAATAGGAGCGACATGATAAACTTTAAAACCATTAGATTAACTGTGTTAATAATTTCTTTATTCTTTACAGCAAGTTGTATAAACAATAACTCTATGAAGCCAACTGATTTCAAAAATACTGAACCAACTATGACTATAGAGCAATACTTTAATGGTCCGGTTAAAGCATGGGGTCTATTACAAGACCGTAGTGGTAAGGTCACTAGACAGTTTAAAGCTGATATGACAGGTAGTTTTGAGGAAGATATTTTAACTCTTAAAGAAGATTTTTATTGGACAGACGGAGAAAAGCAAAATCGGATATGGAAAATCAAAAAGATTGATCAAAATTATTATGAAGGTACTGCCCCTGATGTCGTGGGTACAGCTAAAGGTTATCAATATGGATCAGCTTTTAAATTTGAATATGATTTAATGGTCCCATTTAAAGGAAAGAATATTAAAGTTTCTTTTGATGATTGGATTTTTAAACAGGATGAAGATGTTGCAATTAATCGAGCCACACTTACAAAGTTTGGATTTAAAGTTGGTGAGTTGACAGTTTTCTTTAAAAAAAATTAATAATCAATCTTCTTCATACCTCTAGCAACTAACTTAAAATATAAACTGCTAGGTAGCATTTGAAGAAATTTTAAAAAATAAGTAAAAGCTTTTGGGAAATGTATTTCAAAACTTTTTTTGATTACTAATCCTTTATAAATTTCATCTGCAGCAAATTCTGGAGTTTTGATCATGGGCATTGGAAAATCATTTTGATCAGTCATAGGTGTTTTTATGAAACCGGGGCTGATTAACGAAACACGAACATTCTTTATTCTCATATCAAAGTTTAAGCTTTCAGCAAAGCTGGTAAGTGCTGATTTTGAAGCACAATATGCACCAGCTGCAGGCAATCCTCTATAGCCAGCAACAGAAGAAATTATAGATATTTGGCCATTTTTTTTCTCAGAAAAATAATCATAGATTGAATTAATTGAATTCATGGTTCCAAAATAATTAACTTCCATTATTTCTCTTATTTTATCTAAATTAAATTTTTTCTCTGATTTTGGATCATGCATGCCAGTACCAAATACGCATATATCAATATTATCAAATTGTTTGATTATATCTTTTGCAACTGATTTACATGCATCAATTTCAGTAACATCTAAAGGAAAAGGAAATATATTTTGATTATTTTTTTTTAGTTCATTTAATAAATTTTCGCGTCTTGCAGATGCAGCAACCATCCACCCATTTTCCGCAAATTTGATTGCAAGAGCTTTACCTATTCCACTGCTTGCACCAGTTATCCAAATAACTTTTTTTTCTTCCATATTCTATTGTATAATAGAATTATGTTAAAAAACAAATTCTTATCTTTTTTATTATTTGCTCTTGTAACTTTTTCTGCATCTGCAATAGGAGGTTTAGCTACAGTAGGTTTTAAAGAACCATGGTATTCTTTACTCATCAAACCTTCGTTTAATCCACCAGATTGGATTTTTGCACCAGTTTGGACTACGCTTTATTTTTTTATGACAATTGCTATCTGGAAATTTTGGCATAGTAAAAACAGAGACATGAACACTATTTATATCTACTTTATTCATTTAATTTTTAATACAACTTGGAGTATAGTTTTTTTTGTTTTTCATAAAATTATTTTATCTCTAATTGTATTAGTAATTCTAATATTATTGATAATCATTCTCATAATTAGATTTAAGCGTGTCAACTTGTACAGTTATTACTTAATGATTCCTTATTTACTTTGGTGTCTCTTTGCATTACTGCTAAATGTAAGTTTAATCATATTAAATTAAAATAAATTATGGACGATGTTGTAATAGTTGGTGGTGGAATAATAGGGACTGCTACAGCGTATTTTTTATCTAAAGAAGGTAGAAAAGTTAAAGTTATAGAAAGAGACCCGACTTATAAAACAGCTTCTTTTCCATTATCACTTGGAGGATTTAGAAGGCAGTTTTTTCAAAAAGAAAATATTTTATTAGGAAAATTTGCAAGAGAATTTATTTTTCAGATTCCAGAACTATTAAAAACTGAAAAAAATCCAAACCCTACAGCAAGCATGGTTACAAACGGCTATTTATTAATGTTTGGTCCAGAGCATGCTGAGGAACAATATAAAGCCCTAAAAAATCATGAAGCTTGTGATGCTGGAACTAAAAACATCAAAGGTTCTGAACTATCAAAAATATTTCCTTATATAAACAGTGAGGGTATCGAAACAGCAACTTATACAGACAACCAAAGTGAAGGATGGATTGATCCTTTTATGTTTCATGGCGCCTTAAAGAGTAAAGCAATTGAATTAGGTGCAGAATTTATTAAAGGTGAAGTGAAAAGCATCTCTGATATTAAAGCTAAAACAATTATATCTGCTGCAGGATGTTGGACTAAAGAATTATTAAAGGATATCCCGGTAGTTCCTCAAAAACATACAGTTTTTAGAGTTAAATGCCCTAAATATATTAAAGAAATGCCGTTAACAGGAGATTTAACAACCGGTGTTTACTGGAGACCTGAAGGTGGAGAGTATTTGGCAGGTTCACCTAACTCAGTATTTGAAGCTACTGATTTAGAACCAGCTTGGAATGATTTTGAAGAATTAGTATGGCCTGCATTAGCACAAAGAATTCCTGCTTTTGAAAAATTAAAATTAACTGGTGGATGGGCCGGTTATTATGATTGTAATAAATTGGATAATAATGCGGTAGTTGGCAAGCACCCTAAGTATGAAAATGTTTATATGGCCTCAGGATTTACAGGCAGAGGATTAATGCAAGCCCCTGGAATAGGAAGAGCATTAACTGAATTAATTTCTACGGGATCTTATCAAACAATTGATATAAGTGATTTTTCTGTTGAAAGAGTTCTTGATAATAATGCAAGACCAGAACCATATGTATTATAAATTTTTATAAAAAATGGTATAGTTTTTTATGAAACTTCATATTGGTGGTAAAATTCAAAAAGATGGATGGAAAATATTAAATATTCAAAATAAAGAAGGTGTAGATTTTATTGGTGATATTTCTGATTTAAGTCAATTTGAAAAAGAGTCAATTGATGAAATTTATGCTAGTCATGTTTTTGAGCATGTACCACAAAAAAAAATTATAAGTACTTTAAGTGGAATAAATAGAGTTTTAAAAGCAGGTGGAAAGTTTTATGTGTCAGTTCCAGATATAGATGTTTTATTTAAATTTTTTTTAATGCCACTAAAAGATTATGCTACTAAAATTGGAAAAACTGAAGGTGAAATAAAAATGCATGTATTAAGAATGATCTTTGGAGGTCAAACTGATGATTATGATTTTCATTATTTTGGTTGGAATTTTGGTTTTTTAAAGTCTGCTCTTGAAAAGGCTAAATTTACAAAAACTGAAAAAGTAATAAATTTCAATATATTTGAAGATACAAGTAATTATAAACCTTATGGTTTTCCAATCAGTTTAAATATTATCGCTTTTAAATAAATCTAAAGATCAAGTTCCACAAAATGTTTGATAAGCTTTATCACTAGACGGTGCAGGAGACTGAAAATCAATAATACTATTTTGACTTTCGTATGGTTTTTTTAAAACAGCTAATAATTTATTCATAACTTCTAAATCACCATTGTTTGCAGCGGTTAAAGCTTCTTCAACTTTATGATTTCTAGGAATAATTATTGGGTTTACTGAATGCATCAGTTTTAAATACTTTTCTTGATTGTTGTTATTTAATTCTAAGCGGTCTTTCCATCTTTTTTTCCAAATAAGAAAGTTTTCATCATTATAAATTTCATTGTCTGAAAATTTTTCGTTCATTAAAAAACAAAAAGTATTAGTGTAATCAGCTTTATTTTTGTCCATCCATTTTAGAAGTTCCGTAATTAAAATTTGATCATTTATATGTTCACCAAATAACCCTAATTTATCCCGCATCATGTTCAGCCATTTTTCTTCATATATCCTTTCAAATGAATTAATTACTTCAGTTGCAATTTCTACAGCCTTGTCTTTGTTGTCGTCTATAAGTGTTATGATACACTCTGCAAATCTTGCTAAATTCCATTTAATAATTTTTGGTTGATTTGAGAATGAATATCTTGCTTGTTGATCAATTGAACTAAAGATTGTATCTGGATTATAAGTATCCATAAAAGCACATGGACCGTAATCAATTGTTTCACCACAAATCGATACATTGTCAGTGTTCATCACACCATGAATGAAGCCAATACGCATCCAGTTAATAACTAAATTAATTTGAACATTCATTATTGTTTTCAACAAATCCAAGGCTTGGTTTTTAGAATTTTTTATATTGGGATAGTGTCGATTGATTACGTAATCAAACAGGACTTTTAAATTTTGTTCTTTTTGAGTGGCTGCAATATATTGAAAAGTTCCTACACGGATATGACTAGCAGCAATTCTAGTTAATATAGCACCTGGTAAATGTATTTCTCTAATTACATTTTCTCCAGTTTTAACAACTGCTAAACTTCTGGTCGTTGGTACCCCCAGCTCATGCATTGCTTCGCTAATAATATATTCTCTGAGCATTGGACCAAGTGCTGCTCGTCCATCACCACTTCTTGAAAATGGTGTTTTTCCTGACCCTTTAAACTGAATGTCATGTCTATCACCATTTTTTGATACGTGTTCACCCATAAGAACAGCTCGCCCATCACCTAACATTGTAAAATGTCCAAATTGATGTCCTGCATATGCTTGTGCGATTGACTCTGAACCTGTTGGCAATAAATTTCCAGAAAATAGTTGAGATAAATTCTCTTCTTTAATATTTGTAAAATCTAAACCTAAATCTTTGGAGAGATCTTTATTTAAAATTATAATTTCTGGAGATTTTACTGGAATTGGGGTTTGTTTTACTAAAAAATCTTCAGGTAGTTTTGCATATGTGTTATCAAACGACCATCCTGCCTTATCAATATCTATATTTGAATTAGTCATTTTTAAAATTATAAACTTTATAATTTTTTAAAGCACGTATTAAAATATTAGTAATTATGAAAGTTCTGCTTGATTTTCTTTAGGCTCAACAACAGTTTTAAATTGATTGGATATCTTTTGAATTTCTACAGAAGAAACTTTGTATTCTGCACACATTGTCTCTTCATCTTTTCCATGACCAGTTACCATGTTAACCATATGTTCTGGGAAGTGGAATGTTGTAAATACAATTCCTTCTTTAACTTTATCAGTAACCTCAACTTTTAAAGCTACCTCACCTCTGCCAGAATAAAGTCTACCAATATCACCAGTATTTAATTCTCTTTTTTTAGCATCATTAGGGTGAACTAGTAATAAATCTTCAGAAACTATATTAATATTTTTAGTACGTCTTGTCATAGTAGCAGCATTATAATGTTGAAGAACTCTACTAGTTGTTAAAATTAATGGATAATCTTTTTTATTCTCAGCTATCTCATTAGATTCTTTCCAATCGAAATTTTTAAGTTGTCCTTTTCCTAATTTAAATGTTTCTTGGTGTAAAATTTGAGTATCTGTTCCATCTTCTTGTACTGGCCACTGTAATCCCATTTTACCAAGTCTTTCTCTTGTTACACCTTTAAAGAAAGGAACCACGTCAGCTATTTCTGCAAGAACTTGATCAGCATCATATTCAGGTTGATCAAAGCCTAATTTTTGCATCATGTCTGTTACAATTGTTCCATCTGTTTTTGTACCAGGTAAAGGAGGTACGGCTCGGTTAACTCTTTGAATTCTTCTTTCTGTATTAGTAAAAGTTCCATTTTTTTCTAAGAAAGTTGTTCCAGGTAATACTACTGTCGCAAGTTTTGCTGTCTCACTCATAAAAATTTCTTGTACAACTAATAGCTCAAGTGAATTCATAGCATCTATTACGTGGGCACTATTAGGATCTGTTTGAACTATGTCTTCTCCAATGATCCAGACAGCTTTCACATCTTTATTAATTGCCCCATCAAACATTTCTGGAATTTTTAGTCCTTGTTTTGTTGGGTGTACTACTCCATATTTTTCAGTGTAGAAATTTTGAACTTTTTCATCAGCCACTTCAAAGTAACCAGCTCCTTGATGGGGTTGACAGCCCATATCAGCTGCACCTTGAACATTATTTTGTCCTCTCAATGGATTAACACCAACACCTCTTCTACCAATATTTCCTGTAATCATGGCAAGATCAGCAATTAACATTACCGTTTTAGATCCTTGCTCTTGTTCTGTAACACCTAAACCATGGAATTCCATGGAGTTTTTAGCTGTTGCATAAGCAATTGCAGCTTCTTTAACTAACTGTTTATCAACACCAGCAACTTTTGCTAAATGATCCATATCTTGTCTCTCAATTTCTTTAATGAAATTTGCAAAACCTTCAGTTCTATCTCTGACAAAGTCTTTGTCATAAAGGTTTGCTTTCAATATATAATGCAACATCATATTTAATATGGCTACATTTGTTCCTGGTCTAAGTTTAATATGATAATCAGCAAGTTTAGCAAGCTCAGTAGTAATTGGATCTAATACAATTAATTTTTTACCCTTCATTACTTGTTGCTTAATTTTAGCACCAGTAACAGGGTGAGCATTTGTTGGATTTGCTCCGATCACCATAAATAAATCTGCATGGTAAATATCTTCTGTAGAATTTGTAGCTGCTCCAGTTCCAAATGTTTGTTGCATTCCCCACGCCGTAGGTGAATGACAAATTCTTGCACAGCAATCAATATTATTAGTTCCTATTGCTGCTCTAATCATTTTTTGGAAAACATAATTTTCTTCATTAGTACATCTTGCTGAAGAAATACCTGCAACTGCATCTGGTCCATTAGCTTTGGTAATTCTATTTAATTCTTTTTTAATAAAATCATATGCCTCATCCCATGATGCTTCTTCAAACTTTCCATTCCTTTTAATTAAAGGAGTTTTTAATCTGTCAGGATGATCATAAAATCCAAAAGCATATCTTCCTTTAATACAAGTGTGACCTGCGTTAACTTCAGATTCTTTAGGAGTAGAAATTGCAACAACTTTATTATCTTTAATTGAAGCCTCTAAATTACAACCAACTCCACAATAAGAACAAGTTGTTCTTACTTTTTCATCAACAGCAACTGATTTAGATTGATATACATCTGAGATGGCATCTGTTGGGCAAGTGTGTGCACAAGCTCCACAAGATACACAAGACGAGTCACCAAATAATGCATCATTGTCTGTTGTAATCTTAGACTCAAATCCTCTTCCACTCATTGTTAAAACAAATGAACCTTGAATTTCATCACAAGCTCTGACACATCTTCCACAATTAATGCAGTTATCCAAATTCATTCTCATGTAATCATGAGAGGTGTCTCTTGGAATACCTTTATGTTGTTTTGGAACATTATATCTATGATCTGAGATGCCTAAATCATTAGCAACATCTTGAAGTTCACAGTTATTATTAACCTCACAAGTTCCACACTCCATTGGATGGTCGGTTAAAACTAGTTCAACAATATTTTTTCTTAAAGCCGTTAAATTTTCATTGTTTGTAAAAATATGTTGGTTTTCACCTACCGGTGTATGACATGAGGCTACAACTTTAGTTGGACCATCTTTAACTAAAGCAATCTCAACCGAACAAACTCTACAAGCTCCATAAGGTGCTAAGTTTGGATCGTTACATAAAGCAGGAACCTTTTTTTCACCAAGATAGCTTTCTACAAATTTTAAAACAGAAGTATGGTTAGGACCAATTTCATATGGCTTACCATCTATATATGCAATTTTTCTTTTTTCTGAGCTCATTAATTATCTTTCACCATATCATCCTTCATTTCATCACCAAAATATTTTAGTATGTTCATGATAGGAGTGGGTATTGCGCCACATAAAGCACATAAACAGCCTTTTTTCATTGTTACTAGGAGTTCATTTAATAGCTTTAATGGAATTTTAGCAGTTTTATTCTTTGCTTGATCAAACATTTCTTTACCACGGTAAGAACCAAGTCTACCTGGGAAGCATTTTCCACATGATTCTTCGGCTGTGAATTCAAATAAATGATGAATATATTCGACCATTGGGAAATCTTTTGGAATACTTACTATACTTGCGTGTCCCAACATGAAACCAGCAGCAGTAAATTCTTGAAAATCTAGATTTAATTTTTCTATTTCAGAAATTGGAATAACCCCACCTAATGGTCCTCCAATTTGTAATGCTTTAATAGGCTCTTTAAATCCACCACCAATATCATTTAAAACTTTTTTCATTGGAGTTCCCATTTCAACTTCATAAACACCTGGATTATTAAAAAAACTATCAAAACAAACTAATTTTGTTCCTGCAGATTTTTTATTACCAATTGCAGCAAATTTTTCTGCTCCATTGATAAGTATACCGGTAGCCGCAGCTAGAGTTTCAACATTGTTAACAACAGTTGGTTTTTTATAAAGTCCTTCAGTAACAGGGAAGGGAGGCCTAACATCTACTTCAGCTCTACGTCCTTCGATTGAGGCTATTAAAGCAGTTTCTTCTCCACATATGTATGCTCCTTGTCCTATACAAATATTAAGATCAAAAGAAAAATTTGTTCCAAGAATATTTTCACCTAATAATCCTTCTTTTTTTAAAGAATTAATACATCCATTTATAGCTTCAATAGATTTTGGATATTCTCCTCTAATATATAAAACACCTTCATCGCTTCCAATTACATATCCACAAATAATCATTCCAAATAAAACTTTAAGTGGTTGATCTTCTAATAAGTACCTATCGGAGAATGCACCAGAGTCACCTTCATCAGCATTACAGATAACATATTTTTTTTCAGAGGGAGCTTTTCTACAAAAATCCCATTTCATTCCAGCTGGAAAGCCAGCACCACCTCTACCTGTTAAATTTGAATCTAGTAATGATTTTATAATTTCTTGTTTATCTGTATTGATAAATTTATTTAAAACATCTTTAAATTGATCTAAGTTTGAAAGCTTATCATCCATTAAAAAACTAGTTGAAGCAAAACTTTTAGAGAAAAATTTTTCTTGTTCAATCTTTTCTCCTTTAATTATTTCATCAATTTTATCAATGTCATTCCCAGCATAGTTTTCACCATCATAATGAAACGCTTTATTTTCATAACAGTGACCAAGACAAAACATTTCACCAACCTTGTCATCACCTAATTTTTCTTTTAATTTTTTCTTTAAAGGTTCTTGTGTTCCAGAACACATGCAAGCACTTCCATTACAAACAAAGGCTTTCTTTGCTCTATGAGATGGCCTTAAAAATTCATAAAAACTTTCTGCACCATGAATAGTGGATACGCCCATATGATATTCATTAGCTATTTCTTTAATACCACTTGCGTCTTTAGAATTTAATGATCTTTCAGAAATCTTTTCAAAAAGATTTTTTTTTAGACCAACTCTACCTGATAGATTACTTATGTTTTTTGACAATTTTACCCTTTACTCTTTACCCTTTTTAATGATCTTAAATTTTTATTACAATTATTCTAAAAATTCTAGAAGTTTAAAATGAATTTAATAATATTTAATATTATTAAATAATATATATAAAAAAAATACTGACCTCAAATATCTATTTAATTCTTTCACTACTACTGTAAATATTGAAGCTATCACCTTTGACAAAACCAACTAATGTCATATCAAATCTATTTGCTAAATCTATAGCAAGACTTGTTGGCGCACCCACTCCTATAAGTACACCTATGTTTGCCATTAGAGCCTTCTGAACGAGGTCAAAATTAAGTCTCCCAGAGCATGTCAAAAATTGAGTATTTGTATTAAGTAATTTTTGATCAAGAGCATGACCTATCAATTTATCTAAAGCATTATGTCTTCCAACATCTTCCTTGATAGCCACAATATCACCCTTAGCCGTAAATAATCCACTTGCATGAATCCCTCCAGTTTTAGAAAATTCTGACTGATTTTGCCGAAGTTTATCTGGTGATGACATAATAGTTTCTTTTGTAATTTTTGGAATAGACTTTAAGATTTTATCTTTTTTAATAATTTCTAATGAATCTAAGGAAGTTTTTCCACAAACACCACAGGAAGAGTTTGTTAAAAAATTTCTTTTTATTTTATCAATATCAATATTTTCAGAATTATTAATTGTTACAGTAATTTTATTTTTAATACCATATTGATCAGTAGGTTTTCCACTACTTTCAATTTTTTCAATATATTCAACTTTTTCAATTACCCTTTCATTAAAAAGAAATCCTCTTACTAAATCCTCATCATCACCAGGTGTTCGCATAGTAATAGATATAGTATTCTCTATCCATTTATCTTTATCTTTAAATTTGATTATAATTTCTAGGGGCTCTTCAACAGAAATTTGATCATTAAGTTCATTCAATGTGTTATTTTTAAATTTAAAAACTTTATAATCAGAATTCATTCAGTCAGTATATTTTAACTTATAAAATATGAAAGAATGAAAATATTAACTTTTCTTAACGCTTATGTGGGTTTTCTTTAAAAAAGCGATTTATAAAAGATATAAATCGCTTTTTATTAAATAGACTTATTTTTTTTTATATTTAGCAGCTTCTTCTGAACCATCAGTAGCAGTTCCTTTACTGTATGAGTGAGCACCCATTCCTGCAAGTTCTCCATTTTGAACAATTAGATATTGATTTCTGATTTCTTTTTTATCAAAAAAGCACTCTAAGATTTCCCTTACACCATCCGCATATCTTGTTTGAGCAGAGAGAGAAGTACCTGAAGTATGAGGCGTCATGCCATGATGAGGCATTGTTCTCCAAGGATGATCATTAGGAGCTGGTTGTGGAAACCAGACATCACCTGCATAACCACTTAACTGACCAGATTTAAGAGCAGCAGCAATTGCATCTTTATCACAGATTTTGCCCCTAGCAGTATTAACTATGTAAGCTCCTTTTTTCATTTTATTAATCATTTTTTCATCAAATAGATGTTCTGTTTCTGGGTGTAGTGGACAGTTTATTGTCACAACATCACACACCTCAACCATAGATTCAACTGACTCATGAAAGGTTAAATTTAATTCTTTTTCAACAGTATCAGGTAACCTATGACGATCAAAATAATGAAGATGTACATCAAATGGTTTCATTTTTCTTAGAGCATCTAAGCCAATTCTACCAGCCGCAACAGTACCAATATGCATACCTTCAACGTCATAAGATCTTTGAACAGCATCAGCTATATCCCAGCCACCATTATTAACGATTGCGTATTGTGTGTGATAATCTCTAACCATAGAAACAATCATCATAACAATGTGTTCAGCAACAGATCTTGAATTGCAGTAAGTTACTTCAACAACATCAACTTTACGGTCCATAGCTGCTTGTAAGTCTACATGGTCAGAACCAATCCCAGCAGTAATTGCCATTTTTAAATTAGGAGCAGTCTCCATTTTTTCTCTTGTTAAATAATAAGGAAAGAAAGGTTGAGATATGACAATGTCAGAGTCAACTAGTTCTTTATCTGCTCTGCATCCATCACCATCTTTATCAGAGGTAACAACCAATTGATGACCATTACTCTCTAAAAATTTTCTTAGTCCTAATTCACCTGAAACACAGCCAAGTAATTCACCTTCATTAAAATCTCTACCTTTTGGTGAGGGAAGAGTCATTCCATCTGGATATTTATCTATTTTAGGAAGTTTGTCTAAAGCATAGCTCTTTGGCATGCCAGTTTTTGGATCGTCGTACAAAACACAAAGTATTTTCATTTTTATTTTCTTTCATTTTTACCCTGTTAGTTAATTGCACATATTAATATTAATGAATTATTATATTTATTAGTAATTTTGATCAAAAAACAAATTGAGAATAAATAGGGGAAATATTGAGTATAATTAATTTTTATTCTATCTTTAATTGCATAAATGCATATCAGAGCTTAATTCCGCCAGCACAATTAAGCTGGCGAAATAAAAAATCTAAAGATTAACTCTTCCAACTACTTGGGTAGTTTTTCTTTAAAATGAAACGATTTAGAATAATTGCGTAAACAATTATTATTATTGAACCAAAAATAATTGGATTTAATAAAAAATCATAAGAAACTGCACCAAGTATTATGACAATAGGATTTCCACCTGCTGGTGGGTGAGTAACACCAAGCAGTATCATTACAAAAATACCAAGACCTACTGCAATAGCTATTTGTAAAAATTGATCAACTGGAAGGAACTTTAAAATTAATACACCAACCACAGATGTTACTAAGTGTCCAAAAAAAACATTTTTGGGTTGAGCAAAAGGACTTTCTGGATATCCAAAAAGTAAAACCATCGAAGATCCAAATGATCCAGCTAAAAATAATCCATAAGGTGTTTCAAAACTCAAGAATGAAAGAGTTCCAATTGTAATTATTGAAAATATTAAAGCATAAAGAGCTCTGTTAAAGTTTTCTTTTATTGTATTTATCATATATTTTTATCTTTACTGTTAGTGTTGTTTTAAAGCTTTAGGGCTTTTGAAAGAGTTTTAAAAGGAAGCAATAAACATTCTTTTCTAGAAATATTTTTTGAATTCATTATTTTTTTAAAATCTTTTAAATCTTTTATATTAATTTTTTTTAATTGATCAAAATTTTCATCAAAGAAAAGCTCAGCTTTTGAAACAAAATCTGAAATTTTTTCTATTGGTACTTGCATAACCCATCTTGAAAGCAAACTAACTGAGGCTTGACAGTACACGCATGATCTACATTGATAACCCATGTCTTGAACAATATTGTCTTTAACCATTAAGCTAATTTCCATCTCATCACCGCATAAAGGGTTTTTATTCCTTGATTGATGTGTATGCTTTTTAAGCACTTTGTGGTTTTCGGTATTAGATGCAATTTCTAAAATTTCTAAGTCCATTATAATTCTTTAATTAAGAGATTAATGTTTTATATTTTGATTTATGAAAGATAACAATATTTTAGCTGTTGTGCTAGCTGGTGGAAAGTCAAAGAGATTTGGTGAAGATAAAAACCAGACAAAACTTGGCGATAAAACATTGTTAGAACACGTTTTATTAAAAATTAGCAATAGATATGAGGAGATACTTATTGTCTCAAGCCACAGCATAGATACAAAAAAAATAAAAAATGTAACAATAATCCCTGATTGTTTTGATGACTTTGGACCATTAGCAGGAGTTCTGAGTGCAATGAAATGGGTTAAAGAAAATCAAAAATCATATCAGTGGATTGCAACATATCCATCAGACACACCTTTTTTTGAAACATCAATTATTGATGAATATCAAAAAAGAATTAAACTAAAAGATAGTCTGTTGTATTTTGTTAAATCAAACAACAAAAGACACAATATTTTTGGATTGTGGTCAATTGAATTATTAAAACCACTTGAAAATGATTTGATTAATAATAATTTTAGAAAAGTGGAAGATTGGGCTAATAAAATAGGAGTAAAAACAATTGATATTGAACCTAAAAAATTTGATCCTTTTTTTAATATAAATACTAAAGAAGATTTGGAAGAAGCAAAAAAAATACTAAAAAAATATTAAAATGATTAATTACAAAGAAGCTAAAAAAATCTTATTAAAATCAAAGATTAAAATTAAAGATGAAATTATTAACTCATCAAAGTCATTAAATAGGATTAATGTATTAGATATCTATTCAGCTGTAAATTATCCAGCAGGAACTAATGCTGCATTTGATGGTTTTGCAATCAATTCAAAAGATACAATCAAGTTAAATAAAAATAATTCACAAAACTTTAAAATTTTAAAGACTATATCTGCAGGTGATAACCCATCTTTAAAAAAAACAAATAAATTTGAAGCTGTTGAGGTAATGACAGGTGCACTTATACCTAAAAATTTTGATACTATAATTCCAATAGAAAAAATCATTTTTGATAAAAATAGAAAATTTATTTTAATTAATAAAAGAATAAAAAATAACCAACACATCAGATATGCTGGATCAGATTATAAAAAAAGAGATTTAATAATCAAAAAAGGTACTATTATTCAACCTTCTCATATATTAGCTTTTAAAACATTAGGCATAGTAAATATTAAAGTTAAAATGAAGCCTAATATTTTATTTTTTTCAACAGGAAATGAAATTTCTAACAATAGGAATGTTGCTAATTGGAAAGTTAGAAACTCTAATAGTTATTACATAAAATCCTTATCTAATAATTTTTTATTTAACTTTATAGATGGTGGAATTTTAAGAGATAAGGACGCTAAACTTTTTCAAAAAAAAATAGAAAAAAGTTTTAAATCTAAAATAGATATTATAATTACATCTGGTGCCGTATCTGCTGGTAAACATGATTTTGTTCCCCACATAATTAATAAATTTAGTTTATCTAATTTTTTTAAAGGTGTTTCGATTAGACCTGGTAAACCAGTATTGTTTGCAAAATTTAAGAAAACTGAAAAAGCTATTTTTGGGCTACCTGGTAATCCTATTTCTTCATCTGCTTGCTTTAGATTTTTTGTTTATCCTTATCTGTTTAATATTCTTGGTGTTAAGGTTGAAAAACCATTTAAAGCTAAATTAAAAAATAATTATTCAAAGAGTAAAAAGATTATTAGATTTTTAAAAGCTAAGTTAACTTCAACTAATGATGGAAAAATAGAGCTAGAAGTTTTAAAAGGTCAAGAATCATTCAGAATTAAATCATTTGTAGAGTCAAATGTGTGGGGTCTATTCAAAGATGGGCAATCTACATTCAAAAAAGGTGAGTTAATTGATTGTTACTCTCCAATAGGGTCAAATATTAATATTTTTAAATAGATCTCATTTTTATTGTAGTACAAAATAATTACTATTAAATATCCATCAATGCTTGAGTTAAAAAATGAAAAAATTGCTATACCTGTTGTTTTATTAGCGGGTCTTATATGGTCTTTTGGACCTTTAGTTGTTCGGTATATGAATGAACCAAATTTAGTTCCATGGCAATATATTTTTGCACGTGGCCTTACAATCTTTTTGATTTTAAATCTTTATCTTTTCTTTGAGGAAGGAAAAGATTTTTATAAGAATTATTTAAAAATTGGAATTTCAGGTATCATTGGTGGAACTGGACTAGGTATTGCAATGATAACCTTCATTTACTCCATTACAAATACTAGCGCTGCTGTTACTTTGCTTTGCTTAGCTGCCATGCCTTTTTTTACAGCTTTATTAGGTTTCTTATTTTTAAAAGAAAGAATATCAGTCAATGTTTGGATAGCCATATTTATTGCAACAGTTGGAATAATAATAATAGCTTTAGGTAATACAGAAAAAAATTCTTTATTAGGACTTATTTTTGGAATGACTTCGTCTATTGGGTTTTCTATTTTTTCAGTAACCTTGAGATGGAAAAAAGAAACTCCAAAATTTACAACTGTAGCATTTGCAGGTTTATTCTGCTTTGTAGTTGCAGCAATAGTTATTTTATCTAATGATATGGTTTTTCTATCTACAAGTTATAATGGAGCATTATTTTCTATTCATGGAACATTAGTTTGTATGGGGTTGATTTTATATTCTATAGGATCAAAAGCTATACCAGCGGCAGAATTAACTTTGTTGTCATTAACTGAAGTTATAGGTGGTATATTTTGGGTATGGATTCCAATTTTAGGAATTAATGAAATACCATCTACTAATACGATAATAGGAGGCTTCTTCCTTTTTATGTCTATTATTTATTATAGTCTTACAATTAAATCTAATAGACGGTTTATTGCTCTTAATTAATTATAATGGAAAGACCTGATTTTTTTACTTTAAAAAATGGAGATAAGGCAAAATTACCTTTCACAGATCAAGAATATCAAAGACGATTAACTAATTTAAGAACCATAATGAGTAAAAATAATCTTGATATGATTATTTTAACTTCGATGCACAATATTGCCTACTATACAGGATTCATCTATTGTTCTTTTGGTAGACCTTATGGATGTATTGTAACAGCCAATAAAATTTCAACAATTTCTGCAAACATAGATGCAAGCCAACCTTGGCGGAGATCTCATGGTGATAACGTAATTTATACTGACTGGAAAAGAGATAATTTTTTAAAAGCTATAGTTTCAATTATAGGAAGAGATGAACCACCAAAAAATATTGGCATTGAAAACGATCATGTAACTTTAGATGTGAAAGAAAAGCTTACGTCTATTTTTACTTTTTCAGTTTTTAGTGATGTTTCTAAGGATTTGATGCAACTAAGGATGAAAAAGTCTAGTGAAGAAATAGAAATTATTAAAAATGGTGCAAGAATTGCTGATCTTGGGGGTGAAGAGATTGTAAAGAATATTAAAGTTGGAGAAAGTGAGCTTGAAATTGCAATAGCAGGTAGAGATAAAATGGAGCGTGAAATTGCAAAAACCTACCCTGATGCTGAATATATGGATACCTGGGTTTGGTTTCAGTCAGGATTAAATACAGATGGAGCGCATAACCCAAAAACTAATAGAAAATTAGAAGCAGGAGATATTCTTTCTTTAAATACCTTTCCTATGATCTCAGGGTACTACACAGCTTTAGAGAGAACTCTTTTTTTAGATAAAATAGATGATGCCTCTTTAAAAGCTTGGGAAGCAAATGTTAAAGTTCATAAAAGAGGACTAGAGTTAATTAAACCAGGTGTGAAATGTTCTGCCATCTGTCATGAGCTGAATGAGCTATTTGCTGAACTTGGTTATCTTCATTACCGAACATTTGGTTATGGTCATTCATTTGGTGTCCTATCTCATTTCTATGGTAGAGAAGCTGGACTAGAATTACGAGAGGACATAGACACTGTATTAGAAGAAAATATGGTCGTTTCTATGGAGCCTATGATCATGATACCTGATGGAAAACCAGGAGCTGGTGGATACAGAGAACATGATATCCTAGTTATAGGAAAAGATAATGCTGAAAACATTACTAAGTTTCCTTTTGGACCAGAACATAATATTATTAAATCATAAATTATGAGTAAAAAAACTGTAGTTAATAGCTGGAATGAATGGGATCCTTTAAAGCATGTAATTGTTGGTAAGGCTGACGGTACTTGTATTCCAGCACCAGAACCAGCTTTGGACGCTAAGGTTCCAGAAGATTCTGACATGCGTGGTCAGTTTGGACCAAGAACAAAAGATACAGTTGATAAGGCAAATCAGTTGTTAGATGATTTTTCAAATATGCTTATTAAAAGAGGCATTAAAGTAGATAGACCAGATCCAATAGATTTTAATAAAAAAACATCAACTCCAGATTGGGAGGCAGATACAATGTTTGGCTGTATGCCACCAAGAGATGTTTTATTAACTGTTGGAAGTGAAATTTTAGAAGCAACGATGAGTTATAGATGTAGATGGTTCGAATATCTTTGTTACAGACCTTTGTTAAAAAAATATTATGATGATGATCCTAATATGAGACATGAAGCCGCTCCTAAACCAAGATTAACTGACGCGGATTATAGAAAGGATTATTTATCAGATAAAATTGGAATTCAAAAAAGATTAGAATGGACTGAAGATAAATTTTTTGTAACAACTGAAGAGGAACCTTTATTTGATGCTGCAGATGTTTTAAGGTTTGGTAAAGATCTTGTTGTTCAGCATGGTTTTACAACCAATCTAAAAGGAATTGATTGGTTAAAAAGACATTATAAAGACCATAGAGTTCATGCAGTTAATTTTCCAGGTGACCCATATCCAATTCATATAGATGCAACTTTTACCCCAATTAAAGAGGGTTTAATTATTAATAATCCACAAAGAAGACTACCAAAAGAACAAAGAAAATTATTTGAAGATAACGGCTGGGAAATTATTGATAGTGCACAACCAGCTCATAATGAACCACCTGCACTTTGTTATTCGTCAACATGGCTATCAATGAATGTTCTAGTATTAGATCCAAAAACTGTTTGTGTTGAAAAAAGTGAAGTATATCAAGCAGAACAATTAGATAAATTAGGTATGGAAGTAATACCAGTAGACATGAGAGACGCCTATGCATTTGGAGGTGGACTTCATTGTTGTACTGCAGATGTTTATAGAGAAGGTGAATTGAAAGATTATTTTCCAAAACAATAAATATGGAAAAAATTAAAACAAAAAGAGAGCGAGTAAAATTTGCCTCAGATAATGTTGCAGGTGCTTGTCCTGAAGTATTGGATGCAATTTTAAAAGCTAATGATGGAGATAGAGCTCCCTATGGTGATGACGAAATTTCAAAAAATTTACAAGATAAATTTTCAGAAATATTTGAAAAAAAGGTAATTATTTTTCCAACATCTTCTGGAACTGCAGCTAATGCACTAGCTTTATCTACGATGACACCATCTTTTGGAAATATCTATTGTCATAAACTTTCTCATATTAATGTAGATGAATGTGGAGCACCTGAATTTTATACTGGGGGAGCAAAATTAGTAAATCTTAACGGAGTTAATGGAAAAATTACTGCTGAGGAGCTCAATAAATCAATTAGTGGGAAGGGTGTTGTTCATCACACTCAACCTTCATCAGTAAGTATTACACAACTTTGCGAAACAGGTGAAGCTTATGAATTAGATGAAATAAAAAAAATATCAGAAATTGCTCATAATCATAAACTTAATATGCATATGGATGGAGCTAGGTTTGCTAATGCTTTAGTTTCACTAGATTGTAGCCCTGCAGAAATGACTTGGAAATCTGGTATTGACGTACTTTCTTTTGGAGCAACTAAAAATGGATGTTTAGCAGCAGAAGCTATTATTTTTTTCAAACCAGAGTTAGTTGGTAACTTACCTTTTTTAATGAAAAGAGCAGGGCATTTACTCTCAAAAATGAGTTTTGTATCAGCACAATTAGATGCCTATATCACAAATGAAGTTTGGCTAAGAAATGCAAAACATGCAAACGCTATGGGTAAAAAATTAAGTCAAGGTTTAAACCAACACAAAAATATTGAGCTGGCTTATCCTACTGATGCGAATGAAATATTTGTAAAGATACCAAAAGATATAATTGATCAATTAAATTCAGAAGGATATACAATTAATGATGATGAATGGGATGGTAAGGCGGTTAGATTAGTTACTGCATGGAATACTAATCTATCTGATATTGAGACTTTTTTAAATTTTATTAAGTAATGCCTAGAAAACCTAACTACAAAGATTTATTAAAAAAATTCAAAAAAAGAAATATTAAAAATCCAGAAAGAATAGCAACAGCCTATGTCAAAGGATTAACTGCAGGATCCAAAAAAAAGGCTGCTAAAAATTTAGCAGGAATTATAGACTAAAGAAAAAAGGACCTAGAATCAATGAATTCTAACTAGCGACTATTCCACACCTAGATACCCAATTTATGATTTAGTAGAGTTTATAATGATTAAATTAGGTGGAATTATTGAACCAATATATTTTTTGATTACTTCAATAACATTTATATTATTAAGTATAATCCAATATAAAAAATTTGGGAAAACCAGGGAAACAAAATATCTCGCAGGTTTGTCAATTTTTTTCTTATTTAGTTACATTGCTATAATTTTAAAAAATTAGAAATGATAAAATTTATTCTGCCAGCTATAATTGTCCTCTTCATTGTAGTATTCTGGGAAAAAATTACTGAAATAGTATTCAAAAAATTTAATATTAGGCTGAATTATATTATTGTGAGTGCTGTATTAATAACTATCGCTATAATAATTTTATTAATCAATTATGGATAAATTTAATTAATGAAAAAACTTTTAGGGATCATGGTTCTGGGTTATAGGATTATCTGGGACAGACTAGGCACAAACCAGGCACTTATCCGAGTGAGAACAAAATGTTCTCTTGTTTAACTTGGGTTCTCTTTCAAAAAGTTAATGTAATCAACAACTTCTTGAAACTTTTCATCAGGAATATCTTTATATGAGTTGCCAAACTTCTCTTTGACACATAAAGCAACATGAGCATAGGGGTTTCTACCTTTTGGATGATTTGGATGGCTTGGTAACTGACCTAGTAAATAAAGGCCGGCTTCCTGTATCATTTTCCACAGTTTACTTGCGTTTTCTTTATTCATAACCCACTAAACCTTGAAACATCTCTAAATGTTCTAGTCTATGTTCTAGTTTATCCTATAAAATCCTATAACCCAGAACGATGATCCCTAAAAGTTTTTTCATGATTAAAGGCTATCACATTTGTTGGTGGTTATTCCACTCAGTTTCTTGTCAGTTTCATCGTTAAAATTGGTTTGTATTAACGCCAAGTCTTTTTTAATAACCAAGCAAACATAGGTTTTCTTTTATTTTTTCCACTTTTTAAACCAATCATCTTCAGCATAAGTATGGAGATTATATGTACACCACTCATTCTTTCTACCTTTGAGTAATTTTTTATGAGTGTATCTAGGAGGAATTTCAAAATTACCTGGTGGACTACCTCTTTTCATTTGTCCTAAAGCACATGCAATAGGCAGAGGGTCAAAAGGGTTGTCTGATGTTGGGGTTAAATAAACAGAGTCCTTTAAATCTGGACATGTTAAATCATCATGACCATAAAGTGCTTTTGGAAGTTTTAATCCTCCACCCCGTGCTAAAATTCCAGAACCCATGTGGGCTCCATCTCGTACTCCTTTTGTGCAAGGCATAGCAAAACCTAAACCGTGCAGCATTTCATGAATTATAATTTGAGGATACTGAGAGCCTGCTTTACCTATAAAAATATACCCATGATGTGGGCCCATTTGTCCCCCATCTCCGCTAGCAGAGTCGGTAAAAGATAAATACATTTTTTTAGGGTTATTAAAACCATTTTTTGTTAGATAATAATCTGGATAATTTACATTCCATCCACCACTTCTTGCTTTTCTATCCATTCTAACGAAAGTCACATCTAGTTTTCCATCTTCTCTATAATCAAACTTAAATCTTTGTTTGTTTTTAGTCATTTTAAAAAAAGCATCATCAGCTTTTTTCATTTCTTTCTCAATATATCCAGATATATCTCTTTCCTTATCTTTAGTTTTATTGTCTAAAAAATAAATTAAATGGAATTGAAAATCATCACTTACATCAGGTTGATCTTCAAAAAATCTTCCTGGTTTCTTATTTAATTTTTTTTTTCTTTCTATTAATACACTTGCTTCTGCTGTTTCAGTTTTTGCTAAGATTAATGCTTTAGCCTTGTCGTATTTCCAAACAATTTCATCATTAACAGCATACAAATAACATTCTTTACCCGTATGTTTCTTGGCATATTTCGTACATTGTTTATATGTTTTCTTATGAAGTTTTTCTAAGTCCTTGCCTTTATTAACTGCCCAAGAATAATTATCATAATCGCAACTGGCATAGAGAACACTAGTTTCATTTTTTTTTGATAATTTTTTTAAATGTTTTTTTATAAATTTTTTATTTACCGATTTAAGACCACTATCACACCCTGCTATAGACGTTACTCCAGGTTCATTAACACCTGCATTAGCATTCCCACTCAACAGAAAACCGAGAATCAAGATCCCTAAAAGTTTTTTCATAATAAAATGTTATCAAAAACCTCTAGAATTGACTATTTGATTTATCTCTAAATGTTCTAGTCTATGCTCTAGTTTGTTGCTTAAATCGATGAGTCTTTAAGCGATTTATTTCAAACTAACTTTTTAATATCCGCATAAGCACTGTAGTTTAATGTAGGATAGTGTGGGTTAGGTTGTCCTGCTAACTCCGTAAATAATCGCCAGCTTCCTGTATCATTTTCCACAGTTTACTTGCGTTTTCTTTATCCAAGTTTAGTTTTGCGAGGTTTTGTCGATTTTAAAATCTTCTAAAGCTGAAGTAGTTACCTCTGAGTCTTGATTATTATCTATCTCTTTTTTTGCAAATTCTCTTTCTTTAAACTTTTGTTCTTTTATTAATTCTTCTTGTAATTTTAATTTTTGTTCTTGGTCAAATTTTTCTTCCCATTCTTTCAATTTAATATTTTCAATTTCTTTCTTTAATTCCTCTTGATCTCTTATTTCTTTTAAAAATTTTTCTTTTTTTCTTCTTTCCTTTAATTCTTTGTTTTTTTGTTCTTCTTCCCTAACTCTTAAATCTAATTCTTTTCTATTTTGTTCTTCTCCTTTAAGCTTGAGTTCTTTTTCTTTTACTCTGAGGTCTTTGTCAATTTGACCCAAATCTTCATCTTTTTTAATTAGTCTTTTATTTTCTGTTTTAATAGACTCTTCTTTAATTTTTAATTCCTTATCTTTTAAATTTAATTTATTATTTTCTTTTTGAAGTTTTTCTTTCAAAATTTTTAATTCTTTTTGTTCTTTTAAAATCTCATTTTTTTCTTCAAGTTTTTTTAACTTAATTTCTTTGATTTTTTTCTTTTCTACATTTTTTTTATATTTTGAATATGCATTACTTAAAGTATTGGTGGTAATAGAAGCTAGCCTTGTCAAGCTAGACCTATTTTTTGAAGATTTAATTTTCTTTTTTTTTTTATTTTTTAAAGGCATTTTTTTAAAAAATTATTTGATCAAAGAAATTATTAATATTCAACCAGATTTATATTAATTCTTTTAAATACTGTCTAAAATGAGTTCAACCTATGATTGTTATTTTATGATTTTTAATCTCTGAAGTTAACAAATTCTATGGGTAGACCAATATCAACAGCACTTATTGCTGACATTGCTTCTTGAAGGTCATCTCTTTTTTTTCCTTCAGCTCGTAAATCTTCTCCTTGAATTTTAATCTGAATTTTAAGTTTTAGTTTCTTTATTTCAGCAATAATCTTTTTTGCATTTTCTTGGCTAATACCTTCTTCTAGTTCGCTAACTTGTCTAATTGATGAACCTGCAGCATTTTCTGAATTTTTAATTGTTATGAATCTTGGATCTACTTTTCGTCTTATAAGATGAACTTGCAATAATTCATTTACTTGTTTTAGTTTTAATTCATCAGGTGCTAATGTGGTAATAATCTTATCTTTTCTTTCAATTGAAATATTAAGTCCTTTAAAATCAAATCTATTGCTAATTTCCCTTAAACAGTTGGCAAGAGCATTATCAAATTCTGGGTAGCTAATTTTACTGATTACATCAAATGAAGGCATAATTTTTATTATCTTATAATTCAACCTTAACAAAAATTTTAATAATTGACTATTTGATTTATTTTGAAACTCTTTTAAGTTGTATTTATATGGAAGATTTAGTCAAAAAGTTAGAAGAACAGATCAGCTTTCTTCAAAATGAAATATCCCAAATGAGCAATGAACTGTATTCTCAGCAAAAAGAAGTATCAGTTTTAAAAAAACAAATTTCAAATATTGAAAAAAGAATTAATGAATTAGAGAATAGTGATGATGCGGGAATGGTTATGATTGATAAAAAACCTCCACATTACTAAATTTTATTATTAATCCATGACAGAAAAATTTGATGTTATTGTTGTAGGTGCAGGTGCTGCTGGCATGATGAGTTCTATAGAAGCTGGTAAGCGTGGAAGAAAAGTACTTTTAGTTGATCATGCAAAAAAAATAGGAGAAAAAATTAGAATATCTGGTGGTGGAAGATGTAATTTTACAAACATACATACTCACCCCAGTAAGTTTATATCAAGCAATCCAAAATTTGTAATATCAGCTTTAAAACAATACACCCAAAATAACTTCATAGATTTAATAAAAAAACATAATATTAAATTTCATGAAAAAAAATTAGGACAACTCTTTTGTGACGAAAGTGCTCAACAAATCATAGATATGTTACTTTTAGAGTGTGAGATGGCAAATGTAGTTTTAAAAAAAAATACAACTATTGATGATATAGATAAACAAGATAATAAATATTTTATAGTTGTTGGTGAGGATAAATATTTTTGTGAATCTTTAATTATTGCAACGGGTGGTCTATCTATTCCAAAAATTGGAGCAAGTAAATTTGGCTATGATATTGCTCAAAAATTTAATTTAAAAGTTATTGAAACATTACCAGCATTAGTTCCTTTAACTTTTAGTGAAAAAATACTAGCAATTTGCAAGGAACTTACAGGGTTATCTGTTGAAGCAGTTGTTTCATTTAAAAAAACTTTTTTTGAAGAAGGGATGTTGTTTACCCATAGAGGTTTGAGCGGACCCTCTATATTACAAATTTCTTCTTATTGGAAATTGGGAGATGATATCAAAGTCAACTTATCACCAAAACTAGATGTAGATAGATTTCTAAATGATAGAAAAATTTCTAATCCTAAACAAGATATAAGCATTATAATTTCTGAAATCCTTCCTAAACGATTAGCTCATATAATCTGTAATGAAAATAGCGTTAATGGAAATATATGTGAATTATCTAACAAAGTATTAACCAGCTTGAGTAATTCTATAAATGCTTGGGCGATAAATCCGATTGGAACTGAAGGTTATAGAACTGCAGAAGTTACATTGGGTGGTATTGACACTGAAGAAATTTCTTCTAAAACAATGATGTCCAATAAACACCCTGGATTATTTTTTATTGGAGAAGTTGTAGATGTTACTGGCCATTTAGGTGGTTATAATTTTCAATGGGCTTGGTCTTCTGGGTATGTGGCTGGCCAATACGCTTAAAGATTTGTTACTGGTTGAACCTCTTCAGGTTTTTTGGGTTCTTCAATAGGTTCTGTTGTTGGATTTAATTCAATACCAGCAGGTGTAATAGTTGAAGGCATAGCGACGAACTGAGAGTCTGGGTTTTCAACTGTTTGTCTAACTCTCATTCTATATACACCAAACACACCTATTAAAGCATGAAAGAAAAGTAAAAATACAAAAAAACCATTAGAGCCAACAACATTCATAAATATTGAACAAAGGAATGGACCACTCATAGCGCCCAAGCCAAATGTAAACTGTATACCTGCCCCAGCTGCTACAAATTTTTCTTTTGGTATATAATCATTAGTATGTGCACAAATTAAAGAGAACATCGGTAAGCTACAAATAGAAAATAAAATTAAAAAAATAAAAAACCATACTTTGCTTGTAGCAAGTTCACCAGGCAAGTACATTTGACCTGATGATAGAATAGCAAGTAAAGCAAAAAAAGAAGCACCGAAAGTTGAGATGACTATTACTTTTCTTCTATCATATTTGTCAGAAAGCTTTCCAATAGGATATTGAGAGATAGCACCAGAAATTGCTAAAAGAAAAGTTACAAGTGATATTTGAAAAATAGTAAAATTCATTGATGCCGCATATACTGCTAACAATGTAAATAGCGCTGACTGGATTGTTCCATAAAAAAGAGCACTTACCATTCCAAATGGTGAAGTTTCATAAAGTTCTTTTAAAGGCATACCTTTAATTTTTTTAAATGTTGGTGGTTTTTTTTTAGTTAAGAGAATAGGTATAAGTGCAATAGATGTAATGATTGAAATTAATATGAAAGGTTCATAATTTGCAGGACTACTAAAATTTAGTAAAAACATTCCTATACCCATTGAGCCATATAAAATGACCATATAAATAGACAAAACACTTCCTCTATTTTTATTGGATGATCTATCGTTTAGCCAACTTTCAGCAACTGTATAAATACAAACCATGCTTATTCCTGTTAACACTCTTAAAAAAAACCAAACAAGAGGATTAACAAAAACTGAGTGAACTAAAATAACTAAAGATGCTAAAGATGCAAAAGCTGCAAAAACTCTAATATGACCAACTCTAGATATAAGAACAGTAATTGTTGATGTACCAATAAAATATCCAACAAAATACCCAGACATCATAAAACCAGTTGAAGCTAAACTGAATTCTTCTTGAACAGCTCTTACACCTAGGAGTGAACCCTGAAATCCATAGGCCATCATTAAAAAGCCCATACCTAAAAACAATGCCCAAGAATTCTTTAAAACTTTATTCATAAAATTGACCGTACTTATTTGCGATCTAAATGTAAATCAAGTCTTTATTATGATTAAATTAAGAATTCTTTAATTTAATAAATGAGTGGATTGCAATGGCTGTGATGATAACAGTACCACCCTGTATAGTTTCAAGACTAGGTTGCTCCTTAATAATCAACCATACCCAGATGGGACCAATTATAGTCTCTAATAAAAAAAATAAGTTAACTTCAGCTGCAGGTATGAACCTTGGAGCTATGGTGACAAGCACAAAAGGTATAGCAACACACATAATACACATTAAAGGAACAATGATTAGGTCATTATCCACTAGTGCAAAACTCTCAATAAACAGAAGTGCAAACATAGCCACAATTAGCTTTCCAACAACAGCTGCAGGAATTAGATTTTTATCCTTAGCAGATCTAATAGTAACTGCACCAACAGCTAAACCTAAAGCAGTTATTAAGCCTAATATATCTCCATAAAAGTTACCCAGCTGTAATGAATCGTAGAATATATAAATAGCTGCTGTAAAAGTTACAAATATTGTAATCCATGTTTTTCTATCTGGTAATTCTTTTAAAAATATTGCACCAAGTACCGCAGATAACATAGGAGCCATTGCAATCATAACTAATGTGTTTGCAACATTGGTATTTTGTATCGAAACAACAAATGTAATATTAGTTACAGAAAAAGTACCAATATAAAGTAAGCCATGATAACCACTTGAAAAAAGCATTTTAAAGAAATTTAATTTATAAATTAATAACATTCCTAAAAATACAGTGATGAAAGGAATAAGACCTCGATAAAAAACAAGCCCCCAAGTATCAACATTAGAAAGTCTAATAAATAAACTGTCAGGCGTAATAAACATTACTGCAACAAATGCGAGTAAAGAACCTTTTTGTTGCTCAGTTAAATTGTTCAAGCTTTTAATCCTTTCCAAAATATTTTTGCAAGATTAATACTTGTAAGATCATAAAAAGATTTTAATCCAGTAGGAGATGTAACATTAATATCTCCATTTAATTTTTGGTCAATAAAATCAATACCAGAAAAGTAGATGTCGTTTTTTTTAAGACTTTTACCAATTATATTTGAAATTTCGTTTTCTATTTTTGTTAATTTAACTGAGACAGGTATGGCCCCTTTACTCATGTTACTTAAAAAAGATCCTTTTTTTGGAACTCTAGAGATGGCACCACAAACTTTGCCATTAATTATAAAAACTCTTTTATCTCCAAACTTAATTTTAGGTAAAAATTTTTGACACATAATATGTCCATGCTTTTTTATGAAATTTTTAATTAATTTAGTATCTATCTTATTTTGAAATAAATGAATATCATTTCCACTAAAGCTATGAATAGGTTTAATAATCATTTTTTTATTTTTAGAAAAAAATTTATTAATTTCATTCATGTCTTTTGTAAAAATGGTAGTGGGCATATATTTTTGAAATGATGTTGAGTATAGTTTTTCAGAAATATTTCTAATAGATGTTGGATTATTAATAACTTTAACTTTATCTTTTATTTTATCTAAAATGTAAGTAGTTGAAATGTATTCTAAATTAAAAGGAGGATCTTGACGTATCAAAATATATTTACATTTAGTCAGTTCTAGTTTCTGCTGATTTAATTTTTTAAAAAAACGTTTATTTGAATAACTAAATTCTACGTAATATCCATTAGCTACAACCTTATCGTTGATTATTGAAAGGTCTTTTGGCTCATAATAAAAAATTTTGTATTTTAATCTTTGTGCCTCAATGGCTAGAAATATACTAGTATCAGTTAGGGGTTTTAGTTTTGAAGGATGATCACCTTGAATTGCAACTATCTTATTTGTCATATAAATCGTTTAAATTTTCATTCTTAGAAAATTTATCCATCATATGATCTGCGTTTGTTGTCTTATTATCAATCAGTTTATCAAGGTGATTTAAAAATTTAGCCTCATTATCATTAGATTTATTCAAAATATCTCTGTTTAATAATCCTTTTCTTGAAATACCTAGCAGCAATGATGACCAATGTAATAGATCTTTTCCCATCAACTCAGTATTAAAACCTTTTTTAGGTGCTTCTAGGTACGCATTAATTATTTTATTTTTATCCCACTTAGAGATTAATTCGTAAGCCTCATCTAAGTTACCATATAAAATTCCAGTGTTAAAAGCAGGCCCAGAACACAAGCAGTCCCAACCACAAGTGTCCATAGATCTTAATTCTATATATTTCTTAAGTCTATTTTCTGTAAAAATTGTACTTAGGTGAGTGGTTAAATCGCCTTCAGTTGGAAGTCGGTTATTAATTTCATTAATTTTTCCATTCATGAAATCCGAAAATGAATAATTGCTTCCTGATAAATATTCTTTTTCGTTTTGAATAAATAATAAAGGAAAGTTTATTGAAAAATCTGCATATTTTTCAAAATCCATATTATCAAAAAAAACTTCAGGTAAACCCCCTCTTGATGTTTCTTGCCAAACTTTAGATCGATAAGAGCTGTAACCACTATTTTTCTTTTCAACAATTGAAGAATTTGCAAATAGTGCAATAGATATAGGAACTATAGAATTTATTATTTTAAATTTTTTAATAAAATCTTTTTCAGAATCGTAATCTAAATTAAGTTGTGTACCACAAGTCCTATACATCATGTCTAAGCTTAAAGCACCACCATTAGGCATATCTTTAGTCATTACTTGATATCTTTGTTTTGGATTATTAGGAACTCCACTAAGGCTTGAAATAGGATCAAAACCAGCACTAACAATTTTTAAATTCAATTTTTTAGTTACTTGTTGTAATTCAAATAAGTAATCATGAGATTCGGCACAAGCCTCATGAATATTGTTTAATTTATCTCCTGATAATTCAATTTGATTTCCAGGTTCTAGGGTGATGCTTTTTCCTTGTTTTTGCAACCCAATAATATTTTCTTTTTCCATTATTGGCTTCCATCCAAACTCACTTAGTAGTGAAAACATTTTAAGGACAGTAGAGTAGTCTACTCTTTTGTTTGTTTTTTCATCAAACAAAAATTTTTCATGTTCAATACCAATTTTAAAATCTTTAATATCTTTAATTCCAGATTCAAAATATTTGATTATGTGCTCTTTGTGAGTGATCATTGATTTATATATAAGGGTTTAATGTTCATTTTAAAGTCTTTATATTCAGACTTTCTTTATGAGAATTATATGATAGTTAATTTAGTTATTCGAAGCAGTGCTTAACAATGATAATTGAGTAATTTTATCATCACCCAGCTCGTCTATAGGTTTAACTGGGTATTCACCTGTAAAATAATGATCTGTTAATTGTGGATACATGTCATTACGTTTTTCAAATCCTATTGCTCTATACAAACCCTCAAGTGATAAAAAATCCAAAGATTTGGCACCTATATATTCACAAATTTCTTCATTTGTTTTGTTTGCCGCAAGAAGCTCTTTTTTAGTTGGTGTATCCACTCCATAAAAGTCAGGATATCTAATTTCTGGACAGGCAATTTTAACATGGACCTCTTTTGCACCAGCGTCATAAAGCATTTTAACAATTTTATGTGAAGTTGTTCCTCTTACAAGCGAGTCATCTATCAAAATAATTCTTTTATCTTTAATTGTAGATTGATTAGCATTTAATTTTAATTTAACCCCCAAACTTCTAATCTTTTGACTGGGTTCTATAAACGTTCTTCCAACATAATGATTTCTAATTAAACCTAATTCAAAATTAATTTTTAAGTGCTGAGCAAATCCAAGTGCTGCCGCATTCCCTGAGTCCGGTACAGGAACTATTATATCTGCATCAATCTTATTTTCTTTAGCAAGCTCTATACCTAGGTTTTTTCTATGCTCATAAGCTGATTTTCCATCTAATAAACTATCTGGTCTTGCAAAATAAATATATTCAAAAACACAAGGCCTAACTTTTCTTGCAGGGAAGGGTTTAAAACTTTTTAACTCATTGTTTTCAATTAAAACAATTTCACCATTTTCTACATCTCTTACGTACTTTGCTCCTATAATATCTAGCGCACATGTTTCGGATGCTAAGACGTAACTATCTTTTATTTTACCAATAATTAAAGGCCGTATTCCATGTGGGTCCCTAACACCTATTAACGTGTTTTGTGTAAGCATAACCAATGCGTAGCCACCTTGAATTTGAAATATAGCATCAATAACCTTATCAACAGTTTTGTTTCTTTTTGATTTTGCTATCAATTGAACAATTGTTTCAGTATCTGACGTTGTGTAAAAAATTGCTCCATCTTCAACTAACTTATTTCTAAGTGTAACAGAGTTAGTCAAATTTCCATTATGTGCAACACCAATACCACCTGCGTTAGTATCTGCAAAGAAAGGCTGGATATTTCTTAAGGTATTTTCACCAGTAGTACTATATCTGTTATGACCAATAGCATATTTCCCAAGTAAATTTTTCAATACTTTTTCTTTGTTAAAATTATCTCCAACCAGACCAAATCTTTTTTCTGAATGATATTTTTTCCCATCAAATGATACAATCCCACATCCTTCCTGACCTCTATGCTGAAGTGCATGGAGACCTAAAGCAGTTAGGGCAGCAGCATCATTACTATTGCTTATACCAAATACACCGCATTCCTCTTTAAGTTTTGGATTATAGTTCTTCAATTTTTTCTTTAGAATCTTGATAGTTTTTTTCATTTGGAAACTCTTTCAATAAATAATTACTACCTTTTTCTATGTATGGAAAGGTGTATGATTTATCAGTATTAATTGGCCATTTACTATAATTATACACAATATCTATAACTGAAAATAAACAAATACAGATAACATAACTTCGAATAAATCCAAAAAATAAGCCAAATAAGGAATCGAGCCTTCCTAATCCCACAAATTTTACTGTTTTACTAATAGCCTTGTTTGCAATTAGAATAATAAAGACCACTAAAACAAAAATAGTTATACCGAGTGCAATATCTAAGACATATTCACTATCAATTATATTTTTAAAATAAGGCTTAGCTTTTGGAAAAAGAATTAAAGTTACAACATATGCCAACAACCACTTTGAAGCTGACAATAAACTTAAAACAAAACCTTTACTATAACACTTGATAACTGAAAAAATTGTAATGATTATAAATATTAGGTCTATTAAAGAAACTACCTGATAAAAATCTTTTAAAGCTTCAAGCATAATGACTTTATTTTCCGAATGGTTTACTTATTAAAATAAGAGAGGGTAGCAAAGTTAATACAGAAATCATTGCAAGCAACATTGCTAAACCAGTGAATACACCAAAGTAAATTGTTGGTATAAATTTAGAAAAAACAAGAATTGAAAAACCAAAGACAATAGTTATTGAAGTATTTAGTATTGCAACACCCACTGTTGAGTGACAAACTTTTAGTGTTTTATTGTAATCTTTATTTTTTAAAAACTCTTCTTTAAATCTATATATATAGTGAATGCTATTATCTACCGCTATACCTATAGTTATTGCTGCAATAGTAATAGTCATCATATCAAGTGGTATTCCAAGGAGACCGATAATTCCTAAAATGAAGAAAGCTGCAATAAAATTAGGAACAACACCAATAAGTGATAGTTTAAAATTTCTAAATAAAATCATAAACATGGCAAAAATTCCAACCATAACCAAACCCAATGTTAGTATTTGAGATTTAAAAAGACTTTGGAGTAAATTATTAAATAAGATTAAAACACCAGCTAGTTTAAATTCTTCCTCGCTAAGTTTTAATTTATTCTCAAGATCATAATTTATTTGGTTTATTAAATCATTTCTTCTTAAACCATCCTGTGAGTCAATAATTCTAAGACTTATCCTAGCTTCATTATCTTTTATTGATATGTAGGGATCTATAATATCTTTTTTTATACTTTCTGGAATTTTTGAATAAAGAACACCCATTTCTAAGGTTCCAAGGGGTTTGTTGTTATTTAATTGTGTAGCAACTTCAATGATTGAGCTAAATGATAAAACTTTTCCAACCGCAGGAAGATTATCTAAATAATTATGAACATTTTGAATTTTTTGAATTTTATCTTTAGTAAACCAGTATTTTTCATCATCTTTACCACCTTCATCATCCCAGCTTTCAAACTCATCATCTTCCTTAGACTCAACAGCGACATTCTTCGGAAATTTTAATATAACTTCTAAAGGTGTAGTGCCACCTAGTTTTTCATCAATAAGCTTCATGCCTTTGTAGATCTCAGTATTTTTATTAAAATAATTTATAAAACTGTTTTCAACTTCAAGCTTACTTATTCCAACAACACTTAAGGCAACAACCAAACCTGTTACTAAAAAAATTATACTTTTGTTGTTAATAGAAATTTTACCAAAAAAAGAAGTAATTTTAGAATCTGTATCTTCTTTAACCTTTACTTTATTGTTAGACATAAAGCTCAATAGAGTAGGGAGTAAAGTGAATGTAATGATAAAAGAAGTTATCAATCCTAAAGTCATCATCCATCCAAAATCGATAATAGGTTTAATGCCACTAAATACTAAAGATAGAAAAGCACATATAGTTGTAAGTACTGTGTAAATGATCGGCCAAAACATCTTACTAGTTGTCATTGTAATAATTTTCAAATTATCTAAATTTTGAAAATCTTCTCTTAATTGTAGAAAACGGGTACTCATATGAATATTCATTGCCATAGTTAGAATTAACATTAGAGCAATAAAATTTGAGGATATAACAGTAACCTTCCAGCCTAAAAGACCAAGTAGACCTGTCATAATTAAAACTGAAAAAAAGCAGCTACTAATTGGAACAATAATCCAAATTAGTTTTCTAAATATAAACCACAGAGTAGCAATAATAAATATAAGAACTCCTAGACCAAAAACAATAATATCACTTTTAATAAATGACATCATATCATCAGTGATCATTGGAATACCTCCTAAGTATATTTTTCCAACATCTCCATAGGTTTTAATAACCTCTCTTATTTGGGTGATATTTTCATGATTTTTCTTTTTTAAAGTATCTTTATATTCTTCAATTTCTTGAGTTGATTTACTTTCAATATCTTTTAGTTCATCTTTTTTTATATAAACAATTATGCCACTTGTTTTACCATCTTCACTTATTACAAAATTTCTAAAAACTGGACTATTTAATATTTCTTTAAATCCTCTTTCAGTATCGACATCTTCATCTTTTAAAGTTTTAAAACTTTCTAGTCTTTCTTGAAGAGGTGCTTCTGAATTATTTAATAAAGGGATATCAAGTAGTGTAATAACGCTATGAACCCAATCTAGACTTTGAATTTTATATTTTAAACTTAAAAGATTATTAATAGAAGATTCAGTAACCATTCCCTCATTAGGAGAATAAGTTAAGATTAAAAACTCTTTAGAGCCATATCTTTCAGTAACTTCTTTCAAATATTCAAGATCGGGGTCCCCTTCGATTAACAGAGTATCAGATGAGGCATCTAGCCTAAAATCTTTAGAAAAATATCCAAAACTTAAAAGGGTAATTAATAGTAGTACAAAAATTGATTTAGGATTTTTTAAAATAATATTTTGATAAAATAGAGAAAGCATTCACAGCTAATATATTGGATATTAGTTAATTTGAGTATCTTTAAATTTGGTAAACATTGCCTCAAATTCTACCATAACATTACCCGTTGGGCCGTGTCTTTGTTTTCCAATAATAAGCTCTGCTAGATTTGACACCTCATTCATTTTTGCTTGCCATTCAGCATGCTCAACAGTTGCGGGTCTAGGTTCTTTTCTCTCTAAGTAATAGGCCTCTCTATATACAAACATTACAACGTCAGCATCTTGTTCAATTGATCCAGATTCTCTTAAATCTGATAACTGAGGTTTATGATCATCTCTTTGTTCTACCGCTCTTGATAGCTGTGATAGAGCTATCACTGGAAGTTTAAGTTCTTTTGCCATTGCCTTAAGGCCTTGAGTAATTTCGGAAATTTCTTGAACTCTACCATCTCTATTATTTCCAGATCCTCTCATCAATTGAATGTAATCTACAACAATCAAATCTAAACCAAATAATCTTTTAATACGTCTTGCTCTGTTGCTCATAGCAGCGATACTGATAGCTGGTGTTTCATCTATATATAAAGGAAGTTCAGAAATATTCTTTGAAGTCTCAATAAATTTATCAAATTGCTCATCAGAAATTCTTCCACGTCTTATATCGTTTGATTTAATTCTAGATTGTTCTGCTAAAATTCTAGTTGATAATTGCTCAGAAGACATCTCCAGTGAGAAGAAAGCAACTGCAGATTTTTTTCCACTTTCTTGTAGTTTTTGAGCAGCATTAAAAGCTATATTTGTTGCTAAAGCAGTTTTACCCATTGAAGGTCTACCCGCGATAATAATTAAATCTGAATTATGAAGCCCACCCAGTCTATCATCTAAGTCTCTTAGACCAGTAGGAACACCAACGATCCCTTCATCATTTTGATAAGCAGCTGAAGCCATTTCAATAGTTTGTTTCATCGCTTCATCAAATTTAATAAGTGATGAATTGAAAGAGCCTTTTTCAGCAAGATCAAATAATAATCTTTCTGAATTTTCAATTATATTTTGGCCATTAACATCAAGTGTATTTAGTTTTGCAGCATCAATAGTATTTTCAGATATCTTAATTAGTTCACGTCTTACAAACATATCATAAATAATTCTTGAATATTCTATTGCTTGTCTTGGAGGAGTAGAAAATTTTGTAACTTTTACTAAATATTCAGGAACATTTAATTCGTCCTTTTCATTTTCAAAATAATTTTTTAAAGTTATGGGGTTTGCAAGCATCCCTTTGTAAATTAGGCTTTCAATTGCTGAAAAAATACTTTGATGCATCGGGTCATAAAAATTAACACTTGAAACGATAGTATTTATTTCATCAAACGTTTCATTTTGAACTAATATTGATCCAATTACAGCCTGTTCAGCATCAATATTATTTGGAAGTTCTTTAAAAGTATCTTTAACTAGGCTGAGATTCTTTTCCATGAAGAAATCTTATCTCAATTAAGATTTAAAAAAATAACAAATATATGCTGGGGAAAAAATTGTATAATTATTGAATAGTATCAGCTGTAACTACATTAATAGTAATCTCAGAATCTACTTCAGAGTGTAGAATAATCTTAACCTTAAATTTACCAATTGATTTGATTTCAGTTATTGGTTGTATCATTGAAGGCTTAATATCTAGATTGTCATTTTCTAATATCAGTTTTGAAATTTCAGTTGGTTTAACTGATCCATAAAGCTCTTTATTTTCAGTACTTAATTTCTTAATTTGATACTCTTTATTGTTAATTTGTTCAGAAATTTTTTGAGCTTCTTTTTTCTTTTCAGAATCTTTTTTACTTAGCTCAGATTTAATCTTTTCAACTTCTGCAATATTTTCTTTTGAAGCATAAAGAGCTTTTTTATTTGATATTAAGAAGTTTCTAGCAAATCCTCTTTTAACATCTATGATCTCTCCAATAGATCCAATTCTTCTTAAGTTTTCTAAAAGTATAACTTTCATTTAAATTAACGCCAAATTCCTAGCTCTCTTAATAGACAGAGAAAGCTCTCTTTGTTTTTTTTGTGAAACATTTGTAATTCTTGATGGTAAAATTTTACCATTTTCAGACATATATTTTTTTAACAATCTGATGTTTTTATAATCAACTTCTGGAGCACCTTTAGCAGATAAAGGGCAAGTTTTTTTAAATTTATATTTATTAGGTTGAAAAATACTTAGTTTTGCAAAGTTACTTTGACTACCTTTTTTTTTATTTCCTGCTCTTTTTTTTGATGGCATAATTAGTCTCTATTATATTCTTTTTTATATTCTTTTTTTTCATACTCATCTTTTTTTGAAAAATATTTAGCTTCTAAATTAAATTTCTTAACCTTAACTGTCATGTATCTTAGAAGATTTTTATCAATTGCTTCATTTTTTTCTAATTCATCAATAATTTTTCCAGGACCTTTAATCTTAAAGTGCATATAGATGCCTTTTTTATTCTTTTTAATAATGTAAGCTAAATTTAACAAACCCCAATCTTCAGTTTGTACTATTTCTCCTTCATTTTTTTCAACTATTTTAGAATATTTTTCAGTTAATTGTTTAACTTGAGCTGGGCTAGTATCTTGTCTAGCAACTATTGTGTGTTCGTATAAATTCATAATTGTTCTTTAATAAAAAGTGAGGATATACTATTATAATTATTGAATTACAACACTTAAAACCATAATAAACTTTAGATATTTAAATGTTTTCTGTTATTTTTCCAGGTCAAGGCTCACAATTAGTAGGAATGGGTAAAGACTTACATGCTAAATATAGCTTAGTTCAAGATCTATTCAAGGAAGCAGATGATACTCTTGGTTTCTCACTATCAAACCTTATCTTAAATGGTCCTAAGGAAGAATTAGACTTAACTGAAAATACACAGCCAGCAATATTTTTACTCAGTTATTCAATATTTAAGTTAATCAAAGAAGAGTTTAAAATTGATTTAGACAAAGCAAAATTTTATGCAGGACATTCTTTGGGAGAATATTCGGCATTAACTGCAGCTGGGTCATTATCGTTTTCAGATACTTTAAAAATATTAAAAATTAGAGGTAATGCGATGCAAAACTCTGTTCCAAAAGGAGTGGGTGGAATGGTTGCCGTTTTGGGCTCTGAAATTGAAATAATAAAAAAAATTATTGATGAGAATAAAGATAAATACGAATGCTTCATTGCAAATGACAATTCTGTAGGTCAGATTGTTTTAAGTGGAAAAATTGAAGACCTGGAGAAAATTATGGTTGATTTGAAGGCTTCAAATATTAAAAATATTAAATTACCGGTTAGTGCACCGTTTCATTGTAAATTGATGAATAATGCAACACTTGTGATGAAAGAAGAAATAGCAAAATTAAATTTTAATGAACCTAAAAATATCCTAATCTCAAATGTAACAGGAAAAGAAATATCTAATTCAAATGAACTAAAAGAATTACTAGTTAAGCAAATTGAAAGTAGTGTTCGTTGGCGTGAGAGTGTTTTATTAATGATTGAGAAGGGTGTTACAGAGTTTATTGAAATAGGACCAGGCAAAGTTTTATCTGGATTAATAAAGAGAATTGACAAAAATGTTAAAGTTAGTGCAATAAATACAGAAGAGGATATAAAGTTAATTAATATCAATGAGTAGTTTAAAAGATAAAAATATTATAGTCACAGGTGCTTCAGGTGGAATTGGTAATTCAATAGTTGAGAAGCTAAACCAAAATGGTGCAAATATTTTAGCTACAGGGACAAGAATTGAGAAATTAGAAGAGTTAAAAGAAAAATTTAATAATATAAAAATTCTTAAATTTGATATTTCTCAACATGATAAAATCGAAGAATTTATAGAAAATGCCACCAAAGAACTAGGTGGATCTTTAGATTGCATTGTCAATAATGCAGGTATTACAAAAGATAATTTAACTATTAGAATGAGCTTAGAAGAGTGGTCAAAAGTGATAAATATTAATTTAACATCTACATTTCTAATGTGTAAATATTCGATTAAAAAAATGCTTAAAAATAAATCTGGAAAAATTATCAATATAACCTCTGTTGTTGGGCATACTGGTAATGTTGGACAAGCAAACTATACTGCATCTAAAGCAGGTATAGTTGCAATGTCAAAAAGCTTAGCAATTGAATATGCAAAAAAAAACATTAATGTTAATTGCATATCCCCAGGCTTTATAAGTACTGCTATGACAGACCAAATAGATGAAAAATTTAAAGAAACAATAATTGCTAAAATTCCATCTAATAGACTAGGTAAACCTGAAGATATTGCTAATGCAGTTAATTTCTTAAGCTCAGATCAGTCAGACTATATTAATGGAGAAACATTACATGTTAATGGAGGCATGTATTTGGGTTGACAAAACTACTTTTTGAACTAATAACGAAATATAACAAAAAGGAACATTATGTCAGAAGATATTTCAAGCAAAGTTAAAAAAATTGTAGCAGATCACTTAGGTATTGATGAAGCTAAAGTATTAGACGATTCAAGCTTCATAGATGACCTTGGAGCAGATAGTTTAGATACAGTTGAGTTAGTAATGGCTTTTGAAGAGGAATTTGGTTCAGAAATTTCAGATAGTGAAGCTGAAAAAATTCTTACTGTAGGTGACGCTGTTAACTTTATAGCAGGCAAAGCAAATTAGAAATTAAATGTCCATAAAAAAAGATGGGATAATGGTAATTTTATCATCCCCATCTGGGGCAGGTAAAACAACTTTAGTAAAACTTCTATCTAAAAATAAAAATTTTTATATTTCAGTTTCTCACACTACAAGAAAGCCTAGACTTAAAGAAATTACAGACAAAGACTACTACTTTGTTAATTATGATAAATTTGAAAATTTAATAAAAAACGAAGAATTTTTAGAATATGCAAAAGTATTTAATCACCTCTATGGAACAACTAGAACACCAGTAATTGAAAAATTAGAAAAAAGTGAAAATGTAATATTTGATATTGATTGGCAAGGAGCCGATCAGATCAGAAATAAAAAATTAAATTATAAATTAATTACTTTTTTTATTTTACCTCCAAGCAAAGAAATACTATTTGAAAGACTATCAAATAGAGATATGAAAGATAAACTAATAGTAGAAGAACGTATGAAAGAATTTAGTAGGGATGTTTTGCATTGGATTAACTATGACTACGTAATTATTAATGATAATCTAGAAGAATGTTATTCGAAAATTAGCAATTTAATTGATGCTGAAATTAATAATGGTTCAAAAGACTATGATAAAGATTTCATTAGAAAACATGTTGAAAAGCTAACCTCTTAAATCTTCATATTCTTTTATAAGTTTGAAATATGTTTCAGGTTCAAGATTTTGTGGCCTAAGATTAAGATCAATACCAAATTTTTCTGCAACATCTCTTCCATTAGCGAAAACTTGATTGAAAGGTTTTTTTAACATTTTTCTTCTTTGACTGAAGAATATCCTAGTAATTTTTTCAAGGTTTTTAGGATCCTTTAATTTAAAAAATTTTTTTTTTGGAGTGAACAAAAGCAAAGAACTATCTATTTTAGGTCTTGGTGAAAAACTTTGAGGCTTGATATCTATTATTTTTTCTACGTTCAATTTCCAGCTAGATAAAATTGACAATCTACCATATTTGGAGCTATTAAATTTTGATATAATTCTATCAGCAACTTCTTTTTGAAACATTAATATTAGGTTTTCGAACCAAAAATTTGAGCCAATATTCAGAATCCACTTGGATAAGATTTCAGTAGATATGTTGTATGGCAAATTACCAAAGACAGATAATTTTTGATTTGAAATTTTATCTTCAGAAACTTTTAAAATATCATCATTGATAATTTCTATTTCATTATCAAATTTTTCTTTTAGCACTATAGCTAAATCATCATCCTTCTCTACAACGTAGAGTTTACTTGGTTTTTGTTTCATAATATATGTAGTTAAATTACCGCTACCAGGTCCAATTTCCAAGACTTCTTTGCCAGTTATATTTGTTATTGATACAATTTTTTCAAGCACCTCTCGATCTATCAAAAAGTTTTGGCCTAAACTTTTTTTTGCTTTTATATACACTTATTTATCCAAAAATTTTAAGGCCTGAATTAAGCTTTTTGGATCAGACAAATTTTTACCTAACATAGAATAATTTGGACCATGATCAGGAGAAATCCGAGTAAATGGCAAGCCCAAAGTAATATTAATTGCATCAAAATTAAATAGAGCCTTCATAGGAGAAAGCACTTGATCATGATACATACCAATAATTACATCATATTTTCTTAATAATGATGTTGTAAAAATAGTATCAGCAGGAAATGGACCATTTATTTTAGTATTTTTTAATCTTAATTTTTTAATAGCAGGAATTATTATTTTATCTTCTTCAGAATTCTTAAAATTACTTTCACAATGAGGGTTTAATCCAGTTATTGCTATCCTTGGAAATTTATTAAATTTTATTTTATAGAAATTATTAATGAGATTAACTTGAGAATATATTTTTTGTTTTGTTATTTTCTTATAAACATCTTTTAAAGGCAGATGTGTTGTTAGTGGACTAACAGATAAATCTTTATTAAATATTAACATTGCAACTTTATTTTTTTTTGTTTTATCTGCTAGATATTCTGTAATACCTAAAGTTTTTCCATTTAAAAAAGACTTTTTTGAAACAGGACCGTTAATGAATTTTGATAAATTATTTTGTTTTATAAAATCTAGAGCAGTTTTAAAAGTTTCATCTATATATTGATTTGATTTACTGGTAATTTTTTCAAAACATTTTTTAAAGTTATAATCTACATTAATTAAATTAATCTTGTTATTATTTAATTTAGAGAAATTTTTTAATCTTTTATCAATATCATTTATTTTAAAATTAAAATTTAACTTTTTCATTTGTGCTTGAAGTAATTTTTTAGAAATAATAATTATTATTGGTGATTTATAAGTATTAGTTTTTAAACTTTTAAAAAAAATTTCTAAAAAAACACTATTGGGTTCACCACCCACAATTATTATCGGTTCTTTACCCATTAAAATCTAAATTTTTTTTAATCTTATTATAATAAATTTTTGAATATTGATTTAACTGTCGGTTGCGTTCATAATTAATTGCTTTTTTTAATTCATTTTCTGTATCAATAGTAGTTTCTGAGTTTTTTGTATTTATTAATTTTATTATCAATATACCGTTTGATAAAATTATAGGTTTTGTAAATTCTCCAACTTGTAAGATGTTTATATTTTTTCTAATATTTTCATTAAGTGAATTTTCATTGATCCAACCAATATCACCACCAATTTTAGCTGACTCAGAAAAGCTGTACATTACAGCACTATTTTCAAAACCTATTTCATTTATACTTTTAACTATTTCTTTATATTTTTTTTTGATTTCATCTTTAGTTGCAACTTCAAAAATGATCTCAGACAATTGGTATTCTTTTGTTTGAATTTTACTATTTTTTAAAATCTCTTTTTTAATTGCAGTTTCATTAATAGTAACTTTAGAGCCATATTTTTTTATAATTAGTTCATTCCATAATGCGTCAATAATAATTTTTGTTTTAATATCACTTATTTTTAAGTCATAATTTTTTAAATATTTTTCAAATTCATTTATTGATTTTAAGTTCAACCTTGAGTAAATGTTTTTTAAAAGATGTTCAGAATAGTCTTCATTTAATTTTAGTTCTTTAAAATTTTTTAATATTTCTATTTTTTTAATTTTTTCTCTTATTGCAGATTCATTAGAAATGCTCAATATTTTTTCTTCATCTAATTCCTTCAAAGAACTATTAAGAGCTAAGAGGTATTTAAATTCATTTTTGATATCAATGTTAGTTATAATTTCATTTTGAATGCTATGAATTATTTTTGTTTCAATCGCCTGAACTTGAATAAAGACTAAAAAAAATAAAAATATTAAATTTTTTTTTTTCATACAGTCTATTTCAAAGCCATTTTATCTGGTGAAAAAGTTCCAAGTGGAACTATAGTTATAGAAAAAAATAATTCTTCAACTGGTTTAATATCAGCATCATTATAATAGTTTTTTCTGTATTTTATACCAGCAACTAAACAATCATTTTTATATTCATATATCAAATCATAGTATTCTGTTAAATCAAGTTTTCGATTTCTTCTTGTGTTAAATAATATAGAATTTTGATCATCAAAGTTATACTTTGTAGTATTTTTAATTATATTGGTACTGCCAACAACACCTCTTTCCTCTAAATAATCAAATTGAGTAACAAAATTTCCAAACTCCATTTGGGTTATTAAAGAACTGTATTCAAAAGTATTCAAATCTTCTGTTAAGGAAAAATTATAGCCTAACGAAATATTCTTAACAGGTTTAAAATTAAATTGCCCAAATATATTGGAGTTTTTTTTATTTAAAGTACTATTTGTAGGGATATTTTTTTCTTCATCTAATCTGAAAACTGAAGCAAGTTTAAAGTCAATATATTCTTCAATCTCATTTATTTTATTACTAGTATTAACTTTTTCTTTTTTAAAGTTTAAACCTAATGTAATAGACTCACCTGCCTCAAATGAGTTACCTAAACTTAATCGATTAGAGGAAAAAATATTACTAACATCAATTCTTCTAGATTCGTTGCTATTATTTTTCATTTCATGAGGGCTAAGCCTTAAAGATAGTTTTGGTTCTAAAGTATTGAATGTTTTGGGGTTTTTTTTAATTAGTGGTAATGAAGCATTGTATGTATATGCGCTCATCAGTTCTGATTGTGGACTATTTTTATATGTAGGATTATTTTTACCAACAGTATTGATATTTTTTAGAGCAACTTCAAAATTTGTCTTAATTCCATTATCAAAGAACTTATTTAAAGCAGAGTAATTTAAATCATTTGATATTGAAGATGTAGCAACATTTGTATCATTTAAAGTATTATCTCCATATGAGTTGAAATTAAAACTACCTTTAATATTCTCAAAAATGTAATTTTTTGAAAAATCATAACTAGGTAAAACATATTGATATCTGTCACTATTGGAACCTTCCAAGGTTTCATACATTTCAAATGAGGTTGTTAGATCATAGTTTTCATGTTCTAGATCTAATTCAATTTTAGTTTCAAGAACACTATTGTCATCTAGTAGAAGAGGAGACTGTAAATCAAATACTTTTAAATAGTTATCATTTGATACTTTCTGGTATTGAACTTGAAGCATGCTTTTTCTAAAGTTGTCTAATGACAAATCTACCAACGTATTAGTGAAAAGATGAGACCTTGTATCCCCCTTGTCTTGAGTGCTAGAGTCATGACCATTAACGAAACTGAAATCTGATATTGTTAATGAATTTTTAGTTTTTAGTCTATATTCACTTTGTAATAAAAATTTATTATCACCAAAAAGCCTCGGTTTTATTGTTAAGTCTTTGTCATCAGATATTGCTATAAAATAAGGCATATAAACTGAACCACCAAGATTATCTGAACTTCCAAATTCTGGCTTTAAAAATCCAGATTGTCTTTCTACTGTTGGGTCTGGATGAAAAAACTTAGGAAAGTAAGCAACTGGAAAATCATAGACTTCAAGCCAAGCATTTTTATATGTAATTTGTTTTTTAATTTTATCATGGTGAATTTTATTAGATGTAATCTTCCATGGAGGACACTTATCTGTTTTTTTACAAGATGTAAAAACACCCTTTTCAAAGTATGTATTAAATTTATTACCATAACCTGAAACTGCACTTATTCTCGGATCATTTTCGTTATTACCAAATAAATTTTTGTGGAACTTTGCAATGATATTTTTTCCCAAAAATTTATTTTTTTTTAAATCAAAAAAACCAGTCTTAAACGAAAATTCATCACTTTTATTTTTTTTATCATTTGTTATAGCAACTATATTTTCACCTTTAAGAATTTCTTTGTCTATAGAGTATTGAAACTGTTCCAGTTTATAAGTATTTGATTCACTGTCAGTAATAATTGCATTTTTTTTCGATGATAAAATCATTTTATTTTTAAAAAAAATCAAATCAAATCCTTCGATATCGTATTTATTTGAAATCTTTATTAATGTTTTACCTAGCGTAAAAATTTTTTCTTCATTCTTAAGATAAAAAATTTGTTGAGCATTAATACTTATATCATTATTTAAATCAAAAAGCTGAACATTGCCATTTGCTTCTAGTCTGTTAATCTTTTTTAAATATTCAAAATTATCTGATATTAATTTGAGCTGACTATCAGTTCTAATTGTACCTCTATTATTGCCTTTATATGTATTTCCATTATCGACGATTTCTAAATCAGAAACTTCAAAAATAAACTCTTCTCCAAGAACTTTACTAAGGTTGCAAAGAGTAAATATGATTACAAGAAAGCAGGTTGCAAATTTATTTTTCATTTAATTTTATTATAGAGACGAAATTTATTATTGTTAATATAATCAATGGTAAAAAAATTGAAAGAGTTAAAGGAATCTTCTCATTTGTCCCTAGGACACTTAAAAAATTATTTATATAGTAAATAATTACTGATAAAAAAATTCCTAATACAATCTTAAAAAATGTATTCTTTTGATAGCCAATGTTAAACATAATAATTGCAGAAAAAATTGTAATTAGGGTTAAATAAATTGGATAGGAAGCAATTTTCAACAAGTGAGAATTTATATCAGTTACAGAATAATTTAAAGATATATAGCTTTTCCTTAAAGTAATTAAATCAATTATACTTAAAGAAGAAAGGTTTGAAAATAAGCTATTTATTTTTTGTAAGTCAAAATTTGACTCTAATATTATTTTATCTAAAGAACTTTGTGAGTTGCCTTTCAAAATTGTGGGGTTAAATATTATCCAATTTTTTGATGTAATATCAACTTTTTTACTTTGTAATATTTCAACAATATTAAAATCTTTATTGAACCTAGTTATGGAAACATTAAGTAGAAACTCATTGTTAACTTTAAGCGCATTAATTATATTTATTTCATCATTTATTTCATCTTTGATCCAAAGACCATTTTCAGTGATAACAGCTAGATATTTATTATCGTCAGAATAATTATTTTTAATTAATAGATAGGAGTTCTTTAAAATAGAGGATCCATTATAAAAAAAAGCAACTAAAACAATACCAAGTATGAATGAGTACAATCCTAAAATTTTTATAATTTTAAGATTATTTAGACCAGTATACTTAAAGACCTCCAATTCATTTTTGTTGATAAGATAAATAAAAAATATCTGCGTGCTCAATAAAAAGATAAAAGGAAGTATTTCAAATAAAACTGAAGGTGTGTTTAAGAAAGACAAAAAGACAAGATATAAAAAACTTAAATTTATATCTCTAAAAAATTCAGCTTGTTCTAAAATATTTGTAATTAAAATAATAACAAAAAAAATAGTAAAGATTTTGATAAAAGATATGTTAAAAAGATTAATCAAGAACTTAATATACGTTTTCATATTTTATTGATCTTTAATTTAAATAAAAAGTAGAGATAAATGATTAATGTTAAGATTAATGGAAAAATTGAAAAAAATAAATTCTGCAATAAATTTGTACTTATCAATTTTGATGATGATTCTAAAAAAATAATAAAAAGAAAAGCAAATAAATAGATCTTAAATTTATTAATATTGAATGAATGGTCACTTTTTGATTTTAATATAAATAAAAGTGAAATTGAAATTAGAAAAGTTACATATAGAGGCTTTACTAATCTTGAATAAAGTTCTTTGTAAACATTTTCTAAATTTTCTAATCTACAGTTTTTAATATTTCCGATTTCAATATCTTTAAAATTTATTGATGATTTTTTAAAAAATAGAGAGCATTTAATCAAATCTATTGTCGGTGTTTCTTGTATTTTTTGATGCATGATTGTATTCGAGCCAAATTTTGAAATATTGTAATCTGTCTTTGAGAATTTAAATTCCGAAATTTTCCCATTTATATTATTAATAGATCTACCATCATATAATATTAATGTTTTTGTATTATCTTCTGTTTTTATTGTTGCAGTTTTAGCAAAAGTAGTTTGTGAGTTATTAATATCTATTTTTTCATTTAAGAATATATTTATTAGTTCACCATTTATATTTTTTTTTTCAAAATAAATTGTCAAACTTCCAATAACATCTATAAATTTTTTAGGCTTAAGTATACTTTCAAAAAAATCTAAGTTAGAGGATCGTATAAAAGATCTTGCTTTATCTTGTGCATATGGAGTTATAATAGCATTTAATAGTAAGCTGATAAGTACAAACCAAAGAGAAAATTTAATAAAAAAATTTATAAAATTAATTTTTTTAATTCCAAAATTCCAAAATATAACCAACTCATTTTTATTTTCGTATTTCAACAATATATAAGAAAAAGCTAAAAATATAGCAAAAGGAAAAATTCTACTGATAATTTTAGGAAAACTCAGTAATGTATATTTAAAATATACAAGAAAGCCATGACCGTCTTCTATAACAAAATCCAGATAATTAACTGCCTGCAATACCCAAATAATTATACCAAGAGTGAATACTGCTAATAAGAAAAAATTTACACAATCTTTAGATATTTTTTTATAAACAATTTTTTTCATTGAAATACGGTAAATTAATTCTTATATATCATTCTGCTCGCTTAGAGTGTATTTAAATTTATGACTATTCAAATTAATTACAAAAACCTAGGTTCCAAAAAAGATTTAACCAACCTTGTCCTATTTGTTGATGAAAATTTCAATATTAATAGTTTAAAAAAACATCTATCAAATGTAGAATTTTCTTACATATCTGATTTGTTAAAAAACAGTGATTTAAAAAAAGACTTACTTTTTTTTGAAGTTAATTCAAAAAAGATAGTATTTTTAGTATCTATTAAGAAAGGTGTAAAAATATCAGATATAGAAAATTTGGGTGCTAAATTTCACAATTATATCAATTATGATAAGAAGAAAGAATACTTTATAAATTCGGATACAGTCAATAGTAAAATTAAAAATTTTATAGGTTATTTTCTGCATGGACTGAAATTAAAATCATATGAATTTAATATCTACAAGTCAAAAAAAAATAAAAATATTGTTTCTATAAATGTTATAGGAAATAAAAATAAAATATCTACTCAAGATCATTTAAGATTTAAAGCCCTAGAAGAAGGAAGTTTTTTTGCAAGAGATCTTGTGTCTGAACCAGGAAACATTTTACACCCAGATGAATATGCAAAAAGAATAAATAAACTTAAAAAATTTGGATTAAAAATTAATATATATGATGAAAAAAAATTAAAAAAACTTGGAATGAACGCTTTACTAGGTGTAGGACAAGGTAGTATCCGAGGATCATATCTCGTAACAATGGAATGGAATGGAGCAAAAGATAATTCTAATCCATTAGCTTTTGTTGGTAAAGGAGTTTGTTTTGATACTGGTGGTTATTCATTAAAGCCAGCAAAGTTTATGGAAGATATGACTTATGATATGGCTGGCTCAGCTACTGTCGTGGGTTTAATGAAAAATTTAGCATTAAGAAAAGCAAAGATAAATGCTGTTGGGGTTGTGGGGCTTGTTGAAAATATGGTGAGTGGAAACGCTCAAAGACCTGGTGACATAGTAAAATCTTACAGTGGCAAGACAATAGAAGTATTAAATACAGATGCTGAAGGTAGATTGGTTTTGGCTGACGCTTTAACCTTTACTGAAAAAAAATTTAAACCTAAATTTATGATTGATCTGGCAACTTTAACAGGCGCTATTATAGTTTCATTGGGTTCTGAATATGCAGGTCTATTTTCAAATAATGATAAATTGTCAAAACAATTATTAGAAGCAGGAGACAAAGTTGAAGAAAAATTATGGAGAATGCCACTGCATAAAAATTTTGACAAACTTATAGATTCAAAAAATGCAGATATGCAAAATATTAATTATGTGGGTGGTGCAGGATCTACAACCGCAGCACAGTTTTTACAAAGATTTATTTTAAATAAAACGCCTTGGGCCCACCTAGATATAGCTGGTATGGCATTTTCAAAATATGGTGGTGCTTTAAATTCAGGTGGCGCGACTAGCTATGGAGTAAGATTATTAAACCAACTAATAGAGGACAATTATGAGTAATACAGAACAAACACTATCAATTATTAAACCTGATGCGGTTGAAAGAAATTTAGATAATGAAATCAAAGAAATGTTTACAAATAAAGGTTTCAAAATTATTAAAGATAAAAAAATCCAGATAGCAAAAGCTGAAGCAGAACAATTTTATAAAGTTCATGAAACAAAACCTTTTTATAATGATTTATGTGCTTATTTGTCTTCAGGACCGATAGTAGTGATGGTGTTAGAGAAAGAAGATGCAGTTTTAGGAAACAGAGAATTAATGGGTGCTACGAAACCAGAGGATGCTGCAGAGGGAACTATAAGAAAAAAATATGGAATTTCAATTGATAAAAATTCTGTACATGGTTCAGATAGTGTTGAAAACGCTAAAATTGAGATTGATTTTTTCTTTAAAGATTAATTAAATATTTTTTTTATTGCTGTAGGGTAGAGCTTATGCTCTTGTTTTAAAACCTTTTTAGCCAAAGAAGTAAAGGTATCTTTCTTTAAAATTTTAACTTTCTTTTGTAGAATTATTTTTCCAGAATCAAGTTTTGCTGTTACAAAATGAACGGTGCAACCTGCTACCTTATCTTTATTTTGTATAGCTTTAGTATGGGTATCAAGCCCCTTATACTTTGGCAGTAAAGAGGGGTGCATATTAACTATTTTTCCTTTAAAATTTTTAATAAATTTTTTAGATAAAATCTTCATAAAACCAGCAAGACAAATAAATTTTATATTTTCTTTGTTTAATAAATCTAATATTTTTTTTTCAGCTATTTTTGGATGTTTAAAACTTGATATATATTTTTTAATATTAAATTGATTTGAAAATCTTAAGCCTTTGGCTTTTGAGGTATTTGAAAAAATTAAATTTATGGATATAGGTGAATTTTTTTCCTTAGAAAACTTTATTAGATTTTTTAAATTACTTCCAGTTCCGGATATAAAAACTGCTGTTTTAATCTTTTTAAGACCAGTCAATTTTACCACTAAGTTTAACTTTATTTTTTCCCACAGTTATTTTTCCAATAACATAGGGTTTAAATTCTTTTGTAAAAAATTTAGTAATTTTATTTAGGTTTTTAGGGTTAATTATTAAACAAAAACCAACTCCACAATTGAATGTTTTTAACATTTCTTTATCATCAATATTATTTTTCTTTAACCATTTAAAAATTTTTTTTGTTTTAACTTTATTTAAATCTATCTCTGCAACCAATCTATCAGGGATAACTCTTTTAATATTATCTGCTAATCCGCCACCAGTAATATTTGCGCACCCATTTAAAAGATTTTTATCAATTAAATTTAAAACTTCTTGCACATAAATTTTTGTAGGTCTTAGTAATTCTTTTGTTAAAAATGAATTATCTTTTAAATTAATCTTTTTGTTTTTAAGAACATGCCTGACCAAAGAGTAACCATTTGAGTGAATACCACTAGATGGTATAGCTAACACCAAGTCATTTTTTTTTATATTTTTCTTTTCTAATAATTTTTTTTCATCAACTAAACCTACTGCAAAACCTGCTATATCAAATTTACCTTTTTCATAAGTACCTGGCATTTCTGCTGTTTCACCACCAACTAAATCACAGTTTGAAATTTTACAGCCTTTTACTATTCCTTTGAGGATTGATTTTAATTTATTTAAATCAATTTTATTAATAGAAATATAATCTAAAAATAAAAGCGGTTTTGCTCCTTGAACAATGAGATCGTTTACGCTCATAGCAACTAAATCAATGCCAATTGTGTCATATTTATCAAGTAAATTTGCTATCTCTACTTTTGTACCAACGCCATCTGTACAAGCTACGATTTTAGGATTTTTAAGATGTTTTGGGATATTTGTTATTGAGCCAAAGCCACCAATATTGTTAAACTTTTTTTTGCCTTTATTATTTGATGATATTGACGATATAAATTTAACAAAATTATCAGCAGCATTTATGTTTACACCACTTTTTTCATAGGTAAATTTTTCTTTTTTCATTAGTATAATATATGCAAATAATTAATAAATTTTATAAATTACTGAATGTATATATTTATTTTATTTTATTCTCTCTATTAATAGTATTTTTTTCCACAACTTATTCAAATGCAAATGGATTTAAGGTATCTAACATTGAAATATCTTCACCATTTGAACTAAACTTTGAAAAAAATAATGTAATTGATAAAGGATTTCAAACATCTTTTTCTGACTTAATTTCAATGATTACAACCTCTGGTGATAGAAAAAAGATAAAAAATGTTTCAAATAAAGAACTTAAGGGCATGATCGATTCTTTTACTATTAGTGATGAAAAATTTATAAACAATGAGTATTTTGCAAATTTAGAAACAACTTTTAATAAAAAAAAGATTCTTAAATTTTTAGAAAATAAAAATATTTTTCCATCAATACCTCAAAGAAATAAGGTCTTATTATTTCCTATTCTTATAGAAACTAAAAACAACAATATTCATCTTTTTAATGATAATATTTTTTATGATAAATGGAATGAACAAAAAAACTCTTATGATTTGTTGGATTATTTATTACCAAGTGAAGACATTGAAGACTTGGTAGAATTACAAAAAACATTCAAAGATATTGAAACTTATGATTTTTCAAATCTAATTAACAAATATGATATTAAAGATAGTATAATTTTGATAATATATAAAGAAACTAACAGTGTAAGAACTCTTTCAAAAATTAATTTAAACAATACTTTGAAAATTCAAAATAAGAACTATCCCAAAATAGATATTATAAACGTGGATGACTTTTCCAATATTGTTAAAAGTTTAAAACAACTTTATGAAAATCAATGGAAAAAAAATAATGAAATTAATACTTCAATAAAACTTTCTATAACAATATCTATTAATTCCAAAAAAACAAAAAAAATTATAGAGCTGGAACAAGCACTTGATAGTTTAGATTTAGTATCTGACTTTAATATCTTAAATTTTAATAGTGAGAGTATTCAGTATAAAATTACTTATAATGGCACACCTAATATATTTTTAAATGACATGAGAGAAAAGAATCTTGAATTAGAAATAGAAAATAATATGTGGACATTAAAATGAAAAATTTAAATCAATTATTATTAGATTTTGATTATGAGCAAAACTTTAAAGATGATGATTTTTATGTTGGTAAGAGTAATTTTTATGCTTTTGAAATGATTAACAAATGGCCAAAATGGGAAAAAAACTTTTTAAATATCAATGGTGAAAAATTTTCAGGAAAAACCCACTTAGTAAATATTTTTTTGAAAAAGTTTAGTGGCATTAGGATTGATGTTAATTCATTAAATGATGAAAACCTTAAATCTATCAAACCCTATCAAAACATAGTTTTAGAGGATTTAAATTTAAATATAAATGAGAAGTTGATTTATTCACTCTTCAATATAATAGATCAAGATAATAAGTTTTTGATAGTGACATCAATCAAACCAATATCTGAGATCAACTTTCAACTGGATGATCTTCGATCTAGAACTAAAAACTGTCTTTTTGCAAACATTCAAAACCCAGATGATGAGCTAATGTTTGCACTGATATTAAAAAATTTATCAGATAGACAAATTACTTTAGATAAAAAGCTGATTGACTTTATTATTAAAAGAATTGAGAGATCGTATGGCAAAATATTTGAATTCATATATAAAATTGACAAGATTAGTTTAAAAAAAAAGAAATCAATCGATTTTAAAATTATTAATGAAGCTCTTGAGGAATAAGTGAATAAATACAGAACACATACATGTAGTGAGCTAACAATAGATAGCAGTGGTAAAGATGTCATTTTGTCAGGTTGGATCAATAAAAAAAGAGATCATGGAAATTTACTGTTCATAGATTTAAGAGATAATTTCGGGATGACTCAGTGTATCATAGATAAGAGTAATGAAAATTTTAAATCATTAGAAAAAATTCAATTAGAAAGCGTAATTAAGATAAATGGTAAGGTTGTTGAGAGAACAAAAGAAACCATTAACACGGATCTACAAACTGGTGAAATAGAAGTTAATATAAACTCATTTGAAGTACTTGGTACTTGCAAAGAGTTACCAATGCCAGTTTTCAGTGACCAAGAATATGCTGAAGAAATTAGACTGAAGTACAGGTTCTTAGATTTAAGAAGAAAAAAAATTCATGATAATATTATTTTAAGGTCAAAAGTTATTTCTTTTATTAGAAGTGAAATGTCTAAGCTTGGTTTCTTGGAGTTTCAAACACCAATATTAACATCATCCAGCCCAGAAGGTGCAAGAGATTTTTTAGTACCAAGCAGATTAAATCCTGGAAAATTTTATGCACTACCACAAGCACCACAACAATTTAAACAACTTATAATGGTTTCTGGTTTTGATAAATATTTTCAAATAGCCCCATGCTTTAGAGATGAAGATGCAAGGGCAGATAGAAGTCCAGGAGAATTTTATCAGCTCGATTTAGAAATGTCTTTTGTTGAGCAAGAAGACGTTTTTAAAGTTGTTGAAAAATTAATAGTCAATGTTTTTAAGAATTTTTCTTCAAAAAAATTAATGTATGAAAAATTTCCAAGAATACCTTATGAGGAATCTATGGTTAAGTATGGATCGGATAAACCAGATTTAAGAAACCCATTAATAATTTCTGATTTATCAAAGATTTTTACCCGCGATGATGTTACATTCGAGATATTTAAAAAACTTGTAAAATCTGGCTCTAAAGTAAGATGTATAGTTACAAAAAATACAAAAGATAAACCTAGAAGTTTTTTTGATAATATTGATAAATGGGCAAAAGAGCAGGGGGCATCAGGTCTTGCTTATTTTACAATTGAAAAAGAAGAAAATCTTTCAGCAAAAGGACCAGTAGGAAAATTTTTCTCACAAGAAGCTTTAGAAGAAATAATGAAAATTACAGGAGCTGAAGTTGGGGATAGTATATTTTTTGCTTGTGGCAAAATAAAAGATGTTGAAAAGATAACTTCTCTAGCTAGAGACAAAATTGCTAATGATTTAGACTTAATTGATGATAATACTTTTGCGTTTTGTTGGATTGTTGATTATCCAATGTTTGAAAAAAATGAAATAACTAATAAAATTGAATTTAGTCATAATCCATTTTCAATGCCTCAAGGTGATATAAAAGATATTGATCTAGATAATCCACTTGATATTAAAGCCTACCAATACGATATTGTTTGTAATGGGATAGAACTATCTTCTGGTGCAATTAGAAATCACGTACCTGAATTGATGTATAAGTTATTCTCAATTGCTGGATATCAAAAAGAAATAGTTGATGAAAAATTTAGTGGAATGATCAATGCTTTAAGTTATGGAGCTCCGCCTCATGGCGGTATAGCACCAGGTATTGATAGAATTGTAATGTTATTAGCAAATGAAAAGAATATTAGAGAAGTTACAATGTTCCCAATGAATCAAAATGCTCAAGATTTAATGATGAATGCTCCATCAAAAGTTAACGAAGAGCAGCTTAAAGAGCTTGGTTTAGCTTTAAAACTTAAAAAATAATATTACTTTTTACCTTTTAAGCTTATCTTAACGTCAGATAAATCAACAAGATTTTTTTTATAATTATTTCTAACAAAGCCTTTGCTAGTTACATCTTTTATAATTTTAAGTAATTGATTTTGATCCTCAGTATTTTCTTCTTCAGGTGAAGATCTATCTGATCCACCAATAGATGGGGTGTGTGCTAGGTCTTCTCTATTTTGGTATGAAATAGCGAGTTCTCTAAATATATAATCGAGTATTGAAGAGGCACTCATTATTCTGTCATTACCATGAACTTTTCCAGAAGGCTCAAATTTAGTATCAACATAAGCGCTAATAAATTCATCTAAAGGAACCCCATATTGAAGCCCAAGTGATATAGCTATTGCAAAATTATTCATCAAAGCTTTTACCAATTCACCTTCTTTACTTGTGTCTATGAAAATTTCTCCAATTTTACCATCTTCATATTCTCCGGTGTGAAGATAAACTTTATGATCACCAATTGTGGCTTTTTGGATATAACCCTTTCTTCTATCAGGCATGCCAAATCTTTTACCCACACCTTCATTAATTTGTTTAACAAAAGCAGTATTATTTTCTTTTGAAACAATTTTTGGTTGGCTTTGCTCAGATATAATATCTAACTTTTTAGGCTCAATTACTTTATTATTTGGATCTAAGCTTTTTGTTTTTCTTGTATCAAGCTTAACATCTAAAACTTCAAATTTTCCATCATCGCGTTTTTCAAGGTTTGCTAACTCTGTTTCATTAATATCATCTAGATAATGATTAACCTTAAAGCTACAAGTATAATAAGTTTCTACTAAATATTTTGCCATTTTTCCTTTAATTAATTTTTTATTTTGAATCGTAAGATAATTAATTTATATACAAATCCTTACTTTAGTCTAATTTAAATAATACAATTAAGGATTGAAGAATTAATTAAATAATATGTTGACACTTTTTAAAAAAATTTTCATTTGGTGGAACCAAGAAACATTGGGCACAAAATTAAAAACTATTTTTTACGGAAAACTTGTGGGAAAAGATTCTAGTGGGAACAAATATTATGAAAGCAAATCTGGAAAAAGATGGGTAATTTATAATGATGAAATTGATGCTTCAAAAATACATACTGAATGGTATTCTTGGATGCACTTCACTAATAATAGAATTGAAAACAATCATGAATTGAATAAGTATGATTGGCAAAAACCACATCAATCTAATCAAACAGGCACTGAAAATGCTTATCATCCAAATAAAAATAATGATCCAATTAAAAAAAAATATACAATTTGGAAAAGTTAATTTTTTAATTTTTTTAATTTATTTTTTTTTTATAAGTCAGCCACTACCCTTAATAGCTAATGAGGGAAGATTTGTTGAAATTAAAGTTTTAGATAAAGTAAGTTCAAAGACTGACCTTTTGAAATTAGAGATAGGTAAGGAAATTAAATTTAAAGGTTTATTAATAAAAAGTCTCAAATGTAAAAACTCAGAATTTGACGACAATCCAGAAATAACTGCTTATATTCAGGTTAAAGATATGACAAGCAAAGATAAAAATGAAGTTTTTATTTTTAATGGATGGACCTTTTCATCCAGTCCTGCAGTAAACCCTTTTGATCATCCGGTATATGATGTTTGGTTAAAAAGATGTTATTAGATTACTTTTTCATTATCTAGCCAGCCAACATTAAAGTCTGACTCAATAAATTTTTTATGGTTTAGAAGAATTTTATGAAGAGGTATTGTTGTTGTTATTCCTTCAATAACAAACTCATCCAAAGATCTATTCATTCTTTGTATAGCTTCAGTTCTATTTCTTCCATGAGTAATCACCTTGCACACCATACTATCATAATAAGGTGTCACTTTATAACCTTGAAAAATTGCACCATCTACCCTTGTTCTAAAACCAGATGGTTGATGACACATACCTATAGTCCCAGGAGAAGGTTGGAAGTTTTTGCTAGCATCCTCTGCATTAATTCTACATTCTATTGCATGTCCCCTAGGGTTAATGTCACTTTGTTCTAAAGCTGTTTCACCAGTAAAGGCTATCCAAATTTGTTCTTTAATTATATCAATTCCAGTAACCATTTCTGTAACTGGATGCTCAACTTGGACCCGAGTATTCATTTCTAAAAAATAAAATTTTCCATCCTCATAAATAAATTCAACAGTTCCAGCACCCTCATAACCAATTTTACTGACCATATTTATAGTTCTTTCAAAAAGATCTTTTCTGATCTGATCTGTTAAGACTGGGCTAGGGGTTTCCTCTATTAATTTTTGATGTCTTCTTTGAACTGAGCAATCTCTTTCATGAAGGTGAACAGTTCTATTTTTTCCAGATAATACCTGAACTTCAATATGTCTGGGGTTTTGGAAAAATTTCTCAATATAAATTTCATCATTACCAAAATATTTTTGTGCTTCGGACTTTGCTGTTGAAAATAATGTTTCAAATTCTTCTTCTTTACGAACAATTTTCATTCCCTTACCACCACCACCAGCAGATGCTTTAATCAGAACTGGAAAGCCTATTTTTTTACAAAGTTCTTTGGCTGTTTTTATGTCTGTTATTCCTCCCTCAGACCCTTCAATAACAGGTAGACCATGTTCTTTAGCAATTTTCTTTGCTTGAATTTTATCTCCCATCATTTCTATGAGTTTTGAAGAAGCCCCAATGAATTTAATATTATTTTCCTCTAGTACTTTAGCAAAATTTGCATTTTCAGATAAAAAACCATATCCAGGATGAACCGCTTCTGCTTTAGTAAGCTCTATAGCAGACATTAATGCTGGGATATTTAAATAACTATTTGCAGGTTGGTGTGATCCAATGCAAACACTTTCATCGGCTAGTCTTACATGCATACTATCTCTATCAACATCAGAATGAACAGCAACAGTTGCTATACCCCATTCTTTGCATGCCCTTATAACTCTGACTGCAATTTCCCCTCGGTTTGCAATTAGAATTTTTTTAAACATTACTCTACGATGATAATAGTTTGGCCGTATTCAACAGGTTGGCCATCTTCTACACAGATTTCTTTTATAATTCCATCTGCTGTTGATGGAACATGATTCATAGTCTTCATAGCTTCAACTATCATAACTGTTTCACCTTTTTTAATTTTTTTACCAACTTCTGCAAATTTTTTAGCTCCAGGTTCTGCTGCAAGATAAGCAGTACCAATAATAGGAGACTTAACTTCAGTTCCAGATATAACGGCAGACTTAATTGCACTAGTGGCTGGTGTTGAGGCAGCAACACTTACGGTTTGATTGGAACTAGTTAGGTTTGATTTTGATACTTTGATTTTGGTATCCTTATCTGTGTATTCAATCTCAGTTAAATTGAACTCATTTAAGTAATCAGTTAATTCTTTGATAATGTTTTTATCTATTTTCATTTCTGTAATATGTTTTGCATTGCAATTATGGCTAAAATATAACCATCATCACCTAAACCAAAAATTCCACCAGTAGCAATATCGCTGATTAAAGATTTGTGTCTAAATTCCTCTCTTTTATATATATTTGATATGTGAAGTTCAATAATTGGTCTTTTATAAATATCTAAAGCATCCCTGATAGCTACAGATGTATGTGTAAATCCTGCAGCATTAATAATTATGCCATCAAACTTACTTTTAGCCTCTTGTATGATTGTAACTATTTCACCTTCTATGTTTGACTGAGAAAACTCTAAATTTATATTTAAATCTTTAGATTTATTTAAACAGTTTTCTTTTAGTTTATCAAAAGTTATTGACCCATATTGTGATTGTTCTCTTTTACCTAATAGATTAAGATTAGGACCATTAATAATTATAATATTATTATTCATCAGATTCTTATACATTATGAAAAAAATAAAAAAAATAAAAATTAAGATAAATGGTAAATTTTCAACAATAAATGAAAATTTAAGCCTCTCAACTTTTTTAAAAAAACTTAAAATTCCTCTTAAAAAAGTAGCAATTGAATTAAACCAAGAAATAATAGATAAAAATAATTTAAAGATAATAAAACTAAAAAAAAAAGACAAAATAGAAATTGTTCATTTTATTGGAGGTGGGTAAAATTGGTTTACGATAAATTAATAGTTGATAAAAAAAAATTTAATTCCAGATTAATAGTTGGAACTGGTAAATATAAAAGTATGGCTGAATGTGCAAAAGCTATAAAATTATCAGGTGCAGAAATAGTTACTGTTGCAGTGAGAAGGGTAAATATTTCTGATAAAAAAAAACCTTTATTAATGGATTATATTGATCCAAAAAAAATTACTTATTTACCAAATACTGCTGGTTGTTTTAATTCTGAGGAAGCTCTCAGAACTTTGCGTTTAGCAAGAGAAATTGGTGGATGGAAGCTGGTAAAGCTTGAGGTGCTAGGAGATAAAAAAAATCTATTTCCAGATATGATCGAAACATTAAAATCTACAGAAGTTTTAACCAAAGAAGGATTTAGAGTAATGGTTTATTGTAATGATGATCCATTGATGGCTAAAAGATTTGAGAATGTAGGAGCTTGTGCAATTATGCCTCTAGCAGCACCTATAGGCTCCGGACTTGGAATTCAAAATACAACAAATATAAAAATTATAAGAAGTCAAACAAAGCTTCCTTTGATAATCGATGCTGGGTTAGGACAGGCATCTGATGCAGCTATTGCTATGGAGTTGGGCTGTGATGGAGTATTAGCTAATACTGCAATTGCTAAAGCTAAAAAACCATTTCAAATGGCTTTAGCATTTAAAAATGGAGTAATTGCAGGAAGACAATCTTATTTAGCTGGTCGTATAGAAAAATCTATATACGGAAGTGCATCTTCTCCAAAAACTGGAATTATTTAGGCTGCTGGTTTTTTGAAAAATTTCTTTTTAAAAAAAGTTTTTTTTTTATAAGACTTCTTTTTAATTGGACTTTCAAAAGATTTAACCTCTTTTTTTTGCTCTTCTAGATTTTTTAATTTTTCTATATGCTGAACTGTTTCTATAGTTTTTTTAGTTTTGTTTTGAAGGTCAATTATATATTCAGGAATAATAAGGGTATTATCTGCAATTATATCTATCTTGATTAAGTTTTTTCCCTCAAAATACTTTAAATCTTCAATGAAATTTTCTTTCATAAAGTCTGATATCTTTTCACAAATCTTAAGTTCTACAAATTTTGCTTTTGTTAAAACAGCTTTAACCTCAACTAATTTAAGAATTTTCATAGCAAAAGACTCATCGGTAAGAGTAACTTTCCATTTTACAGCACTTTCCCTTAATCTTTGTCTAGACATCTCTAGTAGCCCAAATGTGCTTATTCTTCCAATTTGAATTCTAGCTCTATCAGTTCTGCATTGCTCTTTAAGTTTTCTCTCAACTAATCTTCTATTTCCAAAACTTAACATATCAATAAAATCAATAATAATTAGACCAGACAAGTCTCTTATTTTTATTTGTCGAGATATCTCTTCTGCTGCCTCAAGATTAGTGTCTAAAGCAGTACTCTCAACATTTTTTTGTTTAATAGAGCTACCTGAGTTTATATCAATTGAAACTAGCGCTTCAGTTGGATTTATAACTAGGTAGCCACCTGATTTTAGTTTTATTTCTGAGTCATAAATTTGATTTAATTTTTCTTCAATATTCTCTTTGAAAAATAAAGGAACTTTTTCTCTATATTTTTTTATTTTTTTCACATGAGAAGGCATCATTAACTTCATAAAGCTTTGTGCTTTTTTGTAACCTTCATTACCTTCAATGATGATGCTATTTGTGTCTTCATCATACATATCTCTCAAAGTTCTTTTTATAATATCACTTTCTTGATGGATCAATGATGGAGCTATAGAATTTAATGCATTATCTTTAATTTCATTCCAAGTTTTAATCAAAGTTTGAAGATCATGATCTATATCATTTTTTGTTTTATTTGACCCTGCAGTTCTTACGATAAGTCCCATTTCTTTTGGAATAACTATATCGTTTAGGATAGTTCTAATTTTTTTTCTTTCTCCTGGGTTAAAAATTTTACGAGATATGCCACCACCTTTTGGAGTATTTGGCATTAAGACAATATATTTACCCGCTATAGAAATGAAAGTACTTAGTGCGGCACCTTTTTGCCCCCTTTCATCTTTCAATACTTGTATTAAAATAACTTGGTTAGGTTTTATAACCTCTTGAATCTTATATCTTTTAGATCTAAATCTTACTTCAGGTTTTTTACTGCGAATAGAATGAGAAGGCTGTTCTTTATTTTCATCAAATTGAGTAACAGTTTCAACTGGAGTATCACTCTCTCCTGTTATCTGGTTATCACTCTCTAATTCAGATTCAGGTTTTACATCAACTGGGTCATTAATATCAAGATTGCCCTCATTAATATTTTTTTGTTCTTCTAGTTCACTTTCTTTTAATAACTCTTCTCTAGCTCTCTCTTCTTCTTCTTTTATTTTTGTTAAATCACTCTGAGGTATTTGATAGTAGTCTGATTGAATGTCGTTAAAAGATAGAAAGCCATGTCTGTCTCTTCCAAAATCAATAAATGCAGCTTGCAAAGATGGCTCTACTCTGCTTACCTTACCAAGATATATATTATTTTTGATTAAATTGTTTTTTAAGCCTTCGTACTCGTAGTCTTCAATACTTTCACCTGATTTAAGTACAACCCTTGTTTCATTTGGATGCGAAGCATCAATGTATAAATTTTTTTCCATATATTTTTGATTAATTGTTTCATTTTATATTTAAATAATTTTAAATTTTGTTGAATTCTGATGCCTTAACTTTACCAAATTCTTATATATATTAAACTAAAATGCACAGAATAATTAAAAATATATTAGTATTGATTTTAAGTATTAGTCTATTGTCAGCATTTTCTATATTAACTGTTTTATGGGCTTTTTCTAACAATTTGCCAGATTATAAATTCCTTAAAAATTACAAACCATCAGTTTCTAGTAAAGTGTATTCTGGTGATGGTGAACTAGTAAACGATTTTTCAAAAGAAAAACGAATATTTGTGCCCTACAAATCAATATCAGAGAAAGTAATTAATTCTTTCTTATCTGCAGAAGATAAAAACTTTTATTCACATCCAGGTGTAGATGCAAAAGGAGTATTAAGGGCAATAATTAACAATATTTCTAATGTAATTGCATCAAGAAGATTAGAGGGTGCATCAACTATAACTCAACAAGTAGCAAAAAACTTTTTATTAACAAACGAAGTAAGTTTGAACAGAAAAATTAAAGAGGCAATTCTTGCTTTTAGAATAGAAAGAGTTCTTTCAAAAGAAAGAATATTAGAACTATACTTAAACCAAATATACCTTGGAGAAGGGACTTATGGTGTTGCATCAGCCAGCTTAGAATATTTTGACAAATCAATTAGTGAATTGAATTATGAAGAAGCAGCTTTATTAGCAGCCCTGCCAAAGGCTCCAAGCAGATATAATCCTTATAAAAATATTGAACTCGCAAAATTTAGAAGAGATTTGGTTATAAACAATTTATTTGAAAACAATTATATAAACAAAAAAAGCCAAGAAGAGCTTTTGTCAAAAAAAATTATTTTAAAAAAAAGAAAAAAAATTTTTACAGAAGACACAAGTTACTACGTAGAGGATATTAGAAAAGATGTAGTTGAAAAATTAGGATTTGATAAAGTTTATAAACAAGGATTAAATATAAGCACACCTATTAATATCGATCTACAAAAAATTGCGACTAATTCATTGAGACAGGGTCTTATTGAATACGACAAAAGAAAAGGGTGGCGTGGTGCATTGACTAATATTAAAAAGCTAGAAAAATGGAATAAAGAAGTAGATAAATTTAGATTAGAAAGATCAATTCACTGGGATTTGGCAATAGTTAAAAAGATAGATAAATTTTTAATAGAAATTGAAACTGAATATAAAAAAAAGGAATTATTAATTATGAAAACATTTCTTGGATCAAAAAAGATTTTAAAGAAATATTAAAAATTGGAGATGTTATTTATGTTGAAAATATTAATAAAAATATATTTGCCTTAAGACAGTTGCCTGTAGTTAATGGTGGAATTGTTGTTATGGATCCTTATACAGGAAGAGTGTTAGCTTTAAGTGGCGGATTTAGTTTTAAAAAAAGTGAATTTAATAGAGCAACACAGGCACTAAGACAACCAGGCTCTGCTTTTAAACCTTTTATTTATGCTTTAGCTCTAGAGAATGGATATACACCATCAACTTTAATTTTAGATGCACCACTAGTTTTAGAGCAAGGATCTGATTTAAAAATGTGGAAACCTGAAAACTATGGAAAAAAATTTTATGGACCATCAACACTTAGAATGGGGTTAGAAAAATCTAGAAACTTGATGACTGTCAGAATTGCACAAGATCTTGGAGTTAAAAAAATTGTTAATTTTTCAAAGAAGCTTGGTATTTATGAAAATCCCAGCGAGCTTTTATCAATTTCATTAGGTTCCGCAGAGACAACTTTGTTAAAACTAACATCTGCATACTCTTCATTTGTTAATGGAGGAAAATTAGTTAAACCAATAATGATTGATAGAATTCAAGACAGTGAAGGTGTTACAATTTTTAACAATGAAATGAGAGAGTGTGTAAATTGTGATCAAATATCCCATTTAAGTGACAATTATCCAAAGATAGAAGATAAGTTTGAGCAAATATTTTCCCCAGAAACAGCATATCAAATGACCTCGATATTGGAAGGAACTGTTCAAAATGGAACAGGAAAAAATTTAAAAGATTTAAATTTAGACTTAGCTGGCAAAACAGGAACAACAAATAGAAATACAGATACTTGGTTTATTGGATTTACTTCAAAATTAGCAATAGGGGTTTATGTAGGTTCAGACAATCCAAGATCACTTGGAAGGCATGAAACAGGGGCAAAAACAGCATTACCAATTTTTAAAAGCTTTGTAAAAAAAGGTGTAAAAAAAGAAGATGCAAGACCGTTTAAAGTTGCAAAAAATATTTTAATGAAAGTTATAGATCCTATTACAGGAGAAAAAGCTAAAATTGGAACAAGCAGAACGATTATTGAAGCTTATAAAGATGTGAAAGTAGAAAGTCTATTGAATCAAGATATTAACAATAGATTAAAAAATAATAATATATTAAGGTTCTACTAATGGATAATGAATATTTAAATTATAAATCTGAAATAGAAAAAATTAATCAAAGAGTTAAGGAGTACCTTTGAAACAAATAATATTCATAAAAAATTAGAAAAGAATAACCAAAAAATATTAGAAACTAATTTTTGGCAAGATAAAGCAAATTCTCAGAAAGTTATTAAAGAAAAAAAATTATATGAAGAATTAATAAATTCATATATAAATTCATCTAAATCAATAATTGATCTTGATGAATTAAACGAACTTGCTTTAGAAGAAAAAAATCAGCCTGTCATAAATGAAGTTTTAGAGAGTATAAAAAATTTAAAAAAATTAGCTAAAAAAAATGAAACTAAATGTTTTTTGTCAAATGAAACTGATAGTTTGGATTGCTATATAGAAATTCATGCTGGCGCTGGAGGAACTGAGAGTCAGGATTGGGCAGAAATGTTAAGAAGAATGTATCTTAAGTGGTCAGATATTAAGAATTTTGAATCAGAATTAATTAGCGAACATAAGGGAGAGGAAGTCGGTATAAAATCATCAACAATTAAAATTGAGGGTGATTATGTTTATGGATGGTTAAAAGCTGAGTCAGGAATTCATAGGTTAGTTAGAATATCACCTTTTGATTCTGGTGCTAGACGTCATACCAGCTTTGCTAGTATTTGGATTTATCCAGTTGTAGATGAAAATATTGAAATAGAGATAAATGAAAAAGATTTACGTATTGACACATATCGATCAAGCGGAGCAGGAGGGCAGCATGTAAATACTACAGACAGTGCAGTAAGAATTACTCACCTACCTTCTAAAATTGTTGTTCAATGTCAAAACGAAAGATCTCAACATAAAAATAAAGATACCTGCATGAATATGCTTAAAGCAAGACTATATGATTTTGAATTAAAGAAAAAAGAAAAAGAAAGCCAAACTGTTGAGTCTACCAAGTCAGAAATTGGTTGGGGTCATCAAATTAGATCCTATGTACTTCACCCATACAGAATGGTAAAAGATAACAGAACTGACTTTGAAAGCTCAAATCCAGATAAGATCTTAGATGGTGAGATTGATGATTTTTTAGAAAGTTCGCTATATAAAGTGAAATAATGAAAAGAATAATTAAAATTCTTATAATATTAATAATTACCCTTACAGCTATTGTTATTTACCTAAGTATTTATGGAATAAAGACCGAAAAGTTTAATAATGAAATTATAAAAAATGTATCAAAAATTAACAAAAAAATTAACCTTTCATTAAATGAGGTTAATTATTTATTAAACCCACTGAATTTTAGTATTAATATTTCAGCAAAAAACCCCAAAATATTACTGGAAGATAAAAGTCTAGATTTAAGAGAAGTTACTAGCAATATTTTATTAAAATCATTCATAAATAATCAATTTTCTATTGATGATTTAAAAATTTCCACAAAGGAAATTCAAATTAAAGATCTAATCTCATTAACAAGAGCTATTGAAGGATCACCGCAACTTTTTGTTTTAGATAACATAGCTAGAGAGGGATTAATTTCTGCAAATATAAATCTTACATTTGATTTAGATGGAGAAATCAAAAACAATTATCAAATTAATGGGGCTGTTAAAAAAGCAAAATTTAATATTTTTAACAAGGTTGAAATTGATGATTTAAACCTATCATTTAATATAAGTAACAATCAATTAACATTAAGAAAAATAGAAACAAATCTTAATAGTATAAAATTAAAATCACCCTTAATCAAAATTGAAAAAAAGAAAGATACATTTTTTGTTGATGGAAGAGTGGCAAATGAGGAACAAAATTTTGATATAAATAAATTAAAACCTATACTTGGTGATTTACCGAACAATATAAAGATAGAAAAAATTGACTTTAATTTCATAAACACCTTCTCCTTTAACGTTAGCAAAAAATTAAAATTGAATGATTTAAAACTTGAGACCAACTTAAACTTAAAAAATTTTCAAATAGTTAAAAACCCCCTTAATTTAAAACCTTTTTTACCTAATTATACAGGGCAGATTAAATTTGAGGATCATGAAGTTAAAATTATATTAACAAAAGGTACATTGGACATCAAGGGAAATGGAGATATTTATATTGGAGATGAGCTTGAGCAATTATCTTATAGTATCATTAATAATGATGGAAAAATAACCTTTGATACAAAACTTAATATTACAAAAAATCCATTAATAATAAATTTTTTAGATTATAAAAAGAAAAAAGAAAATAGTTCAGAAATTTTATTAAAAGGTATTTACAAAAAAAATAAAGAATTGATATTTGAAAATATTTCTATGACAGAAAAAAATAATCAAATTTTAATTAAAGATTTATTATTAAGTAAAAATTTTAAAATTAAAGATTTGGATTATGTTAAACTCAATTATAGAAATAAAAATGATCTTCTTAATAATGTAGAGCTAAAAAAAAATAAATCTAATTATTCTATAAATGGCAAAAGTTTTGACGCAACACAGTTCATTAATAATAGTATGAATGATGATGAAAATACTACAATTTTTGAAAATTTTAATTCTAAATTTGATATTAAAATTGACACAACTTATATAAATAAAAATGATTATACAAAAAATTTAGCTGGAAACTTCACTTATAAAGATAATAAATTAAATTTATTAAATTTAGCGTCTACTTTTTCTAAAAATAAAAAAATGAATTTATCCATTGAAACTAATACCCAAAATGAAACTATTACAAAATTCTTTTCAAACTATCCAAAACCTTTGATTAAAAGATATGATTTCATAAAAGGATTTGAAGAAGGCTATCTAAATTTTAATTCTATAAAAAAAGACGGTGTTTCTAATTCTGTATTAGTTATTGATAACTTTAAAGTTAAAGAAGTACCTATTTTTGCTAAGCTTTTAAGCCTAGCATCACTTCAGGGAATTGCGGATCTTTTAACGGGTGAGGGAATAAGGTTCACTGATTTTGAAATGATATATTCAAGTGAAAAGGGTCTTACTAATATTGAAGAAATGTATGCAATCGGACCTGCAATCTCTATATTAATGGATGGTTATATAGAATCAAAGAAATTGGTTAGCTTGAGAGGAACATTGGTTCCTGCTACAACTATAAATAGATCTATATCCTCAATTCCATTATTAGGGAAAATACTAATAGGTGAAAAAACGGGTGAAGGTGTTTTTGGTGTAAGTTTTAAAATAAAAGGACCTCCAAAAAATCTATCTACAACAGTTAATCCAATTAAAACTCTAACACCTAGATTTATAACAAGAACACTAGAAAAAATTAAAAAGAACTAAATTAATTCAACTTTAATATGTTTTTTTTTACCAAGTGAAAGTTTAATTAAACTGTCCTTAAATAAGTTTTCAGTAATTAAAAATTTTTCATCAGAAATTGCCTGACTGTTTATCTTAATTCCATTTCCTTTAATTAATCTTCGAATTTCACTTTTAGAGCTTTCTAATTTTGATAAAATTACTAAATCTAAAATATTTATATTATTACCTAACATTTTCTTGTTAATTTGAATGGTTGGCAAGTTATCACCCAATGAATTTTCAGAAAATGTTTGTTTTGCTGTTTCTTGGCATTTACTTGCCTCATCTTCACCATGCAACATAGATGTAGCTTTATTAGCAAGTAAAATTTTTAGCTCATTAATATTATCATTTTTAATAATTTCGATTTCATCAATATTAATATCTGTAAAAATTTTCAAAAACTTTAAGACATCTCGATCATCAATATTTCTCCAAAATTGCCAGTAGTCATATGCTGGAAGAAATTTTTTATCTAGCCAAACAGCTCCAGATTCAGTTTTACCCATCTTTGTACCTGATGCCAATGTAATAAGAGGGGTTGTTAAACCGTAAACATGATTATTCGAATATCTTTTTATAAGATCGACCCCATTAACAATATTACCCCATTGGTCAGAGCCACCAATTTGAAGCATACATTTTTCTTTTTTGTTTAATTCTAAAAAATCATAAGCTTGCAAAATCATATAGTTAAATTCCATATAACTTAATGACTGTTCTCTTTCTAATCTAATTTTAACACTATCAAAACTCAACATTTTGTTGATTGTAAAATGTTTTCCAACATCTCTTAAAAAAGAAATATAATTTAAATTTTTAAGCCAGGTATAATTATTAACAAATATTGGTTTTGTTTTTGGGTCTTTATGATCTAAAAAATTTTTTAGAATTTTTTCAATATTATTTATATTTTTTTTAATCTCATCTTCAGATAAAATTTTTCTAGTTTTATCTTTTCCAGATGGGTCACCTATTCTAGTAGTACCCCCTCCTAATAAAACTATTGGTTGATGACCATGTTTTTGTAATAATCTAAGACACATAATTTGAAGCAAGCTACCAACATGAAGGCTTTCAGCAGTACAATCAAAACCAATATAAGCTTTGATTTTTTCTTTATCTAATAGTTGAGACAGATTTTCTTCACCAGTACACTGGTAAAAGAAACCTCGATCTTTAAATTCTTTTAAAAATTTATTCATAAATATGCTATCTAGAATATACAATATTTACTTAAAAAATAAGAATGGAAAAATTTTATACTTCTTTAGGGTTAATGAGTGGTACATCTATGGATGGGGTTGATGCATCAATTATTAGATCTGACGGTGAAAGTAACTATGAACCTATATTTGACAAATATTTTGAGTATGATGCAGTAATTTATTCAGACTTACTAAATCTAAGAGATAAAATAAATTCAATAAAAGATTTAACAACTAATTCTTATCAAATTAACGAGCTCGAGAGAAAAATTACCTTATTTCATGCCAAAATTAGTAAAGAAATTATAAAGAACACAGAGATAGATGTAGATTTAGTTGGGTTTCATGGTCAAACAATTCTTCACAATGCTCAGGAAAAAATATCAAAACAAATTGGAGAAGGTAATTTACTATCAAGTCTTTTAAAAAAAGAGGTAGTTTACAACTTTAGAGAAAATGACATTCTTAACGGCGGACAAGGAGCTCCATTAGCCCCAATCTTTCATAACTTACTTGTAAACCAGAATAAAATAGAGAAACCTGCTTGTGTTTTAAACGTAGGAGGTATTGCAAATATTACTCTTGTTATCTCAAAAAATAATGAAGACTTAACAAGTTTTGATGTGGGTCCAGGTAATTGTCTCTTAGACGAGTGGGTTAGAAGACACACACAAATGAAATATGATGAAAATGGAAAAACTTCAAAAACTGGAAAAACAAGTGAAGTTATTCTAAATCAAGCGATTGATAATTTTGATAATATAAATTATCAAAAAAAACTTTCATTTGATATAAAGGATTTTGATTTAAGTTTTGTGAAAGGTCTATCATATGAGGATGGCTTATCCACATTAGTAGATTTTACTGCAATAATAATTTATCAATCAATTTTAAAATCAATAAAAATTAAAGAAAATGAAAAATTATTAATAATAGTATGTGGAGGTGGAAGAAAAAATCTTTCTTTAATGGAGAGTATAAGAAAAAGACTGCCAAAAAATATCTCTTTAAAAATAATTGATGATTATAAAATTGATGGAGATTTTATTGAGTCCCAAGCTTTTGCTTATCTTGCAATTAGATCTGCACTTAAAAAAGTAATTTCATTCCCTAACACTACGGATGTGCTAAAACCTTCAATAGGTGGAGTTTTAGTTAAAAACTTTTAAGATTAAAATAAAGCAGATTCTTTTTTGATATATTTATCTAAGCTTTTTACCAATACATCTTCTGTTTTAGTAAAAAAATGATTAGCATCATTTATAGCTTGAAAGTCAACTTTAATACCTTTTTGAGCACTTAATCTTTTATCTAAATCTGTAATATGTTCCAAGGGAACTAACTCATCTTTTTTACCATAAATCATTAAACCAGAAGTAGGGCATGGAGATAAAAATGAAAAATCATAAACATTTGGTTGTGGTGATATTGCAATAAATCTATTTATTTCTGGTCTTCTCATTAGTAGTTGCATTGCTATTAGTGATCCAAAAGAAAATCCTGAAACCCAACATTGTGAGTTGTCAAAATTTTCACGTTCTAACCAGTCTAGGGCTGCAGCTGCATCAGCTAGTTCGCCTTGACCATTATCAAATTCACCATCACTTTTTCCAACACCTCTAAAGTTTACCCTACATACAGAAAACCCGTTTTCCATAAAAGTATGAAATGTATCAACTACAACTTTATTATTCATTGTTCCTCCATATTGAGGGTGAGGTTGTAATACTAAGGCTATTGGTGATGTAATTTTTTCACTTTTGTAATACTTGGCTTCCATTCTTCCGGCAGGTCCAGGTATAAATACTTCTACTATTTTATTGTCCATAAATGATATTGATTATTATTCTCAAAAAAAAATACACTTATCATAACTAAGCGACAATATGTTATCTTTTTTTTATATTGTATACTTGACTAATTTAGTCAAGTTTATATAAAAAGCCTTCTTAAATAAGGGTAAATATGAAATTAACATCAAAAGGTAGATATGCGGTAATGGCTTTAGCTGACCTTGCTAAGTTCAATAGTGCTAATCCAGTATCTTTAAGAGATATATCGTTAAGACAAGGAATTTCCTTAGATTTTTTAGAACAAATTTTTTCTAAATTAAAAAAATACAATATTGTCAAAAGCATTAGAGGAACTAATGGTGGTTATATCTTAAACAAAAAACCAGAAGAAATTAAATTAGCAAATATACTTAGTGCTGTAGATGAAGAAGTTAAAACTGTTCAATGTAAAAAAGAATCTAAAAAAGGATGTAACAGCAAGACAACAAAGTGCATTACTCATAATTTGTGGGATGAACTTGAGATTCATATTAATAATTTTTTTGAACAAAAAAACTTGAAAGATCTTATAAGCAACTCATTAGAAAGTAGAAATTAAAATGGACGCTAGAGAAAAAGAAATAGAAAAGTTAAAAGATTATAAATATGGTTTTTCAACCGATATTGAAAGCACTAGAGCACCCAAAGGTTTAAATGAAGAGGTAATTAAATTTATTTCAAATATTAAAAAAGAACCTAAGTGGATGCTTGATTTTAGATTAAAAGCATTTGAAAGATTTAAACAATTAAAAGAACCAGATTGGCAAAAACCTAAGTATCCAAAAATTGATTATCAAGATTTATATTATTATTCAGCACCAAAAAGTATGGATGATAAACCTAAAAGTTTAGATGAATTAGATCCAAAACTTTTAGAGACATATAAAAAACTTGGGATCCCACTTCAAGAACAAGCAAGATTAAATGGTATTGCTGTAGATGCAGTATTTGACTCTGTCTCAGTTGCCACAACTTTTAGAGAAGAATTATCCAAGTTAGGAATTATCTTCTGTCCTATATCGGAGGCTATTCAAAATCATCCTGAACTAGTTAAGAAATATTTAGGATCTGTAATTCCTACAACTGATCATTTTTTTGCAACTCTTAATTCTGCTGTTTTTACCGATGGTTCATTTGCATACATACCTGAGGGCGTAAGATGTCCAATGGAATTATCAACTTACTTTAGAATTAATGCTTCAAATACAGGTCAGTTTGAAAGAACTTTGATTGTAGCTGATAAAGGAAGTTATGTGAGTTATCTAGAAGGTTGTACAGCTCCAATGAGAGATGAAAATCAATTACATGCTGCTAACGTAGAGTTGATAGCACTAGATGATGCTGAAATAAAATATTCGACAGTACAAAATTGGTATCCTGGAGATAAAAATGGAAAAGGTGGAATATATAATTTTGTTACTAAACGTGGTTTGTGCAAAGGTAAAAATTCTAAAATTTCATGGACACAAGTAGAAACGGGTTCTGCTATTACTTGGAAATATCCAAGTTGTATTTTAAAAGGGGATAATTCTGTCGGAGAATTTTACTCTATAGCAATTACAAATAATCATCAAAAAGCTGACACAGGTACAAAAATGATCCATTTAGGCAAAAATACAAAGAGTAAAATTATTTCGAAAGGAATAAGTGCAGGATTTTCAGATATGACTTACAGAGGGCTTGTCGATATTTCCTCTAAAGCATCAAATTCTAACAATTATACCCAATGTGACTCGTTATTAATGGGTAACAAATGTGGAGCACATACGGTTCCATATATTAAAAATAAAAACTCTGAGTCTAATATTGCTCACGAGGCAACAACTTCAAAAATAAGTGAAGAACAGTTACATTATTGCCAGCAAAGAGGTTTAAGCCAAGAAGAAGCAGTTGGGTTAATAGTAAATGGATTCTGCAAAGAAGTTCTGCAACAGTTACCTATGGAATTTGCAGTTGAAGCTCAAAAACTTGTTGGTATCAGTTTAGAAGGAAGCGTTGGATAATGTTAAAAATAAACAAATTAAATGCAAAAATTGACAACAAAGAAATTTTAAAAGAATTTTCTCTTAATATAAATCCTGGAGAGGTTCATGCTATTATGGGCCCAAATGGATCTGGTAAAAGCACATTATCAAATATTTTATCTGGAAAAAAAGGCTATGAAGTCTCAGGAGAAATACTTTTTGAGGAAAAGGATTTATTTGAACTTGAAACAGAAGAAAGAGCACATAAAGGTATATTCTTAGCTTTTCAATATCCGTTAGAGATACCGGGAGTTAATACAAATATATTTTTAAAGACATCGTTAAATGCGGTGAGGAAAGCAAGAGGTGAAAAAGAGCTAGACGCTATAGAATTTTTAAAGCTTGTGAAGAAAAAAGCGAAAGAACTTAAATTTGATGAGGAGAAATTAAATCGACAATTAAATGTTGGTTTTTCAGGTGGAGAAAAAAAGAAAAATGAAATTTTACAAATGTCGTTATTAGCTCCAAAATTATCTATTTTAGATGAAACAGATTCAGGATTAGATATCGACGCTTTAAAAATTGTTGCTGATGGCGTGAATACTTTAAGAGACAACAAAAATTCATTTTTAATAATTACGCATTATCAACGTTTATTAGATTATATCAAACCTGATTTTGTTCATGTTTTGATGGATGGAAAAATTGTTAAATCTGGAGGTGCAGACTTAGCCTTAGAATTAGAAAAAAAGGGGTATGAAAATTTTCACTAAATGAAAGAGCAATTACAAAAAGATTTTGACAATATTATTGAAAATTTAAGTTTATCTCAAAAAGATATTGAAATAAAAAAATTTTATTTAGATAATTTTATTAATAAAGGATTTCCAAACAGAAGAGAAGAAGATTGGAAATTCTCTGATCTTAATCAAATAATAAAAAAAAATATTGGGACACTAAGTTTTTATAGTGATTACACGTCTACAAGCAAAGTTGATACTTCTGTATTCGTTGATGGACTAGAGCATAACAAAATAGTCTTTATAAATGGCAGAATTGAAAAAATTGATTTTGATTATGAAAAAAAAGACCAAATAGAAATAATTGATCAATCTGAAACTATTAATAAATTTAATAATAATAATTCTTTATCTGATTTAAATAATGCCTTTACCAACAAATCTTTTAAAATACTGGTAAAAAGAGGTTATCAATTAGCAAAACCACTTATTATTTATCACACAACTAACTCTAAAATTTGGTCCAAAAATATAAATTTAAGATTAGATTTTGAACTAGATAAAGATAGTTCTCTAAGACTAATTGACTTATTTAACGATACTTCTGAAAAGAATTTTTTAAATATTTTTTATAGCTTTGATTTAAAAGAAAACGCGGTTTTAAAAAATTATAAAATAGATAAATTTGAAAATAAAAATATTAAATATTCTTTTAATAATATTGAGCAAGAAAAAAATAGTGTTTCAGAAACATTTATTTTATCTTCAGGATCAAATTTTTGTAAAAATGAAATTAATTGTAATTTAAAAGGAAAATATTCGTCAGCATTTATAAATGGTATTTTTTCACTGTCTAAGGATAGGCATCATGAAATTAGAACAACTATAAATCACTTAACAGAAAATACTAAAAGTTATCAATTAGTAAAAAGTGTTTTAGATGATAGTTCTAAAGCTGTATATCAAGGTAAAATATTTGTTAATTCTGAAGCACAGAAAACAGATGGTTATCAACTAAGTAAAGCAATTCTATTAAATGAAGCATCTGAATTTAACGCAAAACCAGAATTAGAAATTTATGCAGATGATGTAAAATGTTCACATGGATCTTCATCAGGGAGTTTAAATGAGGACTCAATATTTTATTTAATGTCCAGGGGATTAAATTATCAGCAATCAAGAGAACTTTTAATCAATGGATTTTTGCTAGATGTAATAGAAAAAATAACAGATTCTGAAATTAAAAATTTGATAAAAAATATGATTGGAGTTAAAGAATGAATATAGATACGATAAAGAAAGAGTTCCCTATTTTTGACGAAAAAATTCAAAATAATGATTTAGTTTATCTTGATAGTGCAAATTCTTCTCAAAAACCAAAAGTTGTAATAGATAGAATTAATGAATTTTATACTAAAGAATTTTCTAATGTAGGGAGAAGTGTTCATTATCTAGCTGTTGCTGCTACTAATTTATATGAGAACACAAGAACTTCAGTTCAAAAGTTTATTAATGCTAAGGATAAAAATGAAATTGTTTTTACTAAAGGTGCAACGGAAGCACTTAATTTAGTTGCTAATACATTGGGTCAAAATTATTTACAAGAAGGTGATGAAGTGCTCATCACAGAATTGGAGCACCATTCTAATTATGTACCTTGGCATTTTCTAAGAAAATCAAAAAATATAAAAATTAATTTCGCTGAAATCAATGAAGATGGTGAAGTTACATTAGAAGAGATAGAAAAAAAAATTACCCAAAGAACAAAAGTAATTTCAATTACACATTTATCAAATGTTACTGGTGCTATTTTACCAATAAAAGAAATTACAGAACTTGCTCATTCAAAAGGAATAATTGTTGTAGTTGATGGTTGTCAGGGTGCTCCTCATTTAAGATTAGATATGCAAGATCTTGATTGTGATTTTTACGCAATTTCTTGCCACAAAATGTATGGCCCAACTGGTTTAGGTATTTTGTATGGTAAAAAAAAATGGCTAGAAGAATTGCCACCATATCAAGGTGGTGGTGGAATGATCAATGAAGTTAAAAAAGATAGAATTTCTTATGGTGATTTACCCAATAAATTTGAAGCAGGGACTATGGCTACAGCTCAAGTGATTGCATTTGATCAGTCTATTAAATTTTTAGAAAGAATTGGTATAGATAATTTGGTGAAACATGAAGCTGGCTTAGTTGAATATGGGCAGAAACTATTACAAAAAAATAACTCAGTTAAATTAATTGGTAACCCTAAAAATAAAGGTGGAGTTTTATCTTTTACTATTGAGGGTATTCATCCACATGATGTAGCAACTATTTTAGATGAAGATGGAGTAGCAATAAGAGCGGGTCATCATTGCTGTCAAATTCTACATGATAAATTAAATATACCCGCAAGCTCGCGAGCATCTGTTGGAATTTATAATACGAGAGAAGATTTAGATAAACTTAATGATGCAATAAATAATTGTAAAAAAATTTTTAATCAAAAATGAACTTAAAAGAATTATATCAAGAAATAATACTAGAGCATGGTAAAAATCCAAGAAACCTCGGTAAGACTGATGATTTTAATAAAGACGCTAAAGGACATAACCCTTTATGTGGTGACAATGTGCATGTTTATTTAAAACTTAATGGACAAAAAATAGTAGAAGATATTTCTTTTGAAGGTAGTGGTTGCGCTATCTCAATGGCGTCAGCTTCAATTATGACAGACTTAATTAAAGGTAAGAATGAACATGAAGCTAAAGAAATTATTGAAGATTTTTTAGGAATGATAAAAGAAAATCCTAAATTAAATTCAGAAAATTTAAAAGAGGATGAAAAAACTAAATTAATGTGCTTATCTGGAGTAAAAAAATATCCAATGAGGGTAAAATGTGCAACTTTATCATGGCACACTTTAGTTTCTGCGATTGACAATACTCAAGAAGAAATTAATACTGAAAAATTAGATTAAATTATGGATTTAAGAGAACAAGTAATAGCTGAAATTAGAAAAATTTATGACCCAGAGATACCGGTCAATATTTATGAATTAGGTTTAATTTATGATGTTAAGGTAAACGAGACTAAAGCTAAAATTATAATGACCTTGACTACACCAAATTGTCCTGTTGCAGAAAGTTTACCTCAGGAAGTTAAAGATAGTGCGATGCAAGTAGAGGGTATTGAAGAAGTTGATCTAGATTTAGTTTTTGAACCACCTTGGGAAAAATCAATGATGTCGGAAGCTGCTAAATTGGAGTTAAATCTATAATGAACCCTATAATTAAATTAAGTGATAATGCTGCAAGTCGTATTAAAGAAATTATGTCTGGAGTTGAGTCGAATTCAATTGGTGTTAGAGTTGCAGTTAAGTCTGGTGGTTGTGCTGGTATGTCTTATGTAATGGAATATGCAAAAGAAATTAACCCATCAGATGAAATAATTGAAGACAAAGGTGTTAAGGTTTTTGTGGATGCTGCAGCTGTTATGTACTTATTAGGCACTGAAATGGACTATAAAAAAGAAGAATTTTCATCATCATTTGTATTTAATAACCCCAATGAATCTGAGCGTTGTGGTTGTGGTGAATCATTCAAAGTTTAATATTACTTTAACGCATATCAGTATTGCAAATATCACATATCTAAGGTATTAAATAGGTATGAACAAATTCGAATTTAAAAATCTTGTTAAATCTTTAGAAAAGTCACTGAAAGAAAGAACTTTCTTCAAGACTCTTCGAAAAGAAGTAAACACTGGTGCTAACGGCACGCAGGATTACGTTGTCAAAAAGGGAATTAACAAAGATACAATCGCAACAACTAGACAGTAATTAGTCTTAGCTGCTGTAATACATCTCAAACTCTACAGGATGAGGTGCATGTTCAAATCTATGTATCTCTTCAAATTTTAATGCGATGTAAGCATCTATTTGATCGTCAGTAAAAACACCACCTTCAGTTAAAAACTCTCTATCTTTATCCAAGCTTTCCATGGCTTCTCTTAGAGAACCACAAACAGTTGGAATATTTTTAACTTCTTCAGGGGGTAAATCATAAAGATCTTTATCAAAAGATTCACCAGGATGTATTTTATTCTTAATTCCATCTAAACCAGCCATAAGCATAGCAGCAAAAGTTAGATAAGGGTTTCCTGAAGCGTCAGGAAATCTTATTTCACATCTTGCACCATTTTTACTTAATGAAATTGGTATACGACAAGAAGCAGATCTATTTCTTGCAGAGTAAGCAAGTAGCACAGGTGCTTCAAAACCAGGAATTAATCTTTTATAACTATTTGTTGTAGCATTTGAAAAAGCATTAATTGCTTTTGCATGTTTTAAAATACCACCAATGTAATGAAGTGCTGTCTCTGATAAACCTGCATATTTATCGCCTGAAAAAACTGGCTTATCATTTTTCCAGATTGATTGGTGAATATGCATTCCAGAACCGTTATCACCAGCAATTGGTTTAGGCATAAAGGTTGCAGTCTTTCCAAAAGAGTGAGTAACCATTTGAACAACATACTTGTACAACTGAACATTATCAGCTTGATCAACAAGTGTTCCAAAGTACATACCTAGTTCATGCTGACTCGGTGCTACTTCGTGGTGATGTTTTTCAACTTTGATACCTACTTCTTTTAAACTTTTTAAGTATTCACCTCTCATGTCTTGTTCACTATCAACTGGAGGTACTGGAAAATAACCACCTTTTACTGGAGGTCTATGACCCATATTTCCATTTGCATACTCTGTTCCAGAATTATAAGGACCTTCTTTGCTATCTATTTTAAAACCAGTGTTATTAGGATCATTATTAATTCTTACATCATCAAATACAAAAAATTCAGGTTCAGGACCAAAAAAAGCTTTGTCACCAACGCCTGATTTTTTTAAATATTCTTCTGCCTTTTTAGCTGTTCCTCTTGGGTCTCTTTCATAAGGAGATCTTTTAACAGCATCTAAAATATCACAAAAAAGAATTAATGTGTTGTGTGAGGTAAAAGGATCCATAACAAGTCTTGAAGTATCTGGCTTCAAAATCATGTCAGATTCGTTAATTGCTTTCCAACCAGCAATAGATGAGCCATCAAAAAACACGCCTTCATTTAACATTTCCTCGTCAACAATAGTATGATCCATTGTTAAGTGTTGAAGTTTCCCTCTTGGGTCAGAAAATCTTAAGTCAACAAATTCAACTTCTTTTTCCTTCATGAATTTTAAAACGTTAGCAGCAGTCATAGTTTCTCCCTTTTTTAAATTTTGTAATCAATAGATAACAAATATTTTCTTGATAATATTGCTTGAATAATAAATATCACCTATGCGTTTTTTACATATGAATTACAACATTATTTGTTAAATTATCAATCAATTATTAGTTGCAATATGAGCTTATTAGATAAAGAGCCTGTTAAAAGAGCAGAAAGGTTTTTAAAGGATTTTGATAAATCCTTAGAGGTTATCATTTTAGAAAATTCAGCAAGAACAGCACAAGACGCTGCTAAAGCTTTAGATTGTAATGTAGGTGCGATTGTCAAAAGCTTACTTTTTAGGACTGGGGATGATTTTATTTTATGTTTAGTAGCAGGAGATAAGAGGTGTTCATTAAATAAACTTAAAAAGCTGAAAGATAAAAAAGATATTTTAATGGCATCACCAGAAGAAGTTAAAACCCAAACTGGATACACAATTGGTGGTGTTTCACCCATTGGTCATTTAAACAAGATTGAGATTTTAATAGACAAATCCTTAGAAAGGTTTAATCAGCTTTTTGCAGCAGCTGGACATCCAAACTGTGTATTTAAAATAAACTTTATTAATATTCAAAAAATTACAAATGGGAAAGTTAAAAATATAATTGAATGAGACAGCCTAAATTAATTGATTATACTTTATTAATAATTTTAGCTTTAATATGGGCGTCAGCTTTTTTTAATATAAAAATTGCAACAGAGTCTTTTGGACCAATCACGATTGCATTCTTGAGAGTTTTTTTTGGCTCAATTCCAGTACTATTATTATGTTTTTACAAAAAAATTAAAATAGAAGCTTTTTCTAAAGATTGGTATTGGTTTGCTATAATTGGATTTGTAAATTTAGTACTGCCATTTTTTTTAATCGCCTATGGTGTAAAATCAGTTCAAAGTAATTTAGCAGCAATATTGATGTCAACTACACCATTAAGCTCAACTGTATTAGGACATTTTTTTACTAAAAATGAAAAATTTGACTTTATTAAAACATTTGGAATATTAATTGGTTTTTCAGGAATTGTTTATCTATTTTCAGACAATTTTTTAATTAATGATAATAATTTTTTTTCGGCATTAATGATTTTACTTGGCTCAACTTGTTATGTAATAGGTGGAGTTTTAACTCTTAAAATCAGTGATAAAAAAAATGAAAACGTAACAGGATCAATATTAATCTGGGCTATAATAATTTTGATACCATTAGTTTCTTTTATAGAAAAACCTTGGGAAACTACACCCTCAATAGAGTCAAGTATTTCTGTAGTTTATCTTGGTTTAGTATCAACAGGTTTAGCTTGGCTTCTTAGATTTAGAATTTTAAAGAACAATGGACTAATATTTCAGTCTCAGGTTTCTTACTTAATACCTATTTTTGGAATTATTTTAAGTTATATATTTTTAGACGAATTAATTACTGATAAAGTTTTAACTTCATTGTTAGCAGTTCTAGTTGGACTTTATTTTGTAAAAAAAGCAGGAAATAAAAAAATTACTTAAGTTTAGCTATCTCCTTAATGTGTGCTGGTCTGGTTTCACAGCAACCTCCTAAAATAGTGGCCCCAGCTTCTTTAAATTTTTTTACAAATAAAGCCATCTTTTCTGGCACTAGATCTTCTCTGTGACCCAGAAATTCATTAGGGTTTCCTGTTTTACTTTTATTAAAAGTATTTGTGTAACCTGCCGTAGGTTTTGTTGTGATAAACCCATTGAGTTTAAAGCCAAAAGGAACACCTAAACTTTTTATTTCGTTAAGATTTTTTTCATAATTTTCTGGTGATACACAAGAAAGTATTATCCCAAGTAAATTTTTGTGATCTATAGTTGTGATAATTTTAGAAATATTTTCACCACTTGGCAATTTCACACCCTCTGAGATATGAGCTCCAATAAGATAAGGTTTATTAAAGCTTTCTATGGCTTCGATCGCCAATTTAAACTCTCGTACACTGCTTAATACGTCAAAATAAAAAAAATCTATAAAAGGATCAAGCAATTTTGCTTGATCGTAGAAATTTTCTTTAATTTCTCTATCAGATCTTGTGTCTGCCTCATAAGTTAAATATTGAGGAGGTAGTCCACCAGCAACTAAAACATGAGGGTTTAAATCTTTTGCTTTTTTGGCTATTTCACCAGCTTTAGTATTTAAATACTCAAATTTATCTTCAACACCATTATCTCTTAATCTCATTCTTCTTGTAGTAAATGTTGTTGTCACAATAATTTCAGCACCAGAATTTATAAAATCTAAGTGTGTATCAAGCAAAAGCTGATGATATTTTTCCTGCAATAATGCATTAGCACTCCAGAGAGTACCATATGTTTCCACACCTCTCGCTAATAACTCTTGACCCATTCCACCATCTAGAATTCTTGTTTCTTTGAAAAAATTTATATCCATCTTTGCTCCTTACCTTTTTAGCGCTTTAGCTTTATGCCAGGTGCACAATATAGTCCAACTACCCTTACCAATTAATTTAATGATTTCCTTTTTAGCAGTTAGTACCTGCAATATGGATCAAATCGGTTAAAGTATTTATATATCTAATTGACTGATTAGCAATTATTTTTTGAATAATATTTTAGCATTAAAAGAGAAAGATCTTCTCTCACCATCAACATTAAAAGGATAAGCAGTATGCATTAAATAATTGGGAAAAATCAATAGATCTCCTAGTTTAGGGTTCAAATTATAGATACTTTTACTCAAAAAGTTAGTTTGCCCATTAATAAAATCAATAGTTCCATTAGTTTTAAACTTTTTATTTTTAACAAGTTTATTTTGATTCATATCTTTTGGGATTCTAAGATAGCCAACTCCTGACAATTGTCCCTCATGATAATGAATAGGATTATATTCATTTTTTAATTGTCTAACTACCCATAGATTAATTATTTTGATTTCTTTAATTTTTTTTACATCAGACTTATTAAGATAATTTTTGATATTTTTTATTAACTCTTTAGATAAACTTTTATTAACTATTGCTTTGGGTATCTTGATTTCATTCTTAATTTGACTTGCTAGTTTAGAGCTATAATCATTTTTTTTTGATAATTGAGACTTATCAATGTGATTATTTAATATAGTAATAATTTTTTTGGATAACTTTGTTTTTCCTATAGTTGGTCCAAAAGCTCTGAATGTTTTCATATTTTATATATAATAATTTAATACTTGTGTTATGCAAACAACTTCAGTCCCATTCGAATAGCGACAAATATGACAAGTGCCGATGTTACTAAAGCCAACATTCTTGCAGGAAAAATTTTAAGATTTAAATAGTTTCCTAATTGACCTCCCAATAAAACTAAAAGAAATAATGGCCAATAGCTATAAATTTCATTTATTACAGAAGATTTTGTGAATTGACCAGCAAGTCCTGACATAGAATTGATTAATATAAAAAGAGATGCTGCTGTTGCAATGTTCTTAGCGCTATCAACTCTGACCAATAATAGTATTGGACTTAAAAATATACCACCACCAATACCAATCACACCAGATACAAATCCAATAGATGCACCAATCAATAATGATAATATTATTGGTATCTTTTTATAAACTTCAATTTTTTGATCAAAAGATTGAAATTTCAGAAGAAGCAGAGCTCCTGCTAGTGTCAAGACGACAAAAAGTAAAATTTCAAAAACTTCTTTATCTACTGATAATGATCCACCTATGAATGCAAGTGGAACAGATGATATTAAGTATGGGGTAAGTATCTTAAGATTGATATTCCCAGCTTTAATATAGTTAATACAATTTCCTGATACGACAATAATATTACAAAAGAGGGCAATTACAGGAAAGATTAAGTAAGGAACATCCCAGATTAATAGAAGAGCTAGATAAGTAGAGCCACCCCCAAATCCAACACTTGAGTATAAAGTTGCTGTTAGAAGAAATAAAAATGATAATATAATCACAGTAATTATTTTAAATTTATGATTGTAAATATAGCACTTTTAACTGTTACGGACACTAGAACTTTTGAGAATGATAAGTCAGGTGCGATCTTAGTAAAAAAAATAGAGGATGCCAAACATAAATTAATAGATAGAAAAATTTGCAAAGATAACAAAGAAGACATTATTATAATCCTTAAAGATTGGATTAATCAATCTAAGATAGACGTTGTAATTACAACAGGTGGAACAGGACTTACAGGTCGAGATATCACACCGGAGGCAGTGAATGAAATTGCTGATAAGCATATCCCAGGTTTTGGAGAGGTGTTTAGAACAATTAGTTTAAAGACAGTTGGCACTTCTGCTATTCAGTCTAGAGCGTGTGCTGTGCTAGCTAATGGTAAGTATGTGTTTGCTCTACCGGGATCTTCTGGTGGTGTTACGGATGCTTGGGACGGAATTTTAAAACATCAGCTAGATATAAATCATAAACCTTGTAACTTTGTAGAGCTGTTTCCGAGACTTAAAGAAAAATAATTATTTTTGATATTTTTTTTTCCACTCTGGATAAGGCATTCCATAGACATGTTCGCGTGCATCAAGGTCTGAAATTTCAATACCTTTTTTCTCTGCTTCTTCTCGATACCATTTTGATAAACAGTTTCTACAAAAACCAGCAAGGTTCATAATATCTATATTTTGAACATCTTTTCGCTCATCTAAATGTTTAAGCAGTCTTTCAAAAGTAGCTGATTGTAATTCTTGTTTTTTATCTTCAGTCATAATTAAAATATTAGACACATTTCAACTAAGCACAAGATGTAGGTTACATTCAATCTAAAGTAGAAAATTAATAATATAATCAATGGATATTAATATAATTTTTTGTTTAATTTAGTAATGGCTACTAAAAAGAAAAAAACAGCCAAAAAATCTAAACGTAAGGCCAAAAAAAAAATTAAGAAAAACTTGGTCAAGCGATCACCTAAAAATATTAAAAAAGTCAAAAAGAAAAAGAGTGTGACTAAAAAGAAGTTACGTAAGCCATTAAAAAAAAATAAGCTAAAGAATAAAAATAAGAGAGAGAGGATAAAAATGAGCACAGAAACAGTAAAAGGTGGACGATCTCCGTTACTAGATACGTCTCACTTAAAAGTTAAATTTCCATTTAAAGAACAATATGGAAATTTTATAGGAGGAAAATTCGTTGAACCAAAATCGGGAAAATATTTTGACAACGTAAGTCCAATCAATAATGAAGTTATATGTTCTGTTCCAAGGTCAGATGCAAAAGATGTTGAAGCTGCTTTGGATGCTGCACATGCTGCTTTTCCTACTTGGGGAATTACATCAATAACTGAAAGATCTAACATTCTGCTTAAAATAGCTGATGTTATTGAAAAAAACCTTGAGCTTTTAGCTACTGCTGAATGTCTAGATAATGGAAAGCCAATCAGAGAATGTATGGCAGCTGATTTACCATTAGTTGTTGATCATTGGAGATATTTTGCTGGAGCCATAAGAGCAGAAGAAGGTTCTGTTTCAGAGATAAGTAACAGTGAGTATTCTTATCATATACCTGAGCCACTTGGTGTAGTTGCACAAATTATACCTTGGAACTTCCCGTTATTAATGGCAACATGGAAACTTGCACCAGCACTTGCTGCAGGAAACTGTGTAGTTTTAAAACCAGCTGAACAAACACCAGCATCAATCTTACTATTAATGGAATTAATTGGAGATCTATTACCTCCAGGAGTCCTTAATGTTGTCAGTGGTTTTGGTCTTGAAGCAGGTAAGCCATTAGCTTCATCTAAAAGAATCAGAAAGATTGCTTTTACGGGTGAGACAACAACTGGACGTTTGATTATGCAGTATGCTGCTCAAAACTTAATTCCAATAACTTTAGAATTAGGTGGAAAATCTCCAAATGTTTTCTTTGAAGATGTCATGGATCAAGATGATGAATTCTTTGATAAATGTCTAGAGGGTTTTACAATGTTTGCTCTTAATCAGGGAGAAGTTTGTACTTGTCCTAGTAGAGCTTTGATTCAAGAATCTATCTATGATAAATTTATGGAAAGAGCTATCGCTAGAACAAAAGCTGTAACACAAGATAACCCTTTAAAAATGGAAACCATGATTGGTGCTCAAGTATCATTAGAGCAAATGGAGAAAATAAAATCTTACTTAGATTTAGGTAAGAAAGAGGGTGCTAAAGTTCTATGTGGAGGTGAGGTTGCTAACTTAAACAGTGGTTTGGAAAAAGGTAATTATATCCAACCTACTATTTTTGAAGGTGATAACTCTATGAGAGTTTTCCAAGAAGAAATTTTTGGTCCAGTTGTATCAGTTACTAAATTTAAAGATGAAGCGCATGCATTAGAAATTGCAAATGATACTCTTTATGGTTTAGGAGCAGGTGTTTGGACTAGAAATGGAAATATTGCTTATAGAATGGGAAGAGGGATCCAAGCAGGAAGAGTTTGGACTAACTGCTACCATGCTTATCCAGCTCATGCTGCTTTTGGAGGTTATAAACAATCTGGAATTGGTAGAGAAACACATAAAATGATGCTTGATCATTATAGACAGGTGAAAAACTTACACGTGTCATACAGTGAGAAAAAATTAGGCTTCTTTTAACAGATATATTATAATGGCCTGTATTAAACTACAGGCCATATAACTATGAAAGTTTCAGCAACACCATTAGCGTTAGAATTAATTGAAGATCTAAAGAAAGATCATGGTAAAGAATTGCTTTTTCATCAATCTGGTGGATGTTGTGATGGTAGTGCCCCGATGTGTTATCCAGTTAAAGAATTTCTTATAAGCGATGATGATGTTTTAATTGGTAAAATTGGAGGTGTTCCTTTTTATATAAGCGAAACCCAACATGAAGCATGGAAAAATACAGATTTAATTATTGATTGTATTAAAGGAATGGGTGGAATGTTTTCACTTGACAATGGAACTGGCAGAAGATTTTTAACAAGATCAGAGATTTGTGTTCCTGAAAAAAAATTAATTAATTAAATTTCATTTTAACTCTTAGCGTAAGTAAAATTACAATAATAATAAGATAGATTAAGGGTTCAACTGTAACTACTTTAACTAACCATAAGTAGTGAATAATTCCCAATAAAGAAATTATATAAATAAGCTTGTGTAGTTTTTTCCACTTATCTCTTAACAACCTTATCATTCTTTTAGATGAAGTAAGAGCAAGTGGCACTAATAAAAGCCAAGCTAAAAATCCAGCAAATATAAATTTTTTTTTAATAATATCATCACTAATACTAGACCAGTCAAAACGATAATCTATTCCTACATAAGTCATCATATGCGCTGATGCGTAAAAAAATACAAACAAGCCAAACATTCTTCTATAGCTAATCCAGAAATTTAATTTAGTAAACTTTTGTAAAGGAGTCATTGCAAGAGTTATTATAATAAAACGAAGCGTCCAATTACCAGTTACATGTGTAATTTCTTTTACAGGTTCAGGACCTAACTGATTAAAGATAATTTGATAAAAAATAATTAATATTGGCAGTAAAGATATAAAGAAAATTGGTATTTTTATATATTTCTGCATATTTTATAAAAAAAATTTATGTATTTAAAAGTTTTTCTTTAAATCCATACCTGAGTATAAATTTGCAACTTCATCACCATACCCATTAAACATTTCTGTTTCAATTCTGGGAGACAAAATGCCCTCACCTATGACACGTTCTGTTGCTTGTGACCATCTAGGATGTGAAACGTTAGGATTAACATTTGAGTAAAACCCATATTCTCTTGGGGACGATCTCATCCAAGATGATGTAGGCATATTTTCAACTAATTTTATTTTAACAATTGCTTTTGCACTTTTAAAACCATACTTCCAAGGAACAAAAATTCTTAATGGAGCTCCATTTTGGTTAGGTAAAGATTTTCCATAAAGACCAGTAACGACTGTTGTTATAGGATGCATAGCTTCATCAATTCTTAATCCTTCTCTATAGGGCCAGTTTAATACTGGATACTTTTGACCTTTCATTTGTAAAGGGTCGTAAATACTTTCAAATTCAACAAATTTTGCACTATTTTTAATAGACACTTTATTAAGTAATTTACTTAAAGAAAATCCCATCCAAGGAATTACCATAGACCACCCTTCAACGCATCTAAGTTTGTAAACTCTTTCTTCGGAAGGAAATAAAGAAATTATTTCTTCAGCTGAAAGTGTTATTGGATTATCTACCTCGCCTTCAATAGTGACACTCCATGGTTTATTAACAAATTCTTGTGAATTTTTGAAAGGGTCACCTTTTCCAGTTCCAAACTCATAATAGTTGTTGTAAGTCGTGATATCCTTATATGAAGTTAGCTCAGCTTTATTTTGTGAATAAGCATTGTTTAAAAACGGTATACTACTTAAGGATAATGAACCCACACCCAAACCAATAGATCTAATAAACTTTCTTCTTTTATTATATATTTGCTCAGGTGTAATTTCTGAATTTTTATATTTTTTCATTTTTAATAGGATTACCTTTTAGCCACTCACTTTGTTCATTTTTATAATGTTCTTTTTTCCATATAGGAGATCTTTTTTTAATTTCTTCAATAATATATCTAGAAAGGACATAAGCTTCATCCCTATGTTTGCAAGCAACTGCGATAATTATACTAGTTTCTCCAAGCCCTACATAACCTTTAATATGCTCTATAAAGACTGCTTTATTCAAAATTTTTAGTTTTTCAGTAGCCTCTTTATAAATTTCCTCAAAACTTTTTAATACCAGTTCGTCATGACTGTCATAAGTTATTCCAACAACTTCTTTATTTTCATTAATATTTCTGACTGTGCCATTAAAAATAATTGATGCACCATATGAAGAAGATTTTATAAAAGCTTCCGCTTCAGAAGTTTTTATTTTATCTTTTTTAATATCTATTATTTTTTTATGTAGCATCAACCCCCACCTATTGGAGGTATAATTCCAATTTTTTGATTTTTGATAATCTTAAAGTCATCACTAACAATATTATTATCTTCTGAGCAAAAAACAGAGTTTTTTACAATTTTAATAAAATTTTCATTACCCTTAAAGTTTTTATCTAAATAATTAATTACTTCTTTCCTAAAATCTTTAATTTCCATCTTTTGTTTTATGTTAAATTCTAAGAATTCTTTATTACTAAAATCTCTACTTGCTCCAAATAGCTCAAGCTTAATTTTCATGATTAAAAAATATCTTTTAAAAATCCTGGTAAACCATCGGGGTTAGTCCATAATCCACTTTTACCACCTTCTTTAATTAGTAATTTAACATTATCAATTCGAAGATGTGGATTTACAATTTTACTTAGATCGTAAATAGTTATTAGTGCAGTATTAACACCCATAATAGCTTCCATCTCAACACCAGTTTTTGCAACAGCTGACACTACACAAAAAACTTCTAATGAAGCCTCTTCATCATGCATGATAATTTTAGTTGCTATATGATCTATTGGAAGTGGGTGACATAGTGGAATTAATTCACTTGTTTTTTTAACTCCTAAGACTGCTGACACCTCAGCTAACGTGATCGGATCACCTTTAGGCATTTCTTTATTTTTAATTAGGTTAAAAACTTCTTTTCCTACATAAATTTTACCAGAGGCCAATGCTCTTCTAAATGTTTCTTTTTTTGATGAAACATCAATCATGTTAAATGCGTTTTTTTTAAAAATTTCCTTAGCCCAATCTTTTAATTTTTCCTGATTTATCACTTTTAAGCTTTCCATTTATCCTCCAGTACTTGATAGATTTGGGGTAATTCCAGTATCTCCAAGTTCTAAATAATGTGACTCTTTTTTAAGATGTAATTGTTTTATGATAAGATCTACAAGCTCATCTTTTTGAGTATCGTCTTGTAATAAATGTCTAATACTAATTCCAGTATTACCAAACAAACATAATCTCAAATCACCTCTTGAGGTAATTCGCAATCTGTTACATGTTTGACAAAAATCCTTAGAGTAGGGTGCAATTAAACCAAATTTACCTTTAAATTCTTGATGTATAAAATTTAGTGAAGGGCCTGCATCTTTTCCATAAGTTTGTGGTATCCAGTTATTTTTTTCTAAAAAATCTTTAAATATTTTAGAGGAAACATGGTTCTTTTTAAAATACTCTAAATTATCACCTGTTTGCATCAATTCTATAAATCTAAAATCAATATTTTTATCTTTTATAAAATTTCCGAATTTTTTAAACTCTTCCTGGTTATCATTAATACCTTTAAGTAAAACGGCATTAATTTTTATATTTTTGAAATTTAATTTTTGTAAAGTTTTTATGCCCTCTAAAATTTCATCAAGTCTATCATGACCTGTTAGTTTTTTAAAAGTTTCTCTATTTAAACTGTCTATACTGATATTTATACCATCTAAACCAGCTTCACATAACTGTTCTGCAATTTTGTCCAAACGATAACCGTTAGTCGTCATTGTTACTTTAGGAATATTTGAATTTTGCTTCATATCTTTAAGGATATCAAAAAAGTCTTTTCTAACTGTTGGTTCTCCACCAGTTAATCTAATTTTACAAACACCCAATTCAGATAATGCTTTTGCTAATCTAGATATTTCTTGAGCAGACATAAAACTTCTCGTGTCTCCAGGCGTTTTTTTATAACCTTGTGGTAAACAATAGGTACAACTGTAATTACATACATCTGTAATTGATAATCTTATGTAGGGGAATTTTCTTCCAAAAGTGTCACTTAATGTTTTCATCTTATTTTATTACATTATATTATAATAATAATATATGAGCAAAATTATTACCAAGGCAGAAGTAGATTTATTCAAAAAAGATGGTGCAGTCTTAATTAAAGGCAAATTTGATAGCGCATGGATTGAAAAGTTAAAAAAAGGAATAAAAAAAGGTAAAGAAAGTCCTAGTCCAAGATTTGTAAATCATACAAAAGATCAAAAATTACCAGGATATTATGAGGATTTTTGGACCTGGAATTTACATGAAGAATTCAAAGATTTTATATTTAATTCACCAACTCCAAAAATTGCAGCAGAACTTTTAGAAGCACAAAAAATTAACTTAGTGATGGATAATTGGTTTTTCAGGGAAGCTGGGTCGAAGTCATCACCACCTTTTCATCATGATATATCATATTTCGATTTTGAAGGATCTATGTGTGTATTGTGGTTACCGCTTGAGTCAGTTAAAAAAGAAGATGGTATAGCTTGGGTTAAAGGTTCACATTTATGGGAAAAGCTATTTTTAAGAACAAGATTTAATGATGGCCATGAAGTTGATGGTAAGGTTGGTGTTGTTAATGGAAAAAAATATGAATTAACTCCTAACATATTAGAAAATAAAGATAATTATGAATTTCTACAATGGGATTTGGAAGTTGGTGACTGTATTTATTTTGATATTAGAACACTACATGGAGGATTAAATACTGTCACACCCAAAAAAGATATTCATAGATACACACTAAGAATGGCAAAAGAAAATTCTAAAATTATTTATAGAGGAGATTGGGCCAGAGAAGAAAGAGTTATTATGGAAGATAATGGTTATAAAAATGGTGATGATTTATCTGGAAAAATGTTTCCAACTTTATTTGAAATTAGCTAACTTCCAGCTTTTTACACTGGAAGTTAACATAAATAATTAACCAGCAGGTTTGTAGCCAGCCATAGCTTTAGCGGCAATCTCGGCAGCTTTATTCATATTCATCTCTTCAAGAATAACCATATTCTCTACTGTTCCGCTTGCTTCCACAGCTAATTTTATACCAGCAAAATTTTCATAAGGCATATCTCCTGAAGTGACAGCAACGAAATCATAAGGACCTCTCGTAATATAAAAAGATTCAAATTTCCCTCCTACTGCTTCAGTTAATGCTTTTACTGCAGTTGATCTATCTTGCTTAGGGTCCTTCATAAAACCTTGGAAGGCCTTTGCTGTATAATTACCCATTACGATATATTTTTTCATAATTTTCTCCTTTATTAATTTGTAAGATCTAATCATATTTGTTAAAAATTTAAAAATTTATTTTTTTAAAAATCAACTCAAGGTTTAGCAAATTATGTACGAAAAATTTGGACAATTTATCGATGGCAATTGGTCGCCCTCTTCTAACAAGGAAACTTATGAAGTTATCAATCCTGCAACAGAAGAAGTTTTAGGCCACGCTTCAAAAGCAACACCTGTTGATGTGGATAGAGCATTAAAATCTGCAGAAAAGGGATTAGCTATTTGGAGAAAAACTCCACCATGGCAAAGAGCTTATACGCTTAGAAAAATTGCTGACATGGTAAGAGAAAAAAAAGATGTACTTGCTAAATGGATGACTTTAGAAAATGGAAAACCTTTAGCTGAAGGTGTTGGTGAAACGAATGGTGCTGCAGATATTTTTGAATGGAATGCTGAAGAGACAAAAAGAATTTATGGACAAATTGTAGAAAGTAGATTTGAAGACACGAGAGTGCATGTTTATTATCAACCGATTGGAGTGGTGGCTGCTTTGTCACCTTGGAATTTTCCACTTGTTTTAGCTGCTAGAAAAATTTCTACAGCATTAGCTGCGGGCTGTTCAGTAATTATCAAGCCAGACACAATTACACCAGGTGTGGTTATGGAATTAGTCGATATTTGTAGGGAATGCGGAATACCCGCTGGTGTAGTTAATCTTTTGTCAGGTGATCCACCTGCAATTGCGTCACAATTAATTTCATCTGATATTATTAAAAAAATCTCAGTTACAGGCTCAACTAGAGTTGGTAAAATAATTTTAAAACAAGCTGCAGATAAATTACAAAGAGTAACAATGGAGTTAAGTGGTCATTCTCCTTTTATTGTATTTGATGATGCTGATTTAAATAAAGCAACGGACATAGCTATTGCTGCTAAATTTAGAAATAATGGGCAAGTTTGTATTTCACCTAACAGATTTTATATTCAGGAAAGTAAAAAAGATGAGTTCGTTGGTTTATTTATTGAAAAAACTAAAAAACTTAAGATTGGTAATGGTATGGATCCAAATACACAATTAGGACCATTAACAACACAAAAAAGACTAAATGAAGTTGAAGAGCTAGTTGAAAAAACGAAACAAGAAGGAGCTAAAGTTTTATTGGGAGGTAAGAGACCTGCAGGATTTAATAAAGGTTTTTATTATGAGCCAACTGTTTTTGATGATGTTAAAGATGACTTTACGATCATGAAACAAGAACCATTTGGGCCATTAGTTCCAATGCTGTCATTTAAATCTTTTGATGAGGTTATTGAAAGAGCAAATGACAATGATTTAGGTCTTTGTAGTTATATTTGCACCAATTCAATGGACAAAGCTCATAGAGCATCTGAATTAATGGAAGCAGGTATTGCCTGTGTTAATACTGGTGTCGTAGCAGTTGCAGAAGCTCCATTTGGTGGGATAAAACAAACGGGCTATGGTAGAGAAGGAGGTTCTAACGCAATAAAGGATTATCTGAATGTTAAATACACTCACATGGGTATCAAAGGTTAATTATTCTATAATTTTAAAGTCTGATTTATATTTATCGGTAAGTGTCAGACCTAATCCAGGCAAGTCATCTTTTAAATCTATAAACCCATTAACAGGAGCAGGATCTCCTTCAAAGATATAATAAAATAACTCATTACCAATTTCAACATCATGCACTGGAAAGTATTCTGAAATAGGACAATTTACATTTGCCATTGTTAAATGATAGTTATGCATCTGACCTGCATGAGGAATAACAGGAACTTGATGTGCTTCAGCTAAAGCATTAATTTTTTGAGCAGCAGTTATTCCACCAACTCTATTAGTGTCATATTGAATATAACTTATTGCTTTTAAATCTAATAATTGTTTAAAGCCAAATAAGCTAAACTCATGTTCACCTCCAGAAATAGGAATCATATTCATATTATTAAGCTCTGCATATCCATGAATGTCATCAGCTATTACTGGCTCTTCTAACCATCTAGGATTAAACTTCATTAACTTGGGTATCATTCTTTTAGAATAATCTAAATTCCAACCCATATAACACTCAAGCATTAGATCTGCATCTTCACCTATAACTTCTCTGATAGCTTCAACTAATTGAATATTTTTCTTCATTCCATCAGGACCATCTTGTGGTCCCCAACCAAATCTCATTTTATACATATTGAAACCTTGACTTTTATAAAGTTCAGCTTCTTTTTGAAGTTCATTTAGTGGTTGGCTATAGAGTTTAGATGCATAAACAGGAATTTTTTCTTTTGTTCTTCCACCCAATAATTTGAAGACAGGTTTTTTTGTTATTTTTCCAATAATATCCCAAATAGCAATATCAATTGCTGAAATTGCTGTCATTCCAACTCCTTTTCTCCCCCAAGCTAAAGTTCTTCTATACATCTTTTCCCAAATATAAGCATAGTCAAAAGGGTCTTCACCAATAACTAATGGCTTTAAATACACATCGATAGTTTTTTTTGTAACTTGAGGTGCTAAAGCTGCGTTACCAATTCCAATAATTCCATCATCTGTTTCAATTTCACAAACCAACCATTCATGAAATCTAAAAGAACCCATTGCATCAGATTTTTCATAAAGAACATCAGAAGCATTTGTACAAAAGTTTTCTTGAGGAGGAACAGTTTTACCTTTCCATTGATAAACTGTAGTTTTGATATTTTTAATTTTAGTCATTAGATTTATTTTCTGCCATTGTTAATGCAATTTTAAATGAATTCAAAGTAGGTTCTAGATTAGCCTCATTTTTCCCAGCAATATCAAAGGCAGTACCATGTGCTGGAGTTGTTATTGGAACTGGTAATCCACCTTGAACAGTAACACCTCTATCAAAGCCAAATGCTTTTAGTCCTGATTGTAGCGCATCATGATACATACCAACAATACAATCATGTTTTTTATTTTTAAAAGCAGTAATAAAAGAAGTATCACAGGGTAGTGGGCCATCAGCATTAATACCCAAACTTTTAGCCAACTCAATAGCTGGAATAATTTCGTCTTTTTCTTCAGTTCCGAATTCTGCATGTGGATTAAGAGCTTGAACAGCAACTCTAGGCTTTTTTACACCATTTAGTTTCATTGCTTCATTAATTAATTTAATGGGTTTAATAATTTTTTCTTTTTTTATATGTGAAGGAACTTCGCTAATGGGTATGTGAGAAGTAACTCGAGCAGTCCAAAAATTATCAACAACATTAAATTCACAAAAAAAATTTTTTACTTCTAATTTTTCAGCCATTAAATGAAGTTCATCAGAAAATTTATTGCCTCCAAGTTTTAAACTTGTCTTATTAAAAGGACCAAAGTTAATTGCATCAATTTTATTTTCTTTTGCTAAATCTAATGCTAAGTTTAAAGCGTCCAAAACACTCTCACCTGATTCTTTTGAGCATTCAGATAATTTATATTTATGATTTTTACCATTAGAAATATCTAGAAAAAATTTATCTCCACTTTCAAAATTAATTTGATCAAAACTTTCTACAACTTTTAAATTATGTGATTTTCCTGAAATTTTACTTCCTTCTTCAAAAATAGTTTTTTCACCTATAACAATAATATTTGCTTTATTAGTAATTTCTTCTGACAATAGTTTACTGACCAATTCGGGCCCTATACCGGATGGATCACCTAGAAGTAAAGCAATTTTTTTTTTATGAAGCATTTTTATATATTGTACTTGAATATTTTTTACAGTAGTTTTTGTTAATAATATTTATATTATAGATATTACACAATAACAAACGAGAGGGAAATAATGAAAAAAACATTTAAAGCTTTTTTAGTTACTGCTTTTGTAGTAGCTGAATTTTTTGTGATTGCATTACCTATAGTAACTACATCAGCAAAAGCTGATGGTGCTATTCAAGCAATTACTCACGCAGGTTTTGGTGGTGGTACTGATGTTACTACTAGAATGATGCTTTTAAGAGCAAGAAGAGTTCTTAAGCAAGATATGCAATTAGTAAACAAAAAAGGTGGCGGTGGTGCTGTTTCTATGGATTACATGATGTCACTTCCTGCTGATGGTCAACACACTTTAACTTGGACTACTGGTCACGCTGTTTCTATGGCGCTAGGTAAAACAAAAGTTAAATTAAGTGATATGCAACCTTTAGCAAGAGGAACTGATGATCCTCAATTATTTGTTGTTAATTGTAAAGCTGACATTAAAGATGCTAAAAAATTTATTAGTGTTCAAAAATCAAAATCACTTAAATATGGAACAACTCATACAGGTGGAATTGATGATGTAAGTGCAATTGCTTTTACAAAAAAAGGTGGATTAAAAGATCCTACTATCGTTGCATACAAAGGTGTTGCGCCAATTAAAACAAACTTAATCAAAGGAGATATTGATGTGGGTGTTTTAAATTTAGGTGAAGCATTAACAGAGATTAATAATGGAACATTATGTGTTTCTGTTGTTCTTGCGAATAATAGAATGGCCAAAATTGGAGATTCTCCTACAGCTAAAGAGTTAGGAATACCTGTTTCTTTATCTACTGTGAGAGGATTCGTAACTAAAAAAGGTGCTCCCGCTGCAAGAGTTAAAGAACTTGAAGCTGGAATGATGAAAGCTATGGGTCACAACTATTACAAAAATTTCTTAACTGAAATTGGTCTTGATGACACTAGTGTAGTAGGTGCTGATGAGTGGGGCAAGCAAATGGAAGAAATGCTTGCAGAAATGACCGCTCAGCTAAAAGCTTTAGGTTATCTTAATTAATCAAAAGTAGTACATTTTTTAAATGAATAATGTACTTAAGAAAAAAAGGGCAAACAAAAGTAGTTTGCCCTTTCTTTTTAAAAGCTCTTTTAAAGTATCTTTTATAATAATATTAATTTCATTAATTTTATTAATAACAACATTCACATTTGATACAGTTCCACCAATTTTGAATAGAGGTATTCAACCTGCTACATTTCCTAAAGCATTATTGGTCTTAATAATTTTTTTAACATCTTTTATTTTTTACCTATCAATTAAAACACCCTGGAAAAAAGAAAGTAAACTACCTAGGTCATTTTTTATAACATTAATAGCTTTTGTTTTATTTTTAGTAATTGCAAAAACATTAGATTTTTTCTTAGCAATTGCAGTTGTTTCAGCTTTAGTTTCTTATTATTGGGGAGAAAAAAGAATATTTTATCTTTTAGCAGTAAGCATTTTATTTCCGATAATTGTATTTATATTTTTTGAAACATTTTTAGGCTTAAGATTTCCGCCAGGGATAATTACAAATATCTATTATAATTAATATGGAAAACTTATCTTATATGATGGCTCCTCTATTCAGCTCTAAGCTATTAATAGTTTTATTTTTTGGGACTTTGTTTGGATTAATTTTAGGAGTATTGCCGGGGTTAGGGCCAACAACTGGTGGTGCATTAATTTTACCTTTTACAATGACACTCGATCCACTTTCGGCAATTGTACTTTTGACAGCAATTTATTGCGCAGGAACATATGGTGGAGCAATTACTGCAATATTAATTAATACACCAGGAACACCAGCTGCCGCTGCAACATGTCTAGATGGATATCCACTTGCACAAAAAGGAGAAGCTGGAAGAGCATTAGGTATGGCAACAGTTTCTAGTACAATTGGTGGAATTTTTAGTGTTATAATATTAGTCTTTTTTGCTCCTTTATTAGCAAAACTTGCTTACGAATTTGGTCAACCTGAGTATTTTGCTTTAGCAATATTTGGTTTAACCATGCTCGCATCAATTGGTGAAGGTAGCCCTATTAAAAATTTGATTGCTGCTGCATTTGGTATTTTGATTTCAACTGTTGGAAAAGATTTCATGACTTCAATAGATAGATTTACTTATGGTATAAATGAATTATCAGAGGGAATAGGTTTTATACCTGTCGTCGTAGGGTTATTTGCAATTAGTGAAATGTTAACACAATCAACGATGCTGGACCAAGTATTTAAAAGAGTTGCATTAAAAGCGGTAAAATTACCTTCTTTAAAAGACTACAAACTTACCTGGAAAACAATTCTTAGATCTTCAGGTATAGGATCATTTATTGGTGTATTACCAGCTGAGGGAGGAACAGTTGCTTCTTTAATTGGATATTCAGAAGCTAAACGATGGTCAAAGACACCAGAGGAGTTTGGCAAAGGATCAATAGAAGGGATTGCTGGTGCAGAGGCTGCAAATAATGCTGCAACAGGAGGAGCGATGGTACCAACATTGGCATTAGGAATTCCTGGCAGTGCAACAACGGCAGTAATTTTAACTGGTTTAATAATTCATGGCGTGAGGCCAGGGCCAGATTTATTTAGAGAACAACCAGAATTTTTATATGGAATTTTTGGATCGATGTTGATTGCAAATATATTGTTTTTTATTTTTGGATTTTTTGGAGCTAAACTTTTTGCAAGAATTACTTTGGTTCCTAACAAAATTTTATGGCCAATGATTTTTGCACTTTCAGTTTGTGGAACCTACTCTTTAAGTCAATCTATTACAGATGTTTGGATAATGTTATCTTTTGGTGTTATTGGTTTTTTTATGAGAAGATATGGTTTTTCAGTAGTTCCTGTTATTATAGGATTGATTTTAGGTGAGCTAGTTGAAGGAACTTTAAGACAATCTTTAGTAATATTTGATGGTAATTGGTTAATGTTTTTAACAAGACCAATAGCATTAACATTTTTTATTTTAGCAATAATAGCTTTACTTTTTCCACTATTTAAGAAAAAAACTAAAATAACTAAATTAAAAAAATATTAAAATAGAAGGTTAGCACATGAATAATTATAATTTAAAAAGTAGAAGAGCAATAGTAACTGGCGGGGCTCAAGGTTTTGGGTATGCTATTACAAAAAGATTTCTAGAATCTGGTGCTGAAGTTATAATTTGGGATATTGACAAAAAAGCCATAGATGAAGCTTTAAAAGAACTTTCATCAGAAAAATGTAGCTTTCAAATAGTGGATGTCACTAACTTTGATGATATTAAAAATAATATAGAACAAAGTACTAAAGAAAAAAATATTGATATTTTTGTAAATAATGCGGGTATGGCTGGTAAAAATACTCAAGTGTGGAATTATCCAAATGATGAATGGCTAAAAGTAATGAATTTAGATTTAAATTCAGTTTTTTATTGTTGTAAAGCAATAGTGCCTCACATGATTAAAAATAATTACGGAAGAATAGTAAATATTGCATCTATTGCAGGAAAAGAGGGAAACCCAAATGCAAGTGCATATAGTACAGCAAAAGCAGGCGTTATAGGCCTTACAAAATCTTTAGGTAAGGAATTAGCAGATAAAAATATTGCCGTTAATGCTGTAACACCAGCAGCAGCTAAGACTAGAATTTTTGATCAAATGACTGAAGAACATATAAATTATATGTTATCTAAAATTCCAAGAAATAGATTTGCTAAAGTTGATGAATTGGCTTCATTAGTTACTTGGTTAGCTGCAGAAGAGAATTCTTTTTCAACAGCTGCAGTTTTTGATTTAAGTGGTGGAAGAGCAACATATTAAATTATGCAAATTGGATTTGATGTTGGTGCCACAAAAATAGAAAGTGTCATTTTAAAGGATAATGGTGAAGAAGTTGACAGAAGTAGAAGAGACTGTCCCAAAGATTATATTTCAATAATACAAACCATAAAAGATGTTGTTGTTGATTTAGAAAAAAAACATAATCAGACATTGCCGGTAGGAGTTTGTCATCCAGGTGTTCATTCACCACAAACAGGACTAGTTAAAAATGCACCTAACTGTGTTTGGATTGAAAAACAACCTTTTCAAAAAAGTCTTCGTGAAGCTCTAAATAGAGAAGTTTTTTGTGAGAATGATGGAAATTGTTTTGCATTATCTGAGTCAATAGATGGTGCTGGTAAACATTATAAAATTGTATATGGAATTATTCTTGGATCTGGTGCTGGAGGTGGGCTAGTTATAGATAAACAAATTGTTTCAGGACCCAATGGTGTTGCTGGTGAATGGGGTCACAATCAGCTACCGTTTATGGCTGCTCAGAGAGAGGAACTTAAAACATCAAACCTAAGAGAAGCAGAGGTTGAAAGCTTTGTATCTGGCTTAGGTTTAGCCAAAAGATTTAATAAGAAATATAAAAAAAATTTGAAAGCTAATGAAATATTTGAACTCTATAGAAAGCACGAGTTGGATGCAGAAAAAATGATAGAGGAATTTAAGATTAATCTTGCAATGTCTTTAGCAGTTATAGTTAACATTCTTGATCCAGATGTTTTTATTTTTGGTGGTGGTGTTACAAATGAAATAGATTTTTTTGATGAGATAGAAAACTTAACTAAAAAATATGTTATAGGAAAAGAATACGAAGGTGTTTTTCTAAAACCTAAATATGGAGATGCTAGCGGTGTTAGAGGTGCGGCAAGATTAGGCAGAAAATCAAGCTATTAAATTCACATATCCATTAAAAGGAGAAAATTTTTTTTATATAAAATTTTTTATTCACATAAAACTTACCTAAATTTAAAAATAATTAAATCAATCTTAGGTTGTAGAAAAAGTTTTTTGTTTAGGTTTTTTTGTTTTCTTTATAAGTTAATTTTTTAAATTAATTAATCGATTAATTTTATTAACTAACAAGAGGAAAATAAAATGAAAATTAAGAAACTGATAGTAGCTTTAATAGCTCTAGCTCTTACTCCAAGTGTTTCATTTGCAGCACCTAAAGCTGAGGTATTGCACTGGTGGACTGGTGGTGGTGAAGCAAAAGCTTTAAAAGTATTACAAGATGATTTCGCTGCACAAAATGGAGTATGGTTAGACATGCCTGTTTCTGGTGGTGGTGGAGATGCAGCAATGCAAACATTAAAAGCTAGAATAGTTGCTAATGATGCACCAGCTGCTGCACAAATTAAAGGTCCTACAATTCAAGAGTATGATGAAGAGGGTGTTGTTGCACCTTATAACATTGATGCTGTTGCACAAAAAGAAGGTTGGGACAATCTTTTAAGTAAGCAAGTTGCAAGTCATATGAAGTGTGATGATGGTAAAGCATATTGTGCTGCACCTGTAAACATTCACAGAATTGACTGGATCTGGGCTAATAAAAAAGTATTAGATTCAAATGGTATTAAAATGCCTTCTACTTGGGCAGAGTTTAATGCTGCAGCAGACAAGCTACAAGCAAAAGGAATTATTCCTTTAGCTCATGGTAGTCAGCCTTGGCAAGATGCAACAGTATTTGAAGCTGTAGCTCTTGGTATTGGTGGAAATGATTTTTACAGAAAAGCTTTTGTAGAATTAGATCCTGCTACTTTAGGTGGATCAACTATGGCTAAAGTATTTGATCAAATGAGAAAACTTAAAGGTTACACAGATGCTGGTTCTCCAGGAAGAGACTGGAACATAGCTACTGGTATGGTCATGGAAGGCAAAGCTGCTTTTCAAATCATGGGTGACTGGGCAAAAGGTGAGTTTTCTGCTAACAACCAGGCGCCAGGAAAAGATTATATCTGTGCACCAACTCCATCTAATAATGGATATCTTTACAATGTAGATTCATTTATTTTCTTCAAAGTAAAAGGTAAAGAAAAGGTTGAAGGTCAAAAACTACTTGCTAGCTTAATGATGGGAAAAAACTTTCAAAAAGTTTTCAACATTTATAAAGGTTCGATACCTGCAAGATTAGACGTTTCTATGGATGAGTTTGATATGTGTGCTAAAAAATCAAACGCAGACTTAAAAACTGCTGCTTCTAAAGGTGGATTACTGCCAAGTTTTGCTCACGGTATGGCATTAAAACTTGCACAAAAAGGTGCAATTCAAGATGTAGTTACTGAGCATTTCAATTCAACAATGTCTTCGTCTGACGCTGCAAAAAAATTAGCAGCAGCAGTTAAGGCTTCACTATAATAAAAAAAAGTACGTTAAGGTTTGCGCTGTCATGAAAATGATAGCGCAGATTTAATTAAAAAATATGTTCTGGTTAAAAAAAAATTTACCTAAATTAGTTTTAACTCCATCACTTGGAATTTTATCATGGTTTGTCTATGGCTTCATTTTTTGGACAATATATATTTCTTTTACAAAATCTAAGATGTTACCAAGATATGAGATTTGGGGAATTGATCAGTACATTAGACTATGGAAAATGCCAAGATGGCATGTAGCAGTAGAAAATTTACTTATATTTACTGTATTATTTATCATTTTATGTATCGCTATTGGAATTCTTCTTTCAATTTTATTGGATCAAAAGATTAGAGCTGAAGGCTTTTTAAGAACAATTTATTTATATCCTATGGCTTTATCATTTATTGTTACGGGGACAGCTTGGAAATGGGTTCTAAACCCAACATTAGGTATTGAAAAATTTGCCCATGATATGGGTTTTGAGACCTTTAAATTTGACTGGCTAGTAACCCCAGAAATGTCAATATACACAATAGTAATAGCAGGCGTATGGCAATCATCTGGATTTATAATGGCAATTTTTTTAGCAGGTCTAAGATCGGTTGATGATGAAATTATAAAAGCGGCTAAAATTGATGGTGCAGGAATATTTTCAATTTATAGTAAAATTATTCTTCCAATGATGAGACCAGTTTTTATGAGTGCAATAGTAATTTTGGTACACTTATCAATTAAGAGCTATGATTTGATTATAGCGCTAACCTCAGGTGGACCAGGAATTTCCTCAGATATGCCAGCAGTATTTATGACGACTATGGCTTTTCACAGAAGTGAAGTTGGTTTAGCATCAGCAAGTGCTATCATGATGTTTTTAACAGTATCAGCAATTGTTGTGCCATATTTATATTCAGAACTGAAGAGAGAAGATGCAAGATAAAGAAACTTTAAAACTAAATAAATTAGAAGCGAATTCTAAAAGAAAAAATACAATCTATAGATGGATTTTATATTCTATGTTAGGTATTTTTGTCTTTTATTATTTAACACCGCTATATGTGATGATTGTAACATCATTCAAAACAATGCCTGAAATTAGACAAGGAAATTTATTTTCATTACCTAGTTCTTTAAGATTTGAAGCCTGGAAGCAAGCTTGGGATGGAACAGGTTATACGGGTGGTGATGTTTTTCTTAAACCTTATTTTTGGAACTCAATAAAATTAGTAGTACCTGCTGTTGTTATATCAACTTTGTTTGGAGCTATTAACGGTTATGCTTTAACAAAATGGAGATTTAAAGGAGATAGTTATATTTTTCTATTATTTTTATTTGGAACATTTATTCCATACCAAGCAATTTTATTACCGATGGCTAGAACTTTAGGAGTTCTTGGAATTTCAAATTCAATAAATGGACTAATATTAGTGCATGTGGTCTATGGTATTTGTTTTACAACTTTATTTTGTAGAAATTATTATGTATCAATTTCAGATGAAATGGTAAGGGCTGCAAGAATTGATGGAGCTGGTTTTTTTAAAATATTTTTTAAAATAATTTTACCAATTTCTATACCAATTCTAGTTGTGACAGTTATTTGGCAATTTACACAAGTATGGAATGATTTTTTATTTGGCGCTACTTTTTCATTTGGTGAATCTGCACCAATTCAAGTTGCTCTTAATAATTTGGTTTTAACAGGAACGGCCACTAAGAGATACAATGTTGATATGGCAGCTGCAATTATTACAGGAATTCCAACATTAATAGTTTATATTCTTGCTGGAAATTATTTTATCAAAGGACTAACAGCTGGATCAGTGAAAGGATAATATGGCAACTTTAAAAATTAATGACATCAATAAAAATTTTGGAAAAACGGAAGTTTTAAAAGGAATTAACTTGGATATTAAACATGGAGAATTTCTTGTACTTTTAGGACCATCGGGTTGTGGAAAATCAACTTTATTAAATACTATAGCTGGTTTAGAAACCGCTAACAGTGGGGATATTCTAATAGACGATCATATTGTAAATAATATGGAACCTAGTGATAGAGATATTGCTTTAGTATTTCAGTCTTACGCTCTTTATCCAGCAATGACCGTTAGAAAGAACGTAACATTTGGTTTAGAGCAAAGAAAAACACCAAAAGAAAAAATAGAAAAAGCATTAGATGATGTTTCTAACTTATTACAAATCACTCAACTATTAGATAGAAAACCATCTCAATTATCTGGTGGTCAACGTCAGCGTGTTGCAATGGGCAGAGCGTTAGTAAGAGATCCTAAAATTTTTTTATTTGATGAACCATTATCAAATCTTGATGCAAAATTAAGAGTTGAGATGAGAAGAGAAATAAAAAAACTACATCAAAAACTTGGCACAACAATAGTTTATGTTACGCACGACCAAACAGAAGCAATGAGTTTAGGTACAAATATTGCAATCATGGACCATGGATTAATTCAGCAATGTGACACTCCTAAAAATATTTATAATAAACCAGAAAGTGTATTTGTTGCAGATTTTATTGGATCTCCATCAATGAACTTGATTGAAGGAAAGTTAACAAAAAATAATAATGATATTGTTTTTATTCCTAATGGTTCAAATGATAGTACCAAAATATCGATTGGGAACTATTCTTTTAAAAATAAATTTGATGGTAATGAAGTATCAGCTTACCTAGGAATTAGACCAGAGCATATTTATTTTGAAAAAATTAATCCTGATTGTTTTGAGATTAGTTTAAAATCAGAACTGTTAGAATATACAGGTCATGAACAAATTGTAACATTTGATTACTTTGGTCAACAAGTACTTGGTAAATTTGCATCTACTTTGGATATTAATATAAATAAAGATTTAAAATTAAATATTGATATGTCGCAAATTTCTTTATTTGATAAACATACAAAACATAGAATATAAAATGTCAGCTACTTATAAAGACTTAAAAGATAAAAGAGTTTTCATTACTGGTGGTGGCTCAGGTATTGGTGCTTCTATAGTTGAACACTTTTGTGAGCAAGGTTCAGAAGTATATTTTATCGATATAAATGTAGAAGCATCAAATAAATTAATAGTTGAATGTAAAAATAAAGAGTTTTCCATTCCAACTTTTATAAAATGTGATCTATTAAATATAAAAGATTTACAAAACACCATATCGAAAATTATTAATGATAATGGAGCAATTGATATTTTGGTAAATAATGCAGCAAATGATGAGAGACATTCTATTGATGAGGTAACTGAAGAATTTTGGAATGAGAGAATGAACATTAATTTAAGACATTATTTTTTTACAGTTCAATCTGTTAAAAAATCTATGATTGAAAATAAAGGTGGATCTATAGTAAATATTGGCTCAGTATCTTGGATGATAGGACAAGGTGGAATGGCTGCGTATACTGCTGCAAAATCAGGCGTTGTTGGATTAACCAGATCATTTGCAAGAGATTTAGGTGAATTCAATATAAGGGTAAATTCTGTCGTTCCAGGTTGGGTGATGACAGAACGACAAATTGAGAAGTGGTTAACCCCAGAATCTGAGGCTGATATGATGAAAAAGCAGTGCTTAAAACATAAGTTAATGCCTTCAGATATAGCGAAAACCGTTTTATTTTTTGGTTCTGATGCTTCATCTGGTTGCACAAATCAAGATTATATAGTTGATAAAGGTTGGTTATAACCAATTTACAAATATGAAAAAAAAAGAATTAAGAAGTAAACAGTGGTTTGATAATCCAAATGATCCAGCTCTTACAGCTTTATATCTAGAGAGATATTTAAACTATGGTATGACAAGGCAAGAATTGCAATCTGGAAAGCCTATAATCGGAATTGCACAATCAGGTAGTGATCTATCACCTTGTAATAGACATTTTTTAGAACTAAGTAGTAGAATTAAGGATGGGATTAGACAGGCCGGAGGAATACCCATTGAATTTCCAACTCATCCTATTCAAGAAACAGGCAAGAGACCTACAGCAGGTTTGGATAGAAATTTATCTTATTTATCTTTAGTTGAAGTTTTATTTGGATATCCTATTGATGGTGTCATTTTAACAACTGGTTGCGATAAGACAACACCAGCAGCTCTGATGGCTGCAGCAACTGTAAATATTCCAGCTATAGTTTTATCAGGTGGTCCAATGCTTGATGGAGATTATAAAGGAAAAAAAGTAGGGTCAGGAACTGTTGTTTGGGAAGCAAGAAAGCTCCATGCAAAAGGAGAAATTACGTATGATGAATTTATGGATATGGTCGCTGCATCGGCACCAAGTGTAGGTCATTGTAATACAATGGGAACTGCTTCGTCTATGAACTCTATTGCTGAAGCATTAGGAATGTCTTTGACAGGTTGTGCGGTAATACCTGCTCCATATAGAGAAAGATCACAAATTTCATTTGAAACAGGCAAAAGAATTGTTGATATGGTTCATGAAGACTTAACACCTTCAAAAATTATGACCAAAGAAGCATTCGAAAATGCAATATTAGTTGCAAGTGCCATCGGTGCATCAAGCAACTGCCCACCACATCTTACTGCAATAGCAAGACACATGGGTTTGGAATTAGATATAGAAAATTGGCAAACACTAGGTCACGATATACCCTTACTTGTAAACTGTCAGCCAGCTGGCGAACACTTAATGGAAAGATTTTATAGAGCAGGAGGTGTCCCTGCTATTATGCAAGAGTTATTAAGAAATAATAAATTACATAAAAATGTACTTACAGTTTCTGGAAAAACTGTAGAGGAGAATTTAAAGATTAAAATAGATGTTGATACAAATGTTATAAAATCATTTGCAAACCCACTAGTAGAAAATGCTGGTTATATTGTTATGAGAAGTAATTTTTTTAGTTCTGCTGTAATGAAAACATCAGTTATTAGTGAGGAGTTTAGAAAAAGATACTTATCAGATCCCAAAAATAAAAACGTGTTTGAAGCTAAAGCTGTAATATTTGAGGGTCCAGAGGATTATCATGCAAGAATAAATGATGAAAAATTAAATATAGATGAAAATTCAATTTTAATGATTAGAGGTTGTGGGCCTGTTGGATATCCTGGATCAGCAGAAGTTGTGAATATGCAGCCACCAGATAGATTGTTAAAAAAAGGCATTAATACTCTGCCAACCTTAGGGGATGGTAGACAAAGTGGAACTTCAGAAAGCCCTTCTATACTGAATGTTTCACCAGAATCAGCAATTGGTGGTGATTTATTGATAGTTCAAACAGGAGATAAAATTAAGATTGATCTTAACAATAGAAGAATTGATTTGTTAATATCAGAGACTGAAATAGCAGAGAGAAAAAAAAATACAAAGATACCTGTATTAACAAACCAAACACCATGGCAGGAAATTTCTAGAAAAATGGTAGGTCAATTAGAAACTGGGGCTTGCTTAGAAACTGAATCTTTATATTTAGATATAACAAACACAAAAGGAATGCCTAGGCACTCACATTAATAAAAGGAAAGATATGAGCAATAGATTAGAGGATAAAAATATTATTGTAACAGCAGCAGGTCAAGGAATTGGTAAAGCAACTGCTATAGCGTTTCATAATGAAGGTGCAAATGTAACTGCAACAGATTTAAACGATAAAACTTTAGCTGAATTAAATAAAGAATATCCTAAAATTAAAGTTCATACTTTAGACTCAACAGACAATAATGCTATTTCAGAATTTATGAAAAGTGTAAATCAAGTTGATGTTTTATTCAACGCAGTGGGTTTTGTTCATCATGGAACTATTTTAGAATGTGAAGAAAAAGATTGGGATTTTTCTTTTGATGTGAATGTCAAATCTATGTACCAAATGTGTAAAGCAATTTTACCTTTAATGGTTAAACAGAATGGTGGAAGTATAATTAATGTTTCGTCATGTGCTTCAAGCCTTAAAGGATTTCCAAATAGATTTGTTTATGGAACTACAAAAGGAGCAGTAATTGGCTTAACGAAATCAATAGCCGCAGATTTTGTAAAACAAAATATTAGATGTAATTCTATTGCACCTGGAACAGTATTTTCACCTTCTTGGCAAGATAGAGTTAATCAAAGCCCAGACCCAGTACAAGCTAAGAAAGATTTTATAGCAAGACAACCAATGGGAAGATTAGGAACAGCAGAAGAAATAGCAGCTGTAGCAGTTTATTTAGCTGGAGACGATGCAACTTTTACTACAGGAACAACAATTTCTGTTGATGGTGGAATTTCAATTTAATAAATTAAAAAAAGGATAACTATGAAATTACTAAGAGTAGGTGTTAGAGGAAAAGAAAAACCAGCAGCATTAGATAAAAATGGAAAAATTAGAGATTTAAGTTCTCATATTATTGATTTAAATTCAGATACTGTAAATTTTGAAACTATTAAAAAATTAGAAAGTATAGATTTAGAAAGCTTACCTGAAATTTCAAATTCTGAGAGAATAGGTGCGTGCATTAATAAACCGGGAAAATTTTTAGCAATTGGTTTAAATTATTCTGATCATGCAGCAGAGTCTGGCATGGATGCTCCATCAGAACCTATTGTATTCATGAAAGCAACTAGTTCAATTAATGGTCCAAATGATAATATCGAAATTTCAAAAGATTCAAAAGAACTTGATTGGGAAGTTGAATTGGGAATAATTATTGGAAAAGATGCTAAAAATATTGATGAAAAAGAAGCTGAAAGTCACATTCTTGGATATTGTTTAGTAAATGATGTGAGTGAAAGAGAGTGGCAACTTAAAAAGATGGGCCAGTGGGTTAAAGGAAAATCACATGATACATATGGACCAATTGGACCATATTTAGTCACTAAAAATGAAATTTCTAACATCAATAGTCTGAATTTAAGCTTGGATGTTAATGGACAAAGAATGCAAACTGGAAATACAGATAAGATGATATTTAATGTGTTCTTTATAGTTTCATATTTAAGTAAGTTTATGACATTACAAGCAGGTGACATTATTACAACTGGAACACCTCCAGGAGTGGGTATGGGGAAAAAACCTCAAGTATATTTAAAAGCAGGTGACGCAATTAGGTTATCGATTGATAATTTAGGTGAACAAAATTCAAAAGTTGTAGCAGAATAATTTGAATATCATAACTTCAGAACCTAAAGTTATCTGGAATTCAAAAGCAATATTAGGCGAAGGCACTCTATGGGTGCCATCACATAATTCAATTTACTTTGTTGATATTAAGAAAAAAAAAATTTTAACTTTAAATATAAAAAATAATAAAAAAAAAATTATTAAAGTAGATAAAGAAATTGGGTTTCTTGCTCATATTAAAAAAGATATTTTTATACTTGGTTTACAATCAGAGCTTAGAATTATTAATCTTAAGAATAAAGAAACTATTAGATCTATTCCAATTGAAGAAGATATACCTCTAAATAGAATAAATGATGGAAAGATAGATTCTAAAGGTAGACTGTGGTTTGGAACTATGGATAACCCTGAGAGATCCATTAAAAATGGATCTTTATATTGTTTAGACAAAAAACTTAATATTCATAAAGTGGATACAAAATATTACATTACAAATGGACCAGCTTTTATAGATGCAGAAAATTTTTTACACACTGATAGTCGTAGAAAAACAATTTATAAAATTAAAATAAATAAAAAATATAAGATAGTTAAAAAAACAAAATTTTTAAAATTTTCTAAAAAGGATGGTTCACCTGATGGAATGACAATTGACTCAAGAAAAAATATTTGGGTTTGTCATTTTGGTGGAGCGTGTATTTCCGTTTATAATTTAAAAGGTAAAAAAATTCATAAAATTAATTTTCCAGCAAAAAATATTACAAATTGTATTTTTGGTGGATTGAATCATAATGAAATTTTTGTATCAACAGCTTTAAAAGGTATGAGTAAAAATGAAATTAAAAAATATAAACTTTCAGGCTCTTTATTTAAGATAAAGACAAATATTAAGGGAATTCAGCCAAAACCCTTTAAGATATAAAAATTATAAAGTGATTAAGTGTAGTTAAGAAAATAGTATAGTTTATAAATAAGTTATGAAGAATATTGGTTTTATTGGAATTGGTCTTATGGGATTTCCCATGGCAAAAAATCTTCTTAAATCAGGCTATAATTTAAAAGCCTATAATAGATCTCAAGATAAAGCAGATAGACTTAAAGAGTTTGGTGCAGAAATATCCACATCTATCAAAGACGTTGTTACAAATTCTGATGTAGTTATTGCAATGCTTACAGATGATGCCGCAGTAGAAAAAGTAATGGGTAGCAATGAATTTATATCCAACATTAAAGAAAGTGCCACAGTAATTGATATGAGTTCTATCAATCCTGTTATTACAAAAAAATATGCTGAGTTTTTAAAAGAAAAGAATATTAATTATTTAGATGCACCTGTATCTGGAGGAACAATTGGAGCAGAAGAGGCTTCTTTAGCTATTATGGTTGGTGGTGATGAAAAAACATTTAATGAATGTTATGATCTGCTTAAAACATTAGGCAACCCAACACTAGTAGGCCCAGTAACATCTGGTCAAATTTCAAAACTAGCAAATCAAATAATTGTAGGTGTTACTATTGGAGCTGTAGCAGAAGCTGTTACTTTATGTGAAAAATCTGGAACTAATCCAAGTAAAATGGTTGAAGCTTTATCAGGGGGATGGGCTGATAGTAAAATATTACAAACTCATGGAAAAAGAATGATTAGTAAAGATTTTTCTCCAAAAGGAAAAACTACAACGCAATTAAAGGATATGACAAATATTATTAATGCTGGAAAAGCAGTTGAAACTCATTTGCCTATTTCTAGTTTAATTAAAGAAATGTATAAAGATCTAGTAGCTGATGGGTATGGTAATACTGATCATAGCTCTTTATATAATGCGATTGAAAAAATAAATAAAAAATGAAATTTTTAAGAATTGGAAAAGTAGGACAAGAAATTCCTGTAGCATTAGATAATGAAGGAAAATATAGAAATTTATCTTCAGTTATTAAAGATTTAAATCCTGAAAGTATTAATTTTGAAACTCTAGATAAAATTAAAGAAATAGATTTGAAGAGTTTGGAAGAGGTAAATCAAAATGAAAGAATAGGACCTTGTATTTCTAAACCAGGAAATTTTTTTGCAATCGGTTTAAATTATGCTGAACATGCAAAAGAGACTGGAGCAAAGACACCTGAGAACCCAGTTCTATTTAATAAGTCGGTTCACTCTATAGTTGGACCAAACGACAATGTAATTATACCCAAGACTTCAGAAAAATTAGATCATGAAGTGGAGATAGCTTTTGTAATCGGAAAAAAAGCAAAAAGAGTTTTAGAAAAAGATGCACAAGATTACATTTTTGGATACTGCATCTGTAATGATGTCAGTGAGCGTGAATGGCAAAAAGAAAAAGGTGGGCAGTGGGTTAAAGGAAAATCTGGTGATACATTTGGACCTTTAGGGCCCCATTTAGTGACCAGGGATGAAATCAAAGATATTAATAATTTGAACTTAACACTAGATGTCAATGGTCACAGACATCAAACAGGTAACACCAACCAAATGATTTTTAATTTTAACTTTTTGGTAGCTCATATTACAAGTTTTATAACGCTAATGCCTGGTGATATAGTTACTACTGGCACTCCTCCAGGAGTTGGTCTTGGCATGAATCCTCCCATTTTTCTTAAAGAAGGTGACGAGATGAGACTAAATGTTGATAGCTTGGGTATACAAAATTCTAAAGTTATTACAGAACAATAATTAAGCAAAGATGATTAAAAGAGATCTTTATTATGAACGAATTCCGACAAAGTCTCTAAGAGAAGATGTTAGATATTTAGGTGATATTTTAGGCAGAGTAATAAAAAAGCAAGAAGGACAAAGTTTTTTTAAACTAGTGGAAGATACCAGATTGCTATCTAAAGCAAATTTAGCAAACAAGCATGTCAAAGATCCCTTTAAAAATATCTTAAATAAAATTAAAAACCTCAATCCCCAAAATACTTTTAAGTTAGCTAGGGCCTTTAATCATTTTATGAATTTTATAAATTTATCTGAATCAATCGATGCTTCAAGAAATCTTGATGAATATGAAAATAATCAGAAAGGCACAAAAAACAAAAATATTTTTATTGATGAAATATTTGAAGAACTTTTTAAAAACAAAAAAATATCTAATAGTAAAATTTATAATCTTGCAAAAAACTTAAATATAGGAGTTGTTTTAACTGCCCATCCAACAGAAGTTAAAAGAAGAACCTTAATACAAAAATACCATAAAATAATAGAAATTTTAGAACAAAGAGATTTATTAAAAAAATATCCATCAAAAATAAATATTTTAGATAAAAAATTATATGATGAAGTGACAATAATATGGAATACAGATGAGCTTAAAAGATTCAAACCAACACCCTCTGATGAGGCGAGATGGGGGTTGGCAGTTATAGAGGATAGTCTTTGGGAAACTATACCCAAGGTTTATAGAAGGTTAAATGATATTTTTGTAAAAAATATGGGTAAAGGCTTACCAAAAAATTTTAATCCAATTGAATTTGGTTCATGGATGGGTGGTGATAGAGATGGCAATCCAAATGTAACAGCTATGGTTACAAAAGAGGTTGTGCTGTTATCAAGGTGGGAGGCTGCAAAGCTATATGAAAAACAGTTGACCAAGTTACTTCGGTCATTATCCATGTCAAAGTGTTCTAAAAAAATATTAAGAAAAACTGGTAAAGTTTTTGATCCATATAGAGTTTTTTTAAGACCACTAAGAGATAAGATGAGGAAAACTCATATCTTAATTAAAGAACACCTAGTAAATAAAAAACCATTAGAAGAAAAAAAACTTTTATCAACTAAAGAGGAAATCTTAGCACCCTTGAGAATTGTACGGGAATCTTTAGAGCAAAATCAAAGTGAGAATATTGCTAACGGCGACTTACTAGATTTAATGAGACGAGCAAAATGTTTTGGGATTAATTTGGCAAAATTAGATATAAGACAAGAATCCTCAAGACACTCACAATTGATATCTGAAATTATAAAAAAAAAATATAAATCTAATTACTTAAAATGGAGTGAAGATAAGAAGATAAATTTTTTATCAACACAAATCAAAAATAAAAAAATATAATAAATAATTATCAATTTAGAAACAAAGAAAATAAAGAAGTGTGGTCAACTTTTAAAATGCTTGCTGAGCAGCCTAAGGAATGTATAGGTGCATATGTAATCTCTATGACATCTGCAGCATCAGATATATTATCTGTAGCATACCTTCAAAAGGAAACTAAAATACAAAATAAACTAAGAGTAGTGCCTCTTTTTGAAACATTAGATGATTTAAAAAATGCTAAATTGATAATAACTAAACTTTTTTCATTATCTTGGTACAGAAAATCAATTCATTATAAGCAAGAAATTATGATTGGTTACTCTGACTCTAGTAAGGATGCAGGTAAATTATCTGCAAGTTGGCATCAGTACAAACTTCAAGAAGAGATTTTAAAATTAGCAAAAAAACATAAAATTGACATTACTTTTTTTCATGGAAGGGGTGGCTCAGCTGGACGTGGTGGAGGTCCAATTCAAGCAACCTTGAGATCACAACCACCTGGTTCTGTTAATGGAAAAATAAGAATTACAGATCAAGGTGAAGTTATTCAGCAAAAATATGGTTACGAACCCTTAGCAAAATATAATTTATGTAGCTATATAGGTGCAGTAGTTCAAGCAACTTTAAAACCACCACCAGAACCTAAAATTGAATGGAAAAAATTAATTGAAAAAATGTCAGAAATTTCCATGGAATTTTATAGAGGAAATATTAATGAAAAATCAGATTTTATAAGGTACTTTAAGACGGTAACACCACACAAAGCTCTAGGAAAATTATCAATTGGATCAAGACCTTCAAAAAGAAAAAATGTAGACAACATCAAAAGTCTAAGAGCAATACCATGGGTATTTGCTTGGACTCAGATAAGACTATTCTTGCCTGCATGGTTGGGTACTCCTGAAGCATTAAAATATTCATCAACAAAATATTTTAAGAAAACACTAATAGACATGGAAAAAAATTGGCCTTTTTTTTACTCTACAATGGATATGTTGGATATGGTAATAACTAAGGTAGATCCTGAAATTTCAAAAGTTTATGAAGATAAATTAGCTGATAAGAAACTTAAATTAGTTGGTAAAAAACTAAGATCACAATTTAATGATTTGAAAAAATTAAACAAAATGATAACACCAGCGGAAATTTTAAAACAAAGAAAAATATTTAGATCTTCTGTAATAATTAGAAATATTTACTCAGAGGTGTTACACATTATACAAGCGACAGTTATGAAAAAAATTTCAACACAAAGATTAAATGCCGAGAACAAAAAATATCTAAATGACTCGTTGATGACTTCTATAGCTGGTATATCAGCGGCAATGAAAAACACAGGCTAGAATGATTGAGTTATTAATTGCATTTGGGGCAGGGTTGATTAGTTTTTTATCTCCTTGTGTCTTGCCTTTGATACCAGGTTATATTTCTTATATTTCAGGAGCATCTTTAGATGAACTACTTGCAAATAAAAAAATTAATTTGGTACCATTAATATTATTTACTTTAGGTTTTTCTTTTGTTTTTATTATATTTGGTGCAGCAGCCTCTTACTTGGGGCAAGTATTACTACAAAATTCAGAAACATTAAGAATACTTGCTGGTTTAATTATCATTATATTTTCTCTACAATTAATTGGAATTATAAATATTAATTTTTTAAATTTTGAAAAAAAGATTTATACCAAAAAAAATAATAATATTTGGTTTTCATTTATTATTGGTATGGCTTTTGGTTTTGGATGGACACCTTGTATTGGTCCAATATTGGGGTCAATTCTTGCACTAGCCTCTACAGAAGAAACAGTATTTAAAGCTATAATATTACTTAGCTTTTATTCACTTGGGTTGGCAATACCTTTCATTTTATCAGGTTATCTAATGCAAAGATTTTTAATGTTTTCTAAAAATTTTAAAAAAAATATTAATTTAGTTACAAAGAGTGGGGGTGTAATACTTTTAATAACAGGGGTTCTAATTTTAACAAACCAATTGCAAATTTTAGGCTACTATATTTTAAACTATTTACCCTTTTTGCAAAACTTCGGTTAATAGGTTAATAACAATCTATACTTATGAAAATTTATCAAATTGATTCAAGTGCCAGAAAAGAAGGATCAAGTTCAAGAGCATTAGCAAAAAAATTATTAGATAAAATCAAAAAACCAGGTGATGAAGTAATTTATAGAGACTTAGATGACGATATGCTCTTTGTTAGTGGCTTAACTGAGTCTGGAATGAAGATTGCAGAAAAAGACCAAACTGAAGAACATAAAAAAATGTTTGAATTATCAGATAAACTTGTGAGTGAATTAAAAGAAAGCGATATCATTATAATTTCAGCACCAATTTATAATTATGGGCCTCCAGCAACTCTTAAAGCTTGGTGTGACCTAGCAGCAAGAATTGGTGAGACCTTCAGGTTTAAACCCAATGGAAGAAGAGAGGGGTTACTTAAAAATAAACAAGCTTATTTAGTAATTACTTCAGGTGGAACTAAATTAAATAGCTCAGAGGATTTTTTAACTCCGTGGTTAAAATTTATATTAAATTTCTTCGGAATTGAAAAAGTTGAAGTAATAAGTGCTGATCAAATGGCGTTAGATTATGAAAAATCAATTAAAGAAGCTGAAAAACAAATTGAAAATATAATATAATGAATTTACCTAACAAGAAAGATTACAAATTATATTCTATCTTTTTAAATACTTTAGCAAAAGACCTAAATAAATTTTATTATTCAAAACTTAATAAAACTTTTGCGATATCTAACAAACTTAAAGGCAAAGGGTATGATCCTGTTACAACATCTGACAAAGCATTTGAAAAATTTATTAGATTAAAGATTAAAAAAAAATTTCCAAATCATCAAGTTATAGGTGAAGAATTTGGTCACAAAAAATCAACTAGTAATTATACATGGGTTATAGACCCTATTGATGGAACAAGATCATTTGTAATAGGTAATCCAACGTGGAGTAATTTAATATCTCTTAATTTTAAAGGCATACCAGTTGTTGGTTTAGTAAACTTTCCAATATTAAATAAATATTATTTAAATTTTGATAATAAAAATTCTTTTGTTTTTGAAAAAGGTAAAAAAAGAAAAATTTCTGTTTCGAAAAAAACACCATTTAGTCAGATAAAAGTATCAGGAGCATTCCATGGAGCAGTCTCTCTTAAGCAGCAAATGAGAATTCCAAAAGTTTTAAAATTAATGCAATTTCCAACTGCAGATGCGTTAAGTTACTCTCATTTATGTGAGGGAAAAATTGATGTTGTTTTTCAAGCTAATAATAAAATTTGGGATATTCACCCATTGATGCCAATTATAAAAGCTTCAGGAGGAATTGTTACAACTTGGGACAATAGAAATGCAGTTAATGCTGGAAATATTTTAGTTTCAGCTAATCAATCTATTCATAATAAAATGCTTAAACTTTTAAAACCTATTTCAAAATAAATGCATACAAGAGCTAAAAAAATATTAGATTTTTGGTTTAAAGAAACCCCACCAAAAAAAAGATTTCAAAAACACAATGATTTTGATGCACTAATAAAAAAGAATTTTTTAAAAGATTATGAGTTAGCAAGTTCAAATGAGTGTGATGATTGGCAAGATAGCCCCCTTGGTTCTTTAGCTCTAGTTATTTTATTTGACCAATTTTCAAGAAATATGTTTAGAGATGACCCAAAAGCCTTTAACCAAGATCACAAAGCAAGGTTAATAGTTAACGATTCTGTTTATGCAGGCTTTTTAGATAAAATGGATCAAGATCAAAGATTTTTTATGCTGTTACCTCTTATTCATAGTGAGGAAATAACGGATCATGACATGGTTTATTATCTATTAGATAAATATTTAAAAGATCACTCAGATTTAACCTCTATAAAAAAATTTTGGAAAGATCACACCATAGTAATAAAGAAATTTCATAGATATCCTCATCGAAACTTAATGTTAGGAAGAAAATCTACCCCTGAAGAGATAGAGTTTCTAGCTCAACCAAATTCATCCTGGTAAAATGTTCACTAAGTGAACAAATAAAATAAGGTATTCAATCTTTGCATTGCTGTAGTGACAATATGTCATTTCAATATTGAAATTTGCTGTCTATAAGGGGCGAATAGAATTCAAAGATTAACATTATCTTCTCTCTCTATTAGATAGTTAATATTAACTTCCCTCTTATGAGGGAAGTTTCTTATTGTCTATAACCCCACTGAATAATATAAATTTTAAATGAACTTCAAATTTGTTTATAAAATATGTACCAAATCTGAATGGCAAGAAATTAAGAGTAAAGGTCAATTAACAGGTTCTAAAAAAGATTTAGAAGATGGTTACATTCATTTTTCAGGTGATGATCAAGTTGCCGAAACTCTTAAAAAATTTTACCAAAAACAAAAAGATTTAATTTTATTAAAGGTAGATACTTTAAAGCTAGATCATTTAGTTTGGGAACAATCATCAGATGGAACTATGTTTCCACATTTATATTCACCCCTAGATATTTCTAATGTAGTAGATGAGTTTGATATTACTTTAGATGAGGAAGGCACTCATATGTTGCCAAATTTTTTTAACTGATCTTTTAAGGGGGTCACCCTTTCGGTAAACTCCAAAAGAGTTCCCCTATTAGTCAGCGGTTTACGCTAAAATCTATAATAATAGATTTTTTATTTTCTATGGTCTTATTAGGTCTTTGATTATTAAATCACACCAGTTATGTGTCAGGTGGTGATAAGTTCATAATCAACCTCCTTTATTGATATTTAGACAATATCATTTCTAAAAATTACATTCAAAACATTTATTTTACTTTAAGTGAAATAAATCATTTGTATGCAACCTAGCAAAGTAATAGGATTTCGATAATTTAAGAAACGTTCCTTACAATACTTTTTTCCGCTAAAATTTAAAATTTTTTTTAGGTAAGCTTCCCTAAGTAATTAACCATAATTACACCTATTATAATTAATAAAATTCCAATAACTCCATATAGATTTGGAATTTGATTATATTTAATCATAGCAAAAGTTACAACACCAACAACTGTTAATCCGCTGTAAGTAGAATAAGCAAATCCTACTGGAAGTGCATGCATTGCTTTTGCAATGCAAAACAAGCAAACCATCATCAGTAGATACATGTAAATTATTGGCAAAGTCTTTGTGAAACCTTCAGATATTTTTGCAAAACTATTAGCAGCTATTCCAGCAAAAATACCAACAGCTAAAAATAAATATCCAAATAAAGGTTTCAAGATTAATCTTTTGATGCAATCTTATTAACAAGAGGTCTCATAATTGGAGCCATAGTAAATGCTGCAATTACAGCTACTGGAAATGAATAATTAAAAGCATCTAATAATCTATTAAAGAAACCTTCACCAAAACCAGTGTGAACTAGTGTTACAACTCCACCAATAATCAAACTCATGCCAAAAGACATAAAGATCATAAAAAGAGGTTGAGAATATTTTTTGTTAATCATAATTAATGATATTATTATTCAGTAATCTTATCTACAAATTTTTGCACTATAGGAGCCACTATAGTTGTTGTAATCATTGCCACCGGTAAACTTATAGACCACGCTTTAAGAAATCTTTTGATATAAAATTCATCATAACCAGTATTCACAAATGTAATGATTAAAGTCATCAACAAACTCATACCAAGACCCATAAAAAAAATGAATAGAAAATTAGAATATTTTTTTGAAATCACAATTTAATTATTTCCAAGTAAGTTAACCATCAATACACCTATTATAATTAAACCCAAACCAATCATTGAATAAAGATTTGGCATTTGATTAAATCTAATTATGCCAACAATTACAGTTGAAATAATTGTTAATCCAGCAAATGATGCATAAGTTATTCCCATTGGAATATTTTTCATCACCATAGATAACGCATACATACATAAAACGATTGTAATTCCAGTAATAATACTTGGAAAGAGAAGGGTAAAACCTTCCGCACTTTTTGCAAAACTATTTGAAGTAACTCCTAGAATAACTGCTAGGATTAGAAATCCATATGAAGTAGCGAGACTCATATAATAACATTAAATGAAATCTCGCTAAATATATAGAATTATTTATTAACTTTTAAAAAGCTCCATAGCTTTACCTAATAGCTCTTCTGATTTTGCATGATCACCAGCATCATGAGCTGCCATACCTTGATCTCTTAGCATTTGAGCTTCTGCAATTTTATCATCTATACTTTTTGCCATCATTGGGCAAGAACCTGCATAAACTGAACTTGTAAAAAGTACTAAGAATAAAGTTATTACTATTTTTTTCATATTTTCCTTTGTTTGATTAATTAACCAAACAATAGGAAAATAATAAGTTTTTGATATAACCAACATTGTCACTTTGCATGTGCAAAACGACCCAACCAGTTATTTAGGTATTTTTGTAGCACCTGTTTCAAGTGAAACAACTTTTCCATCTTGATATTTGTAGACAGCCATTACTGCCTCTGTGTTACCGTCATTAAAGGTTACAAATGAGTGCTCTACACCAATTTCATCATTCTCAAAAAGAACTCTAATTTTATCTTTATTGATATCTCCACTCATTGCCCATTTAATTACATCTGCTTTTCCCATAACTTTTCCTGATGCATGCATTGTAAATTTATAATCATCATGAAAAATTTCATTCATAGCAGCTTCATCTTTAGCTGTCATAGCAGCATCCATTTTTGCTAATATTGACATATATTATCCTTCTTTAACTTTAGTTAAATCGTAGATCATGTAGCTACCCATAACCTCATCCATGATAGGTTTAGATACCTCAGTACCCTCTATGAACTTAATTAAAGCAGCTTCATCAGTGCAAAATATTTTAAACATCACTGCACTTTTATCAGGTGTTACTGACGCCATAGTTTTTTCTACTATAGCAACTTTTGATCTTTCAGCTAATCCTTCTGGAGATTGCATAAACCCCATAAATTTTTCGAATTTACCTTCTCCTTTTTTGAACTTAGCTACTACTAGCATTTCTTTTTCCATTTCTTCTCCTTTTATTTGTTATTGTTATTCTTAACTATTCACCCCATTTTCCATGAAACTCATAAACTTCTACTGGCTCATCACCAACTACCCATCCATCATGACCAGGATCTATTGAATATGCATCACCAGCTTTATAAGTTACCTCTGTTCCATCATCGTGTTTGGCACACACCGCACCTGAAACGATCACACCTATATGTTTTGCTTTGCAACTATCTGTACCAACGGTAGGTTTAATATCTTTTGACCATTTCCAGCCAGGTTGTAACTTTAATCTCATCACTCTTTGATCTCCTACTTTAACAGTGTCGATTTGTGCATTATTAAAATTCGAATTAGATTCGTCTGGATGATCAAAACTTTTAACTTCTACTGATGCCATTTCCACTCCTTATTTGTTATTAATATAATACTACTTTGTTTACTCGTTCTTTACCGTTAGGAATAAGTCCTTCTAAAAAATTATGACACTCTTCAGTTTTTGCTTCATCAAACTTAGACCCATAATGTTTATCAGCAGCCTTATTAACTCCTTGATCCCACTCTTTTTCAGGTATACCTATCTCTAGGGCATACTCTTTTAAAACTTTTACCGAGGACATAGATTTTTCCTTCATATTGTATTCAAAAGTTTCACCTACTGGCAAAAAGTAATTAGACAAGTAGATACCGCTACAGTCCCAAGCTTTAGATTTATTTTCATCACTCATATCTGCATAAGTAGGGAGTGAAAAAAAAATACTTATAATTACAAATATTATCTTATTCATTTCCTGTTTATTTTAGTTAGCGTTAAAATCTATAATATTGTCTGTACACTCAACAAATTTGTGAGGTTCATAGAAATCGTTCATAGACTCTAATTGTTTATTAATTGCGTCTGGATCAGTACCTTTCCACCAACAAAACATTGTTAAGTTATCACCTGGTGTGTTCCAGCTCATTTGACATTTTGCATTGTCACTTGTCATTGCTTTGGTCATATCTTCCATTGACATTGAACCAGTAACTTCCATCATTTTAGCTTTCGCTTCTTTTGATTTAAAAGTGTGTGTTACTATATAGTTTTTCATTTGTTATCTCCTTTTTGTTTATTTTTTCATTGAGTTGAAAGCAGTTAAAGTATCATCATAAGTTGTCATAACAGATATCTTGCCATCATCTGTAACCTCATAATAATGTCCAAAAATTGTATCCATACCTGTTGCTTTCCCACTACATCTTACAAATACTTTATTGCCTTCACTGATCATATCAAGAGGAGTTACTTGGAAGTTTTCCCACAATGTCGGAATTTTTGAAAATCCCTCTATCATAGCTTGCTTGCCTTTATGCACTCCTGATAATGGATGTTTTCCAGGTAAACCAGGAAGTGTCCACACACAATCATCATGAATTAGTTCATTAAAAAATGTTTCCATGTCTCCTTTATTAAAACAATCGTACCCTTTACTTACTGTATCTTTTGCATTCATTTTTTATCTCCTTTTTATCTATTTATTCACTAAAGATGACTCTGATTTCATCTTCAATAGTTCCTTCAACTGCAACTTTCTTTAATTGTTTTTGAAGACTTTGATATTTTTTATCAGCTGACATTTTTGCATCTTGTTCAAAATTATCATCTTCAAACATTGTACCAACTATAGTTTCTCTAATTGTTCTTGGATCACCACCAATTTGAAAAGAAAAATAGATTTGGTGTTTAGGATAATATTTTCTTCTTACCTTTGCTAAACCCTTACCAATTTCCATTGCTTTACCTAGCATGTCGTCTTTAACTCTCATTGTTCTTGTGTATATTGCTTGCATTATATTAATCTCACTTGTTAATTGTTATTATTCTAAGTTAATAAATTCTGATTTATTTTAAAATGGTATTTATTGTCACCAGGTATGCAAAAAATTTATACAACTATTTCTTGTATAAAATTACTGTGCTCATAAAGCCTATAATCATTTTATAAAAATCCTGTATTATAGTTTTAATTAATTACTAAACTTATGATTGAAAAATTTAATAGTATTTTTTACTTAATTTTATTCACAATTCATTTTTTGGGTTTGGGTTTTTATGCTTATCAAATGATTATTGATAACAAAAGATATAGAGAAAAATTTCAAATTGATGAAACAGCTGCAACCATCATGCGTATGACAGGTGCAATATTTCTAGGTTCTTTTTTGATGGCCCTATATGTTATGTTTGTTAGACCAAATGGTGTTGAAGGAACGTGGGCATTTTTTAATTTAGTTTTTGTGCAAAACCTTTGTGTATTAATTGTTAATACTTACTCAATTAAGATTGATAAAACAGGTATGAGAAACGACTCTAATGAAGCTGTAATTGCTCCTTTAGTTTTTACAATTATTAGTGCAGTTCTTTGTTATGGATTGGCAGATAAAATTTATATGTATTAAAGCCAGTTAGGGAAGGGTAAGCCTTTTTCTTCTAGAAATTTTTTATTAAACATTTTGGTAGCGTACTTTTCACTTTTATCACAAAGAATTGTAACAATAGTTTTTCCAGGACCTAATTCTTTACCCATTCTAATTGCTCCAGCAATATTAATTCCACAGCTAGTACCAAGGCTTAATCCTTCATTTTCTATTAAATCATAAAGTATAGGAAGTGCTTCATGATCATCAATAGAATAGGCATCATCAATTTTAGCATTTTCAAAATTTTTCGTTACTCTGCTTGAGCCAATTCCTTCTGTAATTGATCCACCTTCAGATTTTAATTCACCATTTTTTATATAATTATAAAGAGCAGAACCTTTTGGATCAGATAAAAATATTTTTATATCTTTATTCATTTCTTTAAGAGCGTTACTTACTCCTGAAATTGTCCCACCAGTACCAGACGAGCATACAAAGGCATCAACCTTACCTTCAGTTTGTTCCCAAATCTCTTGTCCAGTTCCCTCATAATGCCCCTTAGCATTTGCAACATTGTCAAATTGATTTGCCCAAACAACTCCATTGTTATTTGATGGTCTTAATTCATCAGCAAGTTTTGCTGCAACTTTTACAAAATTGGCATCATCCTTATAAGGTTTAGCTGGAACTAGTCTTAAATCTGCACCAATATTTCTAAGAAGATCTTTTTTTTCTTGGGTTTGATTATCATTCATTACAATTATTGTTTTATAACCAAGCGAATTACCAAGTAGACATAAACCAATACCAGTATTACCAGCTGTTCCTTCAACAATTGTTCCACCTATTGAAATGAGTTTTTTACTTTCAGCATCTTTAATTAAAGCAAGTGCTGCTCTGTCTTTTACAGAACCACCTGGATTCATAAACTCAGCTTTACCATAGATATTACAACCAGTAATTTCTGAAGCAGCTCTTAATTTGATGAGTGGTGTATTACCAATGCCTGAAATAAAATTGTCATGAAAATTTTTCATTAATCAGAAGTATCTTTATCTGTTTCTTCAACAGCGTAAGGTTTAAATTCTTTTGTAGCTGTTCCAACATTTTTAGCAGGTATCCCAACCATTACAGCATTTTCTGGAACATCTTTAGTAACTACAGCATTAGCTCCAACTTTAGCATTAGCTCCGATTATTACTGGTCCTAATATTTGAGCACCCGAACCAACAACCACACAATCATTTAGTGTTGGATGTCTTTTAACCATTCTTTGTTGATTTGAATTAATACTTGGCGCAATCCCACCTAGTGTTGCCATATGATAAATAGTTACGTTATTTCCTATTTCAGAAGTTTCACCTATTACAACACCCATGCCATGATCTATAAATAAATTTTTTCCAATTTTTGCACCAGGATGAATCTCTATACCTGTTAAAAATCTAGATAGTTGAGAAATAAATCTCGCAATAAGATCAAACTTTGCTAGATAAAAAAAGTTAGCAATTCTATGAAAAAAAACTGCTTTAACACCAGGATAAGTTAGAATTAAACTTAACTTAGATTTTGCCGCAGGATCTCTATCAATTATAGATTGTAAAAAATCATTCATGAATTTAGCATTTATTGATTAAAATTTTATATTGGACTATATAGTCATTATACAACGAATTTAAAGAGGAGAAACTTATGTACAAAAACACAAATTGCTTTCATTTAGCAGTACCATGTGGAGATTTAGAGACTGCAAAAAAATTTTATAATGAAGCATTAGGATGCAGATTAGATAACTCTGCTCAAGAATGGGCCGATGTTGATTTTTGGGGAAATGAATTAACTCTTCATGCAAGTGAACATAAAATGGATAATGAAAGACATGACGTTGATATGGGAAATGTTTCAGTTCCTCATTTTGGAGTGCACCTTTCAAGAAAAGATTTTGATGCTCTTAAACAAAGACTAAAAGATAATGGCACAAAATATTATGATGAGCCTTATTTGAGATTTAAAGGAACTAAGTACGAGCAGGAAACTTTCTTTGTAAAAGATCCTAATGAAAATGTTTTAGAAATTAAAACATTAACTGCAAATCCTGGCTAAACTTTTGAATGACAAAAAAAGTAGCTGCATACAGTGAAACTTTATATCATTTAATAAATTTTCGAACAGACCAATTCCAACAATTAAAAAAAATGTTAGGAATTGATTACGATTCTTTCATGATACTTTCTGTTATGGGGGCCCATTATTTAAAACATAGTAATAAGTTAGGATCAGATTGGGAAGCCGTATGGGAAGATTTAAGAACATCAAAAATAGAGGAGTTTTATATATCACGTAAGTTAACAATTTATGCTGTATCAAATATTTTAAATTTACCAAGAGAAACCGTTAGAAGAAAAATAGAAACTTTAAAAAAAAAAAAATTAATAAATCATTCAACTACAAGGGGTCTTTTGCCAACAAATAAAACTGAAGAACTAATGAAACCTTTTGCTGAAATTGAATTAAAAACTCTTTCAAAATTTCTAAAAAGTCTAAAAAAAAATGGTACGTTAGACGCAGTTCTAAATTTTAAAGATTAATAATAATTTTAAAACCTATTTTGGGTCTATAAAACCTAAATTGGGTTTTATTTTGATAGTATTATTTTTTTTGTTTCTATATTTATTTACGTAATGAAATTTATTAAAATATTTTTAACATCACTCTGTTTAATAATCACAACTGTAGCTAATGCAGATGTAGCCTCTCAAGCTTTAAATAAAGTATCTGAAAAAATATCAAATTTGATACCTGGTGAAGGAATTACTGAAGTATCTTTAGATTATAATGATGGTGATGAGGACCAGCTTAACTTCTCAATATTAGGGGTAAGAGATATTGAAGCCACAGATAATTCTAATTTTTTTACTCAATTTAGTTTGATGAACCAGGAAATAAACAGTTCTGGAAGAATTATTGGAAACATAGGCTTAGGTTATAGAAAACTATCTGAAGATAAAAATTTTATGTTTGGCGCAAATACTTTCTACGATAGAGATTTGACAGATGGTCAAGACAGATTAGGCCTTGGTATTGAAGCTAAAGGTTCAATTTTAGATTTAACTGCAAATAGCTATACAAAAATTTCAAACTCTGAAGTTGTTAATGGTGATAGAGAGCAAGTTTTATCTGGTTGGGATTTTAACTTAACATCTCAAATTCCAAGAGCACCATGGGCTAGAATTAATTATAATGGTTATAAATGGGAAGCTGAAAAAGGATCTTCTGATCAAAAAGGTAATATTTATTCTCTAGAACTTGATGTAACAAATTCAGTAGAAATTGTTGCAAGTTTAGACAAATCTTCACTAAATAGTGTAGATGATGAAACTTCTTTAAGTATTAATTATATTTATCCACCAAAAGAAAAATCTATGGTGATGTCTGATGGCTTATCAAATGACATGTATGAAAAAAGCAACATGGAACAAAAATTAAAAGAAAAAGTTAGAAGAAGAAATAAATTAGTAATGGAAATTCAAGGAAGTGTAATCTTAACAAGAAAATAATATGATTAAAAAATATTTAAAAATACTTACATTGTTTTTAGGAGTTTTGTTCACTCAAAGTGTGAATGCTGCCTATGAGACAGGTGAAGCTACTGAATATCAAATTACAGTTTCAAAAATTGAACTTTGTGCAACGGGTTCTGCTATTCCAACTTCAAACGCTGCTTTTAGTTGTTTAAATCCTGTAACTGTTAGTGCTGCTGGCCTAGACTCAGCGGTAGACATTGGTAATGATGCAATTGGCGCAGGAGAAGCTGCTGCAACTTTAGGAAATTTTGGTTTAGCATCACCAGGTGTTACTTACACACACTTAATAGCAACCATGAAAAGAGAGATTCAAATTACAGGAAAAACTGCTAACTGCTCAACAAAAGGTGATGGAACCAAAGCTACAACTATTATAGGTGGTAGCGATGCTGGAAGTGGAGAGTCAGTGGCTGCTACAACAACACCTGTGTCTGCAAAACTTTTTGTCCCCGCAATGACAAATAATTCAGATAATAGAGATATACGAAGTGTATCGAATGTTGCGGGTGAAAACGCAACTAACGCTGGAACAATTAGTGCAACTCATGATTATTTTCAGGGAATGCTAACTTTAGCTGCACCATTTACTTTAATACAAGGTCAAAATCCTACTGTGACAATGGCATTTGATACTTCTACAGCGGTTGCTGCTTTAGATGGTGATGGTTGTGCGGGTGGAAATGATGAAATGCAAGCTGCACCACCAACAACAACAATTACTATCCAAGGTCAGTAAAATTTTTGTTTAAATTTTTATCATTAATTCTAATAGTTTTTTTATTTTCTATATCAAATTCTTTATCTGCTAAGGGTATTAAGGATTTTGAAAAAATTGATTTATCTAAAGATCAAAAGTCTGGAAGATTTTTTGAAGATCAGCCTGATATAACTGACGAACATCAAATACACTTTATTTATTTACTGCCATCTGATGGAGAAGATAGAGAGCTAGATATCAATGGTAAAATGCAGGATATTTTGGAAAAAGCTAATAATGCAATGCTTGAGGCTACTAAAGTAAACAAAGGTTCAGGTGGCGAAGGTAAAAAATTTAGATATGATTATAGAGAAGATGGAAAACTAGATATCACTTTTATTAGAACGAGTAAGAACTGGAAAGAATTACAAGATAATAGTGTTAACACCCAAATGGGTCATTATTTTCATCAATTTGGTGGTTTTACAAATAAGAAGAAAACATATTTTTTATGGACTGATATGAACAAAGGAAAGCATGGTGGAGATGCTGGCGTTGGAATAGGTGGCATTTTCGTAAGAAGCAATGGTCATAACAATGAAGAAAGATTAACACAGATTAATATACATGAATTGTTTCATACTCAGCTAATGGGAATAAGATGTATTAAAGGTATGAAAAAAATTCACTACTCTGATCATTATAACGGTGGCACTGATCATATGCTAAGTGTCGGCTTTAAATTAAATAGAAATTTGTATACTCATGATATTGAAGGGTGTCCTCAGTTAATTGATAGTGTTTATCTAACTCCAACATCTAAAGATCCATATAATCCGTATGAAATTATGTGTGAAAGAAATCTTGGAAAGTATACACATCCAAAGCTAGTTAAGATTATGTCTAAAGCTGAAAAATCAAACAAGTGGTACAAGAATAGAATTGGACCAACTTGTAATTGGAGAAACTGGACTAATAAGTTTGACTGGTTTGGACCAATGAATTAATTATTGATAATTAATCTTTTAAGTAATAACCTACAAAGATCATGGTTGTTAACTACAAATCAATCGCTAAAAATTTAAAGTTTGAAGGAAGAGCCTTTATTGATGGTAAATACGTTGATGCTATTGATAGTAAAAAATTTGAAAATATAAATCCTGCAACGGGTGAAACTCTTTGTTCTGTTGCAAAATGTAATCATAAGGATGTAGACCTTGCGGTAAAAGTATCAAGAAAAGCTTTTAATAGTGGTGTTTGGTCTAGAACATCTCCAGAATTTAGAAAAGATGTTTTGCTTAAGTTTGCAGAATTACTGAGAAAAACTGGTGAGGAAAATTCAGTTCTTGAATGTGTGGATACAGGAAAATTAATTGGAGACTGTATTAATGAGGTTGCAAATGATGCGCCAATGCATTTTCAGTGGTATGGAGAATTAATAGATAAAGTGTTTGGTAAAGTTGGACCAACAGAACCATCATTAACAAGTTTAATTGTTAAAGAACCAATAGGTGTTGTTGCAGGAGTTGTTCCTTGGAACTTTCCATTAATGATGGCAGTTTGGAAAATGGCACCAGCATTAGCTGCGGGTTGCTCTGTGATAATTAAACCAGCAGAAGATACTCCACTTACAGCAATACGTGTTGCTCAAATTGCAAAAGAGGCAGGAATTCCAGATGGAGTATTAAATGTTATTCCAGGTTTTGGAGATGTGGGTGAAGCACTTGGAAGACACAATGATGTTGATGCTGTTTCGTTTACAGGCTCAACAGAAGTTGGTGCTTTGTTTATGAAATATTCTGGTGAAAGCAATTTAAAGACTATTGGTCTAGAGATGGGTGGAAAAAGTCCATTTATAGTTTTAGAAGATGCAAAAATTACAGATAATTTAATTGATGATGCAATTAATTCTGCTTTTTGGAATGGTGGGCAAAACTGTTCTGCAAATATGAGACAAATAATTCATAGCAAAGTTAAGGATGAATTTTTAGATAAAGTTTCAAAAAAAGTTAAAGCTCTTAAAGTAGGTGATCCATTAGACCCAAGTTCAAACATGGGATCAATGATTTCTAAAAAACATTTAGCAACAGTTGATGGATTTATTCAAAAAGGAATTGATGAAGGAGCTAAACTTTTGTTTGGGGGTGTATCTGAAAAATCAAAAAAAGGTTTTTTTGCTAAGCCAACGTTATTTGATAATTTAAAAGAAAATATGGTAATTGCTCAAGAAGAAATTTTTGGGCCTGTATTAGGTGTTATTACAGTAAATGATACTGAAGAAGCTTTAAAGATTGCAAGTAATTCAAAGTATGGATTACATGCGAGTGTATTTACTCAAGATATTGATAGAGCATTTCATATGGCTAAAAGCCTTCCTTGTGGCACAGTTTCAGTGAATACTTTTTCTGAAGGAGACATTAAAACTCCATTTGGAGGGTATAAGCAATCTGGCTCTTTAAGTAGAGATCAAGGTACTGAAGCACTTAATTCCTTTCTTCAGACTAAAACTATTTGGATTAGCCACCAATAAGAACACATAAAAAGACAAAAGGCCTATATTAGTCTTTGACTCACTTAAAAGTTTTAAGCTAAGCTTCATTTTTAAACAAATAGAGAGAGATAAAATGAGAACAATTAAAACTATAAAGACACTACTTGCAGGGTTTGCTATGGGTTTATTTACCTTAGCCGCCGTTGCAGAAACAACTCTTAAGCTTGGAACTACTGGTAGATTGGGTATGCCAATTGGTGACGCCATAGATCAAGCATTAATGCCTGCCTTGGCAAAAGCCTCAGGTGGTAAGATGAAAATCGAACCACATTATCAAAAAAGCTTATGTGCTGAACAGAAATGTGGTGAACAAGCCAATCAAGGACTTATATCCCTTTGGACTAGTTCTACGGCAAACTATGGTAATTTCGGATCAGAGTTAGCAATTTTTGATTTACCTTTTATTTTCAAATCACTTGAAGATGCAAAAAGAATATCAAATGAATGGCTTGCAGAAAGACAGTGCAAACTAGCGCTTGAAAATTCAGGCCATATTTGCCTTTCTGTATATTCAAGCGGTGGATTTAGACAGCTTGGAAATGCAACTAAACCAGTCCATGTTCCAGGTGATATGAAAGGTTTAAAGTGGCGTACTACTAAGAGTCCGATTGAGTTCATGCTAGTTAAAAATTGGGGTGCAACTCCAACACCTTATGATTGGAGCCAGTTATACTCAGGCCTACAGTCGGGTGTAGTTGAAGGTCAGTATGTTGCTAGTCCTTGGCAACATGTAGCAAAACTTCATGAAGTTGCAAAATACTTTACTGAAATTGGTGGCATGTGGTCTGGAAATATTCTAGCAATGGATGCAAAGCAGTATAATGCTCTATCTTCTCAAGAGAAGAAATGGTTACACAAAGCTGCTGATGCGTATGGAGAAAAAGTAAACCAGTTAGATAACGCTTGGATTAAGAATGGAGAAGATGCAATTAAAGCGTCTGTGAAAGAATGGTATGTTCCATCTGATGCGGAAATGACTAAATGGAGAGCAGGTGCAATTGGTGCTTGGGTAAAAGCGAAGGGTACTTTTGAACCAGAAGTAGCTAAAAGAGTACTTCTAGAACAAGGAATGGATGGATTTGTAGCTCAGTTAGAGAAAGCTGGGGCTCTGTAAATCGTTCAACGAAAAACTGTGTAAAGATCATTTAGCTCAATCTTTAGAACTAGATGATCTTTACCTAAGATAAATCATAAAAGATAAGTAACTATGGAAAGTATCATTCTACTTGGAGTACTCCTTTTTCTAATCCTATTAGGTGCTCCCATTGGCTTCATATTAATACTCATACCATTTGTTTATATTCTATTTACCGACGCTGTGCCCCTTATTCTAATCCCTAGTCAAATGTTTAATGCTATTGATTCAGTTCCATTAACAGCAATTGCATTTTTTATGCTGACAGGTGAGTTAATGACAAGTGCCACGATTACTGACCGGTTAGTAGCCTTGAGCAAATCATTAATTGGACGTGTACGAGGGGGACTGGCTCAAGTTAATGTTCTTGTGAGCATGTTTTTTGCAGGGATGAATGGTTCTGTGGTAGCAGATACAGCTACGGTGGGAGCATTAGTATTACCAGCTATGAAAAAAGCTGGCTATCCTCCTGCGTTTTCGGCTGCGGTTACAGGTGTAAGCTCCACTATAGGAGGCATAATTCCACCCAGTATCATGATGATTGTACTTGCTAATTCGACAGAGCTTTCGATTGCATCACTATTTGCAGCTGGAATTATTCCAGGCGTGTTGATAGGCGTTGTGATCATGATAATCAATCATTACTTTGCAATCAAATATAATTTCGAGCGCAGTGATGAAAAATTTTCGATACGTCGAGCTGGTAAAGAATTATATCGATCCTCGTTTGCCCTTCTGATACCTGTGGTTTTAGTGGGTTCAGTAATGGGTGGTGTTGCATCGGTTGTAGAGGCTGGAGCTATCACAGCAATGGTTGCGTTATTTACAGGTGTATTCGTGTATCGAACTATTAAATGGAAAGATTGTACTGGTGCTTTTCGTCGAGCATTCCGTAATTCGGCAATGGTTTTTATTATCATAGCTGCGTCGGGACCCTTCAGTTGGTTACTTACCTCTCTAGGTGCAATTGGTGAACTTGAAAACTGGCTTCTAAGCCTTACAGAATCCCCCATTATTTTTATTTTAGCCGTTATCCTATTTATTTTTCTTCTTGGAACAGTAATGGACTCTGCGGTAAACATTATCATAGTTGGCCCAGTATTAGTTAATGTTATGGCTCAAGCTGGCTTTCCTGAGATACAAGCGGCTATCGTTGTAATAGTTGGCTTCTTAATAGGATCAGTAACACCACCTGTTGGCGTCGCATTCTTTACCGCTGCAACAATAGCACAAGTCCGTCTAGAAAAAGTTGCTGTTGCATTAATTCCTTATCTAGTTGGGCTGTTTTTACTTTTATTTTTTATCCTCGTTATTCCAGAGTTGACCATGTTTCTTCCAAACCTACTGAGTAATTAGAGACATGTTAAAATTTTTTAACAACATAGACCGTTTTATTCATCGCACATTGGAAGCTATGTGCTCACTCCTTTTGGCTGCGATGGTTGGTTTCACCCTTTATAACGTAATCATGCGATATGTTTTTAACAACCCTCCTGTTTGGGGTGATCTGCTAACAGTATTAAGTAATATTTGGCTGATGTTTATAGCACTTTCTCTAACAGCCAGAGATAATGAACACATAGCTTTAAATTTAATTTATGAAAAATTACCAAATAGACTGTCGCTATATATACGCCAGTTCTGGAAGCTTATGATTATGGCAATTGGTATAGTCCTGATAATTTATGGATTTGAACTTGTAGAGGGTATGCGTGGAAAGTATTGGGAAATGTGGTATTTTGAAATTAGCTTCCAAGGTATTGAGTTCAAAGAGAATTATATGCCAAAGAAATATGCTGTTGCAATCTTGCCGTTAGCTGGATTTTTGACAACCATTGGTGCTGCTATTAGTTTTGTGAAAAAGGTCTAATTCTTTTGGATTAGCCACTAATAAATAAGATAAAACCCAGTATATTTAAGGTCATAATATCACATAGAATAATTGAAACTAATATCCAAATATATATGTGATGGATAATTTACAAAAACATTACAGGCCAGAAAATATGAGTGACCGTGTAGCCTTATTGTTTACAAAACTTTTAAGACTTGTAGCTGATATTTTTTTTAAAAAAAAATATGGTCATAGAGCCGTAGTACTAGAAACGGTTGCTGCTGTACCTGGAATGGTTGCAGGCATGCTGATGCATCTAAAATCTTTAAGAAAAATGGAGGATGATAAAGGCTGGATAAAGCTTCTTTTAGAAGAGGCTGAAAATGAAAGAATGCATTTAATGACTTTTATTCAGGTTGCTAAACCAACACCATTAGAAAGATTTATAATTATTGCAGCACAACTAGTATTTATAATTATTTATTCAATAATATATTTGGTGTCTCAAAGAACAGCTCATAGAATAGTAGGGTACTTTGAAGAAGAGGCAGTTTTTAGTTATACAGATTATTTAAACGAATTAGAGTCGGGAAGAATTAAAGATCAACCAGCTCCCAAAATTGCAATTGACTATTGGAATCTTCCACTTCACTCAACATTAAAAGATGTTGTAAGGGTAGTAAGAGATGATGAGGCAGGACACAGAGATGTTAACCACAGTTTTGCAAACCTATTAAATGAAAAAAAATTTAATAAAAAAGAAGCAAAATCTTTAGATTTTAAGTAAAAAAATTATGTCTAGATTTATATTTATCTCAAAAACTCAACAAATTTAGCTACAAATTTCTTTGACTCTCTTAAAAGTTTTAAGCTATGCTTAGTTTTTAAATTAATCGAGAGGGGTATAATGAAAATAATAAAAACTACACTTGTAGCTGGTTTAATTTCTTTATTTGCTACTTTTTCAACATTTGCTGAAAAAGTTAAAATAGGAGATCCAGGTTGGACAGGTGCAACAGCTATTGCAAATTTATTAGCAGCAGTTGTTAATGACAAAATGGGTGGAGAAGCAGAATTAGTTCCAGGAAACAACACTGCAATCTACGGTGCAATTGATAGAAGCAAAGGTGAAATAGAAGTTCACCCTGATATCTGGTTACCTAATCAACAGGCTTATACTAACGATCTAGTTCCCAAAGGAACTCTTAAGTTAAGTTCAAAACCTTATGAAGGGAACCAAGGATATTGTGTATCTCAACAATTTGCAAAAAAAATGAATATTACAGCAATTGAAGACTTAGCTAGACCAGAAGTTGTTAAAGCAATGGACAGTGATGGTAATGGTAAAGGTGAGTTTTGGATTGGTGCTGACGGATGGGCTTCTGCAAATGTAAACCAAGTTAAACTTAGAGATTATGGTTTATATGATGCGGGTATTGAACCTATCAGAGCTGCTGAAGCTGTAAAAAATGCAAGAGTGCTTGACTCAATTAAAAAAGGTGAAGGCTATGCATTTTATTGTTACAAACCACATGCAATTTGGGGAATGGCTGACGTAGTTATGTTGACAGAACCAAAACATGATCCATCTAAATACAAAATGGTTCAGCCTAAAGAAGATGCTGACTGGTATAAAAAATCTTATGTTGCGTCAAAAGATGCACTTAAAAAAATCCAAATAGGTTGGGGCACTTCTTTAGAAGCAAAATCTCCAGCTATTGTTGAGTTTTTTAAGAACTTTCAGTTAACAGGAGATGATGTGTCAGCTATGGCTTATGCAATTTCAGTTGAGAAAAAACAACCAGCTGATGTTGCTAGAACTTGGATGAAAAATAATAAATCTAAAGTTGATGGTTGGTTAGGACTTTAAGTTAAGTTAAATTTTTACCCGGCAACTTTATTTGTTGCCGGGTATATTTCTTGAAAAAAAATTATTAAATTTTCGAACGGATTTGATGGACTCAGCTATTAAAATAAAAAATGTTTGGAAGATATTTGGTAACAATTCCAAAGAAGCATTAAACGCTATTCAAAATGAACATATTTCAAAACAAGAAGCTTTAGAAAAATATAATTCAGTAATTGGTGTATCTGATGTTTCTTTTAACGTTAAAAAGGGAGAGATTTTTTGTGTAATGGGCCTTTCTGGCAGTGGTAAATCTACTTTAGTTAGGCATATCAATAGATTATTAGAACCAACTTCAGGTCAAATTTTGATCAATAATGAAGATGTAATGAAGTTTGACGCAAAAAGTTTGCAAGATTTAAGGAATAAAAAGATAGGTATGGTTTTTCAGAACTTTGCTCTAATGCCCCATAGATCAGTATTAGATAATATAGCAATGCCACTTGAAATAAGAGGCATCAGTAAAAATGATAGACTGGATACTGCTAATAAAATTTTAGATATTGTAGAGCTTCAAGGGTGGGGAAATAAATTTGCTCATGAATTGTCGGGTGGAATGCAACAAAGAGTTGGATTGGCTAGAGCTTTAGCTGCAGATCCTGATGTTTTATTAATGGATGAACCATTTAGTGCACTAGACCCATTAATTAGAAGACAGCTTCAAGCAGAATTTATCAAACTTTCAAAACAAATGAAAAAAACAACAGTATTTATAACTCATGACTTAGATGAAGCGGTAAGGGTAGGTCATAGAATTGCAATCATGAGAGATGGAAAGGTTATCCAAATAGGGACACCAGAAGAAATAGTTATGAAGCCAGCAGATAGTTATGTAGCAGACTTTGTGAAGGGAATTTCTAGATTAAAAATTGTTCAAGCAAAATCTATTATGCAGCCTGTAGAAAAATTTGAAAAGAAATTTGGATTAATAGGTAAAAATTTAGAAAGTGTTAATGAAAATGATTTATTAAATAAACTAATAGAAAAATCTTCAATTAAAGATGAACCAATATTAGTGATTAATAGTGATAACAAAAACATTGGTATAATAACTCAGGCAGATTTACTTAAGGCAGTTGTAGAGGGTAGCGATGGAGAATAAAACACTTAGAAACCCTTCTAGAGATGAACTGATTACTGATTTTGTAAAAAGTAATCCAGATTATTATATAAAAGAGTTTAAAAAAATTGGTAGTAAACCTACTTATTCATTATCATTTAACCTATTTGCATTTATTCTTGGACCTGTTTGGTTTGGAATGCGTAATGTTTGGAATTGGACTTTAGCTTTTTTAATTATAGAAACTTTTGCTGTAGTACAAATTATTAGAGGTTTATTTGGTAATATTACAGCAGATGCTATTGCTAAAGTTGAACAAGTTAAAGGCACAATAGCTTTTAGGAATAAACAATTAGAAGCTGCGATAGAAAATAATCCAGACAAAATTGATGTCTTTAAAAGAAACATAAAATCTTTAGAAGATGCTATGCAAGGTTATCTTGATGAAATTACAAGAGTAGAAGCCTCAGCAATTTGGATTGCATTTTTCGGTGTTATTTTATTGATTGCTGTTAAGATTACCCAAGGTATTTTGGCGAATTCTATTTTAGAAAAGAAATATTCCGAGTGGCTATCTGATAAATCTATTCATCCAGGGATGCAGATGAAAAATTACATCTACAGTAGTATTTTTACATCTATTATAATGTTTTTTTCTGTTATCCATTATAGTTTCCCAGGTCTTTTACAAATAATGGATACTTTTCCAACTCATCCTGAAATACGATTATTTTCAATTAAATGGATAGAGGTTATTTTTGATTATGCTGTTGTTAAAGGGGATTTAATTTTTACTGCCATAACAATTGGAATTAGATCAGTTTTAGATTTCTTAGAATTATTATTTGTTAAAACTCCGTGGATTGTAATTATAACTGCCATTGTAACACTAACAGGGTTATCAGCAGGACCCAGAGCTGCAATTTATTCAACAGGGTTTTTGTGCTACATGGGTTTTTTAGGTTTTTGGGTTAAAGCAATGACGACACTTGCTCTATTAGGAACTGCTGCAGTATTAAGTATAGCAATCGGTATACCCCTTGGAATTTATTGTGCAAGACGACAAAGATTTTATTCATTGATTAGGCCTATAATGGATTTCATGCAAACAATGCCGGCTTTTGTATTTATGATACCAGTAATAGCATTTTTTGGTACTGGAAAGGTTGCAGCGGTAATTATTACAATGATTTTTGGAGGAACACCCGTTGTCAGACTTACCGTTTTAGGGTTACGTGGAGTGCCAGAAACAATTCGAGAGGCAGCTATCGCATACGGTGCAACAAAATGGTATTTGCTTAGAAAAGTAGATCTACCACTGGCCACACCTTCAATTTTAGCAGGTGTTAATCAGACAGTGATGTTAAGCTTAGCCATGGTAGTTGTTGCGTCTTTAATTGGTGCAAAAGGTTTAGGTCAAGATGTTCTTGAAGCATTGCAGTATGCTAATGTTGGACAAGGAATTCTTGCAGGTGTAGCAATTTTATTTGTTGCATTGATACTTGATAGGGTTGTTCAGGGTAAAAAAAGAGTTTAATAAAAATTAATGGAATATTTATTATTAGGTTTTTTTACAGGTCTTAGTTTAATTCTAGCAATTGGTGCCCAAAATATTTTTGTAATAGAGCAAGGGTTAAAAAAACAATATATATTTCTTGTTTGCATAATTTGCTCAATATCTGATTTGATATTAATATTTTTAGGAATTTTTTTATTTCAATATTTTGGTAATTTTTTTAATTCTACAATAGAGCTTATCTTAAATATTCTCTTATTTATATTTTTAGCTCATTTTATTTATGGAAAGATATCTATTCAAAAAAATAAGATTAATTTTAATCAAGAAGTAAAAAACATCTCATTAACAGGTATAATAACTAAAACTCTCGCTTTCACCTATCTCAATCCACATGTCTATTCAGATACTGTATTCTTTTTGGGAAATTTTTCTAAAAATTTATTAATTATTGATAAGTACTATTTTGGACTTGGGGCTTCTATAGCATCATTTCTTTTCTTTTTTACAATAGCATATCTTTCAAAATCTTTATCAAAATATCTTCGAAGTGATAAAGTTTGGAAACAGATTAATCTATTAATAATATTGTTTATGAGTTTATTGGCTTTATTTGTTTTATTTGAAATAATTAATTAGAAAAACCATATTTTCTTAATCTAACATCACCAGTTCTAGCATGAGCTTCCATACCTTCATATCTAGAAATTCTAGCACAAGCAGCGCCTACAGTTTTTGTAGATTCTTTAGTCATTCTTTGGAAACTTAATGTCTTAATAAATTTCCCAACAAATAAACCACCTGTATATCGACCAGCACCTTTAGTAGGTAAGATGTGGTTTGTGCCTGAACATTTATCTCCATAAGCAACAGTTGTTTCTTCACCAATAAATAGTGAGCCATAATTTTTTAATCTTTTATGGAACCAATCTAAGTTTTCAGTTTGTATCTCTAAATGTTCTGGAGCATATTCATCACTGATTGTTGCCATTTCTTCGTCAGTATCACAAAGAATAACCTCTCCATAATCCCTCCAAGCAGCTTCTGCACTTGTTCTTGGAACTTCTGGTAAATCAGCAATTAATTCTGGAACTCTTTTCATTACCTCATCAGCAACTCGTTTACTTGTTGTATATAACCAAGCAGGAGAATTATAACCATGCTCTGCTTGACCAACAAGATCAACAGCAACCATTTCTGCATCAGCTTTATCATCTGCAATTACAGCAATTTCAGTAGGACCAGCAAACAAATCAATTCCCACTTTTCCAAATAAAATTCTTTTAGCTTCAGCAACAAACTGGTTACCAGGACCAACTATAATATCAGCTGGAGGATTATTAAATAATCCATTAGTCATTGAAGCAACACCAGGTACACCACCTAAATTTAAAATTACATCAGCACCACATAAATCAGCTGTATACACAATTGTTGGATGGGCACCAACACTCTCTTTAGGAGGACTACATGCAATTACATTTTTTACTCCTGCAACTTTTGCAGTCGTTACACTCATAACAGCAGAAGCGATGTGAGCATATCTACCACCAGGTATATAGCATCCAGCAGTATTAACAGGTATTAATCTTTGACCAGCAAATAATCCTGGAGAAAGCTCTACTTCAAAATCTTGTCCATAATTTTTTAATTGAGCTTCAGCAAATGTTCTAACTCTATCGTAAGAAAATTGAATATCATCTTTAGTTCTCTGATCTAAAGTCTTTTTAATTTCTTCAATTCTTTCTTTAGAAACAATAATATCACCATCATACTTATCAAATTTTTTTGTAAGATCTATACAGGCTTGCTCTTTATTTTCTTCAATATCTTTCAATAATTCTTTAACAATTTCTGTAGTTTTAGTGTCATCTGTTGATGATGTCTTAGGTGATTTTTTTAAATATGTTATAGCCATTGTTTCCCTCTCTAATTTTTGAAGTCTTATTTAAAACATTAATATAGTTATTTCAATGAAGAATTAGTCTAATGCAACAACAGCTGCTGCAATAGATGCCAATCTAGCTTGTGCTTCATCGGATCTACTAGTAATAACTATTGGAACTTTTCCACCAACCACAACTCCAGCAGCACAAGCTCCCATAAAATATATCATCATTTTAACTAAACTATTTCCAGTTTCAACACTTGGAACTAATAATACATCAGCATCACCAGCTACAATATTTTTAACACCTTTAATTGCAGCAGATTTTTTTGAAATACTATTATCAAATGCTAAAGGACCAAAAACATCAGCATTTAAATCATCTTGTTTTGCAAGCTGTGTAATTTCATTCGCATCAATAGAGCTTGGTACACTATCTAAAATTTCTTCTGTCGCTGATAGAACTGCAACTTTTGGTCTTTCAATTCCTATACGATTTGAAAAATCAATTACATTCCTTAAGATATGCATTTTTGTTTTTATATTAGGTAAAACATTTAAAGCACCATCAGTAATTATAAGAGGCTTATCGTCTTTTGTAGTTGTCATATGCCATATGTGGCTAAGTCTAGTTTTTCCAAGTAAATTATAATCTCTTTTTAAAACTTCTTTCATTAAAACATCGGTATGAATATGACCCTTAACAATAATCTTTACTTTATCTTTGCTAGCAAGTTTTGCAGCTATTGCTGCTGTATTATTTTCTATAGGTTCATGAATTATCTCATACGAAGATATATCCCATTTTAAATCCTCAGCACACTTAAGAATGTCTTTTTTATCCCCTATAAAAATGGGTGTAATTAAATTTTCATTAACAGCATCTTGAACTGAAAGCATAGGCAAGGGCAAACCTGCGTTAACGATAGCAGCGTTAACACCTTTTTTCTTATGTGCATGGTCTAGAAGGTTATTAGGACAAACAATTTCTTTATTTGAAAGCATGAGGTATATTTAATCTGAATTTTTAAAAAGTATATACTGTAAATTGATAATGATTAAGCCTTTTAAATTAAATATTCCCGATAAAGCACTTCAAGAAATTTATACTAAGGTAAAAAATTACCCATGGCATGAAATGCCAGATGATGGTGGCTGGGAATATGGAACCAATCTTGAATATATGAAGGAGATATCAAGTTATTGGGTCAAAGATTTTGATTGGAGAAAACATGAAGCAGAAATAAATAAATTTTCAAATTTTACAACTGTTGTAGATGGTGTTGAAATGCATTTTATTCACGAAAAGGGTAGTGGATCTAACCCAACACCATTACTTCTCATGCATGGATGGCCTGGATCAGTTGTAGAGTTTTTACATATAATCGAAAAACTTGCTCACCCAGAAAAATTTGGTGGAAAAGTTGAAGACGCATTTGATGTTATTGCTCCATCTTTACCTGGTTTTGGATTTTCAGGCAGACCACCTAAACCGATTGGTCCAAGAAAAATGGCAGCTATCTTAAATAAATTAATGATAGAAAATTTAGAGTATAGAAGTTATTTAGCACAAGGTGGTGATTGGGGAGCAACTATAGCAAACTGGATTGGTTACGATCACTCAAAATTTTGTAAAGCAATTCATATTAATTGCTTAACAATGCGCCACCCAGATGGAACACAATCAAAAGAAGAACAAGACTGGCAAGATCGATTTGATAAAGATCAAATTATGCAAGACGGTTATAGAACCCAACAAGCAACAAAGCCACAAACATTAAGCTATGGAATGATGGATAGTCCTGTTGGAGTTGCAGCTTGGATTATTGAAAAAATGTATGCTTGGTCAGATTTAAAAAATGACAATATTGAAAGTGCTTATTCAAAGGATGTCTTGTTGGCTAATATTATGGTTTATATAGTTACAAAGACTTTTAATACGGCTTCTTGGATTTATTATGGAAGAAGAGAAGAGGGTGGACGTTTTTTCCCTAAAAAATTTAAAAAAATAAAAATACCAACAGCTGCTGCAATTTTTCCAGCCGAAATGTCAGAGTGGCCTCCAAAATCTTATGTTGATAGAATATTTAATGTTACTCAATGGACTGAGATGCCAAGTGGTGGACATTTTGCAGCATTAGAGGAACCTGAACTTCTTGTTAATGATCTTGTGAAATTTTCAAGGACAGTACGTTAGCTAAATACCTTGTAAATATTCTAAGTCTTTTTGAACAGCTTTTGTAATATCAATTTCTTTTTTAAGATTATTTTTGAATCTATTGAACTTACTTTGTCCAGGATAAAGAATTTCTTTAACACCCTTAATTTTAGGAAGTCTTTTGATAGTTTTAATATTATCTTTTATTCTTTTATTAAAAGAATTACCTACAAACAAATTGGGTTTTAAAACAAAGAATAAATGCCCAATATTTTGTGGACCACTAAAATCATTGAATGGATCCTTAACTCTACCTGCATGATTACCACCAGTTAATACACCACTTAAAATATCAACCATCCAAGCTAATCCAGAACCTCTGAAACCAGCTATAGGTAATTGAACACCCTCTAAAGCTTTTTTAGGATCAGTAGTTGGTTTACCAAATTTATCTAAAGCAACGCCTTCAGGAATTTTTGTTCCCTCTCTTGCGGCAACTCTAATTTTTCCTCTATTAATCATTGATATTGAAGTATCTAAAATAAAAGGAACCTTAGATCCAGTTGGAGTTCCAAAACAAATAGGGTTTGTTCCAAATAAACTTTTTAAAGCTCCATGAGGAGCAACTGCTGGAGGAGCATTAGTAAAAACCATCACCATTAGTCCTTTTTTAACTGCTTGCTCTGCGTAATAACCAGACAAACCATAATGACCACTATTTTTAACTGCAACTAAGCCAATACCAGTTTTTTTAGCATTACTTATTGCTGTTTTAATAGCAGTATCTGCTGCAACAAAACCAATACTATTGCTGCCATCAACGTGAGCAATTGATTGAGAGATTTTTTTAATTTTTATTTTAGCCTTGGGATTAATTACTTTTTTAGATATTCGATCACAGTACATTTTTAATCTAGATAACCCATGAGAAGGAGCGCCTACTAATTCAGCATTTATTAAAGCTTCAGCACATATAGATGCATGCTCTTTACTTAGCTTATGACGAATAAAAATATCTTTAATGATACCCTTTAATTTTGAAGAATTCATAATTTATTAAATGATTGGTTAACCTTTACCATGCCATGGAATTGTTTTGGTAATTATTTTTCTCAAAGCAATATCAAATAAAAGACCAAGCATACCCATTACAAAAATAGTTATCCAAATAACCTCATATTGAAAATATTTTTTAGCAACATTTTCAACAAATCCAATACCCGTTGTTCCAGCTAAAAATTCTGCTGCAACCAAAGTCCCCCAACACATTCCTACCGCAACTCTTACTCCTGTTAAAATTTCAGGTAAAGAGTTTGGAAAAATAACATATCTTAATATTTGCCATTTCGATGCACCAAGTGAGTGAGAGGCATGAATTTTAGATAATTGAGTTCCAGAAGCACCAGCTCTAGCAGAAATGATCATAATTGAAAATGAAACCATAAATAATAGGAATACTTTTCCAACGTTATCAATTCCAAATACAGTAATAACTAATGGAGCCCAAGCAAGTGGAGGAACTGGTCTGTAAAGTTCAATTAATGGATCAAAGAACCCTTTAGCAAATCTATTTAGACCCATTAATAAACCAAGTGGTACACCAAATATTATTCCAAGAATTAAACCTAAAAATACTCTTAAAAAAGAGTCCCAAATATGTCCCATTGGGACAGGTATTTTGAATAATTTAAACTCACCAGTAACCACATTTAAAACTTTGCTTTTAAAGTTTGGTTTAACAGTTCCATCAACACTATGGACAGGGTAATTACCTGGGATAATATCTGCAATCCAATCTGGTAAAATAAAGCCAACAACTTTACTAACATCCATCATTTCATACCAAATCAGTGGAATATTTTTAAATCCAACACTTGGTTTTAATAAAAGTGTAAATTTTTTTAAAGTATCTGATGGTTTAGGCAGCCACCTGCCAGAACCTTGCTCTGAACAATTAGGACCACTTGAAATTATTGTTCCGGTAGGAAATAAAAATATATCAATTAATCTTAGACTTCCTTGTTCTTTTTTTTGAATAACATCAAATTCTAAAATTGCTTGCTGCATAGTATCAAGAGTTTTTGGAGGAAATATGCTTGCGTATTCAATTCTTCTTGCAATTTTAAGTACATCTTTTGCTAATATTGATGCCACCCCTTGTGTGTCATCTAGCTCTGATCTATATTTTTTTATTCCATCTTTGATTTCTTTCATCAAATTTTTGTATTGTGAATTATGATTTCTTAATTTGAAAAAATCATCACTAATTAAAGTTAATTCTTTTGCCGCAGCATCAAACTTTAATCCTTTTTTTGTTTCTGGAATAGTTGGAATTTCTATGGTATTTTCTACAGCTGTTCCTGAAGATCCCCATCCACCTTGTATTTTTAAAGCTTCAATTCTCGCATTTTCTTCTTCAATACTTTTTATTGGTGGATAGCTTATCTTTTGAAAATCTTCTGTTAACCAAGCTATTCTATTGGTTAATTCACTGATCTTAATTTTTGTTTCATTTTCAATAAGGTCCTCATTAGTTAACAATGGAATCGTTCTTTTAGTTTTTTGAATAAAACCTAAAAGTCTATCTTTATCTTGATTTCTTATTACTGATGAATTTCTAATTTCATTAGTTAATTTTTCAATATTTTTATTCTCAGCCTTAATAATTGAAGTACTTTTAAATTCTCTTTCATTTATTGGAAATAAATATTTTAATGAAAGCATCGAGTCGTTAACTTTTGCAACTTGGCAAAGTTCATTAGCAGACTGAGGATAAAAAGACTTTGCTAAATCCCATGAATAATAAAGCCATGCTATTAATAAAAAACTACTTCCAACAATGATCCAATGAGCTCCACCTTTGGCTCGTTCAGGGTTCCCAAAAACAGCATCTATTTTCTCAGTCTTAGCTAATTTTATTCCATAAAGAATAGAACCTATAACGGCAAAGATAATTAAAAATGTTATAATCCCTGTAATCATATTATATATCTTTACCCATTATTTCTTCTTCCATATTCCAAATCATGGTTAGAATTTCTTCTCTTTTACTTCCAAAATCTTTAGTTTTTTTAATCTCTCTTAAATCACCATCTATCCCCATTGAAGCAAAGGGTAGGTTATATTCTTTATGTATTCGGCCTGGTCTTGGCGCCATTACATATAATCTTTCACCAAGCAATAAAGCTTCTTCAACTGAGTGAGTAATTAAAATAATTGTTTTTCCTGTTTCTTTCCAAATTTTTAAAACTAATGACTGCATCTTTTCTCTTGTTAATGCATCTAAAGCTCCTAATGGTTCATCCATTAAAATTAAATCTGGATCATTAATTAAACATCGCGCAAGAGCAACTCTTTGCTGCATACCGCCAGATAATTGATAAGTTGGTGTATCTCCAAAGCCCTGTAAACCAACTATATTTAACCATTCATCAACTTTTTTTGATGTTTTAATTGGATCTTCTTTTTTCATTCTCAAGCCAAAGTCAACATTTTCAGCAACTGTTAACCATTCAAATAAAGCACCTTGTTGAAAAACCATTCCTCTTTCAACCCCTGGACCATTGATTTCATTTCCGTTAAGAGTAATTACTCCTGAAGTTGGCCTAAGAAATCCTGCAGTGATATTCAATAGAGTTGTTTTCCCACATCCAGAAGGTCCAAGAACAGTTAAAAGTTCCCCTTTTTTAAGTGTGAAATTTACATCTTTTAATGCATGAACAGTTTCTCCCTTTGGAGTTTTAAATATCATGTTTAGATTTTGAGAAATTAAATCGCTCATAGAAATAAATTTATATTAAATTTTATTTAAAAAAATAGGCACCAATTTAATAAATTGGCGCCTATTTAATTTTATCTTACTCTCTAGATTATAGAGGTAAAAAGCTTGTATCTACTGCTCCGTTAGGAGTACCCATTCCTTTTAAGAAACCATCAAGAGTTCCACCTGATTCCATAGATTTTTTAGTATCTGCAGCATTCAAGAATACAAATCCACCTAAAGTTTCTTTCATATCTCCAAGTTTCATTTCAGCATCTTTTGCGATTACATTCATATCACTCTTACCAGCTGCGTATCTAGCATTAGCTTCATGAGTTACTTCTATGAAAGTTCTTAACATTCCTGGGTTTTCTTTCATAAATTTATCAGTAACAGATGTAATATCGATACCTTTGATACCTGCATCACGAGCTGCTTGAACTGTTAACAATCTTGTACCAACAGTTAGAGCTGCTTTAATAGAGTTACCACCAAATAAACAAGCCATTGAAACATCACCAGAAACTAGTGCAGCAGCACCTTCTTCAGGATCCATTTGAATAACAGTCATTTTGCTTTTATCAGCACCAACAACTTTCATACTCTCATCAAAAACATACTCAGCCATAGTTCCTAGAGGAACTGCAACTTTTTTTCCTTCTAACTCAGAACCGTTCGCTGATGTAATACCAGAAGCTTTAGATGTAACACAAGTTGTACCACCCATTCCGTATTCCATAGCAACGTCAACAAGTTTCAAAGGTGCTTTAGATTTAACAGCATTGATGAAAGGTACTAAGCCTTGTGAGTAAGAGATATCAATATCTCCAGCTAACATAGCATCAGTCATTGCACCACCGTTTGAAAAGTTAGTCCATTTAACTGGAACACCTAGTGCTTTATCAAACATCTTTTTAACTTTATCTTCTTGGTTTGGAGTAGGCCATTCTAAAAAGAATGCAACTCTTACTTCTTTAGCGGCAGCATTAGCAACTGATATAGACAAGTTAAGAGCAACTACTGTTCCAAGAATAAAACTAATTATTTTTTTCATTATTATCCCTCTGTTAATTTAATTAAATTATGAACATTAAAATTCAATTTAAGAGAGATGTAAAACAAAAAACAAATATACACCTTGAGGTTGTAGTATTTAAACTAATAGAAATCAAGGTAAAGACTGAAAAATAATTATAGAAAACCTTTTTATTTAGTCTAATAGTTGGAAAAAGAATTTATTAAAAATATTTATATATAGAGAGAAACTCATGAGCTCAGAAAACAGAACCTCAGTACCAAATTCATTAAATGAACATTGGATGCCGTTTACATCAAATAAAGATTTTAAAGCAAACCCTAGATTAATAACAGAAGCTAAGGGAGTTTATTTAAAAACTCACCATGGTAAAACACAAATAGATGCGAGTTCAGGTTTATTTTGTAATCCACTTGGTCATGGAAGAAGAGAAATTACAGAAGCTGTTACGAAACAGTTAGAGACTTTAGACTATGCTCAGCCTTTTCAACAAGGTTTTGGTGGTTCGTTTGAACTTGCTACAAAGATTTCAAAGCATACACCAGGTGATTTAAATAAAATGTTTTTTACAATTTGTGGATCTACAGCTGTAGAGACAGCAATTAAAATTGCTGTTGCTTATCATAGAGCAAAAGGGCATGCAGAAAGATTTAGATTTGTTGGCCGAGAACGTGGTTATCATGGAATGAACATTGGTTGTATTTCAGTTGGTGGAATGGTGAACAATATTAAAACATTTGCAAGTGTTTTAATGCCAGGTGTCCAACACATTAGACATACACATTTACCAGAACATAAATTTGTAAGTGGTCAACCAGAGACAGGGGACTATTTAGCAAATGATTTAGAAACTATTTGTCAAAACTTTGGTGGTGAAAATATTGCTGCTTGTATTGTTGAGCCTATTGCTGGATCAACTGGAACATTAGTTCCACCAAAAGGATATTTACAAAGACTAAGAGAGATCTGTGACAAACATGGAATACTTTTAATTTTTGATGAAGTAATTACAGGCTGGGGGAGAACAGGTTCTAAATTTGGTGCTGATGAATTTGGAGTAACTCCAGATATTATGACAATGGCTAAAGCTACAACAAATGGCGTTGTACCTATGGGTGTCGTTGCATGTAGTGATTATATTTATGATACAGTAATGGATGCTTCACCAACAGGTGCTGTTGAATTATTTCATGGTTATACTTATTCAGGAATTCCAGTTGCAGTAGCAGCTGCTCTTGCGGTGCAAGAAATTTTTGAAAAAGATGATATTTTTAATAGAGCAAAAAATTTAGCTCCTTATTTCCAAAAAGGATTGTTTTCTCTTCAAGATCTAGATTCTGTGGACAATATCAGAGGATATGGAATGATGGGTGGAATAGACATGAAGTTAAACACTAAACCAGGTAAAGCTGGATATGAATGTTTTAAAGCTTGTTATGAAGCTGGTGTAAACTTTAAAGCTACTGGAGATTGTTTAATTATAGCTCCTCAATTCATCTGTGAAGAAAAACATATTGATGAGATTATTGAAAAGTTAAGATCTGGTATTTCCAACTATCAAAAAAATCAGAAAAACTAAAAACTTAATTTAATTAAAGTATTTGCAAAAAAGGAAAGCAAGTAATGAAAATAGGCGTACCTAAAGAAATCAAACCTCAGGAACATCGTATTGGATTAACACCTGAAAGTGTAAAAACTTTAATATCAGAAGGTCATGAAGTTTTAGTTGAAAATAATGGTGGTTTTGAAGCTGGTTTTGAAAATGAACAATACACAAGCGTTGGTGCTAAAATCATAGATAAAGCTGAAGATATTTTCAATGATGCAAATATTATTGTTAAAGTAAAAGAGCCTCAATCAGGTGAAGTTAAGATGATCAGAGAAAATCAGATCGTCTACACTTATTTACACTTAGCAGCAGCGAAAGAATTAACAGAGGGACTAATTAAATCTAAAGGTGTTTGTATTGCTTATGAAACAGTGACCGATGAAAATGGAAGACTACCATTACTTGCACCAATGAGTGCGGTTGCTGGACGTATGTCTGTTCAAGCTGGTGCCCACTGCTTAGAAAAAAATCAAAACGGTAGAGGTCTTTTATTGGGTGGTGCTCCAGGAGTTGAAGGAGGAACGGTTGTTATTTTAGGTGGTGGTGTTGTTGGAGAAAACGCTGCAGTCATTGCAACTGGTATGAGGGCTAAAGTTCATATCGTTGATAAGTCAGAAGTAAGACTAAAACAATTGGTTGAAATGTTTGGTGATAAAATTATTCCAGAACAAAGTGATAAAATTGATTTAAATAAATTAGTTGCTGAAGCTGATCTTTTAATTGGTGGTGTTTTAATACCTGGTGCTGAAGCTCCAAAATTAGTTACTAAACCAATGTTAAAATTAATGAAAAGAGGATCCGTAATTGTCGATGTTGCAATTGATCAAGGGGGTTGTGTTGAGACGAGCAAACCAACAACTCATGGTGATCCAACTTATATCATTGATGATGTTATTCATTACTGTGTAGCAAATATGCCAGGTGGAGTTCCAAGGACTTCAACTATTGCATTGAATAATGCAACACTTCCATATCTAGTTAAAATTGCAAAAGATGGTTATGCTAAAGCATTAAGTGATGACAAACATTTACTTGCAGGATTAAATGTTTGCAAAGGTCAAGTAACTTATAAAGCAGTTGCTGATGTTTTTGGACATGACTATGTTGATCCTTTAAAAACTCTATAATTTTTTTAAACTAATGTTATCGGATAAAATTAAAGACTATTTAAACGAATATATTAGTCAGGAAGTTTACGTTCAAGTTGCAGTTGCTAAGGGTAAAAATAAAACCTCAACAAATGCTGCAATCAGTAAGTACTTTGAAAGCAATCACTTTCAAGGTTTAGCTGAAGGTAAACCTTACAACACTTTTTTAGATGATCTTAAAGACAAATGTTTAGGAAAATTAGTTAATTCTCCAATGAAAGATAGTAAAACGGATGATGAGATTATTATTGAACTTCAAAGAAAGCTTAATACTTTAAAAGCTGAAGAATTAAATGATACTTACTGGGAAGTTGAGACAGGTGAGTATTTAAGTGGAACAGATATTAAAGAAATTGAATTGGAGAGAGATACTTTAATTAAATTTTTAACCTCCAAAGATGAAGCACATGATACAGTAAGTACTCTTTGCAAGAATTATGAAAAATTATGTAAGGAAAAGTACCCTGAAGCCCCATTACCTTTAGAAATTTTAAGCAACTAAAAATTTAAACAAAACATTCCCAAAAATTTCTTTCAAGAACAGTTGATTTTTTAAAATTTCTTTTAAGCATATTTAATTTTTTATCTGTACTATTTTTTAAGAGAGCATCTAAATAATCAATATTGTCTTTGGCTACTTGTTGGTATTCTTTTGAAGAATACATTTTAATCCAAGAACTATATTTACTTTTTTTCCAGTTTTTAATCTTAGAAAGATTAAACCCAATCTCACCATAGCCAATGATGCATACAGATAGGCATGAGAAGATATCAAGATTATCTCCATTTTTACCCATTCTCAGGACATAATTAGTATAAGCACTATTAGCTTTCTCGACTACGATGTTATTAAGAGATTTAAGAGGTATTTTCCACTTTTTACAATAATTGATGTGGAGTTTGATTTCATGATCAATTCCCTTAATAAAATTTACTGATCTATTAATTTCTTCAAAGTTATTAGATTTATAAACACTAAGAGCTAAAATTTTAAGAAATTGCTGTAAGAAAACATAATCTTGAACTAAATAATTTTTAAAATTTTTATCTGGCAATTTATTGCTTACTAAATCAGATAAAAATTTATGATTAGTATATTCAGACCATTCCTTCTTACAGCTACTCTTTAATTTATAAAAAAAGGTTCTTTTATTATTATAAATATTCACTATTCCTTAATTAAAGTTTTAATTTTAGAAAAGTTAAAGTTACTATTTTTTTTAAAGAGCATTACTGTAATCATTGGTGTAAATGTTGCTAAAATAAATGACCAAAACAATAATGCTGTTGATATCCAAACGGGAAATGCTTCAGTTGGAAACAATCCACCAATTAAAATACTTTTATCAAAAGTTTGATTGGGAAATAAAAGCAATCCAGATATCAGTCCAATTATAACTGAAATTAAAGAAAGTCTTTCATCAACATCACCCTTAAACATTCCATAAAAAATAGGAAATACGGCAGCACAACATAACAAATCAGCAAATAAAAACATAAATAAGACGCTGTAACCCTTAGATGCGATCAAAAAAACAATTACTGATAAACCACATATTAAGTATTTAGAAAGTGTTAGATAGCTATTCTTATCTTTTAAACTAATAAACTTATTTCCCTCAATAGTAATGGTACTTGAAAGCGCATTAATAAGTGAATCCATACTGCTAATCACTAAGGCTAAAACTAAAATTAATATTGAAATAGTTAACAAAGAATTAATTCCAGTAAATGGCTCTAATAAAAGAGTAAAGAATAAAGTACTAGGGTCTGCTGCTTTATCAACTGATACTGCAAGAATTCCAAAGAAACCTAAAACAAGCATAAATGGAATTACAATAAAGAAGGCAGACATAAATCCTTTTCTTAAATCATCTGAACTTTTTGCTGCAAAAACTCTTTGCCAAACACCTTGATCAAATAAGTTGGTTGCAAAAACAGCAATGAAGAAAGTTAAGCCAGCAGTATAGCCATAAAAATATTTACCACTCATTAAAGTACCAGCTTTTTCATTTATCAAATCCATAGAAAAAGTATTATTTCCAGAATTAAAAATATGGTTGATAGCAAATATTAATAAAATCATAATTATAATAAATTGAATTTTATCTGTAAAAATTGAAGCTCTAAGTCCTCCATAAAGAGTGTAAGATAGAGTGGCAACAATTATTACAAGAGAGGTTTGCCAAAGAGGAAACCCTGACATTAAGTTAACAACTTTTGCAATTGCGGTAACTTCAGCTGCGAAATAAACAAACATATACATTATTGTTAATAATAAAACTAAACGAAACATTGCTTTACCAAATCTTATTAGAACGAATTGAGTAAGAGTATTACCACTAGGCATAATTTTCCTCATTCGCTGACCAATAGTAATAAAAGCTAAGAAGGGTAGCGCTTGACCTAAGCCATAACCAATTATAGCTCCTAAACCACCCCAAGTAGCAGCTTCTGATGGACCAATTAAAATCCATACACCAAAACAAGATGCAACTAAAGATGCAGTTAAAGATCTTTTACCAATTGATCTATCTGCATTTAAATATGCATTGATTGAAAGTTTACCTCTTGAATAAACTATTCCAATAGCAGCAAAAGCTAATGAAGTTAAAAGCAAGGTAATTATAGTAGTTGATTGATCTAGATATATTGTGTTCATTTTTTCCCTTCGTTGTGATTATACAACAGGTTCTTTGGGTATATTCTCAGCTTTTTACAGCACCCCAGAAACTGATATTCTTAAAAAAAAGAATATAAAAACTAATTAAAGAAATAATTAAACTAAGTCAAATTTTAACCTTAAGATATGAACATTAATTATTGAAATAATGCTAAAATTTATTAGGTTTATTGAATTAACTTCATTAGTAACTATATACACTCAAACAAAATGTCTGAAATCCAAATATCCATTAACAACTTATCTAAAGTTTATGACAATGGTTTTAAAGCCCTTAATAATGTTAGCCTCAAAGTAAAACAAGGTGAAATCCTTGCAATGCTTGGACCAAATGGTGCCGGAAAAACTAGTTTAATCAGTATTATTTGTGGAATTGTAAAGCCTTCTTCAGGGACAGTTACAATTGATAACTTTGACATTATAAAAGATTATAGAGAAACAAGATCAAGAATAGGAATGGTGCCTCAAGAGATAAGTTTAGAGTCCTTTGAAACAGTTTTCGATACTGTATCTTATTCTAGAGGATTATATGGAAAGTCACCTAAACCAGAACACATTGAAAAGATATTAAAAGATTTAAGTCTTTGGGATAAAAAAAATATAAAATTAAAAGAATTATCAGGAGGCATGAAGAGAAGAGTTTTAATTGCAAAAGCATTATCACATGAACCACAAATATTATTTTTAGACGAACCAACAGCTGGTGTTGATGTTGAATTAAGAAAAGACATGTGGCTTGTTGTTGAAGATTTGAGACAAACCGGTGTTACTATAATTTTAACAACACATTATATAGAGGAAGCAGAAGCTATTGCAGACCGTGTTGCAGTTATAAATCAAGGTGAAATAATTGTTGTTGAAGATAAGAATGAATTAATAAAACGAATGGGTCACAAAAAGCTAACAATTGAATTACAAGATAAGATATTGGAAATCCCAAAAGAGTTAGAAAAGTATAATTTAATTATTCATGAAAAAAAAATGTCTTTAACTTATTCTTATAAGGTTAAAGGTGAAAAGACTGGAATTACCGATTTACTTAAAGATATTAAAGATGCAGGTTTAAGGTTAAAAGATTTGATAACAGAACAAAGTTCATTAGAAAAAATTTTTGTTGACTTAGTTAAGGAGAACAATGAAATTTAATTATTACGGATTTAAAGCTATTTATGTTCATGAGATGAATAGATTTATAAGAACTGTAGGTCAGTCCATTCTTTCACCAGTAATATCTACATCATTATATTTTGTTGTTTTTGGCTCAGTCATTGGAGGCTATATTGAAAAAATTGATGGTGTTAGTTATGGTTCTTACATTGTACCAGGTTTGTTAATGTTAACTCTATTAACTCAATCAATAAGTAATACTTCGTTTGGAATATTTTTTCCAAAATTTAATGGAACTATTAATGAGATTTTAGCAGCACCTATCTCAACGTTTGAAACAGTTCTTGCTTTTGTTGGTGCGGGAGCCACTAAAACATTATTAGTTGGTGCTGTAATTTTTGTCACTGCTTCATTTTTTGCTGATGTTACAGTTAAGTATCCAATACTAATGATATTTTTATTAGTTTTAGTTTCTTTTACATTTGCTTTATTTGGATTTTTAATTGGTGTTGTTAGTAAAAACTTTGAACAAATGTCCATCATCCCATCATTGGTGATAACGCCTATGGTATTTTTAGGAGGAAGTTTATACTCCCTTGATATGCTGCCACCATTTTGGCAAACAATTTCTTATTTTAATCCTGTAGTTTATCTAATTGATGGCTTAAGATTTTCTTTTTATGGTGTATCTGATTTTAATATTTGGATAAGTATAAGCTCAATGGTATTTTTTTTAGTGGTTTGTATAATCTTGGTCACAATGCTAGTTAAAAAAGGCTATAATATTAAAAGCTAGAAATTAGAATGATAAATAGTATTATTGGATTATAATCATGTTGTCTTACATATTGCCCTTCATAGTTTTAATTGTTATCGTAGTTTTTATTCATGAATATGGGCATTATTATTTTGCAAAACGTTTTGGTGTAGGGGTTACTGATTTTTCAATAGGTTTTGGTAAAGAAATGTTCGGTTGGAATGATAAATCAGGCACTAGATGGAAAGTTTGTGTCATACCTCTTGGGGGATATGTTAAATTTTTTGGTGATAGAAATGTTTATAGCCAAGCTGATAATGATAAAATTATCAAAGAATACAGCAAAGAAGATCAGGATAAACTTTTTGTGTTAAAGCCCTTGTATCAAAGAGCTTTAATTGTATTTGGCGGCCCTTTAGCTAACTTTTTATTAGCAATTCTAATATTTTTTTCAGTTTATTCCTTTGCTGGAAAAGACTTTACACCAGCTGTTATTAACGAAGTTCAAAAGGATAGCCCTGCAATGGTAGCTGGTCTTAAGGATAATGATATTGTGGTCTCAATTGATGGTAATGAAGTTAAAAGCATTATGGAAGTTTCAAAATATATTATGATGTCTACTGATGAATTCATTAATTTTACAGTTAACAGATATGATCAAGATTTAACCTTTAGAGTAAAACCTAATATTGTTGATGGAGAAGATAATCTTGGCAACAAAATCAGTAAAAGAATGGTTGGTATTAAGCTTGGAGCCTATAATAATGAAGTAAATCACATCAAACTTGGTCCAGCTAAAGCACTGTTTTATGCAGTTAATGAAGTTTATTATGTAAGCGCCTCTAGTCTTAAATACATTGGAAGCATGCTTACTGGAAATGGTGATACCTCCCAGCTAGGTGGTCCAATTCGAATAGCAAAAATCAGTGGACAAGTTGCAGAATTTGGAATTTTACCTTTCATAAGCCTTATGGCTTACATTTCTATTAGCTTAGGGTTAATAAATTTGTTTCCAATTCCAATGTTAGATGGTGGACACTTAATGTTTTATGGTATTGAAAAGGTATTAGGGCGGCCCTTATCACAAAAAGCTCAAGAAGGTTTTTTTCGAATCGGAATGTTTTTACTGCTATCATTAATGTTTTTTACAACATTTAATGACCTAAAAGACGTTGGTTTATTTAAGTTTTTTAATAATTATATTTCTTAAATAACCCTTTTATATCAACACCAATTTAACAAATCACCATATATTGGGGTTTTTATTTTAAGAGACACTAATAAAAAGCTTGATTTATAGGCTTTTATGTAAATTATGTGAAAATAACCAATAAAACCGGAGCTAAATAAATGAACAAAAAACAATTAATAGCGCAACTTTCGGGTTCTTTAAACCTAAGTAAAGCTGACGCTGAGCGTACTTTTGATACTATTACAAACACTATTCTAGATGCTTTAAAAGGTGACGATACAGTGAAAATTGCTGGATTTGGAACTTACAAAGTAGCAAAAAGAAAAGCTAGAGTTGGAAGAAACCCTAGAACTGGAGAACAAATTCAAATCGGTGCTTCTCAAAAAGTTAAGTTTTTACCAGCTAAAGCACTTAAAGAAATATTTAATAAGTAATTAAATACCAAATTCATTAACAGCCTTTTACTGAAATGTAATAAGGCTGTTAGTATATGCAAATACTGCATATCTAAATTTCCCAATCAACAATAGTTTTAAAGACCATTCTAAATATAAGTGAAAGCTTAAACATGGAGGTCTTAATGACAAAAACAATTAAAATAATAACAGCACCCTTTATTAGTTTAGTACTTTTATTAAGCATGACTAATGCTGGTGTCGCTGAAACAACAATTTCAGCAGAAGGTCAGTATATATTTAATACCTTAGCATTTTATATTGGTGCAGTCTTAGTAGCATTAATGGCAGCAGGTTTTTGTATGCTGGAATGTGGTTTAGTTACAACAAAAAGTGTTTCAACAATTGCAGCTAAGAATGTTGGAAAATTTGCTATTTGTTCAATAGTCTTTTTCTTATTTGGGTATAATTTAGCTTACGGCATTCCAGAAGGTGGTTATATAGGAACATTTACAACTTGGGGTGATAGCTCTAGCATTGAAACAGGTTATTCAGATAGTTCTGACTGGTTCTTCCAGGCTATGTTCGTTTGTGCAACAGTATCTATAGTTTCAGGAGCAGTTGCAGAAAGAATTAAAATTTGGCCATTCTTTATTTTTGCTACATTAATGGGTGGATTTATTTATCCAATTTCAATGGGCTGGCAATGGGGTGGGGGCTGGCTAGCAACTTCTGGTTTTTCAGACTTTGCTGGATCAACTCTTGTTCATGCATGTGGTGGGGCTGCTGCCTTAGCAGGTGTAATAGTACTAGGTGCCAGAGAAGGTAGATTTGGGAAAAAAGGTGAAACTAAATCATTAGTACCTTTTGCAGCCTCAAGTATTCCTTTAGTTACACTTGGAACATTTTTTTTATGGTTTGGTTGGTTTGGATTTAATGGCTTTAGTCAACTTGCAATGGGAACGTTCGATGATGTAACTGCTATAACTAAGATTGCAGTCAATACACACCTTGCTGGTGCTGCTGGTGTTGTAACAGGAGCTATAGTTACAAGATTACTTGATAGCAAAACAGATGTAGTCATGATGTTAAATGGTGCATTAGCTGGTTTAGTGGCAATTACTGCTGAACCTCTAACTCCAACACCAGGTATGGCACTTGTCATTGGTTCAATGGGTTCTTTAATTATGTACTTTGGTACAAAATTTTTAGAAAGAATGGGACTTGATGATGTTGTTGGTGCAATTCCAGTACATATGTTTGCAGGAATATTTGGAACATTGATAGTTCCGCTTACGAATGCAGAAGCATCTTTTGGTTCTCAGTTCACAGGTGTAATTGCCGTATGTTCATTCAGTTTTATACTTTCATTAATTATATTTAAAACTTTGAAAGCAACAGTTGGATTACGTATCAGTAAAGAAGCTGAAAAACTTGGAACTGACGTTGCGGAAATAGGTGTTAGAGCTTACGCAATCAGAGACTAATAAATAACTATCTCTCTCTTTTAGTTAGAAAATAGGCCCCTTAACTGGGGCCTTTTTTATTTTTAAATGTTTTTTAAGGTATCAAGTACTTCTTTAGCGTGATCTTTAACTTTTACATTGTCCCAAATTTTTGCAATTTTAGCATTTGGATCAATTAATAAAGTAGTTCTTACTATTCCCATAAACTCTCTACCCATAAATTTCTTCTTAGCCCAAACTTTGTATTTTTTTAAAATACCAAGTTCTACATCAGATAAAAGATCAAATTTAATCTTATATTTTTTCTTAAATTTATGGTGACTTTTAAGATTATCTTTAGAAATACCAAATACATCACAATTCAGTTTTTTAAATTTAGGTAATAATTTATTAAAATCATTAGTCTCAATTGTACATCCTGGTGTGTCATCTTTAGGATAAAAATAAATAACCACATACTTGCCGAGTGAATCTTTTAAAGAATAAACTTTACCATCTGTAGAGTTCAAAGTAAAATTTGGAGCTTTTATATTTATCTTTATCATATTGTCTATATATGATTATTGAGATATTTGATTATATCTTGAAAAACTTTATCAGCAGTGAGTTTTTTCATTTCTTCTCGGTTTTTAATAAATTGATTATCAAGATAATTTTCAGGCACTAATGGTAAGACCTTACTAAACTTTAATTGACTTATTGGAGTATTGGCAAATAAGCCAAAACTCTTAACATTTAAAGCAGCAGCTAAATTTAAAGGACCAGAATTATTACCCACAAAAAAATCAGAGTCTTTTATTACACCAATGATATCAATTAATTTTAAGTTAGAACAATCAATAAAATAATTTCTATTTGATTTAGCTATAATATTTTTAACGATATGTTGCTTATCTTTTCCACAAACTAAATAAATATAATCAAAAACTTTTTTATCATAGAATTTATTTGCAAGTTCAATAAAGTTTTCCTCATACCATATTTTATAATCCTCAAATGAATCTACACCAAAGGCTATCTTTTTTCCATTATAAGAAAAGTTTTTTCTTAACTTATCTAAACTTGAAGGTTTAACTTCTATGTGTGGATAAACATCTTTAACATCTATATTGTTTAATTTTAGTAATTTCTGTGATTGTTCTGAATAGCTTAAATGCCAATCTCTATCTTCTAGAAAGTTTTTATTTGTAAGCCATCTTTTCTGTCTTTTGATGCCAGGGCCTATAATATTTTTAATTCTAGCAAGTGTCGCAGCTATTGCTGGCTTGTTAATTTTATCCAATATATAAACATGTGAGTAATCTTCATTAGCATATATTTTCTTAAGTTTAAAAACGTCTACCCAGTAAAAAAATTTTTTTCTAAAATTATTATAATGAATTATATTTATGTAATTAAGATCTTTTAAAATTTCTTTAGCTTGTGTCTTTTCTCTAACAATTAAATCAATTTTTTTATTGTGATGTTCACTTATGGCTTTTATATAAGGTAATTGCCAAATTAAATCACCTAATTTGTGATGTGAGTAAGTAATACAAATTTTTTCAGTCATTAAATTTTAGATAAATGTCTTCAATTCTATTTATGTTTTTATAATCTAATTGTTCCACAGGAAAAGACTTATCTGTTTTTACTAAACTTAGTTCATTCTTATTAATATTTGTGAAAGTTAATTCTATAACATTGGGATCACCATCTTCATTTAGTCCTGCAAAATTGTTAGCATGTATATGAATTAATTTAAGTTCTTTAGATATATTAATAAAGTCTTCAATTTTATCTATATTTTTATGAATGTCATGAAATTCAATAATTAAGGTATTAATTTTATTGGAGTTATTTAAAATTTGATCAAGCACTTTATATTCATCACCCTCAATATCGACTTTCAATATTACATTTTGGTAATTTTCAAGTATTTTATTAATACTGATCGCTGTGTTGTAAACATCTTCCGTTCCAATTTTAAGAATATAATGTTTGTTTTGATTTCTAAAAAAAATTAAATAATCTAAATATTTAAAAATATGAATAATCTTTTTTAATCTAATTTTTTTAAATAAAAAAAAATGTATAATATCTTTTTTAAATCTTTCTACCCAAAACTTTTTATTAACTGTATGGTCATAAGCTTCCACTATACATTGAGTGTTTATTTTTAAAAAAGACTTTTCAAATTCCCAGTCGTCATTTAAACCACATGCTATAATTACATCAGTATTAAGGATTGATTTTTTGTCAATAACATAGCCACCATCAAGTTTTGGACCAACTCTAACTAGTTTTTGGTTATCTATATGAAAAGGTTTTAGAAAATTTGGTAACATATAAATATAATAAACCTTTATTTAAATTAATTTTTATATATTAATATATAGATGAATATTAAATCATCTCAAATGTTAGTTTCACAAGCACTAGAAGAGGTGAAAACTATATCTGTTAAAGAAGCGCACCAACTATCAATAGATAATAAGTGTAATTTAATAGATATTAGAGAAAAAGGTGAGCTAGATAAAATGGGAAGATTGGAAAATTCAAACCATATTCCCCGTGGAATGCTAGAATTTTGGTTAGACCCAAACGGTCCATATTTTAAAGAAGGAAAACTAGATATGAATAAAGAGATAGTTTTATTTTGTGCAGGTGGATTAAGATCTGCGCTTGCAGCTAAATCATTAAAAGAAATGGGCTTTGAAAATGTTTCTCACATTGATGGTGGTTTTGCAGCAATTAGTCAAAGTGATTTTAAAATAGTTTAATCTATTTTATTATATTCATCTAAGGCAAACTCCAATCGATCTTGCCCCCAAAATATTTTATTATTGACAATAAAAGTGGGTGCGCCAAAAATCTCTTTTTCATGAGCATCCTTAGTGGCTTCTTTTAGCTTTTTTTTAATAATAGGATCTTTAATTGTTTTAAAAAAAATATTTTTATCAATCTTGCATTGTACAAGTAGTGGTATTAAAATATTCTCTTTAGAGATATCCAGATCATCTTTCCAATAGGCATCGAACATTATTTTAACATATTGTGCTTGATTTGATGAATTGATATCTAAATAACCCCTCATAATATTTAATGAGTTTATAGGAAATTTAGAATTCCATTTAAAACCAAAATTATTTTTTTTTGCAATTAACAAACAGTCATTCATCATGTGTTTTAATTTAGGTTTGATAAATGCTGGTGCCGTTATTCCTTCTAAATTATGAAGACCACCTAATAAAATGGGTTTATAATTTATTCTAATATCTTTTGGTAATGATTGAATTTTTTTATAAGCTAAATATGCATAGGGACTTATGAAATCAAAATAGAAATCTATTTCTTTAGTCATATAGATTAATTCTTTTTGCGTAAAAAATTCTTATAATCCAATAAAGAGTAAGTCCAATTGGACCAATAAAATAAGTTATTAATAGCGGAAAAGACATTATTATTTTATTGATACCAAATTTTTGTGAGTCTTTAACAATCCATCCACCACAAAATAAATTGATAGATAAAAAATGAGTCCAAAATAAAATCAAAAAGGATTTATCGTTAAACAAATTTCCAATTGAATCTAGGCCTAAATATAGCTCAAAATTTCTTATAAAGTCATACCCTTCATTAAACAGCATATAAGTTAAATAACCGTAGGCGAAACTTAAAATAATAAAAGGAAAAATTGATGTAATAAAAGCTCTACATATTTGTGATTGTGGAAAGAAGACTAATATTAACCAAAAAGGCAAGACACCCAGATTTAACCAAAGAAAAATCATTTCAATTGTAAAGAATGTATAGATTTGATCGATCATTTTATAGTGTATTATACAATATGCTATCAAGATTCATATGAGAAATAAAAAAAAAACATTACAGGTGACGGTAGAGGAGATGAGAAATTTCTCATTTGCATACATTGAAAGATATGCACCATCTAAACAACAGCTTAGAACCTATCTTCTAAAGAAGTATCTAAAAGCTAATTTAGAAAATATTAAAAAACAAGATATTAAAGATTTAATAGATGTTGTTTTACAAGATCTTGAAAAAACTAAGTTTATTAATGATAAATTCTATTCTGAAAGTAAATCTAGAAGCTTAATTCAAAGAGGTAGTTCGGTTAATAAAATTAGAAACTATTTAATGACTAAAGGAATTAATGATCGCTACATTAAAGAAACAATAGATAAGATTAAAGAGGATAATTCCGACCAAGATTTTTTTTCTGGAATAAAAATATGTAAAAAAAAGAGAATTGGACCAGCGAGAGTAGAGGATAATAGAGCCCTATTTTACAAAAAGGATATTGCTTTACTAGCAAGAAATGGTTTTGATTTTGAAACCTCTAAAAGGATCATGGATATTGATCAAGCTGACTATATGAAAATAATTAGATTACTTTAATTTTTTTTCTTTCTCTTCTTCTTCAACAAGAGACTGAATTCTATTTCTAATAACATTTTTAACAAATACAAAAACTAATAAACCAAAGATGGAAACTGATACTATAATTATTAAAATTATTCTTAATTGCTCATCCATTATAATATATTTTTACTTTTTAAAATTAAACTTGGGTTTTTAAATTCAGTTTTTCCATAGAGTATTTCATTATAATTAAAATCAGTTACTTCCCCCCCTGAGTGTTCAAGGATTGCATGACCAGCTGCAATATCCCATTCACAAGCTCTTGGTTCAGCGACATACATATCAAATTCACTTGCTGCAATAACACAAAATTTTAGCGAGCTTTTCATTTTTTGAAAAGAACTTATCTTATATTTTTTATGAATTTCTAAAATTTCAGGTTTAAGATCGTTAGAATAACTTACCGCTTTATGGCCAAAATAGTTTTTCTCTTTATTCATTAATGAAATTTCTTGATTGTTAATTAACTCGTAACTGTGAGACAGACCGTAAGAATAAAAAACTCTTTTTTTTGCTGGTACTGTTATGATCCCAATAGCTGGTTTTTTATCCAATATTAATGCTGCATTTAAAGTAAATTCATCACGGTTATTAATATAATCTCTGGTGCCATCTATTGGATCGATTAACCAAAAAGTATTTAAATCATTATCCATCTTATGGTTTGCACTCTCTTCTGAAACAATAGGGATATTTGGAGTTATTTCTTGGATCTTGCTGGTTAAAATTTTATTAACCTCAATATCACCATTACTTACTGGGGTATTGTCTGGCTTAATTTCTTTTTGTAAACCAGCGCCTCTTAAATCTAAAGCTACCTGACTTGCTTTATTAAAAGTGTCTATTAGTGAAAGTGTAATTTTTTTTTTTTCTTCAAGGTTCATTTATATAATTTTTCTAACTGAATTATTTTTGAATTAATAACTTTTTTTCCAACATTTTCAAAATTTACAGTAACTTTACCATTAATTATTGATTGAACTTGTCCTGTACCCCAGTCTTTGTTGTTAGGATTGATAACTTTGTCACCTGGTTCAAAATCTAAAATCATTAATTTACTTATAGTTAATATACTAATAAATATCATTAAATATGACAAAATTAAATTCTATTGGAATAGCTAAAGACCCAAAAGATACCTTAGTTGTTGTTGCAATGTCAGGTGGAGTAGACTCTTCAACTGTTGCAGCCATGATGAAAAATGAAGGTTACAATGTCATCGGTATTACTCTTAAACTTTATAATGACAGTAAAGAGACAGCTTCTTCAAAACAATGTTGTGCAGGCCAAGATATTATGGATGCAAAAAGGGTTGCTGATAAATTAAATATAGAACATAAAATTTTATATTATCAAAATAAATTTAAAGAGGGAGTTATTGATAATTTTATAGATAGTTATTTAAATGGAGAAACACCCATACCATGTGTACAATGTAATAAGACAGTCAAATTTACAGATTTATTCCAAGAATCAAAAAGGCTCAATGCTGATGCTTTAGTAACAGGACATTATGTTAAAAGTATTACTGAAAAAGACAATACAGATATGTATAGAGGTATTGATTTAAATAGAGATCAAAGTTATTTTTTGTTCAATACCACAAAAGATCAATTAAATTTTTTAAGATTTCCCTTGGGTAATCTTCTTAAAGATGAAACTAGAAATATTGCAAGAGAACTTGATCTCAATGTTGCAGATAAGCCTGACAGTCAAGATATCTGCTTTGTTCCAAATGGTGACTACGCTTCAGTTATTGAAAAGTTTAGACCAAACTCTTTTATTAAAGGTAACATTAAAAATATGATTGGTGAGGTGATAGGAGTTCACGATGGTATTATCAATTATACAATTGGTCAAAGAAAAGGAATTGGAGTTTCTGATAAGAACCCATTATATGTAGTAAAGATTATTGCAGATAAAAATGAAATTATTGTTGGAACTAAAGAACATCTTGTTAAAACAAAAATAAATTTAAAGAATTTAAACATTATTACAAATGATCAAAATGATTTTGAAAATGAATTATTTGTAAAAGTTAGATCAACTGGAAGATTGATTAAAGCCAAGATAGATATCAAAGATAACAATGCTAAAGTCAATTTATTAGAAGAAGAACATGGTATTGCTCCCGGTCAAGCATGCGTGTTTTATTCAAAAAACAATAATGGCTACAAAGTACTTGGTGGTGGCTGGATAAAAAGTTAGATTTTTTTGAGATGTAATAAAAGTTAAGAGACTACTTTTTCTTATTTTTTCTTATTTTTTCTTTTAGCTCTTCTTTTTTTAGAGCCCTGTTTTCTTCGACCTCTATGTTTTTTTGGGTAACCCATACTATCCTATTTATAATCTTATTGACGTTATTGCAGGGATATAGCATTCTCCCTTTAACTTATCAAATTTTTTATGACAAAATCATTCAAGACTTTCCTTAAACATACTGCAAAAGATTACCATAATCAGTCAGTTAACCCCCCTGTAGTAAGAGCATCGACTATTATCTTCAAATCTATGCAAGATATTAGAAAAATGCAGGATAAGAGCAAAAAAGATCCAACAGGTGGACATTTTGATTATGGAAGACAAGGAACATCAACAACCCATGTTTTGTCACAAATACTCAAAGAAATGGAAGAGTGCTATCACGTATTTTTGACACCAACGGGATTTGGATCAGTTTTCTTATCTATATTCAGTATTGTTCGACCTGGTGATGAGATTATCGTTGCAGATCCTGCGTATTCACCTACGAGAATCTTAACTCAAGATTTTCTAAAAGAATTTAACATAAAATCTGTTTTTTATGACCCTCATAATTTGAAAACATTAGAAAAAGCCATTACCAAAAAAACAAAATTAATTTTTGTTGAAAATCCTGGAAGTAATACGTTTGATTTTCAAGATTTAGGTAAAATAGTATCAATTGCAAAAAAGAATAAAATTTTTTCAGCAATTGATAATACATGGGGAACACCGTACTTCCTAAAACCAATTAAACTTGGCTTTGATATGTCAATTGTATCTGCTACCAAATATTACTCAGGTCACTCAGATGTAATGGGTGGAAGTCTTGCAGTTAATAAAAAAGTTTTTAAACAAGTTGATAAAGCGAATAAGATAACTGGTTTAAGGCTTGGTCCTGATGATGCGTATTTAATAACAAGAGGACTTAGAACCCTAGATGTTCGATTGGACAAGCATGAAAAAAGTGCAAAACAAGTAGCGGAATTTTTATCTAATTATAAAAACATAAAACTTTTATATCCACATAAAAAAGATTCATTTAATTTTAGAATGTGGAAAAAATATTATTCTGGTGCCTCGGGATTGATGGGTTTAAAAATTAAATCAAAAAACAAAAACTCTGTAATTAAGTTTGTTAACTCTTTAAAATTATTTGGTTATGGGTATAGTTGGGGTGGGTTTGAAAGTCTTGCTTTATATCAAGACAAACGTGAACAAGGTAATAGACAATATCTAAAATTAGCAAAAGACGAACATTTGGTTAGACTACACATTGGTTTAGAGGACCCAAAAGATCTCATTGAAGATTTAAGAAAATCTCTTAAATTTATTAAATGAGTTCAGAAAAATTTATTAATAATAAATCAGCTTTAATAACGCTAATTGCAGCCTGTGTTGTAGTTTTAATTTCTCTTGGTGTTAGACAAACTTTTGGTCTATTTTTCATGGACTTTAAAAATGACTTAGATATTTCAATAACTCAATCTGGGTTAGCAATAGGTATTCAGATGTTAATGTGGGGGTTAACAGGTCCTATATTTGGCGCTGTCGCTGATAAATATGGAGGACACAAAGCAATTTGTTTAGCTTTTGTTTTTTATATTTTGGGAATTTACTTTTTGTATGCCGGTCCAAATACTGGAATTTTTTTTCAAATTGATTTAGGACTTTTAGTTGGAATTGGTTTGGGTGGAACCGCAATTAGTATTCCAATGTCAATTGTTGGAAAACATTTCCCATTATCAAACAGGACTATAGCAATGAGTATAGTCACTGCCGTCGGATCTTTGGGTTATTTTATCTCTCCGCTTTATACAAGTTATTCTTTAATCAAAAATGGATGGGTCGACACACTTTTTGTATTCACAATATTCTTGTTTATTGGACTTTTAGTTGCTTTTTTTGTTAGATCTCCATCTGCATCTCAATCTATTGAAAAACCTAATGATCAAAGTACATTTGACGCTTTAAAAGAGGCCTTTAAAAATAAAAGCTACATACTTCTTACATCTGGCTTTTTTGTATGTGGTTTTCACATAACTTTAGTTGGAACACATGTTCCAAAATATGTAATTGATAGAGGCTTAGAAAGCTGGACAGCTGCTGCAATTTTATCCTTAATTGGACTATTTAACATATTTGGGTCTCTATTAAGTGGATATCTTTCTACAAAAATTAGTAAAAAAATTATTTTAAGTTCTATCTATGCATTAAGGGGCGTTTCAATAATTTTATTTATCTTCTTACCAGCAAGCAACATTAATGCATTTATCTTTGGTGCAAGTTTTGGCTTTTTATGGCTTTCAACGGTGCCAGCAACAAGTGGTATAGTTGCTCATATTTTTGGAACAAAATATTTAGGTGTATTATATGGAATAGTTTTTTTAAGCCATCAAGTAGGGTCATTCTTCGGAGCTTTTCTTGGAGGACTATTTTATGATTTATATGGCTCTTATGATTATGCTTGGTATTTAGCAATTGCTTTATCTATTTTTGCAGCAATAATACATCTACCAATTAAGGAAGAAGCAGTTTTAAGATTAAAAACAGAATAGAAAATTGAATAAGAAAAACTACTTACTAGATTTAAATAATTCAAAAAAACCCTTTATAATCTATAAATCAGATGAGGGGTTTGATCTTTATACGGATTTTTCAAAAAAAATTATTTTAAACAATAACAACATCAGGAAATTCATTAATAAAAATACTAAATTAAAATCTATCTGTAGAGAAACAGACCTATTTATTGGTTTTTTTGGCTATGAAATATTAAATAACTTAATTGACGTAAAAATAAAAAAACAAAAAAAAACAAATTTCCCTAAAGGAATATTTTACAAACCTGAAACAAAAGTAAAACTTTCAAACAATCTTGAGTATAAAAAAACTAGATCATCAAATTCTAGTGATTTGTTTAAAATAAACATTAATAAAAGATCCTATAAAATAATATTTGATAAATTTAAAAATAAAATAAAATCTGGAGAAACATACCAGATTAAAATTTGTACTAAATATAGTAATAAATCAGAAATAGATGCTTTAGACTTTTTCTGCAGACTTGTAAAAAGCAATATGGCACCAGAAGCCTTTATGATTAGGGATAGAAATTATTCAATAATAAGCTGCTCCCCTGAAAACTTGATCACAAAAAAAAATAATTTTGTAACAACAAAACCTATAGCAGGCACTTTAAAGAAAACTAAAAAATTAAATAAAAATAAAGCACTTACTTTTTTTAGGAAAAATTTAAAAGAAACGAAAGAGCACAACATGATTGTTGATATGGAAAGAAACGACTTATCAAAAATTTGCAAACCAGGTTCGGTAAAAATTTTAAAGAAAAAAATAGTTGAAGAATACAAAGACCTTTATCATTATGTCAGCTTAATTAGAGGACAACTTAAGAATAAGGTGACCGCACTAGAGATTATAAAAGCAATGATGCCAGGTGGATCGGTAATTGGATGTCCAAAAATTAGTACATTAAATTTATTAAATAAGCAGGAAAAGCAAAGCAGAAATATTTATACAGGTAGTTTTGGGTACTTAAAGTTCAATGGAGATATGCGGTTTAATATTATCATTAGATCAATATTAAATTTTAAAGGTAAATCAGAAATTTCTGTAGCTTCTGGTGTTGTAATTGACAGCAATGCAGTTCATGAATTTAATGAAAACTACATCAAAGCAAAATCATTAATGGATCTTTACAAATGATCTACATTATTGACCACCAAGACTCTTTTACTCACAACGTAGTGCATCAATTTCAAAATTTTGATGAAGTGGTTTGTACGAATTTTAATAAAATAAATGAAAATAAATTAAAAAAAGCAGATATTATAGTTTTTTCACCAGGCCCAGGTGCTCCAAAAGATTATCCTATTAGCTCTAAAATCTATAAAAAATATAAAGGTAAAAAAAAGATTATTGGTATTTGTCTTGGGTTTCAACAAATTCTACATTGTGAAAATGGAAAAATAATTGAGCAAAAAAAGATTTATCATGGTTTTCAATCTAAAATAAAAGTAATAAGTAAAAATTCATTATTCAAAAAAAATTGTCAATTCACTGTGGGTAGATATCATTCTCTTAAATTAAAAGAGCCATTTACTGCAAAAAATTTTGAAATCACAATGAGGTGTGCTATTTCAAATACAGCAATGACAATAGAAAATAATAAAGACAAAGTATATGGCTTTCAATTTCACCCTGAATCTTTTTTAACTGAAAATGGTAACTTACTTATTAAAAAAATCTTATCAGCATAAAACCTACAAAGAAATTAATTTTAAAGATCTTTGGGGGGATAATGGTGTGTTCACTACGATGTGGATCTTTGGAAAACCAGCTAAGATACTTTTTTTTAAAAAACATATTAAAAATTTAATAAAGTCTTTAAAAATTTATAAATTAAACACACCAAATCTTGAAAAAAATATTCTTAAATTAATAAAATTAAATATTGATAAAAAAAGATCTTACAATCATCTTCTTAGGGTTGCAGTGAATAAAAAGATAATATCAATTTCTTTAAGAAATAGAAAAACACCAAAATTAAATTTTAATTTAAAACTTATTAGTCACAAACGATTTGACCCTAAGTATAAAAATCTTAAATATAACTTTATATTAAAACATTTATCTAAAATGAATAATACCACTTCAGATGTTGGTCTTTGTTACAAAAATATGATTTTAGAAAGTGGAACTTCAAATATGTTATTTATCAAAGGTGATAAAGTTTATTCTCCTTTAAATAATATTTATAAAGGCATTACTTACGATTTTTTTAATAAAAAATTGAATAACATTATTAACAAAGATATTTTGATCAATACTTTATCAAAATATAGTGAAATTCTTCTTGTAGGTTCTGGAAAAGGTGTTGCATCAATAAAAAATATTAATGAAATTAAATGGAAGCGAAAAAATTTAAAATTTTATAAAATACTATCTAGTTTTTACAAAAGTGAAGTTAACAAATGTTCTATCTATAAATAATATTTATGTTTGACCCAAATAATCCCTGCTTATTCTGCAACTCTAGACAAAGTGGTTCAGCTGCCGAAAATGAGTTGGCTTATGCTAGTTATGATACATATCCTGTATCTGAATTTCATTATTTAATTATTCCAAAGCGTCATGTGAAAGATTATTTTGATTTAAGCGATGAAGAAGTTATTGCCTGTAATAATCTCACCAAACAAATTAAAGAGGAAATATTATTAAAAGATCCTACAGTTAAAGGATTTAATATTGGAACTAATGCTGGAAAAGTTTCAGGGCAATCAATTTTACACTGTCATATTCATTTAATTCCACGAAGAGAGGGTGATGTTGCAAATCCACAAGGTGGTGTAAGATCAGTTATTCCTTTAAAACAGCATTATAAACGTAAAGTGTAAGTTGTATTTTGATTGTTAAATAGCGCACCTAATAACGGTTGATCTATCATTTTAACTATATTAAAAACTCAAAATTAAGATTCAACAAAATAGTTATAAAGGGTAATAAACTATATGATGTCAATTAGTCCATTTTCTGCATTAGCAGAATCAATTTCTCCTTCTGTAATTCAAGGCTTTGTTTTAGCAATGTTAGCTCTAATCGTCATTGGAACAGTTGTTCAAATGATACATCATAAAAATGTTACTTATTTTTTCAATAATGCAAAAAAAGCAAAGTTGGCTGCCGAAAGAGAACTTGGTGTGGGAGAAAAAACTTCAGTTATTTTAAAAACTGTAGTGCATGATATTGCAACTACTGCAGAGTTAGGAGCTGGCAAAAGAAGAATTGCTCATGTTATGGGAATGTATGGAACTATTTTATTTTGGGTTGCAACAGTCGTATTAGTTTTTGGTTATACTGGAACAGGAACTGCAGCACCATCAGTCTGGCCTATGATTTGGCATGTTGGAGCAATAATGACTTGTGTTGGTGGATACTGGTTTTGGTTATTTTTAAGAGTGGATGTACTTGCTGAAGCTCATCCTTGGTACAGAATTATTAAAGCAGACTTATTTGTTCTAGCACTTCTTGCATGTGCTACTACTGGACTTGCTTGGTCATACTTTCAATCTTCAGGATCAGTTGGATTAGGATATTTATTTTTAATTTTATTTATTACCTCAAACATTGTTTTATTTGGGGGAGTTTATTGGTCAAAATTTGCACACATGATTTATAAGCCAGGTGCAGCAATCCAAAAAAACTTAGCAGAAGCAGATGGGTCAAGAGACAATCTTCCACCATTAGCAGATGCACCAAAACAATTTGGGCTAGGAATTAAAAGAGAACAACCAAAACACTATTAAAGAGAGAGGTAATAAAATATGTCAACTTTTGTATACATGACGAGATGTGATGGATGTGGTCACTGTGTGGATATTTGTCCATCAGATATAATGCACATCGATGAAAATATTAGAAGAGCAGTAAATATTGAACCAAATTTTTGTTGGGAATGTTATTCTTGTGTAAAAGCTTGTCCTAATCATGCAATTGATGTTCGTGGTTATGCAGACTTTGCCCCTATGGGTCACAGTGTAAGAGTTAGACGTGAAGAAGAAAAAGGAACTATCTCATGGAAAATTAAATTTAGAAATGGAACTACAAAAGATTTTGTATCTCCAATTACAACAAAGCCTTGGGGAGAATTTATTCCAAAATTAGCAGAAGGCGAAAAACCTAATCAAGGTGAGATCAATTCTCAAATGCTCTATACTGAGCCTAATGGTTTAAATATTGATGGTAAATTACCATCTGTTCCTAAAGATACATTTAAAAAAGGGGTTTACTACTAATGGCCAAACATAAAACACATTTTGAGGATTGCGACGTTCTAGTTGTTGGTGGTGGTATGGCAGGAACTGGTGCTACTTTTGAAGCTAGACACTGGGGAAGAGATATGAAAATTATTTGTGTTGAAAAAGCTAATATTGATAGAAGTGGAGCTGTTGCTCAAGGTTTATACGCAATTAACTGTTACATGGGTATGCAGTGGGGTGAAAACCAACCTGAAGATCACGTAAGATATGCACGTAATGATTTAATGGGAATGGTTAGAGAAGATTTAGGTTATGACATGGCTCGTCACGTTGACTCAACTGTTCATATGTTTGATGAATGGGGCTTACCAATGATGAAAAATGAAAAAACAGGTCGTTATCTTAGAGAAGGTAAATGGCAGATTATGATTCATGGTGAAAGTTATAAGCCAATCGTTGCAGAGGCTGCAAAAAAATCAGCTGACAAAATTTATAATAGAATAATGATTACTCATCTTTTAATGGATGAGGCTCAAGAAAATAGAGTAGGTGGAGCCGTTGGTTTTAATATGAGAACTGGTGACTTCCATGTATTTAGATCAAAAACTGTAATTGTTGCAGCAGGTGGAGCATCTCATATTTTCAAACCAAGAGCAGTTGGTGAAGGAATGGGAAGAACTTGGTATGCACCATGGAGTAATGGTTCTGCTTATGCATTACCCATTGCTGTTGGAGCTAAAATGACACAAATGGAGAATAGAATTGTGTTATGTAGATTTAAAGATGGATATGGTCCAGTTGGAGCATACTTCTTGCACCTTAAAACATATACTCAAAATGCAAATGGAGAGAACTATGAGAAGAAATGGTATGATCAAACTAAAGAATTAGTTGGTGAATACATTGATCACCATCCAACTCCTACATGTTTAAGAAACCACGCATTTATTCAAGAAACTATTGCAGGTGGTGGACCAATTCACATGGTAACTACTGAAGCTTTCCAAGATCCACACTTAGAAACTGTTGGTTGGGAAAATTTCCTTGGTATGACTGTTGGTCAAGCGGTTGTTTGGGCTTCTCAAAATATTGATCCTAAATACACAAATCCTGAACTAACTACATCTGAACCTTATGTTATGGGTTCTCATGCAACTTGTTCTGGAGCTTGGGTTAGTGGACCTGAAGATTTATCTCCACCAGAATATTTCTGGGGTTATAACAGAATGTTAACAATTAATGGTCTTTTTGGTGCAGGAGATACTGTAGGTGGAAGTGCTCATAAATTTTCTTCAGGATCATTTACTGAAGGTCGTTTAGCTGCAAAAGCTGCTGTAAAATATATTGAGGATAAAAAAGCAGAAGGAATTAAAGTTACAGATAAACAGTGTGAAGACTTTAAAACTGCTATATTTAAACCTTTAGAGACATATCAAGTAGCTCAAAATGAAATTACAGGTGGAACAGTTTCACCTAGTTACATTTCACCTATTCAAGGTCTTCAACGTCTACAAAGAATTATGGATGAATATGTTGGGGGAATTGCAACCAACTACATGACTAATGGTAATATGCTTAAAAGAGGCTTAGAATTACTTGCTTGGTTAGAGGAAGATTTAGAAAAAGTAGGTGCTGAAGATTTACACCAACTTATGAGAGCTTGGGAGTTAAAACATAGAGCTTTGACTTCTCAATGTGTAACTGAACACACTATGTTCCGTGAAGAAACACGTTGGCCTGGTTACTATTACAGAGGTGACCATATGAAACTTGATGATGATAATTGGCATTGTTTAACAGTTTCTAGACGTGATCCTAAGACTGGTAAATTTTCACTAGAAAAAGTGCCGGTTTATCACATAGTTGATGAGAACGAGAAGAGAAAAGCTTCTTAAAACAGTTAAACTTAAATTATGAATCTTTTAGATAAATCTGATGATGAGATTATAACAATTGCTAATCCTATTTGGGATAATCTTGTTAAAACTTCCAATATGAAAGATTATGGTGGTTTTACTAAGGACTTTGGAACTCAAATGTTATTTGGAGCAAATGAAGTAGAACTTGGAAAGCAGTGGGCTAACAACAAACTTTTGACGAGCTTAAAAGAGGACTACGAAGCATTTGGCTGTCTTAGAAGGGGTCAAAACATTACCGTTCTATTTAAACAGAGGAGCAAGGAAATTGAAGGTGAGTTCCTTGGAAGGTTAGTCCTTGGTGTTGAAGGGAATGATGTTAAGGTCTTTGGAGCAACAATCTACTAATAAAAAAATCATTTCAGACAAACTATTTATTTGACAAATAATTAACTGGGTGTATTCACGGTTGTAATGTCAATTTCCAACATAAAAGTATTAAACAAAATTTCAGATTTTAAAGTAACTATTATCAAAACAGGCATCTTTGTCAGTCTAGCTGCTTATTGGGGCATTATTTTAGTTGGAACTTTTATCACATTTAATTAAGTTGTTTTTTAATAACTGTTAATTTTTTATGGATGTTTTTCTACCAATAGCTCAAGTATTTGTTAATCCTATTGAAATACTTTTATTGAGTGCAATCGTTGGAGTGCTTTCAGGTTTATTTGGTGTTGGTGGTGGTTTTTTAATGACTCCATTCTTAATTTTTTTAGGCGTACCACCTGCATATGCTGTCGCAAATGAAGCTAACAATATTCTTGCAACTTCTGTATCAGGATCAACAACTCATTATTTAAAAAATACTTTAGATTACAAAATGGGTCTTATGATTGTTATTGGTGGAACAATTGGAACTGCATTAGGTATTTATACATTTACATATTTTAAAGGTATTGGAAAAATTGATACAGTTATTTCTTTAGCCTATATGTATATACTTGCAATTATTGGTACATTAATGTTAGTTGAAAGTCTTAGAGAAATAGACAGAGCAAAAAGAAACCTTACAGTTAAAAAAAAATTACACGTTCATTATTGGATACATGGTCTTCCATTAAGAATGAGATTTCCAAAATCAAAATTATACGAAAGTATATTTACTCCAATTATAATTGGTTTAGTTGTAGGATTTATTGCTGCTATAATGGGTATAGGAGGTGCTTTTATATTAGTGCCCGCAATGATTTATATAATTAAGATGCCAACAAAATTAGTTCCAGGGACTTCTTTGTTTGTAACAATTTTTGTCAGTGTCATAGTTACTTTTTTACATTCATTTAATTTTGGCTCTATAGATTTAATGTTAGTAGTAATGTTGGTTATTGGTTCAATCATAGGGGTTCAAGTGGGGCAAAAACTCGGTGAAAAAATTGACAGTTCTGGTTTAAAAGCATTACTGGCAATTTTATTATTGATAGTTGGAATAGCCATTGCTTATGAAACTTTTTTTGCAGAACAAACTGAAAGAGAAATAATACAAGCTTTAACTGCAGATTTAAATTTTTTCTCACTATTTATTTTAGAATTTTCAGAAGACATGCCATTTTTTTATGGATTATTTTCAATCATGTTTGCAATTCTTTTAGGAGTAGTGGCAGCACTCATTAGAAAATTTTTCTCAAACATAAGAAAAAAATACTCAATTAAAAAATAAACAATATAAATTAAAATCATTTGGGAAAATTATATTCTAAGTTTTTTCGTTAGTCGATAAACCAACTACAGCCAATGCCATACTTAAAAATATTCTAATAATTGATGTTATTTTAATTTTAAGATTTTAATTTTTTTTCCCATTCAACAGCAGTTTTTAAAATATAATTAAGATTATTATACTTTGGTTTCCATGAAAAATATTTCATAAATTTCTCTACATTAGACACTATCATTTCACTATCTCCAGGTCTTCTTGGTCCAACTATAGTTTTTAAATCTTTGTTTATAATTTTATTTAATTCACTGATTACATCTTTAATACTAAAACCATTTCCATATCCGCAGTTAAATAAATTAGACTCGCCACCATTTATCAAATAATTAGCTGCTATTATATGAATTTCAGCTAGATCAGAAACATGAATATAGTCTCTTATAGCCGTTCCATCTGGAGTGTTATAATCATCTCCATTGATAATTAATTTATCTTTTTTACCAACCACTACTTCAGATGCAATTTTAATTAAATGAGATGAAACTTTTGATATTAATCCAGTTCGCATTTTTTCATCTGCACCAGCAACATTAAAATATCTCAGAATAATATATTTTGAATTATAGTTTTTTGAAGTTTCTTTAATAAAATTTTCTAATTCTAATTTTGAAGATGCATAAGGGTTAAGTGGACTTGTTGGGTCAGTTTCTTTAACTTTTTCAGTTTTTGGATTACCATAAACAGCTGCAGTTGAGGAAAAAATAATTTTTTTTAATCCATTTTCATAACAAGTTTTTAAAAATATTTTAGCTTTCGAATAATTAAAATCATTATACCTTTCTGGTTGTTCTACTGATTCATCAACTCTAATTAAGCCAGCAAAATGCATAACCAAATCAAAATTATTATTCTTTATTAATTCATTTACTTTTTCCTTTTCAGCTATATCAAATATTTCAAGTTTTACCTTCTTGGGTAATAACTCTTTATTTCCAGTTATTAAGCTGTCTATACATGTAACCTTATAACCTTGATCAATTAATAAATGACAAACATGACTGCCTATATAGCCAGCTCCACCTGTTAGAAGAATATTTTTCATTTATAATACTTTACATTAATATCTATGTTCACCAATTCAAATATGATGAATCTATAATAAAAATTTAAGAAAAGTCTCTAAACTTACAATACTTACAATTCCAACTGTAATTGCGGCAATTAACCCAACAACAAATGGTTTGTATCCCATGGACTTTAATTCACTCAGGTTAATAGATATACCAACAGCTGCCATTGCCATAGTTAGAAAGACAGTGGCTAGACTTTTAGTATAATTTATTAAGGTTTTCCAAATATCATAATTACCATTTTCTATAGTAAATACCTGATCACCAATATTTCTAATAATTATCATTCCAATAAAACCAAGAACAAAATATGGAAAAATACTGAATATTGAATAGTTTTTATCCTTAACCCTACCTCTATTATATAAAAAACCAAATAGTGGCACTAAGATTACTAAAAATGTATTTCTTATAAGCTTTGTAACTGTAGCTACATTTAGAGTTTCAGGGCTATTAAATTGCTGGTCATAAATTAATCCAGCTGCCGCTACTTGAGAAGTTTCGTGAATGGCAGTTCCTAAAAATAAGCCTGCCATTATAGGCTCTCCATAAAAATACCATTCAGCAAAATAAGGATAAATAAGCATAGCTATAACGCCGAACAACGTAATATTTGCTATTGCATAAGCAACTTCCGTTTTTTTTGCTTCTATAATAGGTGCTACTGCTACTATCGCTGTTGCACCGCAAACACTTGTTCCAATTGCTATCAAGTAAGACATTTTAGATGAAATTGGAACTTTTTTAATTAATAATTTTATAAGAATAAGAACACTTAATATACACACAATAATTAAGGGAATAGCAACAGTTCCAAATTTTAGAAACTCTTCAAAGCTTAATCTTATACCTAAAAAAATTATACCTAATTTAAGAACATATTTTTGGGTAAAATCTAAACCGATCATCATACCTGGTCTTGGTGTAAAGGCATTACCCATTATAATTCCAAGTAATATTGCTATCATTACAGTTGAAATAGGACTTTTGGTAGTTCCAAACAACTCTATACCAATAACATTGTTTATTCCTTGTGAAAATAAACAGAAAACTAAAGCAAGTATTACACCAGGAAAGATTTTAATAATTTTTTGAGAAACCATATATACAGAGTAAAGAACTTTAAAAGCTACGCACTTCTATAGAGTTTTGTCATAACAAACTCTTTATGTCCTAAACTTTCTGCACATGTTAATCTACCATTTGCTACTCTAATCATAGATTTAATTAACTCATCACCAGCTTGAGACATAGTCATCTCACGTGATAAAATTTTTGATACATCACAATCAATATGTTCTCCCATACCTTTTACAGTTAATGGATTGGCAGTTAATTTGATAACTGGTTCAATAGGGTTACCCACGATATTACCTTGACCAGTTGGGAATAAGTGAATGTTAAATCCAGCTGCTGCCTGAAGAGTTACACATTCAGCTGCTGCTGATGATGTATCCATAAAGTATAAGCCTTTACCTTTGGTTGGCTCTTCAGCTGGTTCTAGTACATCAATAAATTTACATGAACCAATTTTTTGAAAGTTACCAAATGCTTTTTCTTCTATCGTTGTAAGCCCACCGGCAATATTTCCTGCAGTAGGTTGGCTTTCTGAAAGGTCATCAGTTGCTTCTTTAAGTATAAAATCATTATAAGAATTCCATGTTTTCATAAATTTTTCTGATGCTTCTGGTGTTGCACCTCTTTTAGCACAAACAGTTTCAGCTCCAGTAAGTTCTGAAGTTTCTCCAAAACATAAATGAACACCCATTGGTTCTAATTTATCCATTAAATTTCCAACTGTAGGGTTTGCAGCTAATCCAGATGTTGTATCTGATTCTCCACACTTAACTGATATCCATAAATCACTCATAGGACACTCTTCTCTTTGTTTTTCAGACGCCCACATCACAAATTCCTGAGCTTTTTTTGAGGCTTTCATGACAGTACCAATATCTCCAGTTCGCTCAATATGAAATCCTTCAACTGGCTTTCCTGTTTTTGCTATTCCATCAACTATTTTTTTTGTCCATTTTGGCTCTATACCAATAACTATTACTGCTGCAACATTTGGGTTGCTTCCAGTTCCAATCATAGTTCTAAAGTGTAAATCTAAATCAGCACCAAATTGAAGCCTTCCATAAGAGTGAGGAAGGGCCATTGTGCCTTTAATATTGTTTGCAACAGCTTCAGCACATGCATTTGAAATGTCATCTACAGGAAGAATGATTACATGATTTCTCGTTCCTGCTCTGCCATTTTCTCTTTTATAACCTAAAAAACTTTTTGGAATTTCCATATTTTTTACCACTTCTTCGTTTTTACATTGTGAACATGAACATGTTCACCTTTTTTGATTGATTTAATTACTTTTCCAATATCATGACCATATTTTAAAATAGTATCACCTTCGTTAAGGTCAACCATTGCAATTTTATGTCCTAATTGAATTTCATCTACTGATTGAATTTGAACTGTTTTATCATTCTCCATAATCCAGCATGCGCAATCTTGTTTTGGAGCAATTTTATCAATAACAACTACTCCAACGTTGTCTTTCTCGTCATGTATAATAATATCTGTAGCCATAATTGTGTCGATTTGTTTGTTTGAAATTTTTAAATTCTTATATATTAATCTTTAAAATTAACAAATTATTAATAGATTTTTTAACAACTTAAGCAGGAAGGCCTAATTATTATGACTAAAATGACAACAGAAGAAGCTTTTGTAAAAGTTTTACAAATGCATGGAATTGAACACGCATTTGGAATTATTGGATCGGCTTTCATGCCAATTTCAGATATTTTTCCTGATGCTGGAATTACTTTTTGGGATGTTGCTCATGAAACAAACGGTGGGTTAATTGCTGATGGTTACACAAGATCTACTGGTAAAATGTCAATGGTAATTGCACAAAATGGTCCTGGAATTACAGGTCTTGTTACTCCAATTAAAACCGCATACTGGAACCACACACCATTATTATTAGTAACACCGCAGGCAGCTAATAAAACTATGGGTCAAGGTGGTTTTCAAGAAGTCGAACAAATGAATTTATTTAAAGACATGGTTTGCTACCAAGAAGAAGTTAGAGACCCTTCAAGAATGGCAGAAGTATTAAATAGGGTAATTGAAAAGGCAATAAGAGGATCAGCTCCCGCACAAATAAATGTTCCAAGAGATTATTGGACACAAGTTATTGATATCGATCTTCCTCCAATTGTGAGACTTGAAAGACAAGCGGGTGGAGTTGATGCAATTAAAAAAGCAGCTGACTTATTATCAAATGCTAAGTTTCCAGTAATATTATCTGGTGCTGGAGTTGTAATTGGTGGAGCGATTGAAGATTGTAAAAAATTAGCTGAAAAATTAGATGCCCCAGTCTGTTCTGGGTATCAACATAACGATAGTTTCCCAGGTAGCCACCCATTAGCAGCTGGACCTTTAGGATACAATGGATCAAAAGCTGGAATGGAATTAATTAAGAAAGCTGATGTTGTTCTTGCACTTGGTACAAGATTAAATCCTTTCTCAACATTACCAGGTTATGGAATGGATTACTGGCCTAAGGATGCAAGTATCATTCAAGTTGATATGAATTCAGATAGAATTGGTTTAACTAAAAAAGTATCAGTTGGTATTTGTGGGGATGCAAAATTAGTATCTCAACAAATTTTAGCTCAACTTTCTCCAACAGCAGGAGACATTAATAGAGAAGAGAGAAAAAATACAATCCACCAAACTAAATCTGCTTGGTTACAAGAGCTATCAAGTTTAGATCATGAAGACGATGATGAAGGTACAGTTTGGAATGCAGAAGCTAGAAAAAGAGATGCGGATAGAATGTCTCCTAGAGAAGCATGGAGAGGAATTCAAGCAGGTATGCCTGATGATGTAATTATCTCAAGTGATATTGGAAATAACTGTGCAATTGGAAATGCTTATCCTACATTTGAAAAAGGTAGAAAATATTTAGCACCGGGATTATTTGGTCCATGTGGTTATGGTTTTCCAGCAATTCTTGGAGCAAAAATTGGATGTCCTGACACACCAGTAATTGGTTTTGCAGGTGACGGCGCATTCGGTATTAGTATGAATGAAATGAGTTCTTGCGCTAGAGAAGAATGGCCAGCAATTACAATGGTGATTTTTAGAAACTATCAATGGGGTGCTGAAAAAAGAAACACTACATTATGGTTTGATGATAACTTCGTTGGAACAGAACTTGACCCAGAATTAAGTTATGCAAAAGTTGCTGACGCTTGTGGTTTAAAAGGAGTTACTGTTCGTACGATGGAAGAGACAACAAATGCAATCAAGCAATCATGTGAAGATCAAAAGAAAGGAATTACAACGTTTATTGAAGTAATTCTTAACCAAGAACTGGGAGAGCCTTTCAGAAGAGATGCTATGAAAAAACCAGTTAAAGTTGCAGGGATCAAAAAAGAAGACATGATCAAGCAACCTTCTTTGGTATCTTAAAATCTTTTAAAAACATCTTATCTGTCATAATCTAACTGCATGAATGTAGTTAATGATACTTGTTGTAGTTGGATTAATGACCTTGATAGAAGATCTAATATAAAAAATTTAGATAAAGATAAATCCTGTGACTGGTTAATAGTAGGTGCTGGCTATACAGGCTTATCTGCTGCTAGAAAACTATCAGAACTTCATCCTAATAAAAAAATTATTATTGTTGATGCCCAATTAGCAGGCGAGGGTGCAAGTGGAAGAAACTCAGGATATTTAGTTGATACGACACTTAATGATGGTTTTACATCAAATAAAGAGCTTTCTAATTATAAAAAGAAGACTGATATTTATAAATTAGGAATTGATGTTGTAAAAAAGTTTATTAAAGAACACCAGGTTGATTGTGAATGGAATGATAGTGGAAAATATTTTGCTTCATCAAATGAAAAAGACAGAAAGATATTGGAAAATTTTAGCAAAACTTTATTAAAACTAAACTTTGAGCATAATATCTTAGAAAAAGATGAATTAGGTAAAAGATTAGGTACAAATTTTTATAAACTAGCACTTTACACTAAAGGTGGAATTTTATTACACCCGGGAAAACTTGTAAGAGCAATGGTTGACACTTTATCAGGTAATGTTGAGCTATTAGAAAACACTCAATTAAATGAATGGTCAAAAAATAGTGATACAATTATTTGTAAATTTAATAATCATAAAATAATTACTAAAAATATTATTTTTTGTACTAATGGTTTTTTAAAATCACTTGGTATAAAAAATAACTATAATTTCCCCTTAACTTTAACTGCAAGCATGACAAGATCATTAACTGATACTGAATTTAAATCCATTGGCGAACCTAAAGAATGGGGTGTGCTACCCGTTAGACCAATGGGTGCAACTATTAGAATGACAAAAGACAAAAGAATTTTAATTAGAAACACTGCTGAAGTTCATAGCCCTTTTAAAATGTCTAAATCAGATTTAGATAAAAGATCTTTTAATCAAAAACTTGGAATTAAAAAAAGATTCCCAAGTTTATCAGATAATATTATTGAATCTAGCTGGTCTGGGATTGTATCTAGAACAAGAAATAGTTCTCAAATTTTTGATAAAATTGATAACAACGTCTTTGTAGCAGGTTGTTATAATGGTTCTGGTATTGGAGTTGGAACTTTATTTGGCGAACAGATAGCAATTAAAGCAAGTAATGAAAATAGTGATGAAATTGAAATAATAGAATCTAGAAGTAAGCCTACTTGGCTTCCACCACAACCATTTTTAAATATTGGTGTTAAAACTAGATTAGCTTATGAAAGATTTAAAAGTCGTTCAGATATATAATAAAAATTAACTATCAATTTTTTAAATTACAAATGAGTGTCTTAAATATCACGTAATACGGTTCCATCTAAAGAACACTTTAGATACAAATACTAAACAAAATTAGAACCCTCGGAATGAAAGTTTCAGGGATTTTTTTTGAAATAAAATGTTTTAAGAATTTCCCTCTTATTTATTCCTGAGATAATACCACCTTTAAAAAAATTATTTTCATAATTATTTTTGTATTCATTTGGTATACAGCAAATCATTTTAATCCACCTATCTTCATCAAAATTTTTTAATTCTATCAAATTAAGATTGTATGGTTTTTCTTTAGAGGAAACCAAAGTTAACAAACTATAGTTTAGGTCTTTAAAAAAATGGAATAACTCTCTTGTGTAATTTTCAATGATAATAGAAGGTCTGTTTAATTTAATGACCTCTTCACCTCCATATAAAACTTTTAAATCCATACCATCAATATCTATCTTAATTGCTGTAATATTCTCTAAATTTTCATTTTTACAAAACTTATCTATAGTAATTTGATTCATATTTTTTAAATTACTTAGTTTATGATTTGAATTATCAGAATAGAAAGAATAGCCATCCTCAGAATCGCCTGCAACTACAGAAATATTTTCATCCCCAACAAAATATTGATGATAATAAAAATTATCGATATCTATTTTTTTTAAAATATTGATACATTTGGTACTTGGCTCAAAACCAATAATTTTTTTAAAATAATTTTTAAATAAGGTTGGATAATATCCACTATGACAACCAATATCTAAAAAAATATCATTTTGTCTATTTTTTAAACTATCTAAAAAAAGATATTCATTTCCCCAATCCGTAAAACACTGGGTCATAAAAACTTCAGTACCAGACGGATCCCATTTATAAATGCTATAATTATTGTTTGTAATGACTTTATAAATAAATTTTTCTTTTATAAATTTTTTAATTATTTTTATTTTTAAGCCTCTTAAAAAAAAGTTTTTTAATCCTATTTGTTTAGCAAAGATAGCGGATGTCATAAAAGTATATTTAATATATTAAATAAATTAGAGCATGACAAAGAAATTATTGATTTCTTATAAGGGGATAAACCTTAGGACTTAGGTATTTTAAATTTGTAAGTATTATCAAGATTAATGTAGCTAATCCAATACCAATAGTTACCTGCAAAAATATTACTAAATCAAACTTCCAAGTGATTTGAAAAATATTTTCAATAATAAATTGCGAACCTATGACTGCAAAAAAGAGAGCTATTAGAATTATGGATGTGAATATAATAAAAAATTCAATAATTGAAGAGAGCACAACTTCAGCTTTAGAAAAACCTAGAATTTTAAATATTAAGTTTTGAAATTCTTTAATTTTACCTTGAACTATAATTGCACTTGTTATGACAATTAAACCAATAACTATAGTAATTGCTGAAATAACAGTTACAGCAATAAACACTTTATTTAAAAGATCTGTTACTTTCTCTAAGTAATCAGTGATTTTTATAATAGAAAGACTAGGCATTTTATCTAGTAAAGCAGTTTCATTAAAATTCTCTAAACTTTTAAACTTTGAAGTGGCCAAATATTCATGAGGTATATTTTTTGCAAATTGAGGATTTAATAACATAGCAAAGTTAATAGTAAAATCTCTGTAGTCTACTAACCTAAAGTTTACAATTTCACCTTCAATTTCACGTCCATAAATATTTAAAGTAAAAATATCACCAATTTTAATATTAAAATCTTTAGCAATTTTACTATCAAGTGAAATTTGAAGTTTATCAGGTCTATCTAAATCCCACCACTTACCTTCTACAATTGGGTTATCTTTTAAAACTTTATCAGCCCAAGAAGACCTTCTGTCATTTCTAATCACCCAGTGGCTATCATTACTTGAGTCGATATAAGTATTTGGATCTATTCCATTAATTTTTAGAATACCTGTTGAGACCATGGGAACAATTTCAAGGTTAGCATCTTTATCCATATTAAAAATTAAATCTTCAAATATTTTTCTTTCATCACCTTGAATACCAATGAAAAAATAATCAGGCGCAAGTTCCGGTATAGATTTTGCAATTTCTCTTTTAAAGTTTGAACCAACAAAAGCTAAAGTTAATAATAAGGTGACGCCTAAACCTAAAGACATAATAGTTATAGGAGTAATACTTTTAGTTTGAGTGATATTTTTAACTGAAACTTTAATTGAAATATTTTGATGTTCTTTAAGACTTTTAAATAATTTAATGATCAAGTTTGATAATAAATAAAAAACTAATAGACAAACAAAGAAAGCACCAAAATAACTCAAGCTATAAATGGGGCGAGCTGAACCAATAGTAAATAAAGATATTAAAACTGACAATAAAAATAGACTTAAAACGATTGATTTTTTTGAATAATAAAATTGAAGGTTTTGAAATACATTTCTAAATAAGTTTGATGCTTTAACTTGATCAATTGCATTGATGGTTGGTATAGAAAATATGATTAACACTAATAAACCTACTAAAAAAACTTTAAAATAATTAAGGATAGAAAAACTACCTTCAATATTCAAGCCAAGGCCAGCTGATAAATAAACATCGACAATCGGGACTAGAAAGAAACTAAATGAGTAGGCAGCAGTAGATATAATGAATAATAAAATGAGTAATTGAAGATAGTAGACCATTTTAATATCCTTTGAGAAAAAGCCTAAAGACTTCTTAACTGCGATAGACATATTGTTCTGATTAATGAATGAAAGCAGGGTGTTAGCAATCCCAATTCCTGCAATTAACATTGCACTAATTGATACAAGGGACAAAAACTGTGAGAAATTATCAATTATTCTCTTTAAAGGACCATCAGACTTTTCATGATATCTAAGTCGTACCTTTTTTTCATCTTTGAATAATTGCTCAATTTTTTTAGATAAAGTTTTTGGATTGTCTCCCTCATTAAATCTTACCTTATATTCATAGTTTAAAAAACTACCTAGATTGTTAAGTTTTAATAGTTCTAATGTTTGTTTTCCAGCTAAAGCAAAATCACCAAATACAAATGCACCTCCAATATCAGGTACAGATTTTACAATACCAATTACAGTAAAGAGTTTGTCTTGAACTTTAATTTTATCATTTATCTTTAAATTAAGATTTTTGAAAATATTTTCATTAACAAGGATTGTATTTTCTGTTGTTTGTATTTTTTCAAATGCACCAGTTGGCTCATAACCTACTTTACCAAATAATGGGTAATTTTGATCTACTGTTTTAATTCTAGAAAATATTGATTTATTTTTAGTCTTACCTGTAGTTGAGATCATGGTGCTAAACTCAACCATTTGTGAAACGGTAGCAAATTCTTTAACTTGGTTAATCAATTCTAAGTTGCCAACATTACGATTATAATCAATTTCAATATCTCCACCTAAAAGTGCTCTTGAATTATTATTTAATTCTTTATTTAAACTATCTTCAATTGTGAAAATTGAACCTAAGATAAATAAACTGATAAAAAGTGTTAAAATGATACTAGAAATTTTTTTATAATTTCTACTCAAGTCTCTTAAGGCATATATCAAAGTTAACTTGTACTCTGAAAGCTTAGACAATTTTTCCATCTTTGATTTTAATTTTTCTTTTTGCTTTATTTGCAAGTTTTGGATCATGGGTGACCATAATTAAAGATGATTTTTCTTCCTTAATATATTTAAACAAAATATCTGCAATCATTTGTGAATTTTCACTATCTAAATTTCCTGTAGGCTCATCTGCTAAAATTAGTTTAGGTTTCATGGCTATAGCTCTTGCAATAGCTACACGTTGCTGTTCACCACCTGAAAGTTGACTTGGCAGATTGTTAAATCTATTTTTTAATCCAAATCGATCTAATAATTCTTTGGCTCGTTCGCTAGGGTTTTTTAAATTATTTAACTCTAAGGTTAGAGCAACATTTTCAACAGCAGTGTAGTTTGGAATAAGATAGAAAGATTGAAAAACTATACCTATGTTCTTTCTTCTAATTTTAGAAACTTCATCTTCACTCATTTTAGATATTTCTTGATCTTCAAAAAATATCTTACCAGAAGTTGCTTTCTCTAGTCCTCCAGCAAGCATGATTAAGCTTGTTTTTCCAGACCCACTTTCTCCAACTATTGAAATAGACTCATTTTTTTTAGTTTCTAAATTAACATTCTTTAAAACCTTAATAGTATCATTACCAGTTTGGTATTTAAGATTGACGTTTTTTAGCTTAAGAAGACTGTCCATGATTAAAAGATTTATTATTAAAATTATTGTCTTCTGTCTAGTGAGCATAAACGTCAATGCTATAGAAAAGGTTATCTTATTTGGTGATAGCTTGATGGCTGGTTATGGTCTTCCGCAGGAAAAACATTTAGCCATTGTTCTTCAAAACAATCTTAATGATAGTGGTTATAATCTTGAAGTTATTGATGGAAGTGTATCTGGAAGTACATCTGCTAGTGGATTAAATCGTGTTGAGTGGTCTTTATCTCAGCCTGATATTGATTTAATGATCTTAGGCTTGGGTGCTAATGATATGTTAAGAGGAATAAGCCCGATTGAGACTGAAAAAAATTTAGAAAAAATTATTCAAATAGCAAAACTAAAAAATATAGAAATAATTCTAGCTGGTATGATTGCACCAACAACGCATGGAATTAGTTATAAAAGAAAGTTTGATAATATTTATTCAAGCTTAGCTAAAAAATATGATTTAGATTTAATAACTTTTTTGTTGGAAGGTGTAGCATTAAAGCCTGAATTTAATCAAGATGATGGTATGCACCCAAATGAAAAAGGAACTTTAATTATAAGTAGCACACTTAAAAATACTATTCTTAATTTTATAAAAAAATAAAATTTTAATTAAATAGTTTTTTAAATAATGTATTTAATTTTTCTTTTTTTTCATAACCCATACCAATAAATTTTGGAAAGGTTACCTGGCTATTTTCAACTAAAGATGAATCTGGAAATCCTCCAAAAGGTTGAAATAAGCTAGGATAAATTTCATTTCCACCCAAGTTTAATCCGGCAGCAATATTACAAGAAATTTGATGTCCACCATGAGGTATTACCCTTGTGGAACTCCAATTATTTTCTTTCATCATCTTTAAAGTTTTTAAATATTCAACCAATCCATAACTTAAAGAACAATCAAATTGTAACCAGTCAATATCTTTTCGCATTCCACCATAACGAATTAAATTTCTAGAATCTTGTATTGAAAATAAATTTTCACCAGTAGCTAATCCATTTTTATAAGTTTTTGATAACTCAGAATTTAATTCATAATCTAAAGGATCTCCCGCTTCTTCATACCACTTAAGATTATAAGGTTCTATTGCTGCTCCATATTCAATAGCTGTTTTTAGATCAAATCTACCATTAGCATCAACGCATAAATTTTTACCATCCCCAACTAACTTTAGAACGCTTTCAATTCTTTTTAAATCATCTTTTAAAGGAGCACCTCCTATTTTCATTTTGACTGTTGTAAACCCTAAATCTAAATAACCTTTCATCTCATCAAGAAGTAATGGAATATCTTTACCTGGGTAGTAATAACCTCCAGCAGCATATACAAAAATTTTATTAGTAAATTCTCCATTGCCATATTTTTTAGCCAAATATTCATAAAGTGGAACTTGCTCTATTTTTGAAACTATATCCCAAACTGCCATATCTAAAGTTCCTACAGCTGTACTTCTTTCTCCATGACCACCTGGTTTTTCATTTTGCATTAAAACTTTTGAAATTTTTTCTGGACTAAAATTATTACCTTCGTCGTTTAATAAATCTTTTTCATTAGCTTCATTTAATCTAGGTATAAATCTTTTTGTTAAGAGTTCACTGACCGCATATCGTCCATTAGAATGAAAACCATATCCAACAACATTTTCACCGTTAATTTTTATATCAGTTTTTATTGCAACAACACTACAATCCATTTTTGCAAAACTGATATAGGCATTTTTAATATCTGAACTAATTGAGAAGGTTTTTTCTTGAATATCAATAATTTTCATTTTTATTTAATTAGAGGATAATTTTAACTTTAAATACGATAGATAACATGATTTGAACTTAAACATATCAGTTATTTCTGCACACATGGACGTTGACAGTAAGATCAAAAATAAATAGTTTTCTAACTTAAACTAACAAACAAGAGGAAATATCTAATGAAATTAAAATCTTATATTAGTAAATTTCTTGCAGCATTATCACTTATAATTATTAGTATAAGTGGTGCTAATGCAGGAGTTACAAACATCATTCCATTTGGCCCAGGTGGAGAATCTGATGTTACGGCTAGAATGCAACAACCTTATTATAAAGACATTTATAAAGAGGATATTGTTGTTCAATACAAACCAGGTGGTGGTGGATCAGTAGGCTGGTCTTCTTTAAATTCAGAAAGAAGTGATGGTAGTGTGATCATGGGTGTTAACCTTCCACACATCATTATGCAGCCTATCGCTAAAGGTGAAAAAGCTGGTTATAAAACAGAAGATGTAAATGTTTTTGCATTTTTTCATTATACTCCTGATGCAATTTTAGTAGAAGCATCAAGTCCTTACAAAACATTAGAAGAGTTAATGAACTTTGCTAAACAAAACCCAGGACAACTTACTTTTAGTGGATCTGGAACATATTCAGCAAATCATCTTTTAACTATTTCTTTAAATAAAAAAGCAAAAGTTAAAACTACCTATGTTCCTTTCAAAGGTACAGGTGCTGCTGTTCAAGCATTATTAGGTAAGGTAGTTGTAGCTGAAGCTGGCTATTCAACTGTTGCTGCTAAACAAGGATCTAAAGTTAGAATGCTTGCTGTAGCATCAAAAGAAAGATTGCCGGCTTTCCCTGATGTACCTACATTTAAAGAGCTAGGATATAACATTGTTTCTGGAGCTTATAGAGGTTACGCACTTCCAAAATTAGCTTCTAAAGCAACTGTTAAAGAATGGTCTGATCGTATTATGAAGATTAATTCTGATCCTGCTTTTATTAAACAAATGGAAGATAACGCTTTTGTAGTTGTTAATATTGGTCATAAAAAAATTAAGAAATTTATGAAAGATCAACAGAAAGCTAACGAAGCTATCGCTAAAGAACTTGGTTTAATTAAATAATTAAACCTTTGAATGACAAATATTTTTACAGATTTTTTGTCATCGTTAAGCCTACTAAATTTAGGCTTAGCTTTTTCAGGAGTTTTGGCAGGCATCATCATTGGTGCTTTGCCAGGACTTTCAGCAACCATGGCGGTTGCTATTTTAGTGCCTTTTACATTCGCACTTGAACCTTCTTCTGGACTAATCGTTCTAGGAGCAATTTATACAGGAGCTATCTTTGGGGGCTCGTGGTCTGCAATCTTAATTAATACACCAGGAACACCTTCGGCTGTTGCAACTACGTTTGATGGATACCCTATGGCTAAAACTGGTAATGGTGATTTAGCCATGTCCATAAGCTGCATGTCATCATTTATAGGTGGAATAGTAGGAGTCATATGTTTAGCTTTATTTGCACCCCCATTAGCAAGCATTTCACTTAAATTTGGTCCCACAGAATATTTTTGGTTAGCAATTTTAGGCTTAACATTAATTTCAACTTTAGCAGAAGGAGATAATATTAAATCATTAATTGGTGCTTGCCTTGGTTTATTAATGTCAATGATTGGTGTCGCAGTTATCGGTGGTGATATGAGAATGACTTGGAATATTAGTTTTTTAAATAGTGGAATAGAAATTGTTAGTGCAATGATTGGACTTTTTTGTATTCCAGTTATTTTAGGTCTAACTAGCATGAAGGGAAAGCATTTAAGTGAAAATACAACACCCAAAAGTTTAAGATTAAAAGAATCTTTTTTAATAATGTATCGTAAAAAATTTGAGGCATTAAGAGGAGCAATAATTGGAACTTTTATTGGTATCCTTCCAGGTGCTGGAGGAAGTATTGCAAGTATAGTTTCATATGGTGAGGCAAAGAGAAGTTCAAAAAATAAAGATAATTTTGGTAAAGGTGAACCAGAAGGTTTAATAGCATCAGAGACAGCAAATAATGCAACAGTTGGAGGAGGTTTTATTCCGACACTATGTCTTGGTATACCAGGCACTCCACCTGACGCTGTAATTTTAGGAGCATTATTAGTTCAAGGAATAAGAACTGGGGACACTTTGTTTACTCAGCAATCTTCAATTGTGTACACTTTTATATTTGGTTTGCTTCTAGCAACTATTATGATGCTACCATTAGGATTGTTAATGGGAAGATATGCATACAAATCTATAATAAAAATACCTAGAGAAATACTAATACCAATCATAATTTTTCTAACAATTATTGGTAGTTATTCAATTCAAAATAATATTCTAAACGTCTATTTCATGTTCTTTTTTGGTTTAATTGGTTGGATATTAAATAGAGCAGGATTTAAAGCGTCACCAATTGTCTTAGGGCTAGTATTAGGACAAATTGCTGAACAAGGGTTTGTTCAAGCATATATAATAGGTAGTGCTCAAGAAAATATTTTTGCAAATTATTTTGCAAGACCTATCTCAATTGTATTGGTGTTCTTTATTATAATGGGTTTATTTCTACCCACTTTAAAAAGAATTTATAATAGGAGAAAAAATGCTTAAATTTGTTAAAGACAAAACATCATTTATCTCTGGTATTTGTCTTATTTTATTATCTCTACTTCTTTTTTATGAGGCAAATAGTTTAAGCCCTTTCGGTTCAGTTTTTCCATATGCAATAACAACAGCATTACTAATCCTATCTGTAATTTTAATTTTTCGTTCTTTTAAATTAGAAATTAAAGTCATTAATGAAAAAGTTTCATTTATTAAAATTCCTTTATTAATTTTAACATTTTTTGCTTGGATATATTTTTTAGAAAGAACTGGATTCATTTTAACTAGTTTAATTTCATTTAATCTGCTTATTTTAATTAATGCAGGGCAAAGTATTCCTTTAAAGAAGATAATAATTTATATGTTATTTGGTAGTATATTCATTCTGCTTCTATACTTTGGTTTTAAAAATTTATTATTAGTACCACTTCCAGAAGGTCTCTGGTTTAGAATTTAAAATAGAAGGAAAAAATGTATAAAATTGGCATCATCGATACCATGAAGGATAAAGGCATTGAGCTTTTAATGAATTACAAAGATTTTGATTGTGAAATAGTAACAGACCTATCTAGAGAAAATCTTTTATTAAAATTACCTGAGTTTGATGGAATTACCCTTAGAAGAGGTAAAATTGATAGAAAAATTTTAAATAAATGTGATAAGCTTAAAGTTATTGCAAGACATGGTGTTGGGTACGATAGCGTTGACACCGAATGTTTAAAGGAAAAAGCAATTACTCTACTTGTAGCGCACGATTCTACGTCTACTTCTCCAGCAGAGCATATAATGTTCATGATTTTGAATATTTACAAAGGTTTTAGTATGTTTGACACCATGGTTAGAGGTGGAGATTTTATTAAAGCAATACATTTGAATATTGAAAAAAATTTTGAGCTATTTAATAAAATAATTCTTATTACTGGATTTGGTAGAATTGGAAAGAAACTAATTAAAAAATGTCTTGGCTTTGATATGAAAGTTCTTGTTTTTGATCCTTATGTTGATGATACGACTATAACATCTTTTGGTGGGGCAAAAGTTGCAACTCTTGAAGAGGGCTTAAAGAAAGCTGATATTTTATCATTAAGTTTACCTTTAAATAGTGAAACTAAGAATTTTATAACTCTAAAAGAAATGAAACTTATGAAAAAAAGTTCAATCATAATTAATGCAGCCAGAGGTGGAATTGTTAATGAAGAGGATTTAAACAATGCCCTTGATAATAATATCATAGCATTTGCTGGAATAGATGTTTTTGAAAAAGAGCCACCTGAACCAACAAACCCATTAATTACAAATAAAAAAGTAGTGTTAAGCCCACATGCTGCGACGTTTACTAAAGAAGGGTTAGAAAGTATGGCTGTAGAAACAGCTCAAAACATTATAGATTTTTTTGAAAATAAAATTGAAAATACTAAAATAGTTAAACTTTAACTGATTATGTAGCGGAGGCCTATAAGACTACTAAATCCAGCTTTTGCTTACCCAATCTCTCGTTGCCGTTCTCTGTTACAAGATACGTTTCTCCTAAATTCATAGCTAAATTATTGTCTGAATCCATCAATATCATGTGCATGAAGAAGACATTACCAGGAGTTATTACATAAGGATTACCTGTGTATAGCATTGGCCAGTCCATCCAATTGGGTGAGAAGGTTGCCCCTAATGAATAACCACAAGCATTCATTCTTGATTTATTGTACCCAAGATCATCAAAAGTTTTAGCATGTATATCAAATACATTTCCAGCTGTTTTTCCTGGTATTAGAGTTTTTGCACAATTACTTAAAGCCTCAACACAAGCTTCATGCATCTTAATATGTTTTGGATCAGCTTTACCAATAGGAACAGTCCTAAACATTGCAGAGTGATAATGTTTATATGTTCCGGCCCATTCAATAGTTAATTGATCAGTATCAGATAAAATTCTTTTCTCAGATTGATATCTGCATAACAATGCGTTGTGTCCTGATCCAATTATGAATTCATTTGCTGGATAATCGCCGCCACCTTCTAAAACAACTCTTTGCATTTCAGCTAAAATTTTTGCTTCACTAGCACCAGCTTTTGCGTATTTCCATGCTTCATCAAGCGCTTGATCTGCAAGTTCTGCAGCTTTTTTTACATAAACAACTTCTTCTTGAGACTTAACAACCCTATGTTTGGTAATTAATTCTGATTGGTCTTCTACCTCACAATAACCTTCTAGTGATTTATTAAGTCTTAAAGCATTACGTCCTGTCATACCGTAAGCTTCATATTCAATTCCAATTTTTTTATTTTTTAAATTCAATTCATTTAAAATAATTTTAAGATCATCAGTAGGATTAGACTGGTCTTTATCAACCCAAATTCTTATATCTTCAATATTAGATGTGTTTTTTGCTTGTCTTAAATCTGGAGCTCTTGTTAAAAGAATGATATTTCCTTTATTGTCCAGTATTAATGTTTGAAAGAAAACATAGCCAAAGGTGTCATAACCTGTAAGCCAAAACATAGATTCTTGCCTGAACATTAAAAGAGCATCAAGGTTTTGCTCTTTCATAGACTTTAAAGTAGCTAATTTTCTACTTTCAAATTCTTGCTTACTAAAATGTAGTGCCATTAATAAATTTTATGAATTAATGAATTATTGCTTTAGCAGACCCTAGTTTGTCCACTTTTCCAGTATAAAGACCATTACCTAAAATTGGCACAACACCAACAGTTGATCCAGTGAATACATAAAAATCTTTATCAAGATTTACTTTATCTTTTTTTAATTCATTTAAAACAAATCTAAGTGAATTAATTGGATTTATGTAAACAGTATTTGTATTTCCATTAACACTTTGATCAATTTTTTTATTAGTAATATTTGTCTTTAAGTTTCCAATATTAATTCTTTTGTATTTTTTCTTTTGTCCAATTAAAAACTTAACATTTGCACCAAAATCACTGCATAAATCACCAAAGCTAGTTATTCCTTTTTTCTTTTGTCTATAACCAATAACTTCAATACAAGGAGCCATATGTGAAATATACTTTGTTACGTTTTTCATAGTAATTAATCCTTTAGATGAGAAAAAGTTTTTCTTAATTAAGTAACAAACTTCAAGCTCTATACCTAAAGTAGACTTATTAATTTTTACTTTTTTTCCACTTTTTATAAAATTTTTTTTAAAGATTGCAGCATAGAAAGGTTTCTTTTCTTTAAGTTTTTTCATGACAGGTATGCCTGTTCCTGCAGCTTTAAATCCTATTATTGGATCTTTAACTTTACTCTCACACAATTTTCTTAGCTTTTGTGCTTCACTTAATTTTTTTGTAAATTTGGTTGGAAGAGGTGCAATTATTTTATTTTTTACAAAAGCATTAACTAATTTATCTGCTGTCTTTTCTAATAAGGTTTTATTCATTATTGAATGTTTAGTATAGTTGCAGGATCTAGTCTAGTGCCAAACCAATTAAGTCTTATATCAAGGTGAGGACCAGTTGATCTACCTGATGAACCAACAGTTGCAATGATGTCTCCTTTTTTAACATGATCACCTACATTTACAAAAATTTCATCCATATGCATGTAGAGAGTTGAAATTCCATGACCATGGTCAAATATCAAAGTTGCACCCGTATAAAATAAATCTTTTTCAGCTAGAGTAACAATACCGTTATTCATTGCTTTAACTGGTGTACCTTTTTTTTGAGCAAAATCTAAACCATAATGGGGCCATTTGGGTATGCCATTTAAAATTCTTTGACTACCGTAAACACCAGTAATTATTGCATCATCAACTGGGATAATAAACTTTTCTTTAAAAAACTGTAAGTCACTTTCAATTTCTCTTGCATCAGCTATTAATTTATTTTCTTTCTTAATTCTTACGTAAAACTCTTCTGGTGGTGTAACTTTTTTTTTAGGTAGGCCATCAATTTTTTGAATATTGTATTTTCTTTTTTTTATTTTTTTTACAATCTTGTTATCATTTTCAGTGATTGTAATGTCAAATTTTCTATCTTTTTCAATCCCAAATGCAAAATAACCATCTTTTGAAACTTTAACTTTTTTTTTATCTACAAAAATTGATGACCCAGGATCAGTTTTTCCAATAATGAAATGTCCTTGAATGAATTTTCCCTGAAACTCTAATGCAAAAGATTGAGTTGAAAAAAATAATACTACTAATAAAAGTAATCTATATATTACTTTGCAGTCCATCCACCGTCTACTAGAATTGATGTGGCCGTAACCATTGACGATGCCGAAGAAGCTAAAAAACAAACACTTGTTGCGACATCACTTTCTGTTGCTAATTTTCCCATAGGAATATTGCCTAAAGCTAGTTTTTTAAATTCTTTGTTTTTGAAAAATCTTTTAACCATTGGTGTTGCAACAAAAGTAGGAGCTACTGTATTTACTCTAATATTATTTTTTGCAAGTTCAACACCCATGCCTTTAGTTAAGCCTTCTATACCAAATTTTGTCATATTATAAACATTTCTACCAGCCATTCCAACATGACCAAGTTGAGAGGACATATTAATAATTGATCCACCTCTTTTTTTATTCTTTAGCATTTTTTTAACAACTAATTGAGCCACATTAAAAGCAGCTTTAAGGTTTAAATCTACTAAGTAGTTCATGTTTTCTTGTTTGATTTTTTCAAAGGGCTCAGGAATATTTGTGCCCGCATTATTAACTAAAATATCTATAATTTTAATCTTATTTAAACTTTTTTTAAGATCTTCATAATTCATTACATCACAATTAATTTTGATAATTTTGCCTTTTATCTTTTTTATTTCTTTTTCAAGTTTATCAAGATCTGATTGAGTTCTACTTAATGCAATGATTGTTGCACCAGCTTCAGCAAGCGCAATAGAGCAGGCTCTACCCAATCCCTTGCCAGCCCCAGTTACTAATGCATATTTATTTTTAAGATTTATTTTTTGTAAGTACATTTAAATAAATAATTTTAAATCAGTATAGATTAATTCGATTGCAACAACCAGTATAGCAATTAAACCAATCCATGCTATCCATTTATATTCGTTAATCCATCTTGATATCACAGTAGCAGCTGTTGCCATAAGGATTATTGATAAAGCTAATCCAAAAATTAGTAGTACATAGTGATCACCAGCAGCACCAGCTACACCCAAAACATTATCTAAACTCATTGTAAAATCAGCAAGTAAAACTGTCCAAATAGCTTTCATGAAACTTGAATTATCTACTTTAACGTCTTCATTACCTGACTGACCTTTAATGACATCCGTATAGAGTTTGTAAACTATATAAAGAAGAAGCAATCCACCTATTAGTCTTAAACCTGTTATTTGTAATAAATAGGCAGTTAGCATAGTTAAGATAATTCTTAAAATTACTGCACCACCTATCCCCCAAAAAATTACCTTTTTTCTTTGTTCCACTGGAAATTTAGAAGCTACCATTCCAATAATAATAGCATTATCTCCTGCTAAGACTAAATCTATAAATATAATTTGACCTAAGATTACAAGTTGCTCAGGTCCGAATAATTCTGCAAACATCAATTGCTTAGTATCATATCAGCACCTTTTTCTGCAATCATTATTGTAGGAGCATTAGTATTACCAGAGGTGATATTAGGCATTATAGAAGCATCAATCACTCTTAAATTTTTTATCCCATGAACTTTTAATTGATCGTTAACTACAGCCATATCGTCTTGACCCATTTTACATGTTCCAACTGGATGAAATATTGTCTGGGCATAATCTGCTGCTGCTTTTAATATTTCCTCATCTTCTGTTAAATGAGTTCCAGGGCGATATTCTTCTGGGCTAAATTTTTTGAATGTTTCAGATTCTAAAACAATTTTTCTTGTTAATTTAAGACCAGCTGCTGCAATTCTTCTATCTTCATCAGTTGATAGGTAATTCATTTTTATTTTTGCATAAGTTCTAGAATCTTTATCTGTCACACTGATATGCCCTCTACTAGTTGGTCTTATTTGTGAAACTGTTGGAGTGAAACCGTGAAAATCATGATTCTTAGTTGCACCCAATGTATCCATACTCATTGGCTGAACATGCCACTGTAAATCAGGCAGTTCTAACGATGGATCACTTTTTGCAAACATACACATCTGACTTGCACCCATAGTCATGGGCCCACTTCTATTAAATACGTATTCTAATCCAATTAATAAGTTACCAAATAAACTGTTAATTTTTTTATTAAGAGATTTTATATTTTGTATTTTATATATTGGTCTAAACATTAAATGGTCTTGTAAGTTTTCACCAACACCCTTTAATTCATGCACCATCTCAATTCCTAGTTTTTTTAATTTATTTGAATTACCAACACCAGACACTTGTAATAATTGTGGAGAACCAATTGCGCCTGAAGATAAGACAATTTCTTTGCTAGCGTTTACAGTGAATAATTCATTTTCAATCCAGTACTCAACTTCTTTAGCAACTTTGTTTTCAAAATTAATCTTTTTAACATGAGCTTTTGTAACTATTTTTAGATTAGGTCTTTTTTTTATAGGGTTAAGATAGCCAACAGCAGTGCTACATCTAAAGCCATCTTTTTCAGTTACTTGAAAATAACCACAACCATAATTATCTCCTGTATTAAAATCTTTAGTTTTTGGAACACCAAACTCTTCAGCAGCTTTTTGGAATTCATTTAATAGTGGTAATTGAATTCTTTGGTCTGAAACTGACAAAGGGCCACCAACACCATGGAACTCATTTTCACCTCTTTCTTGATTTTCTGCTTTTATAAAATAAGGTAATACATCATCCCAACTCCAACCCTTGTTACCCAATTGTCTCCAGATATCATAGTCTCTACTTTGACCCCTAACATATAATAAACCATTGATTGAAGAACTTCCTCCTAAAGTTTTACCTCTTGGATATCTTATGGATCTATTGTTCATGGTCTTATCTGGTTCTGTATTATAACACCAGTCTACATCTGGATTGTGCATGGTTTTAAAATATCCAACAGGAATATGAATCCATGGATAATTATCTTTACCACCAGCTTCAATTAAAAGAACTTTATTTTTTGGGTTTTCAGACAATCTATTTGCCAAAACACATCCTGCTGATCCAGCTCCAATAATGATGTAGTCAAAATTATCCATATATATTTTTATAAATTAATTTTTATTAATAATCTAATAATATATAGAAAATCATATTTATTTCTGATAATTGAACAATTATAAAATAATGAAAAAAATATTAATACTTATATGTACAATTTTTTTATCTTTATCACTTCAAGTTCAGTCTGTTGAAATTGAAATTATCAATGATAAGCCTGGTACGGGAAAAAAAATTATAAAACATTCTTGGGTTCAGCTTGAATACACAGGCTCATTTGAAAATGGAAAAGTTTTTGATACAAATGTTGGTAAGGATAGACCTTTAGTAGTGCAAATGAGCATGAAAGAGGTAATTCCTGGTTTTGAGCAAGGAATAATAGGAACTACCAAAGGAACTAAAAGAAAAATTAAAATTCCAGCTGAATTAGCTTATGGAGAAAATGGTGGAGGAGATATTATACCACCCAATACAGATCTGATATTTGAATTTGAGGTAATTGACGTTCTAGATCCTAGTTATAAATCAGTTTCATCAGATGAACTAATAGAAATGATTGAAAATAATGCTGTAGCATTAGATATTAGAACAGAAGAAGAGTGGGATAAAACAGGTGTTATCAAAGGTTCATTTCCAGAAACAGCTTTTGATAAAAATGGTAAATTTCAAGTGTATGTTATGGATAAAATTAGAGCATTAGCTGCTTCTCAATCTCAAGATGTTAATTTGATTTTTATAAGTCATGATGGAGAAACGGCATCAATGTTAGCTAATTCATTTTCTGAAGATTTGGGATTTACTAATGTTTCGGTTTTAAAAGGTGGAATTAAAGCTTGGCAAAATGAAAATAAAAAACTTGGCCCTCATAAGTAATATCATTCTATCCATAGAAGTTTTTTCTTTGTAAGTTTTTAAATCTAATTTCATCATTTAATAAATCAATTGCTCTTTCCTGATCTTTTTCAATAACACGTGACATTTTTCTTTTATTAATACTTCCCCATTTAATCAAAGATCTAATTATTGGTAAGCTAGAGTTGCCAAATTGTGTTAAAGAATATTCAACAGTTATTGGGTTTGATTTAATAACCTTTCTTTTTACTAGAGTGTCATTCTCCATTTCTTTTAATTGTTTAGACAGCATTTGAGAAGTTATAGTATCTAAATTTTTCTTAAGTTTACCAAATCTAATTGACCTATTGCTTAACTTTTCAAGAATTTTAATTTTCCACTTTCCACTAATTAATTTTAATGCATTGTTTAATGGATCTTTATTTATCTCTAAATTGTTTACCATGGTATGTTTAGTATACTAGTTTTATTATAATACCAAAATAAATTTTATATTTATTATTTGTTTTGATTAAAATTTTAAAAAGTAATAACCTAAATAAAATTAAAAATTTTTACTACAGGATTTCAATGAAACTAAAAGATAGAATAGCAATAGTCACAGGGGGTGGAAAAGGAATTGGTGCAGAGATTTGTTTGAGATTAGCAAGTGAGGGCGCAAAAATTGTTATTGCTGAAATGGATATTGAAAATGGTGAAAAAATTTCTAAAAAGATTCAAGATAATAATGGTGGAGCAATTGTTGTAGAAACAAATGTTGCCGAAGAAGACAGTGCAAATAATATGGCTGAAGCAGCTATTAAGAAATTTGGTAAGATCGATATTCTTGTTAACAATGCCGGTATTAGACATATTAATAATATTCTAGATCATACAAAACAACAATGGGATGACATGATATCGGTAAACTTAACCGGACCATATCTGTGCTGTAAGTCTGTTATTCCTCACATGATAAAAAATGGTAAAGGAAAAATCATTAATTTTGGATCAATTGCAAGTTTTATGGGCAGACCTGATAGAGTAGCTTATGTTGCTGCAAAATCTGGTATACTTGGTTTAACAAGAGCCTTAGCAGTTGATTTAACAGGGAAAAATATTAACGTTAATACTATTTGCCCTGGGTTAATTTCAACACCTTTCAATCAAAAGTTTGCTGAAGATCCTACTCATGGTGAAGCTTGGGGTAAAGAAACTATAGTTGGACGTTGGGGTTTACCATCTGATATATCTGGTGCAGCAGTTTTTCTTTCTAGCGATGATGCTGATTTTATAAATGGATCTGAGATAAAAATTGACGGCGGCTGGTTAGCTGCGAAAACAAGAAAAGGTGAAATAAGCAATTAATGAGTGATGATTTTAAAAATAATTTAGAACTAGCACTAGGTAATGCAAAAAGATTATCTAATAAAATTTTAATTGATGGAAAATTGTCACCTTCTAAAGCTAAAGGTAAAATCAGTGTATTAAATCCAAGTACAGGTGAAAGTATTGGTGAAGCGCCGCAGTGCAATAAGGTTGATGTAAATATAGCGGTTGATTCAGCGGAAGCTGCATTTCAAAAATGGAAAAAAATACCTGCAAGAGAACGTGGTAAAATAATGTCAGCTGCTGCTAGAAAATTAGAAGATAGAAAAAATGAAATTGAAACATTATTAGCTTTAGATACTGGTAACGCTCTTAGAACTCAGGCTATACCTGAGACAGTAGCATCAATTGAGTTAACTCATATGTTTGCTGGACTGGCAGGAGAAATTAAAGGTGAAAATTACCCACCAAATATTCCAAACACAATTCATTACACAACTAAAGATCCAATTGGAGTTGTTTGTGCAATTATTCCTTGGAACGCTCCTTTATTTTTAACTGTTGCAAAAATTGCACCAGCTATTGTGGCGGGCAATACTGTAGTGTTAAAAACTGCTGAACAAGCACCACTTTGTGCTTTACTCTTATGTGAAATATTACAACAAGAACTTCCTCCTGGAGTTTTAAACGTCATTTCTGGATATGGAGAAGAGTGTGGTGAACCTTTAATAGATCACCCTAAAGTTAGAAAGGTTACTTTTACAGGATCGTTTTCTGTTGGAAAAATTATTGCAATGAAGGCTGCTCCAAAATTATGTCCTGTTACATTGGAATTAGGTGGAAAAAACCCAAATATTATAATGAGTGATGCTGATTTAGATATAGCAATACCAGGTGTAATCGATGGCATGAGGTATACTCGTCAAGGACAAGCATGTACTGCTGGATCAAGAGTTTATATACATGAAAAAATCTATGATAAAGTTTTAGAAGGGGTGGTTTCTAAGCTGAGTAAACTTAAGATGGGAAATGCACTTGATACTAAATCTGATATTGGTGCCATAATATCTGATGAACAACTTAAAAGAACATTACACTATATGGATATTGCAAAAAAAACCTCATCTGCAAAAGTATTACATGGTGGTAATCAACCCAAAGGAGGAGATTATAAAGAAGGGTTTTTCTATGAACCAACTTTATTATCAGGCGTACCTGTAGAATCTCCTGTATGTCAAGAAGAGGTATTTGGCCCTGTTGCTTGTGCCATTCCATTTAAAAATTTTGATGAAGTTATGAGAAGTGCTAACGACACACCCTTTGGTTTATCAGCAGTTTTATGGACACAAAATCTATCTAGAGCATTACAGTTTGTAGATGAAATCGAAGCTGGTTTTGTTCAGGTAAATCAATGTGTAGCTCCAAGGGCTAATGTTTCTTATGGGGGAATTAAAATGAGTGGTTTAGGTAAAGAATATGCTTTTGATAGCATGATGAATCACTTCACGCAAAGTAAAACAGTTTTGATTAATAGAGGTAAATCAAATTTAGATGACTAATCACATTGCATTCATAGGCGTTGGAAATATGGGAAACCCTATGGCTGATCAACTGATTAAAGCTGGTAAAAAAGTTAAAGCTTTTGATGTTTCACCAGAGGTAATAAAAACTGCAAAAGAGTCAGGTTTAAATGTTGTATCAACAATTGATGAATTATTAGATGGCGCTAGTACTGTTATATCTATGCTACCAGAGGGAAAACATGTTCGATCTCTTTATTTAGGAGACAAAGGAATATTAAATAAAATTCCAAAAGAATGTTTGATAATTGATTGCTCAACAATTGATATTGAGACTTCTCTTGAGCTAGGTAATGAATCAAAAAAACTTGGAATTAAAATGATAGATGCACCAGTTACTGGCGGTGTGATGGGAGCAAGAATTGGAAAATTAAATTTTTTAGTTGGTGGAAGTGATGAAGCTGTAGCATTAGCAAAACCTTTATTTGATATTATGGGACAAAAAATTTTACATGCAGGAGCTCAAGGAAGTGGAGTAGGGGTAAAAATTTGCAACAATATGTCTTTAGGAATTTCTATGATAGCAGCATCTGAATCTTTAATGTTAGCTAAAAGATTAAAAATGGATATTAGAAAGGTTCATGAAATAATAAAAGCAGCTTCAGGAAATAATTGGGCTATGACTAATTATACACCTTTACCAAATCTTACTGATGGAGTTCCTTCAAATAATAAATACCGACCAGGTTTTACAGCAGCAATGATGAGGAAGGATTTAAGATTAGCTATGGACGCTGCGCAGTCTGTTGATGCCTCAACACCTTTAGGTAAAGCTGCTTTAGAAATTTTTTCAAAGTTCTGTGATGAAGGTGATAGTGATACTGACTATTCAGGTATATCTAAAATGATTGGTGGTGATGCTTGGAATTATCCATTTGATCCAAAGGGAAATAAATAAAAACAACATTTGTAAATTTACTTTACAGTATTAAAAGTATACCAAGTAATTGAATTGATTATAATATACCATAGGTTGTATCATCCATATTTACCTTATTTTAAGTTTACTTTTCTCTTACAATAATGTTTATTTCAAATCTTATTAAGACTTAATAAAAAAAACAGAGAGGGAAAAACATGAAAAAAATCACAACATTGATTTTAAGTTTAGTTTTTGCAGTATCTATTATCGCTTCTGCTTCAGCTAAAACTTTAAAAATACAAATGACCTTTCCAAAAACTTCTTATGATGCACAAATCGTAGGAATGTGGGCCGAAAGAGTTACTGGCCTTACTGGTGGTTCATTAAAATTTGAACTTCTAGGAGCTGGAGAAGTTGTAGGTGTTAAAGAAACATTAGAAGCTGTTGACAAGGGTCTTGTTGATGGTGGTGCTGCTTGGACTCATTACTGGTCTAATTATCACCCTGCTGCAATGTTATTTGGTTCGCCAGTTGCAGGTGGTGGTATTGGTTTAAGTACTAAATCTTGGTTAGCTTGGTATTTTGATAACGGTGGACAAGCTTTATACGATCAACTATGGGATGAAATGGGTATGAACGTAAAAGGTTTCATCATGGCATCTTCTGGTCCAGAAGCTTTAGGTTGGTTCAAAGAGCCGATAAACAGTATGGCTGATTTCAGAAAATACAGATTCAGAACTCCTCCGGGAATTCCTGGTCAAACATACAAAGATATTGGTGTTGCTTCAGTTTCAATGGGTGGTGGAGATATTCTGCCAGCACTTGAAAAAGGAACAATCGATGCTGCTGAATGGTGTTGTCCAAAACCAGATCTAGTATTTGGTTTCCAAAAGGTATTGAAAAATTACTACCTTCAGGGCTTACACCAAAACGTTGTAAATGGAGACATTTTCTTCAACAAAGATGTTTACAATAAGTTATCTAAGCAAGAAAAATATGCGATGGAAATTGCTTCTGAAGCGATGATAACTAGAAACATCACAAACAGAGCTGTTGAAAATGGAAAAGCGTTAATTGAATTAACATCTAAGCATGGTGTTATACTTCATGATACACCAGCTGATTACTTTGTTGAGTACATGGCTGCTGCTAAAGCTACTATTTTAAAGAACTCAAAAGAAAATGCGTTCTTTGATAAAGTATACAAGCACATGACTGCTCACGCAAAAATCGTAGTACCTTTTATTGCTCAAATGGAAACATCTGATGCATCAATTGGAACTGCATTTGCAAAAACGCAAAAGTAAATAGATAATTTAAACGGGGGCTTAATAATTTTAAGTTCCCGTTTTTTTAAAATAGAAAAAATTTAATCGACATTACCAATCAATAAAATGGTCAAAAAAAAATCACATTCTGCTGGTGTTAAAGAAACTCTAGATATTACTGATGAGTTAATAGCAGAACGTCGAACTAGTTTAAAAATGCCTAAGGACATGACTCCTTGGATGGCAAAAACTATAGAGTTAATCGATCTTAACATGTTAAGAGTTGGTAAAATAGTTTGTTGGATGGTAATTCCTCTAATTTTTGCAATGACTTTTGAAGTTATTGGTAGACATTTTTTTAATAGACCAACTCTTTGGGCTTATGATGTAACCAGAATGATTGCAGGAGCATTTTTTATGTTGGGTGCTGGTTACGCATTATCAAAAGGTATTCATATAAGAGCTGACTTTTTATATAGAAATTGGAAAGTTAAAACTCAAGCCAAAGTAGACTTATTCTTATATTTATTATTCTTCTTTCCGGGCTTCATAGTCTTTTTTTGGGTAAGCTTTGATTATGCTTATACTTCTATTTGTGGGAAATTTATTTTAGCAGAATGCTTAGACGGAAAAGTTAGAATTCAAAGAGCAATGGATACCACTTGGATGCCAGTAATGTGGCCATTAAAAAGTTGTATGCCAATTGGAGCTTTTTTATTATTAATTCAAGGGATATCAGAATTATTCAAAACATATTATGCTTTTGTGAAAGGTAGATGGCCATAATGGAAATTTTTTCACAAGAATTAATTGGAGCACTAATGATAGGGGTAATGTTATTTGCTATCTTTATTGGGTTTCCTATTTCATTTACATTAATATTTTTAGGTCTTGTGTTTGGTTACTGGGGTTTTGGACAGTTAGTTTTTTATCTAATGACCCTACAGTTCAATATGATTATGACAGAAAGCACACTGGTTGCTGTCCCACTCTTTATTTTTATGGGTATATTAATGGAATCTGCAGGTCTTATGGAAAGACTATTTTCAGCTATACAATTAATGCTATCTAGAACAAGAGGTGCATTATTTTACGCAGTTATGTTTGTGTCTACAATTTTCGCTGCTGCAACAGGAATAGTTGGAGCATCAGTAACAATTCTTGGAATCATGGCAGGTAAAACTATGATTAAATCTGGATACGATACTAGATTATCAGCAGGTTTAATATGTGCTGGAGGAACTCTTGGAATTTTAATTCCGCCAAGTATTATGTTGGTGGTGATGGGGCCTGTTTTAGAAATCCCAGTAACAGATTTATTTGCTGCAGCAATAATTCCAGGAATAATGTTGGCATTTCTTTATGCTCTTTACACTACTGTTAGATGTTATTTTGATCCAAAACTTGGTCCAATTTTACCAAAAAGTATGCAGCCAAAAAGTATGGGTAAAGTTTGGATAGAATTCTTTTTAGGGTTAGTACCTCCTGCGGGATTAGTATTTTTTGCACTAGGTAGTATATTGTTTGGTTTAGCAACACCTACTGAAGGTGCTGGTATTGGAGCTATTGGATCTTTATTACTTGCTTTAGCATATAAAAAATTAACTTTAAAAACTTTAAAGAATTCTTTAATTAAAACTTTAGAGATTACTGCATTAATAATGTTTTTAGTTGCTGCATCAAATTTCTTTGGAGCAGTTTTTTCAAAATTAGGAACACCATCTTTATTAACTGAATTTTTATTAAATCTTGAAGTTAACAGATATGTTATTTTAGCTATATTAATGGCAGTAATTTTCTTGTTAGGTTGGCCTTTAGAATGGGTACCAATAGTTCTTATTGTGTTACCAATTTTTGTTCCATTAATTAAAGAATTAGACTTTAACTTGACTTGGTTTGCCATACTTGTAGCGGTAAATTTACAGACCGCCTGGCTATCTCCACCCGTAGCTCTATCTGCGTATTTCTTAAAAGGTGTTGTGCCAGAATGGGAACTTAAAGATATTTATCTTGGTATGATGCAATTTATGGGAATACAGGTTTTAGGTTTAATCTTAATTATTATATTTCCTCAAATTGCACTTTGGTTACCTAGTATAATGTATCCTTAATTAAGAGTTTATTTTTTATTTATATAAGGAATTACAGTTCCAACTAGAATAATTCCCAGTGAAATAAATATCTTTAAAGTAATTTCAGCATCAATTACCAACCAGGCAGATAAAGCACCTATGGGTCCTGTTAAAGGATACATAAGACTAATTCTTCCTACTGACACTCTCCTTAAAGCATAATTATAAAATAAATAAGAACCAAAAGTTATAAAAGATAAAGTGATTGCAGCTATTACTGATGGTGTAAATTCTAAATGAAATGAATAGCCAAATGTAGAGTTAGGCCAAATAATAAATAATATTAAAAATGATAAAATGAAACCAGTAAAATATTGATAAGTATTTACACCTAGTTGGTTAACATTAGTTTGCATTTTTTTTCTACCAATTACCTCATTAATTGAAGCCAAAGTCATTCCAGCAAAAATAATAAAATCTCCAATATAATTTCCCTGACCGATAATAGTTTGACTTGATAAGAGAATATAAGTCCCAATAATTGTTATAAAAGCTCCTATTAAAACCTTTATCTCAATTTTTTCATCTAAAAATATCTTAGCAACAAAAGGCTGCATAATTGGCATAGTGCTTATAATAGCAACACCGTTAATAGGTGACGTAAGCATTAAACCCACATGAAAAGCTAACGTTACAAGAAAAGGGTTTAATAAGCCCATCAAGAAAGGTGTTAGACCTATTTTTCTAATTGATAAGTCAACTCTCATTATTAAAGCAAAAGTTAACATAAGCAAAAAAGCAATTGCAAACCTTACTGCTAATAGATCAACAATTTGAAATTCTTCTAGAGCAAGCTTTACAAACGGAGGACCTGAGCCAAACCCAATTACAGCAAGAAACATTGCTAAGTAACCAATATTTTTTTTAAGAAAGTGCATTAAATCCAGAATACTATTACAAATGAAAAAAAAAGATATTCCATTTTAACTTATTAGTTTATTATTTATTAGTGATTCAGCATAAAAATAAAATTAATCTTATTAACTGGGAGTTAGTTTCAGTTAACCCGAATGATAAAACTTGGAATTGGAAGGATATTTTTTGTTTTTGGGGTATCAATATACAAAGTGTTATTGCTTTTTCCTTAATAGCATCATTATACCTTGTTTATGATTTAAACGTTGCAGTTATTTTTTTAGGAAGTTTAATTGGATCTCTTCTAGTTTATTTTTTAGCTAACTTGATAGGAAAGCCATCTCAAAAATATGGTCTTCCATTTCCTGTTATTTTAAGGACCTCATTAGGTGTGTTTGGGGCAAAATATTTTTCTTTAATAAGAGGCTTTGTTGGTATCTTCATGTTTGGCATTCAAACATATTTTTTATCAAAAGCATTTAGTTATTTAATTCGAATATTTTTCTTTTCTGTTGATAATACTTTCCTTCAATACGATATTTTTTTAATTTTTATTTCAGGTCTTAACATTATTGATTGGGCCTCTTTTTTAATAGCAATTCTATTGCAATCTTTTTTATTCAGTAAAAGTCATAAATTTAATAAGTTAATTATTAATTATTCAGCAATAACAGTTTACATAGGAATGTTATTATTTTTTTTTGTTGTGCTTCTTTTGGATGTTAAGGAGGTTTCAAGATCATTTGCTGATATTTTTACTTATAATAATATATTTCTTAAGAGTAATATTGCCCCTTTGATTACTGTGGTTGGAATAGTTTTTGCTTACTTTTCAATTATTCTTGTAAATTTTGGAGACTTTGCCCGTTATGTTAAAGATGAAGAAGAATTGAAAAAAGGTAATTTAAGTTTATTTTTAAATCTCGTTATTTTCTCGTTTTTTGCTGTTTTTATAGTTGTTGGAGCTGATGTAATTTTTCATCAAAAACTTGAGGACATCGGGAAAATTCTTACAAATCCTACGGATATTATAGGAACTCTAGATAACACTATTATAACTGTAATAGTTTTATTTTTTATTATTGTAGCTTCAGCGTCTACTAATCTAATTGCAAATTATGTGCCTGCTCAAAATTCTTTGTTAAATTTCTTTCCAAGCAAACTTAATCTAAAAACTTCTTCTTATATTATTGTTTTTTTTGGATTTGTAATTGGTATTTTTTGGTTACCATTATTAAGTCAGATAGGAATTTTATCTTTTGTTGATACATTTTCTTCATTTTTTGGACCTCTTTTTGGAGTTATGATTATAGATTATTATTTAGTTAAAAATTCAAACTTAGATAATAAGGATATATTTTTAGCAGAACCTGGTGGAGCTTACTTTTATTCAAATGGATGGCATATAAAAGCTGCATATTCTATAATCTTAGGGTTTATTTTTACTGCCTCAACAATTTGGAACGAAAGTTTAATGAATTTTAATTCTTACTCTTGGTTAATTGGTGCTTTTATCTCTTCATTGACTTACTATTTATTAGCAAGTAAATAATTTTATGCATCAATTTGATTTAAAAAATAAAATAGCAATTATCACGGGTGGAGCACAAGGTTTTGGTTTAGATATTGCTAAACGTTTTTTAAAGTCAGGAGCAAAAGCTATTATCTGGGATATAGATGAAGAAGAATTAAAGAAAGCTGTTAAAGCTGTGAACGATCCAAATCTTTCATATAATGTCGTTGACGTATCTGATTTTAAAAATGTCAAAGATACAGTTGATAAAACAGCAAAATCTTCAAATATCGATATTTTAATTAATAATGCAGGTATTACTGGGTCTACGTCTTCACTTTGGGATTATGATGTAGTTGAATGGAATAAAATAATAGAAATTAACTTAATGGGCACATTTAACTGTTGTAAATGTGTGGTGCCTTACATGATTAAAAATGATTATGGTAGAATAGTTAATGTTGCATCAGTTGCTGGAAAAGATGGTAATGCAAACGCAAGTGCTTATAGCTCAGCAAAAGCGGGTGTTATTGGTTTAACAAAATCGCTAGGAAAAGAACTGGCTGATAAAAATGTAGCTGTTAATGCTGTTACTCCAGCAGGGGCTAAAACAAGAATATTAAACCAAATGTCAAAAGAACATGTGGCTAGAATGTTATCAAAAGTGCCAAGAGGTAGATTTTTAGAAATTGAAGAATTTACATCTCTAATTTGCTGGCTTTCATCTGAAGAAAACTCATTTTCAACAGCTGCTGTTTTTGATATTAGTGGTGGTAGATCTACTTATTAAGACTAATTGTTAAAGTTTTTAGATCAACTTTATCTTCTTTAGAGATTACTGGTGCAAGTAAAATTACTGACCAATAAATTAAAAGTACAAATATAGAAATTGATTTCATTCTGTTTAATAATATTAAATATTGATCTTAGAATGTTTAAAGTGTGTTCAAATGTTGTTTTTTAAAAAATTTTAGCTATACAGTTTTCTTATGTTAAGAAATTTTATAATAACAATATTTTCTTCTTTTTTACTTCTAACTAATGTTAATGCTGAAAAAATTACTGTTTTTGATTTTACAGATGAGGAATTCAACACACTAAAAGTTGGAAAAAAATACAAAGGTGAAACAACATGGACTCTTGGCTCTAACGAAAAAGGTAATTTTATTAAAGCAGAAGCTGAAGGTAAAGGATCTGGCTTAGGTAAAGAAATTAAAATTGATCTACTAAAAACCCCTTTTATTAATATTACTTGGAAAGTTGAAAAAGACTTATCTGGTATAATAGAAAACAGTAAAAAGGGACATGATTATGCTGCAAGAGTATTCGTTATAAAAAAAACTGGCTCTACAGCCCTTTCTAATAGAGCTATAAATTATGTGTTTTCTAGCAATAATAAAGTAGGAAAAAATTCACCTAGTCCATATACAAAAAAATCAATTGATTATGTTTTATCAACAACTCAAGAAAACCTTGATAAGTGGGTGACTGTCAAATCTAATGTTAAGGAAGACTTTATGAAACTTCATGGAATAAATGTGGAAGATATATCCGGAGTTGCAATAATGACTGATACAGATAACTCAAAGTTAAAAGCTATATCTTATTATCAAGATATTTATTTTTCAGCAAAATGAGATTATTTAAATACTTTTTTAAGAGCAATACTTAAAAAGGATAAAAGTACAGCTACAATTACATCCTCAATGGGTGCAGCATTCGGTACAGCAAAATTCCATAAAATAACACCAATTAACCAAATAATATAAACTTTCATTATGATGATTGTATCTTAGTTTAGTATTAAATATTATTTTTTTTGTTATTATATATGAATGCATAAAAATTTTTTTCACAATGTTAAAGTTTATTATGAGGATACAGATGCTGGAGGCATAGTGTATTATGCTAATTATTTGAAATTTCTTGAAAGAGCCCGTACAGAAGCTTTAGTCACATTAGGTTTTAATAATAAAAAGATTAAAAATGACTTTGAAGCTCAAATTATAGTTAAGTCATGTAATATTGAATATAAAATTTCTGCTCATCTTGAAGATGAGCTAACTATAAGATCTTTTGTTAAATCAATTACAAAAACATCATTTTTTATGAATCAATTTATTAAAAGGGGTGAAGATTTAATAGTTGAAGCAAAAGTTCATTTAGTATTTGTTAATAAGGAGGGTAAACCTATGAAGATACCAGATACTTTGTTTCAAGATTTTAAACCTTACTTTTGTGATACTATTAAGCTTTAGAGTGATTTTTAGCAGCTTTAAGTAGACTTATCATTTTTTTTTTATTAATGACTTTAGTATTAACATTACGTGGACTAGGGTGATAACAGGCAATTAAAATTTTCCCATCAGGTAATTTATATTTAATACCATGCTTAAATATAAATTTTTGCTTAATTAAATAATTTTTTTTATAAAATTTAACACAATTATCAAAAGCAATTTTACCTAAGCTTATTATAACTTTTAAGTTTTTTAAATTTTGAATCTCATTATCAAAATAATTTGAACAGTTACTTAGCTCTTTATTTAATGGTTTATCTTCAGGGGGAACACATTTTAAGATATTTGTAATATATGTACTATTAAGTTTTAACCCATCTTTACGATGTATTGAGGTAGGGATGTTTGATATACCAACCTTATGGAGACAGCTAAATAAAAAATCACCAGATTTATCTCCTGTAAATGCCCTACCAGTCCTTGTCCCGCCATGCGCGGCAGGCGCAAGACCAATAATCATTAATCTGGCATCAATATCACCAAAGCCAGCAACTGGTTTTCCCCAGTAAACTTCGGTAATATTTTGCTTTCTTTTTGTTATTGAAATTTTCTTACTAAATTTAATTAACCTAGAGCATTTTTTACATTTAATTATTGAATTATTTAGTTTTTTAAATTTAGTATTCATTTATGAGAATAATTAAAATTACTTTACTCTTGCTTATATCTTTCAATGTATCTTTTAAAGTTATTTCAGCAAATGATCTTCAAAATATATTCAGTGATGATGGAAAGATAATATTTATAAGGCATGCATATGCACCAGGTGGAGGCGATCCTGATGGATTTGATATATCAAACTGTGCCTCACAACGTAATTTAAATTTCGAAGGTATTGCTCAATCAAAGCGGATAGGTAAGTTTTTCAAAGAACATAATATAAAAATTGATAAAGTTTTATCTAGCGAATGGTGCAGATGTAAAGAAACATCAAAATATGCTTTTATCAATCATGAAACTAAAAGTTTCTTAAATTCATTTTTTAGTCAAAAGTTTGCTCATAATAAAGATAAGCAGATAAAAGAATTAAAAGATTATATAATAAAATGGGAAGGAAAAAAAAACCTAATCTTAGTAACACATTATGTTGTAATCTCAGAAATTTTAAATGTGTCTACTTCTTCAGGTGAGATTGTAATAACGGATAAAAATTTTAATATTCTAGCCAGTATAAATACAAGCAATAATTAAAACTATATTTCTTTATAATAAAATATAGAATAGGTATTATGTCATCAAAAAAAGCAATGAAGTTAGCTCAAAAGCAAGCTTTTGCAAAACATCGAAGTAATATTACAAACAGTAAGTTTGGATCAAAAAAAATAAATTTAATTAATAAACTAAATAAGAAAAATACTGTTAATAAAAAATCTTAATTTTTTCTCTCATGCTTGTCTGCATAAAATAGTGCAATTAAAAAAATTATTGTCCATAAAAATATTGAAATAGTTTTTATAAATGTTGTTTCTGCACCCCAAACTTTGAAGAAAAAAGCACCAATTAAGACACCAATAATATAAATTAATGTAACTAATATTGTTTTATTCATTTTATCAAATTTTTTTTATAAAGAGAAATTCCATTTTTAATTTTATGATTATAAGAGTCTTTAAAACTTTCTAATTGCCAGCCTTCCAGTCTTGATTGAATAGTTATTAGATTATATTTTTTCCATTCCTCTGATGTTCCTACCAATTTCCACATCTTTTTTTCATCATTATTTTTGCCACAACCGTAGCAGTATCCAGTTTTAGGATCTGTTTTACATATGCTTATACATGGAGAAATAATCATTTTTTTAAATTTTTAGTAAATATAATGAATATTATTATATTTCATAATTATTGTCATTGGACAAATAGAATCTATCCTATATAAAGCCACAAGAATTGTGGGCGAATGGCGGAATTGGTAGACGCGCTGGTCTTAGGAACCAGTATTGAAAGATGTGAAGGTTCGAGTCCTTTTTCGCCTACCAACAAGTTTAGAAAATTATGAAAGTTACAGTAGAAAATAAAAAAGGTTTAAATAAAGATATTAAAGTTTTCATAGATAAAAAAACTATGAATTCTTATATGGATGAAAAATATGAAGAAATTAAAAAGACTGTTAACTTAAAAGGTTTTAGACCAGGAAAAGTCCCTAAAGAGATTTTAAAAAGACAATTTGGTCAGGCAATTTTTAGTGAACTTCTTGATAAAGTTCTTAAAGATACTTCAGTTAAAGCTTTAGAAGATAATAAAATTAAGCCAGCCGGACAACCCAAACTTGATCTTAAAACTTATGGTGAAGATAAAGATCTTGAATATGTAATGTCAGTGACAGAACTTCCAAAAGTCGAACTTAAGTCTGTTGAAAATATTAAATTTGATGAATATTCAGTTAAAATTGATGCAAAAGAAACTGATAAAAGAATTAAAGAAATAGCAAAAAGTCAAAATAATTTTAAAGAAGTAGCAGCTGATGTTAAGGCAGTAGATGAAAATTTAGTTATATTTGACTACAAAGCAACAATTGATGGAAAAGATTTTAAGGGTGGTGAAGGAAAAAACACACAATTAATTTTAGGTAAGGATTTATTTATTAAGGGCTTTGACAAGCAGCTAACTGGTGTTAAAAAAAATGATGAAAAATCTGTCGATGTTACACTTCCTGAAAATTATCCACAAAAAGAATACGCAAATAAGAAAGCTAATTTTATTTGTAAAATTATAGAGGTTAAAAAATCAGAAGAAGTAAAAATAGATGATGTTTTTGCTAAAAATTTAGGTGCAAAAGATCTTGCTGACCTAAAAACATTGGTTAGCAAACAGATCAATGATGAGTATAAAAATTCTCTAGATAAATTGGCTAAAACTCAAATCTTGAAGGAAATTGAAAACTTTAAGGTTGATGAAATTCCGGAAAATTTAATTGAAGAAGAGGTTAAAATTTTAGCACAAGGTATGACAGAAGAAGATTTTAAAAAAAACAGAAAAAACTTTGAAAAAATTGCCAAAAAAAGAATTAAGGTTGGATTAATTTTAAATGAATTTGGCGAACAGAATAAAGTTAAAGTTACTGAACAAGAAGTTCAGACTGAAGTTCAAAAACAATTAAGAATGATGCCAGGACAAGAAAAGATGGTAATGGAGTTTTATCAAAAAAATCCATCAGCATTAGCCAGTTTAAGAGGAACTGTGTATGAAGAAAAAATTATTGATCTAATAAAAACTAAAGCAAAACCATCTAAAAAAGAGATTAGTAAAGAAGAAGCTGAAAAGATTTTAAAAGAACATCAAAAGCAAGACCATAATCACGAACATGATCACGATCAACCTGAAGAAAAAAGGTCAAAACCTTCTTCATCTAAAAAACCTACTGCAAAAAAAGCCTCTGAGCCTGCTAAAACTGAAAAAAAACTAAAGCCTTCAGGATCTAAAAAAACTCCTGCAAAAAAAGTTAGTAAAAAGTAATCACAAGTTGTATAAGTAAAAGAATCAACTTATGACAACAAATTTATTAGATCAAATGAACACTCTTGTACCGATGGTTGTTGAACAATCAAACAAAGGTGAGAGAGCTTATGATATTTATTCAAGACTTCTTAAAGAGAGAATTATTTTTTTAGTAGGACCAATAAATGATAACGTAGCATCTCTAGTTACGGCACAACTTTTATTTTTAGAGTCTGAGGATCCAAAAAAAGAAATTAATTTATATATTAATAGCCCTGGAGGACTTGTGACTGCAGGTCTTGGAATCTATGACACTATGCAATACATTAAACCAGATATTTCAACATTATGTATCGGTCAAGCTGCATCAATGGGTTCATTTTTGTTATCTGCGGGCAAAAAAGGTAAAAGATTTTCTTTGCCAAACTCTAGAATTATGGTTCATCAACCTTCTGCTGGTTATCAGGGGCAGGCTACTGATATTGAAATTCATGCAAATGAAGTTATGGCCTTGAAAAAGAGACTTAATGAGATTTACTCAAAGCATACTGGAAAATCTATTGATGATGTTAAGAAAGCACTAGAACGTGATAATTTTATGACTCCAAATGTTGCAAAAGAGTTTGGTTTGATTGACAATGTAGTTGAAAACAGATCTTAATACACAACATTTTGACACCCCACTAAACTGATACTTGATTAATATGAGTCATCTATATTAAAGTAATTCAATTGATTCGTTTATAAATTATATGACAACAAATAATAAAAATATTCTTTACTGTTCTTTTTGTGGCAAGAGCCAACATGAGGTTAGAAAGCTTATTGCGGGTCCAACTGTATTTATATGTGATGAATGTGTTGAACTATGTATGGATATTATCAAAGAAGAAAGTAAAGATACATTTGTTAAGCATCAAGATGGGTTACCACCACCAAAAGAAATTTGTACAGTATTAGATGATTATGTTATTGGTCAACCTCATGCAAAAAAAGTTTTATCAGTAGCTGTTCATAATCACTATAAAAGACTTAATTATGAAACTAAAACAAGTAAAACAGTTGAACTTTCAAAATCAAATATTCTTTTAGTGGGACCAACCGGTTGTGGAAAAACTTTATTAGCTCAAACACTAGCAAGAATTCTTGATGTTCCCTTCACAATGGCAGATGCAACTACTTTAACAGAGGCTGGTTATGTTGGTGAAGATGTTGAAAATATAATTTTAAAATTATTACAAGCTGCTGATTATAATGTTGAAAAAGCACAACGTGGAATTGTATATATAGATGAAGTTGATAAGATTAGCAGAAAGTCAGAAAATCCATCTATTACAAGAGATGTATCTGGAGAGGGTGTACAACAAGCATTATTAAAAATCATGGAAGGCACAGTAGCTAGCGTTCCACCTCAAGGAGGAAGAAAACATCCACAGCAAGAATTCTTACAAGTAGACACTACTAACATCTTGTTTATATGCGGAGGGGCATTCGCTGGCTTAGATAAAATTATATCTCAAAGAGACAAAGGTACATCGATTGGATTTGGTGCAAATGTTAAAAAAACAGATGATAAAAAAACAGGTGAGTGGATGAAAACTTTAGAACCTGAAGATTTGTTAAAATATGGTTTGATCCCTGAGTTTATTGGGAGACTTCCAATGATAGCAACATTAGAAGACCTTGATGAGAAATCTTTAGTTAAAATACTACAAGAACCAAAAAACTCATTAATTAAGCAATACCAAGAATTATTTAAACTAGATGGAGCCAAGTTAAGCTTTAAGGAAAATGCAGTTAAAGAGATTGCACAAAAAGCAATTAACAAGAAAACTGGGGCTAGAGGCCTTAGATCAATCTTAGAAAATATTTTATTAAAAACAATGTACGATCTTCCAAGTCAAGATAATGTGGAAGAAGTTATTGTAGATGCGAGTGCGGCCAAAGGCCTATCTCAACCAATCATTGTTCATTCAAAAAATAGTAGCAAAACTAAGACTGACAAAACTTCAGCTGCTTAATTTCACGTTAATAAGTAATAAATAGCTATTGCAATATAATATATAATATCCATATTTAGATCATGGATGTTAAAATTGAAAAACCTTTATTGCCGTTAAGGGATATTGTTGTATTTCCGAACATGGTTATTCCCTTGTTTGTAGGTAGAGATAAATCTATTGCTGCCTTAAATGAAGTTATGAAAAAGGACAAAAAAATTGTCCTAGTTACTCAAAAAAATTCAGAAATAGACGATCCAAAAAAAACTGATGTTTTTATGTATGGTTGTGAAGGTAATATTTTACAATTATTAAAATTACCAGATGGCACAGTAAAAGTTTTAGTTGAAGGAAGTAAAAGAGTAAAAATCTTAAATTTTAAAGATAATGAAAAATTTATTATTTGTGAATATGCTCATCATCATGATGTGGTAATCAAAGATGAAGATTTATTACCACTGGCAATGACTGCAGTAAGAAGATTGGAAAAACTAACTTCAATTAATAAAAAAATATCAAGTGAAACGATTAATAACATTAAGAAATTAACTGACGCATCACATATCGCTGATAATATTGCGTCTCACCTAACAGCTACTATTTCAGAGAAGCAGCAAATTTTTGAAACTATAGATGTTAAGAAAAGACTTAATTCTATAATTAAAATAATGGAGAATGAAACTAGTATTATTGGAGTTGAGAAAAGAATTAGAGGTAGAGTTAAAACTCAAATGGAAAAAACTCAAAGAGAATATTATTTAAATGAACAACTTAAAGCTATTCAAAAAGAATTAGGTGAAATTGAAGATGGAAAAGATGAGACTTCAAGTTTAAATAAATTAATTATTAAGGCAAAAATGCCAAAAGATGTTGAGAAGAAATGTATGGCTGAGCTTAAAAAATTAAAAAACATGAGTCCTATGTCTGCAGAGGCTACTGTTGTCAGAAATTATCTTGACTGGATGACAGATTTACCTTGGTATAAAAAAGATCAGGTCGATATTGATCTTAAGAAAGCACTTTCTGTTCTTGATGCGGATCATTTTGGTTTAGAAAAAGTTAAAGAAAGAATTATTGAATTTTTAGCAGTCCAAAAAAGAATGGATAAAATTAAAGGCCCAATTTTATGCTTAGTTGGTCCTCCTGGTGTTGGCAAAACATCATTAGGAAAATCTATTGCGAAAGCTACTAATAGAGAGTTTGTAAGAGTTTCTGTTGGTGGTATGAGAGATGAAGCTGAAATAAGAGGTCATAGAAGAACTTATATTGGTTCTTTACCTGGTAAAATTATTCAAATGATGAAAAAAGCAGGTACAAAAAATCCACTTATTCTCCTTGATGAAATAGATAAAATTGGAAATGATTACAGAGGTGATCCATCTTCTGCTTTATTAGAAGCATTAGATCCAGAACAAAATGCTACATTTAACGATCACTATCTAGAAGTTGATTATGATTTATCTGACGTGATGTTTGTAACTACAGCTAATACTTTAAATATTCTACCCCCATTATTAGATAGAATGGAAGTAATTAGATTGGCTGGTTACACGGAAGATGAAAAGATTAATATTGCAAATAAGTATCTACTTCCTAAGCAAGTTAAAGATAATGGAGTTAAAGAAAATGAAATGACTTTATCTGAGGATATTATTAAAGAAATTATCCAAAGTTATACAAAGGAATCTGGTGTAAGAAACCTAGAAAGAGAAATTTCAAAAGTAGCTAGGAAAGTTGTTAAGAAAGTAGTCTCTGGTGAAGAGAAAGAAGTTAAAATTGATTTAAAAAATTTACCAGATTATTTAGGGATTCAAAAATTTAAATTTGGTGAACTTGAAAGTGAAGATAAAATTGGTGTTGTCACAGGTTTGGCGTGGACTGAATACGGTGGGGAAATTCTTAAAATTGAAACTGTTATAATGCCAGGAAAAGGCAGAATGCAAATTACGGGAAAACTAGGTGATGTAATGCAAGAGTCCATCAAGGCTGCAAAATCTTTCATCAGATCAAAAAGTTTAGATTATGGAATTATTCCTCCTTTGTTTGAAAAAAAAGATTTTCATATTCATGTTCCAGAAGGAGCAACACCTAAAGATGGACCGTCAGCAGGCATTGGAATGGTTACATCAATAGTTTCTGCAATTACCAATAATCCTGTCAGAAGAGATGTTGCAATGACTGGTGAGGTGACATTAACAGGTCAAGTATTACCAATTGGTGGATTAAAAGAAAAACTATTAGCAGCACACAGAGCTGGAATAAAACAAGTTATAATTCCTAAGGAAAATGAAAAAGATCTTGTTGATATGCCTAAGAAAATTATTGATGATATAAAAATTACTCCAGTTGAGCATGCTGATGAAGTATTAAAAATAGCTTTAACTAAAGAGTTAAAAAGAGTTGAATGGGTTGAGGTTGAAAAAATTTCTCAATCTGGTGATAAATCTCAAGCCAGTATTCAATAATTACCAATTTACATTATCCAATCGTTGATGTAATAGTAGCGCTTGTTTTGGGCGGTTAGCTCAGTTGGTAGAGCATCTCGTTTACACCGAGGGGGTCAAAGGTTCGAGTCCTTTACTGCCCACCAAAACAACTAAAGTGGGGGTGTAGCTCAGTTGGTTAGAGCGATCGCCTGTCACGCGATAGGTCGAGGGTTCGAGTCCCTTCACTCCCGCCACTTTTCCTTAATATTTAAGGTTTATATTATTTAAAATGTGACGTAAGTACCCTTCAACATGATATAAAAACTGCTATATAGACTCAAATGCTTTCAGAATTTTTAAAAGATTACTTACCAATTATTATATTTTTGATTATTGCACTTGGGCTGAGTTGCGCTTTTGTTGTTGTAAATTTAATACTATCACCTAAACACCCAGATCCTGAAAAATTATCTGCATACGAATGTGGTTTTGAACCATTTGAAGATTCCAGAATGGAATTTGATGTAAGGTTTTATTTAGTGGCAATTCTATTTATAATATTTGATTTAGAGATAGCTTTCCTTTTTCCTTGGGCAATATCTTTAGGTAATATTGGAGGTCTTGGTTTTATTTCAATGATGATCTTTTTGTTTATTCTTACAATTGGTTTTATTTATGAATGGAAAAAAGGTGCACTAGATTGGGAATAAAATTTTAAATTATGAACCTAGAAAATAATAATAAAGAAATTCCTGAAGAATTTAAGAAACTTGCTGAAGATTTTAGTAAAAATGGTTTTATAACAACATCTCTTGATAATTTAATAAATTGGTCAAGAGCTGGTTCATTACACTGGATGACTTTTGGTTTAGCTTGTTGTGCTGTTGAAATGATGCAAACAGCAATGCCTAGATATGATCTAGAAAGATTTGGCGCTGCACCAAGAGGCTCACCAAGACAATCTGATGTTATGATTGTAGCTGGAACCTTAACCAATAAAATGGCACCGGCGTTAAGAAAGGTTTATGATCAAATGCCTGAACCGAGATATGTTATTTCGATGGGAAGTTGTGCAAATGGTGGTGGTTATTACCACTACTCTTATTCTGTAGTTCGTGGCTGTGATAAAATAGTTCCTGTAGATATTTATGTACCAGGCTGTCCTCCATCTGCTGAATCATTACTTTATGGGATTATGCAGTTACAAAAAAAAATTAGAAACAAAGGATCTTTTGAAAGATAATTTATATGAAAAACTTAATAGATCTTGAAAAAAAAATTAACTCAGAGCTTACAACAAAGATTAAAAAAACTGAGATTAAACATGAGCAGCTATATATTGATATTGATAATGAAAACTTGTTAGATGTTACGCTATTTATAAAAAGTAATGAAAATACAAAATTTAGGCAGTTAATTGATATTACTGTTGTCGACTATCCTGAAAATGCTCAACGTTTTAAAGTTGTGTACTTATTTTTAAGTCACGAGTTTAATCAAAGAATTATTTTAAGTTATTTAATAAGTGAAAATGAAGTTATATCTTCATTAACACCCATTTATCCTGCAGCAAATTGGATGGAGAGAGAAGTTTTTGATATGTATGGTGTTAAATTTAAAGATCATCCAGATATGAGAAGAATACTCACTGATTATGGTTTTGAAGGACACCCTTTAAGAAAAGATTTTCCTTTAACTGGTCATACTGAAGTTAGGTATAGCGAAGACCAAAAAAAAGTTATCAGTGAACCAGTTAAGTTAGAACAAAATTATAGAAATTTTGATTACGAAAGTCCGTGGGACGGAACCAAATATATTAAAGATCAAACTGACCTTGAAAATGACAAAAAAAATTAAAACATTAAATCTAAATTTTGGACCTCAACACCCTGCGGCTCATGGTGTCTTAAGATTGATTTTAGAATTGGATGGGGAGGTTGTTGAAAAAGCTGATCCACATATCGGACTTCTTCACAGAGGAACTGAAAAACTAATAGAAAATAAAACGTATATGCAAGCTGTCCCTTATTTTGACAGACTTGATTATGTTGCGCCAATGAATCAAGAACATGCTTTTGCTTTGGCTATAGAAAAAATTTTAAAGATAAATGTTCCCATTCGAGCTCAACTAATTAGAGTAATGTTTTGTGAAATAGGAAGAATATTAAGCCATATATTAAACGTTACAACTCAAGCACTTGATGTTGGTGCTTTAACGCCATCTCTTTGGGGTTTTGAGGAGCGTGAAACATTAATGACCTTTTATGAAAGAGCATCTGGCTCAAGACTGCATGCCAATTATTTTAGAGCTGGTGGTGTTCATCAAGATTTACCAATGGGTCTTGAAGAAGATATAGGTAAATTTTGTGAGTCATTTCCTAAAATAATAGATGATCTTGAAACATTATTAACTGATAATAGAATATTTAAGCAACGAAATGTTGATATAGGAATTGTAACTAAGGAAGATGCATTGGATTATTCTTTTAGTGGAGTTATGATTAGAGGATCAGGTGTTCCTTGGGATTTAAGAAAATCACAACCTTATGACTGTTATGAGCAATTAGAGTTTAAAATTCCAGTGGGAAAAAATGGAGATTGTTTTGATAGATATTTATGTAGAATTGAAGAAATGAGAGAAAGTGTTTCAATAATAAAACAATGTTTAGCTAAAATGACAAAAGGACCAATTAAATCATTAGATGGAAAAATTAGCCCTCCACCTAAAAAAGATATTAAACAATCTATGGAAGCTTTAATTCATCACTTTAAATTATTTACCGAAGGTTACCGTGTTGACAAAGATGAAATTTATACTGCTGTTGAAGCACCGAAAGGTGAATTTGGTGTTTATTTAATTTCTGATGGAACTAGCAAACCCTACAAATGTAAAATTAGAGCTCCAGGCTTTTCACATCTACAAGCAATGGATTATTTAATTAAAGGACACATGTTAGCCGATGTACCTGCTGTTTTAGGGTCATTAGATATTGTTTTTGGAGAGGTCGACAGATAATGAGCTTAAGAAAACCTGCAAAAGAACAACCCGAAAAATTTGAATTTTCAGCAGCTAGTCTAGCTGCTGCAAAAGAAATAGTTTCTAAATATCCAGAAGGAAAACAACAAAGCGCTGTAATGGCATTATTGTATATTGTTCAAAAACAAAATGATAACTGGATACCACTAGCAGCTATGAAATATATTGGAAAGTTTTTAGATATGCCTTATATAAAAGTCTATGAGGTAGCTACTTTTTATTCAATGTATAATTTATCTCCAGTTGGAAAACACTTTATTCAAATTTGCACAACTACACCATGCATGATTAGAGGAGCTTATAAACTTGTTGAGGCATGCAAAGATAAAATTTCAGAAAATGAAGGTGAATTATCTTTTGATAAATCATGTTCTTGGATGGAAGTTGAATGTTTGGGAGCATGTGTTAATGCCCCAATGATGCAAATTAATGATGACTATTATGAAGATCTTGATAAAGAAAAAACTTTAAAAATTCTAGATGAGATACTTGATGGTAAGACACCAAAACCAGGATCATATAGAGGAAGAACTAATAATGAACCTGAAAATAACAGAAAAACACTTTTGGATTTAAAAAATGCTTAAAGATAAAGATAGAATATTTCAAAACCTTTATAACGACAATGGTTCTGATGTAGAGTCTTCGAAAAATAGAGGTGATTGGGTAGATACTGCTCAAATGATAAAAAAAGGTAGAGAATGGATTATAGATGAAGTTAAATCATCGGAATTAAGAGGAAGAGGTGGGGCTGGATTTCCTACAGGACTTAAATGGTCTTTTGCCCCTAAAGAGCTTGGTTCTAGACCTCACTATCTAGTTATAAATGGTGATGAATCTGAGCCAGGCACCTGTAAGGATCGTGATATTTTAAGGTTTGAACCTCATAAATTAATTGAAGGATGTTTGATTGCTGCCTACGCAGTTCAGGCTCATGTTTGCTATATTTATATACGTGGTGAATATTTTATAGATGGACAAAAACTACAAAAGGCAATTGATGAAGCATATGAAAAAAAACTAATAGGTAAAAATGCTTCTGGCACTGGTTGGGATTTAGATATTTATATTCACTATGGAGCAGGTGCTTATATATGTGGTGAAGAAACTGCACTTCTAGAAAGTATTGAGGGTAAAAAAGGTCAGCCAAGATTAAAACCTCCTTTTCCAGCATTAATAGGATTATATGGATGTCCAACAATAATTAATAACGTGGAAACTATAGCTGTTGTTCCAACGATTTTGAGAAAAGGTGGTAAATGGTTCGCTTCACTAGGTAAAGCAAAAAATACAGGAACTAAAATATTTTGTATATCTGGAAATGTTAATAAACCTTGTAACGTTGAAGAAGAAATGAGCGTATCTCTTAAAGAATTAATTGAAGTACATGCAGGAGGAGTAGTTGGTGGATGGGAAAATTTACAAGCTGTAATACCAGGTGGATCTTCTATGCCCATTATACCCAAAAAAACATGTGAAACTTTAACGATGGATTTTGATTCACTTGTCGCAGAAAAAAGTGGTTTAGGAACCGCAGGTATTGTTGTTATAAATAATGACCAGGATATTATTAAGTGTATGGCAAGAATTGCCAGATTTTACAAACATGAAAGTTGCGGACAGTGCACACCGTGCAGAGAAGGTTCTGGATGGATGTGGAGAATGTTAGAAAGAATGGCTAAAGGTGAGGCATCAAAAGATGAAGTTGAAATGCTTGGAGATGTTACAAATCAAATTGCTGGTCATACCATTTGTGCTTTTGGTGAAGGGTCTTCATGGCCAGTTCAAGGTTTATTAAGACACTTTAGAAAAGAAATTGAAAAAAGGAACAATATTGAACCAACGATAAAAAAACTTAATGAAATTCCGTATTTAGTTGATCAACATTTATTGGATAAAAAAAATGCCTAAATTAAAAGTTAATAATATTGAAGTTGAAGTTGAAGATGGCTTAACAGTCTTACAAGCTTGTGAAAAAGCTGGAGTTGAAATTCCAAGATTTTGTTATCATGAAAAGCTTTCAATTGCTGGAAATTGTAGAATGTGCTTAGTTGAAATGGAAAAATCTCCAAAACCAGTTGCATCATGTGCAATGCCTGCTGCCGAAGGCATGAATATTAAAACAAATACTGAGTTTGTTGAAAAAGCAAGAAAAGGTGTAATGGAATTTTTACTTGCAAATCATCCATTAGATTGCCCTGTATGTGATCAAGGTGGTGAATGCGATCTTCAAGATCAATCAATGTTTTATGGAGTAGATAAATCTAGATTTAAAGAAAATAAAAGACAAGTTCCTGAAAAAAATATGGGTCCTTTAATTAAAACTCAAATGACTAGATGTATCCATTGTACTAGATGTGTTAGGTTTGCTACGGAAGTTGCAGGTGTACCAGAAATAGGTGCCATAGGACGTGGTGAAGATATGCAAATAACTACATACCTTGAGCAATCGATGCAATCAGAATTATCAGCAAATGTTGTTGATTTATGTCCAGTTGGAGCTTTAACATCTAAACCTTATGTTTTTGAGGCAAGACCTTGGGAGTTAAAAAAAACAGAATCTATTGATGTCATGGATGCTATTGGATCCAATATAAGGGTTGATACTTATGGATGGGAAGTAAAAAGAATATTGCCAAGAATAAACGAAGATATCAATGAGGAATGGATTTCTGACAAAACAAGACATGCATGTGACGGTCTATTAAACCAAAGACTAGACACACCTTACATTAAATATAATGGAAAATTTGAAAAAGCATCATGGTCTGAAGTTTTTAATATAATTAAGTCAAAATTTAAAAATACTGATAAAGAAAAAATTTGTGGGTTAACTGGTGACTTAATCAACATGGAAACACTCTATATATTTAAAGAATTTTTTAATAAAACATTAGGTTCTCAAAATATAGAGTCTAGGGATAATCACATTTATTTAAACCCAGAAAAAAGAGAAAATTATTTATTTAATTCATCAATCAATGGAATTGAAGAAGCTGATTTTATTTTCCTTTTAGGGACAAATCCTAGATTTGAAGCAACAATTTTAAATGCCCGAATTAGAAAATCCTATCTTCAAAATAAAACTAAAATTATTGCTCTAAATGAAATGGGTGATCTAACATTCCCGTATCAGTCTCTAGATGGAAATACTGAAACTGTTAAAAAAATTATAGAAGGTAAACATGAGGTGTCTAATTTAATTAAACAAGCAAAGAAACCTATGGTTATAATGGGTCAATCTGCATTAAAAAGTAAATCATCAAAATATATTTTTGAATCAATCAAACAATTTTTAGAAGAAAATAATAAACTTTCTATTGATTGGAATGCTTTAAATGTTATTTCTGAAAACGCATCTACAGTAGGAGCATTTGATCTTGGGGTATATAAAACAACTAATGGCGACAATGAAGTTTTGAAAGACTTGGAAGCTCACAAATTTGAAATTGTTTATCTTTTAGGTTTAGACACTATCAATTTTGAAAAAAAAAATGAGTTTATTATTTATCAAGGCTCTCATGGTGATAAAGGAGCAGAAATGGCAGACATTATTTTGCCTGGTGCTGCCTACACAGAACAAAATGGCTACTTTACAAATTTAGAAGGAAGACTTCAAAAAGCTTATAAAGCATCTTACCCACCCGAACTTGCAAAAGAGGACTGGCTAATAATAAATGAACTTGCAGAATCAATGAATCATAGAAAACTATTTAATGATAAAGATGAATTAGATAGCAGTTTAATTAACCAAATAAATTTACATATTGAAAAAAACACTTCTTTAAAGTCATCAATTATTAAAGAATTAATTTTTCAAAATGAAGTAATAAAAATAGATAGTGATTATTATTATTCAAACGTAATAGCTAGGGCCTCAAAAACAATGTCTGAATGTAGAAATTTAAAGATAGATTTAAAATCTACAGGTACAGAAGGCTAATTTATGGAATATCTTAATATAATTTTTTCACAAACTTATAAAATTTTATTTTTACTTGTTCCTGTTTTAGTTTCTGTGGCTATGATTGTATGGCTTGACCGACGTATTTGGGCATTTGTGCAAAAAAGACAAGGACCTAATGTTGTTGGACCCTTTGGTTTACTTCAGTCTTTAGCTGATGCATTAAAATATATTTTTAAAGAAGTTATAATTCCCTCAAGCTCAAATAAAGTAATCTTTATATTAGCACCAATTGTTACTATGACTTTGGCATTAATTTCATGGGCTGTAATTCCCTTCAGTGCAACTCAAGTGTTAGCAGATATAAATGTTGGTATCCTTTATTTATTTGCAGTTTCGTCTTTAGGTGTTTATGGAATTATTATGGGAGGTTGGGCCTCAAATTCAAAATATCCTTTTTTAGGTGCTATTAGATCTGCTGCGCAAATGGTTTCCTACGAAGTATCGATTGGAGTTATTATTATTAATGTTTTGCTTTGTGTTGGTTCTTTAAATTTGAACGACATAGTTATTGCTCAGGAAAATTTATGGTTTGTAATTCCATTATTTCCAATGTTTGTTATTTTCTTTATTTCTGCTTTAGCGGAGACTAATAGACCACCATTTGATTTACCAGAAGCAGAAGCAGAACTTGTTGCAGGTTATCAAACAGAATATTCGGGCATGATGTATGCAATGTTTTGGCTTGGTGAATATGCAAATATTCTTTTGATGTGTGCTATGGGTGCTATACTTTTTTTAGGTGGGTGGTTATCACCTATAGATCTTTATCCATTTAACTTAATACCAGGTGTAATTTGGATGATATTTAAAATATTGTTCTTATTTATTTTGTTTGCTTTGGTTAAAGCTATCGTTCCAAGATATAGATATGATCAATTAATGAGACTTGGATGGAAAATATTTTTACCAATATCATTAACATGGGTAGTTCTAACAGCTAGCTATTTGTTCCACTTCAACCTATTACCAGTGAATTAATTATGAAAATTTCAAGAATATTTAAAACAATTTTTTTATTAGATTTTTTAGGTGGCCTAAACATTGCTATCAAAGAAATATTTAAATCTAAAAAAACTATAAATTATCCTTTTGAAAAGGGAAAAATAAGTCCAAGATTTAGAGGGGAACATGCCTTAAGAAGATACCCTAACGGTGAAGAAAGATGTATTGCATGTAAATTATGTGAAGCTGTTTGCCCAGCTCAAGCAATAACAATTGAATCCTCAGAAAGAGCTGATGGCAGTAGAAAAACTACTAGGTATGATATTGATATGATGAAGTGTATTTACTGTGGTCTTTGTGAAGAGTCATGCCCAGTGGATGCTATCGTACAAGGGCCTAATTTTGAATTCTCAACAGAAACTAGAGAAGAACTTTATTATAATAAAGATAAATTACTTGATAATGGTGATAGATGGGAAAATATTTTAGCAGCTAATATTAAAGCAGATAACTCTCATAGATAATTATGTTAGCCCACGCAATATTTTTTTATACTTTTTCATTTATAGCAATCGTTTCTGCTATAATGGTAACAGTATCAAAAAATACTGTTCATTCAGTTTTTTTTTTAATTTTAGACTTCATAAGTATTTCATGCCTATTCATAATGATTGGTGCTGAATTTTTAGGAATGATTATGTTGATTATTTATGTGGGAGCTGTTGCTGTCTTATTTTTATTTGTAGTTATGATGCTTAATGTAGCCCAACAGAAAAATCAATGGTTCAGTGCAGAGAAAAGTTCAAAACATATTCCTATAGGAATAATAGTTAGCTTGTTAATATTTTTTGAATTAATAATAGTAATTGGTGGATGGAAATATAAACCTGATCTTGTTTCAGCTATGTCTTTAACAATTGATAAAGATATAACTAATACTCATTCAATCGGATACGTTTTATATACAGACTATATTCATGTTTTTCAATTAAGTGGAATGATTTTATTAGTTGCAATGATTGGTGCTATTGTCCTTACATTCAGGCAAAGACCCGGTGTTAAAAGACAAAGTTATTTTAGTCAGATATCTCGTGAAAGATCTGATGGTGTTGAATTAATTGATGTTGAGAGTAATAAAGGAGTTAAATCTGATGAATGATATAGGTTTAGGTCATTATCTTACATTAGCAGCAATAATTTTTACTATTGGCGTAGTTGGATTATTTTTAAATAGAAAAAACATTATAGTAATATTAATGAGTATTGAACTTATTCTTTTAGCGGTAAATATTAATTTAGTCGCTTTCTCTATTTTCTTGAATGATATTACTGGACAAATTTTTACTCTCTTTATATTAACAGTAGCTGCTGCAGAAGCAGCCATAGGTTTAGCAATAATAGTTGTTTATTATCGAAACTCTTCAACAATTAGAGTTGAAGAAATAAATAGTTTGAAGGGATAATATGGAGATTGTATTATTATTTCTTCCCTTATTAGCTTCAATAACTTCTGGTTTCTTTGGTAAATATTTGGGTGATAGAAATTCAGAGATTGTAACTAGTCTTTTTGTATCAATTTCAGCACTTCTCTCAATTGTATTATTCTATCAAGTAATTGTTAACGGATATGAAAACAATGTAGTTGTAGCAACTTGGATTAACTCTGGAACCTTAGATGTTAATTGGTCTATTAAAGTCGACGCTTTATCCTCAATTATGCTCGTTGTTGTAACTTTAGTTTCAGCATTAGTGCACATTTACTCAATTGGTTATATGTCTCACGATCCACATAAGCCAAGATTCATGGCTTATTTATCTCTTTTTACTTTTTCAATGTTAGCATTAGTTACCGCTGACAATTTCCTTCAGTTATTTTTTGGATGGGAAGGGGTGGGTCTTTGCTCTTATTTCTTGATTGGCTTTTGGTTTAAGAAAGAAACAGCTAATGCCGCTGCTATAAAAGCTTTTGTAGTAAATAGAGTAGGAGATTTTGGTTTTGCCTTAGGAATTTTTTTAATTTTTTATTTATTTGGCACCGTAAACTATGCAGAAGTTTTTAATCAAATCCCACAAATTGTTGAAAAAAAACTTTTATTTTTAGAAATTAATGTTGGAGCAATTGATTTAATTTGTATTCTTTTATTTATAGGGGCCATGGGTAAATCAGCACAAATTTTCTTACACACTTGGTTACCAGATGCAATGGAAGGCCCCACACCTGTTTCAGCTTTAATTCATGCAGCCACAATGGTTACTGCTGGCGTTTTTTTAGTTGTAAGATGCTCTCCAATTTTTGAATATTCACCTCTTACACTCAATATAATTACAATTGTTGGAATGACTACTGCTTTTTTTGCAGCAACAGTAGCTTTAGTACAAACTGATATTAAAAAAATAATCGCTTATTCAACTTGCAGTCAACTAGGCTATATGTTTTTTGCTGCAGGAGTGGGTGCTTATAATGTTGCAATGTTTCATTTATTTACTCATGCCTTTTTTAAAGCTTTACTTTTTTTAGGATCAGGCTCTGTAATTCACTCATTTAATGATGAGCAAAATATTAACCAAATGGGAGGTGTTTATAAAAAACTTCCATACACTTATGTATTTATGATTATAGGAACATTGGCTCTTACTGGGTTTCCATTTTTATCTGGTTTTTATTCTAAAGATGCAATTATAGAATTTGCGTATCTCAAGGGAAATACAACTGGATATTATGCAGCAGGAATAGGAATTTTGACTGCAGTTTTAACGTCAATTTATTCCTGGAGGTTAATTTTTAAAACATTTCATGGAGACTATAATAATAAAAAAACGAATATTAATGAAATACACGAATCTCCATTGGTAATGCTTTTACCTTTATTTATACTTGCTATTGGAGCTATCTTTGCTGGTTTCTTATTTAAAGATTTATTTATTGGTCATAGTGGTGAAAATAGTTTTTGGGGTGATTCAATTAAATTTTTAAATCCATTAAGCACGAAACACCCTCCACTATGGTTTCTTTTAATGACACCAGCACTTGTATTAACCTCTATTCCAATTGCTTATTATTTATTTGTAAAAAATAAAAATGTTACACATCAAATTGCTGAATCTAATAAGCCATTACATAATTTTTTAATAAATAAATGGTATTTTGACGAACTTTATAATGTTTTATTCATTAAATTTTCAAAAAAATTAGGTCTATTTTTTTGGAAGATAGTTGATGTTAAAATTATTGATAAATTTGGACCTGACGGAGTTTCTTCATTAATTAAGAGTTTATCAATAAAAGCAAGTAAATTTCAAAGTGGATTTATTTATCAGTATGCGTTTATGATATTATTAGGATTTTCTGCATTATTAACATTTTTGATTTTGAAATAATGAACTTTCCAATTTTATCATCTTTAATTTTACTACCTATAATTGGGTCTTTATTTTTATTATTTTCAAAAGATAAAAATTCTAATACAGGTAAATATGTTGCTTTATTTACTTCATTTGTTAACTTTTTGATTTCTATATATCTTTGGTATCAGTTCGATCCAACTACATCTAATTTTCAATTTGTCGAAGATAGAGAATGGTTAAAAGGATTTATTAATTACAAAGTAGGTATTGATGGAATATCGATTTTATTTATTATTCTAACTTCACTGATAACTCCACTTTGCATAATCTCAGTAAACAATACAATTAAAGACAGACTAAGAGATTTTTTAATTGCTATCTTAGTAATGGAAAGTTTAATGATCGGAGTTTTCTGTTCCCTTGACCTTGTTATATTTTATTTATTTTTTGAAGCTGGGTTGATACCTATGTTTTTAATAATTGGAATATGGGGTGGAACCAGAAGAGTATATTCAGCATTTAAATTTTTCTTATACACTTTGCTGGGTTCTGTTTTAATGTTAATTGCTATAATTTCGATCTACTGGATATCAGGAACCACAGATATAACTCAGCTTTATGATCTTGGTATAGACAGCAAATATCAAAATTTACTATGGTTAGCATTCTTTAGTTCTTTTGCTGTCAAAACACCAATGTGGCCTGTACACACTTGGTTGCCTGATGCACACGTTGAAGCTCCAACTGCTGGCTCTGTTTTACTTGCAGCTATATTACTTAAAATGGCTGGTTATGGTTTTATTAGGTTTTCTTTAGGTTTATTTCCAGTAGCTTCCGAATTGTTTACACCACTAGTTTACACTTTAAGTTTAATTGCAATTGTGTACACGTCTCTAGTTGCATTGATGCAAGAAGATATGAAAAAGTTAATAGCATATTCTTCAGTTGCACATATGGGTTTTGTTACATTGGGTATTTTTACAATTACCCAACAAGGAATTGAAGGAAGTATAGTTCAAATGATAAGTCATGGCTTGGTTTCAGCAGCATTGTTTTTATGTGTTGGAGTTGTTTATGACCGAATGCACTCTAGGTTAATAGCAACTTATGGTGGCTTAGTTTCAATTATGCCAAAATATTCAATATTATTTATGCTTTTCACTTTAGCTGCATTAGGCTTACCTGGTACTAGTGGTTTTATAGGTGAATTTTTAGTATTAATGGGCGCATTTAAGGATAACTTTTTAGTGGCAGTTATAGCAAGTTTAGGAGTTATTTTTGGAGCCGCATACATGTTATGGCTATATAGAAGAGTTGTATTTGGAGAAGTTAAAAATAAAGAACTCTTAAAAATACCTGACCTTGATAATTCAGAAAAATTAATTTTATGGTGTTTAGCAATACCAGTTATATTTTTTGGATTTTATCCAGAACCACTCCTTAGTACAACTGAAATTTCAGTAAAACATTTAATAGAGATGTACAATTTTAACTTAAATATGAATATAACTGAGGTACAAAATTAATGGATAACTTAAACTTTATATTACCTGAGGTTTTTATTTCTTTGTCTATAATGTTTTTATTACTTCTCGGTGTGTACAAAAAAAATAGTTCTAATATTGTCCATAATCTTGCAGTGGGTTCTTTGTTGATTACCGGTATTTTAATTTTTAATAATCCATTAGATAAAAATGTTTCATTATTTAATAATGGTTACATTATAGATAATCTCTCATCTTTTATGAAGATCCTTACAATTTTAGGAGGTGCTTTTGTTTTATCAATTTCAACAAGATATTTGAAAATATGTAAAATTTTCTTAATAGAATATCCAGTTTTAGTTCTTTCTTCAATTTTAGGTATGATGGTAATGATCAGTTCAAATGATCTCATGGTTTTTTATATAGGTCTTGAGTTACAGTCTTTAGCTTTGTATGTTTTGGCTTCATTTAATCGAGATCAATTAAAGTCATCTGAATCTGGGCTAAAATATTTTGTTTTAAGTGCTTTATCATCAGGATTATTGCTATATGGATGTTCTTTAGTTTATGGGTTTTCAGGATCAACTAATTTTAATGTTATTGGTGATGCAATGAACTCTTCACATTACGGTTTAACTTTCGGAATTGTTTTTATACTTGTTGGTCTAGCATTTAAGATATCAGCTGTACCATTTCACATGTGGGCACCAGATGTATATGAAGGCTCTCCGACTGCTGTCACATTATTTTTTGCAATTGTGCCAAAAGTTGCTGCACTCACTGTATTCATAAGATTTTTATATGTTCCTTTCGTTAATATGATCGATCAATGGCAACCTATATTAATTTTTTTATCAATTGCGTCTATGATCTTTGGAGCAATTGCTGCAATTGGTCAAAATAATCTCAAAAGGTTGATTGCATATAGTTCAATTGGCCATATGGGTTATGCATTAGCTGGTTTGTCTACTGGTTCTAACGAAGGTATTCAAAGCTCTGTTGTATACATGTCGATATACCTGGTTATGAATCTTGCTTTTTTTAGCTGTCTATTGATGTTGAAGAGAAATGATGTGTACTACGAGACTATTGGTGATTTATCAGGATTATCAAAAAAACATCCAATTTTATCCTTATCGTTACTAGCTATCCTTTTTTCATTGGCAGGAATTCCTCCATTAGCTGGCTTTTTTGCAAAATTCTATATTTTTAAGGCTGTTATAGAGCAGTCAATGTACTTCTTGGCCATTGTAGGTCTCTTATCAACAGTAATAGCTGCTTTTTATTATCTAAAAATAATCAAGGTTATTTACTTTGATAAAGAAAAGGAAGGTTACGACACTGATCATAATATTTGGTTAAAAGGATCATTAACTTTTTCAACATTATTAATTCTCTTATACTTTATTTTTCCAAGCAAATTGGTGGAAATTGTATCTAGAATTAATATTATTTAATGAAATTAAAAAAATTCAATTTTAAAATTGTAAATAGTACAAACGATCTAGCTATACAAATAATTAAAAATACCAATAACAAATCAGGAATTGTAATTGCTGATAGACAAAAAAAGGGAAGGGGTCAATATGGAAAAAAATGGACTTCTTTTAAGGGAAATTTATTTATTAGTATTTTTTTTCAAATTAACAAAGTTCAATTATCATTGAAAGATTTGACAAAAGTTAACTGTCTTTTAATTAAAAAATTATTATCAAATTTTTATAATGGTAAAATTACAATTAAAAAACCAAATGATTTGTTGATAAAAAAAATGAAAATTTCAGGTATCTTGCAGGAGATATTAATCAAATCTGGTAAAAAATTTATTATTATTGGAGTGGGTATAAATTTGATTAAGAGTCCAACTATAAAAGATTATTTAACTACAAATCTTTTTGACCTAACTGGTATCAAAATTACCCCTAATAATGCTGCTTTAAAGCTAAAAAAAATTTACGAAACTTTTATTCCAATGTTTCATAAATTTAATATAAAAAACTTAGATAGAAATTTAAAATGATTATTGTTGGTGATATAGGAAACACAGAAACTAAAATTTGTTTGGTAAACTCTAAAAATATCATTATTAAAAGAGTTACTTTATCAACAAAAAAAATAAGTCACTCTCTACTTAATAAATCTTTATTTGGTCTAGGTTTAAAAGACAAATCAATTAATAAATGTCTATTTTGCAGCGTTGTACCAAAATCATTTAATAAAATTAAAAACTTTTTTAATAAAACTTATAGAATTAAGTGTCACGAGCTTAAGAAACTTAAGTTAAACAAATTAGTTAAGATTAAAGTTAACTATAAACAAATTGGTTCAGATAGATTGGCAAACGCTATTAGCGTTATTAATAACAAGGATAATTTTATAATTTTAGATTTTGGGACCGCTACAACATTTGATGTTTTGATTAAAAACACCTATCATGGTGGTGTTATTGCACCTGGAGTTAAGCTTTCACTTGATACGTTGACTGATAAGGCAACGCAAATCCCAAAGATTAGTTTAAAAAAAACAAATAAAGTCGTTGGTTTAAATACTATTAGTGCAGTAAGAGCTGGTTTTTTTTGGGGTTATGAGGGTTTAATTGACAATATTGTTAATTTAATTAAGAAAGAGACCAAGATGTCCTTTAAAATAATTATTACTGGAGGATTTTCCAAGTTATTTAAAAATTCAACAAAAACGAAAGTTACATTAAATAAAGATATTACAATTAATGGCCTAATCAGAGCCACCACTTTAATTAAATAAATATGAAAGATGAACTATTATTTTGCCCTTTAGGAGGGTCTGGAGAAATTGGCATGAATATGAACTTGTTTGCCTATGGAAAACCAGGTGAACATAAATGGATCATGGTTGATATAGGGGTTACATTTGCTGATGATACCTTACCGGGAATTGATCTTATTTACCCAGATCCTGGATTTATAGTTGATAAAAAAGAAGATCTTTTAGGAATTATTTTAACTCATGCACATGAAGATCATATAGGGGCAATTGCACATCTTTGGCCTCAATTAAAATGCAAAATTTTTGCAACTCCATTTACTGCAGTTTTAATAAAAGAAAAACTTAAAGAAAAGAACATTGATGCAACTAATTATTTAAAAATAGTTCAATTAAATGGAACGGTAGATTTAGATCCTTTTAAAATAGAGTACATCACATTAACTCACTCAATTCTTGAACCTAATGGTCTTAGAATTGAAACTCCAGCAGGTGTAATACTACATACAGGAGATTGGAAAATTGACCCAGAACCATTGATTGGTGAAAAAATTAATTCTGACAGACTTAAAGAAATTGGTAAAGAAGGTGTCCTTGCTATGGTTTGTGATTCAACAAATGTATTTAGTATGGGAAAAGCTGGTTCAGAGCTAGATGTTAGAAAAAGTTTATTAAATATTATGGGTAGCCTTAAAAAAAGAATTGTTATGGCTTCTTTTGCATCAAATGTTGCACGTATGGAAACAGCTTTTTATTGTGCAGAAAAAACCGGTAGACAAATATCCTTAGTAGGAAGATCTATGCATAGAATATTTAAAGCCGCAAGACAATGTGGTTATTTAAAAAATGTTATTGAACCTATAGATGCACGTGAAGCAAAAAAAATTGCTAGGGAAAAAATAATTTACCTTTGTACTGGTAGTCAGGGTGAGCCTATGGCAGCACTAATGAGAATTTCAAGCTATACTCATCCAGATGTATTTATCGAGAAAGATGATGCTGTTATTTTTTCATCTAAAATTATTCCAGGTAATGAAAAAAAATTATACAAATTACAAAATCAATTAGTTAGGGATGGTATTGAAGTTATATCAGAGGAAAGTGAATTTGTTCATGTTTCTGGCCACCCAAATAGAGATGATCTAAGAGAAATGTATGATTGGGTTAAACCTCAATGTGCAGTCCCTGTTCATGGAGAACACAGACACATGATTGAACATATGAAATTCGCACACGAAATGAAAGTTCCACACCCGGTTCAAGTAGAAAACGGTGATATTGTAAAATTAGCTCCAGGTAAACCGCATGTTTTTGATAAAGCTCCAAGTGGTAGACTTTATTTAGATGGGAATATGAGTGTCGAAGAAGATGCTCAATCAATTAAAGATAGAAAAAATATAGCTGCTAATGGATATATGGAGGTTACTATTTTAATTACTGCAAAGGGTAATATTCATAAAAGACCTGTATTAACCTTTAGAGGGTTGCCTGTTTATGATGCTGATGAATTCATCTATGAATTAGAAGAGGCAATAGAAAAAACAACTAGAACCTTTTCTATAAAAAGCAAAAAACAAGAATATAATTTAATTGATGCATTAAAAATTACATGTAGAAAATGTGCCAAAGAATTGACTGGTAAAAGACCATTTATAAATATCAATCTAGTAAGAATCTAGATGAGCGCAACAGGTCTTGCTATAATCTACATTATAATTTGGTGGATAGTTTTTTTCACGATCCTTCCAATTGATGTAAATAGACTAAAATCTGTCAAAATTGAAGGTGAAGACGCTGGTTCTCCAGAAAATCCTAAAATGTTAAAAAAATTCATTTATTGTACTGGTATTACAACTGTTATTTTCGTGATAATTTATTTATTGATAAAATATGAATATTTAAATTTAAGATATATAATTAGCTAAAAATGTACATTTCAAAATCATTCATACCAATATTAAAAAACAACCCATCAGAAGCAAAAATTAAATCACACCAGTTAATGCTAAGAGTTGGTATGATTAAGCAATCTTCTGCGGGTATTTATTCATGGCTTCCTTTAGGTTTTAAAGTGATGAAAAAAATTGAACAAATAGTTAGAGAAGAACAGAACAAAATTGGTGCTCAAGAAATACTTATGCCAACTATCCAACCTAGTGATATTTGGAAAGAAAGTGGTCGTTATGATGATTATGGAGATGAAATGCTTCGTATTAAAGATAGACAAGGTAGAGAGATGCTTTATGGACCAACAAATGAAGAGCTGGTTACCGATATATTTAGATCAAGTGTTAAATCTTATAAATCATTACCTCAATTACTGTACCACATACAATGGAAATTTAGAGACGAAGTTAGACCGAGATTTGGAATTATGAGAGGTAGAGAATTTTATATGAAGGATGCATATTCGTTTGATGTAAATGATGAAGATGCTGCTTTCTCATATGATAAATTCTTTTTTTCATATTTAAAAACATTTAAAAGATTGGAACTTTCAGCAATACCAATGGCAGCTAATACGGGACCAATTGGTGGAAACCTTTCTCATGAATTTATTATTTTAGCAGACACTGGTGAAAGTAAAATTTTTACTGATAAAAGAGTTTTTGATTTAGACAGTGAGAAATCTGTAATGGATAGACAATCTTTACAAGACCTAAGAAAAAAATATGAACAATATTACGCTGTAGCTGATGAAAAATTTAATAAAGATGAATTTGAAGAAAAAGTTTCAGAAGAAAATAGACTTATTACAAAAGGTATAGAAGTAGGTCACATTTTTTATTTTGGAGACAAGTACTCAAAAGCTTTAAATGCAACTGTAGATCTTCCGGGTGGTAAAAAAGATTTTGTTAAAATGGGATCGTATGGAATTGGTGTATCAAGACTAGTTGGTGCAATTATAGAAGCAAAATATGATGAAAAAGAAGAAATAATGAAATGGCCATTCTCTGTGGCACCATATGAGCTTGCCATAATACCAATGATTAATAAAAATGACACATCGGCATTAGACAAAGCAAATAAACTTTTTAAACATTTTGAAAGTAAAAATATTGACGCAATTATTGATGATATGGATGAAAATCTTTCATCAAAAATTAAAAAATTTAATTTGATAGGTGTACCTTATCAAGTAATTTTAGGAAAAAAATCAGATGGTGATTTATTAGAGTTTAAAGAAATTGGAAAAGATCCTAAAAGTTTAACCATAGATCAAATAACTCAAATTTTAACTGAACAAAAATTAAAAAATTGATTTCTGTATTAGAAAAAGAAATTACACTTAGATATCTAAAAACCAGAAAAAAAGATGGTTTTTTAAATATAATTTCTATTTTTTCATTTATTGGAATTAGCTTAGGAGTTGCAGTGTTAATTATTGTGATGTCTGTTATGAATGGCTTTAGAACCGAGTTAATTAATAAGATTGTAGGATTTAATGCTCATGTTACCGTTAAGCCATATGAGAGTCCTATTAGTCTAGAACAATTAGATAATGAAAATTTAAAATTAATTTCAGAAGAATTAATACTTAGTAATACTGGTGAGGCAATTGTCATTAGCAAAGACTACACTAAAGGCCTAATTTTAAGAGGTTACAGCAGTGAAAACTTTCTAAAACTTGATGTTGTAAAAAAAGGAAACTTAATTGGTAAATCAAACCAATTATCAAAGAATTCGATATCAATAGGTAAAGAATTAAGTTTTAATTTAGATCTTGGTGTGGGTGATAAAGTATCAATTATGTCTCCAGTAGGCATAGAAACGATTATAGGAAGCCTACCTAGACAAGAAACTTTTATTATTAGTTCAATCTTTGATAGTGGTTTAGCTGATTTTGATGCCAACATAGCCTTCATAAATTTAAACACGCTGGAAAACTTTTTTAATCTTAAAAAAGAAAAGCGTAACCTAGAAATTTACTTGAATAAACCATCTAATATTGAAGAAGAAAAAAATAAAATTCAAAAAATATTCAAAAATGAATTTGTTTATAGTTGGGCTGATATGAATGGTTCATTGTTTTCAGCATTAAAGGTTGAAAGAAATGTAATGTTTATAATCTTATCTTTAATTATTATAGTGGCTGCTTTTAATATTATTTCTGGGCTTACAATTCTGGTTAAAAATAAAACAAGAGATATAGCTATACTAAAGTCCATCGGTGTCTTAAATAAATCCATTGTTAAGATATTTTTTCTTGTTGGAGTTATTATTGGAACTACAGCAACATTCTTTGGAATTTTTTTAGGTGTAATATTCTCTTTATATATAGAAAACTTGAGAGAGTTTTTAAGCAGTACATTTAATATTAGTTTGTTTCCTGAAGAAATTTATTTTTTAAGCACAATGCCTTCTGAAATAAACCCAACCTCAATTTTTATTATTTCTCTTTGTTCAATCTTTATAACAATCATTGTTTCAATTTTTCCTGCAATAAAAGCTTCAAAATTAGACCCAGTTAAAGGACTTAAGTATGAATAATTTAATATCACTAAAGAACATATCAAAATCTTTTTCTATCAATCGAAAAATAAATGTTTTAAAAAAAATTAATTATTCTTTTACAAATGGTAAGATTTATTCACTAGTTGGTCCATCTGGATCAGGAAAATCTACATTATTAAATGTTTTATCGATGATAGATAAACCTACTACCGGCTCATTGTCAATTGGCGGTGTACAAGTAAACTTTAACAATAATTCAAAAAATGATAAAATCAGATCAAGTAAAATTGGTATTATTTATCAACAAAATAATTTACTTCCAGATTTTACTGCGTTAGAGAATGTCTATTTAGCTGGTTTAGCTTTAATCAATGACAAAAAAAATTCAATTTATCGAGCAAAAAAAATTATAAAAACAATGGGTCTTTCATCACGTGAGACGCATTTTCCTTCTGAATTATCAGGGGGTGAAATGCAAAGAATTGCAATGGCTAGAGCACTTATTAATGAGCCTGAAATTATATTAGCAGATGAGCCTACTGGCAGTTTAGATCATACTACCGCCAAAGAGGTTTTTAATGTTTTGTATAATTTGAAAAATAAAAACAGAGTAATAATCTATGCAACTCACAATAGATTTTTTGCCAATATGGCTGATTGCAAACTAGAAATGATTGATGGTAATATAAAAACTATCAATGTTAGAACTAAATAGTCAAAACTTTAATCACTTAAAAATTCACACACAGTATTCAATTTGTGAAGGTGCTATTAAAATTGATAATTTAAAAGATTTTTGCAAAGAAAAAAAAATATCTTGTTTGGGTCTATCTGATACATCCAATTTATGTGGTGCATTAGAGTTCGCTGAAAATATTTCTAAAGTTGGAACGCAGCCAATTATTGGCACTCAAATTTACTTTAAATTTGAAGACACAACAGGGTTATTACCCTTGATTGCTCTTAACGAAAATGGATATAAGAGAATTATAGAACTTTCTTCAAGGTCTTACCTTGAAAATGATGCTTTATCTGATCCTCATTTAGATATTAAGGAACTTTTAATTGATACGGAAGGCGTGTCTTTACTTTCTGGAACTATACAAGGTTTATTTGGTAAATTATTTGAAAAAGGTCGTTTTGATGAAATATCGAAATTATATAAGAGCTTATCATCAAAATTTAATGATAACTTTTATTTAGAAATCCAAAGACATGGTGATCAAAATGAAATTGCCTTTGAAAAATTTAACTTAGAACAATCTTTAAAAATTAAAATACCAATTATTGCTACTAATGAAGTTTATTATTTAACACCTGATATGCATGAAGCTCATGATGCGTTAACTTGTATTGGTTCTAAAAGTTATGTTAATGAAAAAAATAGAATTAAATATAGCAACCAGCATTATTTAAAGTCGCATGAAGAAATGTTAAAACTATTTTCAGATCTTCCTGAAGCTTTAGAAAATAACTTCAACTTACCATTTAAATGTAATTTTAGACCGCAATTTTCCAAACCTGTGCTTCCAAATATTAGTTCTGAAAAAGGAGGTAGCGCCGATGAAATACTTAAAAAAGACTCATTAGATGGATTAAGAGAAAAATTTCTTAATGTTTTTAAAATTGAAGAAAATAACTTAGAAGCTGATGATAAATTTTTGAAATATAAAGACAGACTAGATCATGAGTTAAAGATCATAATTGAAATGAAATATCCTAGTTATTTTTTGATTGTTTCTGACTATATTAAATGGGCAAAGAGTAATGACATTCCAGTAGGACCAGGTAGAGGATCTGGGGCAGGCTCACTTGTTGCTTGGTGTTTATCTATTACTGATGTTGATCCAATTAAATTTAATTTAATATTTGAAAGATTTTTAAATCCTGACCGTGTGTCAATGCCTGACTTTGATATAGATTTTTGTGAGGAAAAAAGAGATCTTGTTTTTAAATATTTAACTACAAAATATAAAGACAGTGTTGCCCATATTATTACATTTGGAAAATTAAAAGCAAGAATGGTTATTAGAGATGTTGGTAGAGTATTAGGTTTACCATATGGTTTTGTTGATAGTATTTCAAAAATGATACCTTTTGATCCTTCTAGACCCCAAAGCTTAATTGAATGCATTAATAGCGAACCAAGACTTCAAAAATTAGTTAATGAAGATCCTCGTGTTAAAAAATTAACTGATCTCTCCTTGAAGCTAGAAGGCTTGAATAGAAATGTAGCAACTCATGCAGCAGGTGTTGTAATTGCGGATAGAAAATTAACTGAAGTTGTGCCTTTATATAAAGATACATCTGCAGACTTATTATTACCTTCTACGCAATTTGACATGTACTCAGCAGAAAATGCTGGCTTAATTAAGTTTGATTTTTTAGGATTAAAAACTTTAACGGTAATTAATAGAACGCAAAAATTGATTAATAAAAAAGTTAAAGATTTTAAAATTGAAGATATTGACTTTGATGATCAAAAAGTTTTTGAACTTTTGTCTTCTGGTAATACTGTTGGATTATTTCAGGTTGAGAGCGCTGGTATGCGTGAAGCATTATTGCAGATGAAACCTAACCATATTGAAGATATCATTGCTCTAGTGGCTCTTTATCGTCCAGGACCCATGAGTAACATACCAGTTTATAATGACTGTAAACATGGAAGACAAACACCTGATTATTTGCATCCGTTACTAGAAGATATTTTAAAACCTACATATGGGGTTATTATTTATCAAGAACAGGTGATGCAAATTGCACAAAAACTCTCAGGTTTTACCGCCGGCGAGGCTGATATTTTAAGAAGAGCTATGGGTAAAAAAAAAAGAGCTGAATTAGAAAGACAGAAGCAAGGATTTATTGCTGGTGCTCTTAAAAATGGAATTAGCAAAGATGTTGCAGCAAGTATATTCTTAAAAATCGAACCATTTGCTGAATATGGGTTTAACAAAAGTCATGCAGCTGCTTATGCTATAATCTCCTACCAAACAGCATTTTTAAAAACATATTATCCTAAAGAATTTTTTGCTGCATCCATGACAATGGATATATCAAATCAAAATAAATTAGGTGAATTTCATGAAGAACTTAAAAGAATTAACATTAAAGTTATACGACCTGATATTAACAAGTGTTTTGCAGATTTTCAATTTGATGAAAATAATTTTTATTATGCACTTGGCGGAATTAAAAGTGTTGGTTATGAGGCAATATCAAATGTTATTAAGGAAAGAAAAGAAAATGGTGAATTTAAATCTATTAATGATTTTTTAAATAGAGTTAACCCTAAAGATATTAACAAACTACAATTAGAAGGTTTAGTTAAAGCAGGAGCTTTTGACAATATAGATAATAATAGACAAGCATTATTTAATTCAATTCCAAATTTTATTTTAAAGACAAAAAATATTTATGAAAATAAAGCAACAAATCAAATTGATCTTTTTGGTTCTGATGAAGAACAAGATAATGAAATAGTTCTTAATATCGAAGATTGGAAGTTTGAAGATCGATTATCAAGAGAATTCGAAGCGATTGGTTTTTTTATATCTGACCATCCTTTAAATCAATTTAAAGAAATTTTTGATGACTATAAAATAGTTGATTATGCAAAATTTAATCTAGACGACACCATAAAAGATGCAAACATTGCAGCCACACTTTTAAAAATCACCGAAAGAAAAACTGCAAAAGGTAATTCGTATGGTGTTATTAAGTTTACTGATTTAACCAGTGTTTTTGAGCTCTTTATTTTTTCTGATGTTTTGGAAACAAATAGAGAGGTTTTAGTTGAAGGTAGTTCTTTAATTATAACTTTGATTAAAACCATCTCTAACGATGAGAATAAATCTAAAAGAATAAATGTTCAAAAAATAGCCTCTCTTAAAGATCTCTTTAATAAACCTGTTAATGAAATTGTATTTAATATCAAATCAATTAAAGACATCGATAAAATATCTGATTTAATGGATGAGGAGGGTACAACTGAGGTAACAATAAATATTAACGATAAAAACAATGATATTAGCTTTAAACTTAAAAATAAGCGTCTTATTGATAGGAAAGCTATCAATATCCTCAGAAACAATGATATTTCCACTATTATTCATTAAAAAAGACTTGTTTGTTATATAAATAATTTGTAAATAACTCTTAAATTAAATTAACACGCACACAGTTTGTGGTTTTATACCTCCGGTCCTTAAATGGAAATTACTGTGGTGGCTTAACCGGGAATAAATATGAAAATACCAAGTCTAACTATCCAACAACTATTAGAAGCAGGCGTACACTTAGGTCACAAGACTTTAAGATGGAACCCAAAGATGAAACAATACATTTTTGGCAAAAGAGATTCAATTCACATTATTGATTTGACTCAAACACTAGAGTTAACAAATGTAGCTTTGGAAAAAGTTTATAATACAATAGCTAATAACGGTAAAATTCTTTTTGTATCCACAAAAAAACAAGCATCTGAGGCTATTGCTGAAGTTGCAAAAGAAACTGGACAATATTTTGTAAATTATAGATGGTTAGGTGGAATGTTAACTAACTGGGGAACAATCTCAGGATCAATTAAAAAGATGAAAAATATGAGGCAGATCTTGTTGCAGAAAATAGAGGCTTTACTAAAAAAGAACTATTAAAGATGAGTGTCAAAAAAGATAAATTAGAAAGAGCACTAGGTGGAATTGCAGAAATGAAAAAAGTTCCAGATCTAGTTTTCATTATTGATACTAATTATGAATCTTTAGCTATTGCTGAAGCATCTAAATTAGGTATTCCAATTTGTGCTATACTTGACAGTAATTCTAATCCTGATGGAATTGATTTTCCAATTCCAGGTAATGATGATGCTAGAAGAGCAATTGATCTATATTGTAATTTAGTAAAAGAAACTATTGAAAATGCAAAAAAAGCTGCTCCATCTAAATATGAAGAAAAACCTGATGTCGGTGAGTCAAAAGTAAAAGAAGTTTCTTCAAAAACTATTCAAGAGATCGATAGAGAGAAGTTAGATGCTAAATTTTCAAAAAAAGATAAAGAAAAGTTGAATTAATATGAGTGATTTGGAAAAAGTAAAACAATTACGTGAAGCAACTGGTGCAGGATTTAAAGATTGTAATTTGGCAGTTAAAGAATCTCGTGGTGATTTAGATAAAGCAGTAGAAATCTTAAGAGTTAAAGGAATTTCTAAAGCTTCAAAAAAAATGTCAAGAGATGCTAAGGAAGGTGTTATTGCAACTTCAGGTGATGAAAATAAAATATCTGTTATTGAAATTAATTGTGAAACAGATTTTGTTGCAAAGAATGATGACTTTGTATCCTTTGCCAAGGAATTAAGTGAATTAAATAATAAAAACTCATCTGATTTAGAAAAACTTAATAAATCAAAAATGGCAAATGGTGAAACTGTTAAAGATAGTCTAGTAGCATTAATCGCAAAAATGGGTGAAAAGATAACAGTTGGTAAAGCTAAGACATTTAACCAATCAGGTTCTAAAAATTTTAATTATTTGCACACTGTAGTTAAAGATAATTTATCTAAATTATCAGTTATAGCTTCACTTAAGACTTCAGATGGCAGTGATAATGTTAAAGCTTTTGGTAAACAACTTTCAATGCATATTGCAGCATCAAATCCTTTGGCGCTAAGTTCTGACTTAATTGATAAAGATCTACTTCAAAAAGAACAAGATCTTGTTACAGAAGAGTTAAAAAACTCTGGTAAGCCTGAAGAAATTGCACAAAAAATTAGCTTAGGTAAAATGAATAAATTTAAAGAGGAAAATGCTTTGTTAACACAAGCCTGGGTTATGGAGCCTAAAAAGAAAGTGCAAGATATTGTAAAAGAACTTAATATACCTGACTTAAAGATTAATGATTTTTTTAGAATTAAGATAGGTGAATAAATGTTTAATGAAAAAACATACAGTCAGAAAATGGATAAAACTATTGAGGTCTTTCAAAAAGAATTAACTTCATTAAGAACTGGAAGGGCAAATGCCTCAATGTTAGATCTTGTTAAAGTTGATGTTTATGGTCAAGCGATGCCATTAAACCAAGTTTCAAGCATAACGACTCCTGATGCTAGAACAATCAATATCCAAGTTTGGGACCTAAATAATGTTCCGCTCGTAGATACGGCTATAAAAAAATCAGAATTAGGTTTAAATCCTCAAATTGACGGTCAATTAATTAGGCTACCTGTCCCAGATTTAAATGAAGAGAGAAGAACTGAGATTAAAAAATTGATTAAATCTATGGGTGAAAAGTGTAAAATTTCAATTAGAAATATTAGAAGAGAAGCTAATGATGACTTAAAAAGTTTAGTTAAAGGCAAAGAAATCAGTGAAGATGATGAAAAAATTAATGAAAAATTAGTACAAACATTTACTGACGAACATATTAAAACTATAGATGTTAGAGTTGAAGCCAAAGAAAAAGAAATAATGACAATATGAACCCAGTCAAACATGTTGCCATCATCATGGATGGAAACGGTAGATGGGGCGTTAAACATAAAAAATCCAGAAATGCAGGTCACAGAGCAGGCTTAAATACTGTCGATATAATTATCAACCAGTGCATTCACAATAAAATTCAGGTTTTAACTCTTTATGCTTTCTCTTCAGAAAATTGGAAAAGGCCAAAAAATGAAATCATTTTCTTGTTTAAATTATTAGAAAATTTTTTAAAAAAGAAGATTAATAAGATTATAGAAAAAGATATTAAACTTAAATTTATTGGAGAAATAAATAAATTACCAATAAAACTTCAGAAATTAATAAAACTATCAGAAAAAAAAACCATCAATAAAAAATCATTACAAGTTAATATTGCCTTAAACTATGGTTCTAAAGTTGAGTTAATCAATACTATAAAGAAAATTAAACAAAAAAAAATCAAATTAAATGAAAAAAATATTGATCAGAATTTGTATACAAGACACTTACCTGATCCTGATATGTTAATAAGAACAGGGAATACCCATAGATTAAGCAATTTTTTACTTTGGCAATTATCTTATACTGAGATATTTTTTGAAAAAAAATTATGGCCTGACTTCAAAGGTAAAGATTTTAATAAAATTTTAAATAAATTTAAGAATATTAAAAGAAATTTTGGATCAATTTAATGAACTCAAACCTTAAAAAAAGAATTTTAACTTCAATATTTCTTACTTTTCTTTTAATTGGGATGTTTTTTTATTCTTATATAATGATAGTTTCTTTAATCATTATTGCGATAATATCATGGATTGAATTCTATGCATTAATATCGAAAATTTTAAAAAAAAATATTTTAAAAGATAGAATTTTAAGATTTTTTTATAAAACTTTATCATTATTTTATTTATCAGGATTAGTTTATTTAATTTTTGCTATAGAGTCAGAGTATTCTAATTTCAAAATTTATCTCTTATATTCGGTCTTGGTTGCAATAATGTCAGATATAGGAGGGCTTATTTGTGGACAAATATTTAAAGGAAAAAAACTTACTAAAATTAGTCCCAATAAAACTATTTCAGGATCTATTGGTTCATTAATTTTTTCATTATTTTTGATCCCTTTTTTTTATAAAAGTCAAATTGATCAAAACCTGCTAAGCCTTTTTTTGATAACAATTATTATATCCTTAACATCTCAATTAGGAGATTTATTCATTTCACTCTTAAAACGTAAAGCAAAAGTTAAAGACACTAGTGATTTACTCCCTGGCCATGGAGGTGTTTTAGATAGAATAGATGGAATAATTTTTGCAATTCCACTTGGGATTATTTTGTTTATAGTTATTTGATATGAAGAAAATTGCAATTTTTGGATCAACTGGATCTGTGGGATCATCTTTATTAAGAATTATTAAAGATGACAGAAAAAACTTTAAAATCGAACTACTCGCAGCAAATAAAAACTATAAGAAATTAATAAAACAAGCCAAGTTCTTTAATGTTAAAAATATAATTCTTACTGATTATAATTCTTATTTAATTGCAACCAAACTTTTAAAGAATACTAAAGTTAAAGTTTTTAAAAATTTTGATTCGTTAAATAAAATTTTTGATATAAATAAAAAAATCGATTATACAATGTGTGCTATTTCAGGTTTCCAAGGACTAAGACCCACCTTAGATATAATTAAATTTACCAAAACAATAGCAATTGCAAACAAAGAATCAATTATTTGTGGATGGAATTTGATTAAAAAAGATTTAAATAAGTATAAAACATTTTTTATACCAGTTGATTCTGAACACTTTTCTATTTGGTCATTACTAGATAATAATAAAAATGATAATCTTGAAAAAATCTATATAACTGCCTCTGGTGGTCCTTTTAGAAAACTATCGTTAAAAAAATTTAAAAATATTTCCATTAAAGATGCTTTAAAACATCCTAATTGGTCGATGGGAAAAAAAATTACAATCGATTCTGCTACTATGATGAATAAGGTTTTTGAAATTATAGAAGCAAAAAAGATATTTAATTTAGACTATAGTCAACTTGAAATATTAACTCATCCAAAGTCATATTTACACGCAATAGTAAAGTTTAATAATGGTTTATCAAAACTTTTAGTTCACGATACAAATATGATAATCCCTATTTTTAATTCTATTTATTTTAATACTAATAAAAAACTTAAATCAAAAAACATCGATATAGAAACTTTAAACAATCTAAATCTTAAAAAAATTGATAATATCAGATTTCCAATAATTAAAATTCTTAATAATTTGAGCAATGAAGATTCATTATTTGAGACTATAATTGTTAGCGCAAATGATAAATTAGTAAAACTTTTTTTAAATAATAAAATTAAATTTACTGATATATCAAATATATTGTTAAAAATTTCTAATACTACTGAATTCAAGAAATTTAGATCAATAAAACCAAGAAATATTGAAGAAATTAACAATTTAAGTAATTATGTAAGTTTAAAAATTGACACCATGAGTGTATAAACTCGCTATGTTTAAGATTTTTATTCAATTTATTTTATTATCTATTTTTTTGAATTTTTCTGCATATTCAAAAAATTATGAAAAAATTATCATTAATGGTAATGAAAGAATTTCCAATGAAACAATATTAGTTTTTTCTGAAATTCAAGACAACATTACCTTAGACGAAAATTCTATAAACGAAATTTTAAAGAAATTATATAAATCTGGTTTTTTTAAAGACGTTTCAGTTAAAATTAAAAATGATAACTTAATCATAGAAGTTTTGGAAAACCCGATAATTCAAACTGTCTTTATTGAGGGAATAAAAAAAAAAAGACTAAAGAATCTTTATATGAAGTTTTATCTTTAAAAAATAGATCTTCTTATAACTCAGCGTCAATTAAAAAAGATGAAACTACCATTTTAAACTTTCTTAAAGATGATGGCTTTTACTTCTCTAGTGTTACATCTTCTTATCAAGATTTAGGAGAAAATAAAATTGATCTTCTATATCAAATTGATCTTGGTGAAAAATCTAAAATTTCAAAAATTTCTTTCATTGGTGATAAAAAATTTAAAGATAGTACATTAAAAAATATTATTATTAGTGAAGAATTCAGATTTTGGAAGTTTCTCTCTGGTAAAAAATATTTAAATGAAAATTTAATTAATTACGACAAAAAACTATTGGATAATTTTTATAAAAACAAGGGTTTTTATAATGTTGTAATAGAGTCATCTTTTGCCAATTATCTAGGCAATGATGAGTTTGAAATAATTTATAATATTTCATCTGGTGAAAAATTTTATTTTAATGAATTTGATCTTAACCTTCCCATTGACTATGAGCGTGCTAATTTTTCACAATTAGATAAAATTTTCAAAGATCTTAAGGGAGAAAATTATTCTCTAAATTCGATTGATAAGATTTTAAAAGAAATTGATAAAATTGTTCTAAATGAACAATTTGAGTTTTTAAATTCTACAGTTAATGAAAGTATTGAAAATAATTTAATTAATCTTACATTTGATATTGCTGAGTCAGAAAAGTTTTATGTTGGAAAAATTAACATACTTGGTAACAATATTACACGCGAAGAAGTAATTCGAAATAACCTCTTAGTTGATGAGGGTGATGCTTTTAATGAGTTACTTCAAACTAGAACTTTAAATAATTTAAAATCACTTAATTTTTTCAGTAAAGTTGAATCAGAAATTTTGGATATAGAGAATGAAAATAAGAAAATAATTAATATTACTGTTGAAGAAAAACCCACAGGGGAAATCATGGCAGGTGCTGGTGTTGGTACAAACGGAGGAACTCTTGCTTTTGGTGTATCGGAAAACAATTTTCTTGGAAGAGGTATAGAATTCTCCTCTGATGTTATGCTTAGTGCAGAAAGTTTAAAAGGATTAATTTCACTAAATAACCCTAATTATAAAGGTTCTAATAGATCATTAATTGCTTCATTAGAAAGTACTATTACTGATCGTCTTAAAAATTTTGGATATAAATCAAACAAAACTGGAATTTCTATTGGGAGTGGTTTTGAATTTTATGATGATCTATTCTGGAATACAGGAATTTCTTCTTATGTCGAAAAACTAGATACAGATGGCACAGCCTCTGCTAGTATGAAAAAACAAGAAGGGTCTTACTTTGATACTTTTTTTAATCAAACTTTTAGTTATGACAAAAGAAATCAAAGATACAAAACGTCAGATGGTTATATTAGTAGGCTTACACAAAATATCCCATTAATTAGTGAAAGTTATACTTTAACAAATGCTTATGATTATAAATTATACAATGAGTGGTTAAATGAAAATATTTTTTCTATTGGTTTTTTTGGTACAACTACAAATTCTTTAAGTGGCAAAGATGTTAAACTTTCTGATAGATTGTATTTACCGCAAAGTAAGCTTAGAGGATTTGAATCCGGAAAAGTTGGTCCAAAAGATGGTGCTGATTATATTGGTGGAAATTATGCAGCTTCCGTTAATGTAGCAACAAGTCTTTCTCAAATATTACCAAATTCACAAAATACAGATGTTTCTATTTTTTTTGATGCAGGAAATGTTTGGGGCATAGATTATAGCTCATCTTTGAGTGATGAAAGTAAAATTAGATCATCAGTGGGTATTGCTGTAGACTTTTTTACGCCTATTGGCCCTTTAAATTTTTCTTTATCAGAGGCAATTACCAAGGGTAAAAATGATATAACAGAATCTTTTAGATTTAATCTTGGCACCACTTTCTAGTGAAAATTTTTTTTACATCATTCCTAGTTTTATTATTATTTTTTATTAATCCAGTTATTTCTGAACAAAAAATAGCAATCATTAATATGGATAAAGTTATTTCAACTTCTAATTTAGGTATCTCAATTCTAAAGCAACTAAATGATGTCAAAAACAAGAATTCAAATTTTTTAAAAAAAGAGGAAAAAAAATTTCAAGAAAAAGAAGTAAAATTAATTTCTCAAAAAAATATTTTATCAGAAACTGATTTTAAAAACAAAGTAGATAAATTGAAAAATGAAATTATCAACTATAATAAGATTAGAAATAAAATGGTTTCAGATTTTAATAAATTAAAGCTGGACAATACGAATAATCTTTTGAAATTAATTAACCCAATTTTAATTGATTACTTAAATGAAAAAAAAATATCTATTATTTTACAAAAAAAAGATTTAGTTGCTGCTAAGACTGAACTTGATATTACAGATGAAATCATTAAGATTATAAACACAGAGATTAAAGAATTTAAAATTAAATAAATGACAAAAAAAATCCTTAATAAAAAACAAATTTCAAATTTACTTCCTCATAGGGAGCCAATGCTATTAATTGATGAGCTTCATGATATTGAAAAATTGTCTTCAGCTACAGCTATTGTTTATGTTAAAAAAGATAGTTTTTTTGTACAAGGTCATTTTCCAGATAATCCTGTTATGCCAGGTGTTTTAATAGTTGAAGCTTTTGGTCAAGCTGCAGCAGCATTAACAGCTCATGGTTTAGATAAAGAAACATATGATAATAAATTAGTATTTTTAATGGGTGTAGAAAAAGCAAGATTTAGAAGCCCCGTTATACCTGATTGTAAATTAGAATTAAAGATTCAAGCTATCAGAACACATGGTAGGGTTTGGAAGTACAAAGGAGATGCCTTTGTTGATGGAAAAAAAATGGCTGACGCTCAATGGTCAGCTACTATTGTCGATAAGAAATAATCAGCAACAAATCTTGATAACACAGGTTAATTTGCTTTGGTAAAAAGGTTTTGATGATTAATCCTTTTTTTAAAAATAATGGCCCTTTTAAAATTTCAGATATTTTACAATTAATAAATCTTGATAATTTTAAAATTACCAATGATCAAAAAATAATTGATATCAAAGATTTATTTACGTCACAAAAAAATGAAATTACTTTTTTTCATTCTAAAAAATACAAAAATATTGCAAATAATACCAAAGCTTCTTTTTGTATAACAACTGATATTTTAAAGAAAGAATTACCTAAAAGTTGCATACCATTAGTGGTAGAGAACGTTTTAGTTTCAACTTCTAAAATTACATCAAAATTTTACTCTAGTTCAATTAACGATAATTTTGATTATACAGCTAGAGATATAACTGAAACAAAATATAAAGATAAAGTTGAATATGGAAAAAATGTTTTAATTGGTGATAATGTTACACTTGGTTCTAACTGTTTAATAGGTCATAATACTATTATTGAACAAAATGTTTCAATTGGAGATAATTGCTCAATAGGATCAAATGTTATCATAAGAAATACATTAATTGATAACAATGTTAAAGTTTTAGATAATTGTGTTATTGGCAAACATGGTTTTGGTTTTTTTCCTATTAATGAAAAAAATTTAAGATATCCACATATTGGAATTGTTATAATTGGAGAAAATTCTGAGATTGGATGTGGCTGTACTATTGACAGAGGGTCTATGTCAAACACTGTAATTGGTAAAAATACATTTTTAGATAATCAAATTCATATTGCTCATAATGTTAAAATTGGTAAAAATTCAATTATAGCTGGACAAGTAGGAATTGCTGGTAGCTCCATCCTTGGTAATAATGTTCGAATTGGTGGTCAGGCTGGTATTTCTGGTCATTTAACAATTGGAAATAATGTAGAAATAGCTGGTGGTAGTGGAGTGATAAAAAATATTTCAGACAACTCAAAAGTGATGGGATATCCAGCAAAAAATATCAGAGATTTTTTAAAGGATAATAAATGATACACAAAACAGCAATTATAGATCCCAAAGCAAAAATCAGTACTAATGTTAATATTGGTGCTTACACTATAATAGGTCCCAATGTTGAAATAGCAGAAAATTCTGTAATTCAATCTCATGTAAGTATCGTGGGGTATACTAAAATTGGAAAAAACAATAAGATTTACTCATTTGCATCAATTGGAAATGATCCTCAAGATTTAAAATTTAGTGGTGAACAAACAAATCTTGAAATAGGTGATGATAATAAAATTAGAGAATATGTAACTATTAACCCTGGTACCGAGGGTGGTGGAGGATTAACTAAAGTAGGAAATAACTGTTTATTTATGGTTTCCTCACACATAGCGCATGATTGTTTAGTTGAAGATAATGTTATTTTAGCAAACAATGTTCCTTTAGGAGGACATGCACATATAGAAAGTAATGTTATAATTGGAGGTAACTCAGCTGTACAGCAATTCACTAGAGTTGGAAAATCAGCAATGATAGGAGGAATGTGTGGTGTTGTAAGAGATGTCATACCGTATGGTATAGCCCATGGTAATCGAAGCATACTACAAGGATTAAATTTAATAGGTTTAAGAAGAAAAAATATTCCAAATAAAGAAATTATGAATCTAAGTGAAGCATATAAAGAAATTTTTAAGGATGAGAATTTAACTCAAAATCTGATTAATCTAGATCAAGATTTTAAAAAGAATGAACTTGTATTAGAAGTAGTCAATTTTTTAGAAAAAGATAAAAAAAGACCTATTTGCACACCATATTCAAAATAAAATGATTGGACTATTTTTAGGAGATACTGATTTTTCAGATGCTGTTCTAAAAAAAATAAAAAGATTAAATAAAAAATATTTTATTATTGATTTTTCAAAAAATAATAAATTTAAAAAAGATATAAACTCTCATCGAATAAGCATTGGTATGTTTGGGAAAATAATACATTTAATTAAAGAAAAAAAATCAAAAAAAGTTTTATTTGCAGGTAAAATTACAAAACCAAAATTTTCTACGTTAAGATTAGATCTTAAGGGTGTCTATTATATGCCTAGTATCATTAGAGCAGCAAAATTAGGTGATGCAGCAATTATAAAAGCTATAATTAAAATTTTATATAATGAAAATATAAATGTTATTAGTTCTATCTTTTTTAATCCTGAATTAACTGTTAAAAGTGGAAACTATACTAAACTAAAACCTAATATGAGTGATAACAGTTCTATTAAAAAAGGAATTAATTACTTTAATAAATTAAATAGCTTAGATCACATACAAGCAGTGATTGTTAAAAATAACACTATTTTATCAATTGAAGACCGGCAGGGAACAAAGAAAATGTTATCAAAATTAAAGAAAAAATCTGAAGGAATATTGATTAAGTTACCTAAAGTAAAACAAGATCTTAGAATGGATTTACCAACTATTGGTCTTCAAACTCTAAAAGATTGTAAAAAATATGGCTTAAAAGGAATAGTTTTAAAATCTAAAAAAAATATATTCCTAGATAAGGCCAAATGTATAACCTTTGCTAATAAAAATAAGATCTTTATTAAGGTTATATGAAAAAAATTTTTATTTTAACAGGTGAACCCTCTGGTGATAAATTAGCCTCGACAGTTATATTAAAACTTAAGATAGATAATCCAGATATTGATTATTTATCAGTAGGTGGAACACATATTAAAAAATTAGGAATTCAATCTATCTTTGACCTGAAAGAGATTACATATCTAGGTTTTACTAGCGTACTATTTAATGTATTCAAAATTAGAAAAAAAATTAACATAACTGTTGATGAGATTATAAAATTTAATCCTGATATCTTGTTTAGTGTTGATAGTCCTGATTTTACACTAAGAGTTGCTGAAAAGGTAAAAAAGATTAATAACAACATAAAGACAATCCATTATGTTGCCCCTCAGGTGTGGGTTTGGAGAAAAAATAGAGTTAAAAAAATTAAAAAGTTTATTGATCATGTGCTTTTATTATTTAACTTTGAAAAAAAATATTTTGATGAAGAAAATATTAAGAATACTTTTGTTGGTCATCCTTTAATTGAAAAAAAAGACAATGTTATAACAACATTAGATAATTTAATCTCTAAAGATAAAAAAATTATATCTTTATTTCCAGGTAGTAGAAATTCAGAAACAAATGTTCTTTTGCCAATTTTATTTAATTTTATTAAATTGATGAATAAAAAAAATCTTGATTATTCATTTGTTTTTCATGCAACAGATGAAAATAAAGAATTTATAATCAATAAGGTAAAAAATATTAATTTAGATAATATTGATGTTATTTCAGATGAAAATATAAAATATCAGGTTTTATCTAATTCAATTTTTGCAGTCTCTAAATCTGGAACAATTTCACTTCAAATCTCTAGTGCCAATATTCCTTCAATAATTATTTATAAATTAAGTTTTATAAATTTTATGATATTTAAATTATTAGTTAATGTTAAGTTTGCAAATATTATTAATATTATTAATGACAAAGAAGTAATTCCAGAATTATTACAAAAAGAATGTAATGCTGAAGAAATATATAAAACAGTAACTTATTTTCTTAAAAATCCAGAGTTGATTGAAAAACAATTAGCTGAGTGTGAAAAAACCTTAGAGGGTATTAAGTCAAAATCTTCTTCATCTAGTGAAGCAGCTCTAATTTTAAATAACTATCTTATTCCCTAATCTTTTTTCTACCTCTTCTTTCCCCAAAGAAATTATTATATCATATAAACCAGGACCAAATTTCGATCCAGTTAAAGCAACTCTTAGTGGTTGACCTACACCTTTAAAATTAGTTTCATATTTTTTTATTAAGTTATTAACTACGGGTTCAAGTGTTTCTTTGCTTACTGATTTGATTGAAATTATTTTTTCTTTGAATTCTTTAATTATATTTTTTGCTTTATCATCAATTAATTCTAAATCTTTATCTTCAAATTTTACCTCATCAAAAATTATATATTTAGCGTTATTAAATATGTCTTCTAATGTTTTTGCTTTATTCTTGAGAAAAGTTAATGAGGGTTTAATTTTAGTCTCTTTTTCAGGTTTAATTTTTTCTTTATAAATTTCGCAATATCTTACGAGATGATCGTAAAGTTCTTTTTCATCAATTGTTTTAATATAATGTTCATTCATTGATAATATTCTACTCATATCTAGCTTTGATGGAGATTTACCAATTCCTTCTAAATTAAAGCACTTAATGCTTTCTTCTAGCGTAAATATTTCCTTATCTTGATAAGACCAGCCTAACCTTAATAAGTAATTTCTTAAAGCATCAGGCATTATTCCTATCTTAGAATAGTCATCTAATGTCGATGCATTATCTCTTTTTGATAGTTTCTTTCCTTCAATAGTATGAATCAATGGAATGTGAGCAAATAAAGGAACTTGCCATTTCATAGCCAAATATATTTGCATTTGCTTAAATGTATTAATTTTATGATCGTCACCCCTAATTATATGAGTCATGTTCATTTGATGATCATCTACAGTCGCTGAAAGATTGTATGTTGGTGTTCCATCATTTCTTAAAATTATAAAATCTTCTATTGTAATATTTTCTATTTCGACATCTCCTTGTACCAAATCTTTTAATACTGAAGTTCCTTCAATTTTACTTTTAAATCTAATTACTGGTTTGATATCTTTAGGAGCATCAGATTCTGGTAGGTCTCTCCATTTTCTATTGTAAACATAGGGAAGTTTTTTTTGTCTTGCTCTTTTTTTTTGCTCTTCTATTTCCTCATTTGAACAATAACATTTATAAGCATGTCCATTTTTAATTAGTTCATTAGCGACATTTATATGATCACTAATTTTGGTTGATTGAATGTATTCATCACCATCATGTTCAATGCCAATCCATTTTAAAGACTTAATAATTTGAATCTTATGTTCATCTTTAGATCTCTCTTTATCAGTATCTTCAATTCTAAGATGAAATGTTCCTTTTTGATTTTTTGAATACAGCCAATTAAATAAAGCAGTTCTTATACCACCAATATGTAAAGCTCCAGTAGGTGAGGGAGCAAATCTTGTTGCTACTTTTGACATCAATGATTTTTAGACTATTTTCTTAGAAGTTTCTATATAAAGATACAAGAACACCTTGAACTTTTACCCTATCTGGACCAAATATTTTGGTTTCATAGTTTCTATTGGCACTTTCGAGTGCTACAGTTTTTCCTTTTCTTCTAATTCTTTTCAACATTGCTTCATGTTCATCTATTAAAGCTACAACTATTTTACCATTATCTGCAGTGTCAGATCTTTTTATAATAACAGTATCACCTTCATTAATACCAGCTTCAATCATTGAGTCACCTTGAACTTTTAAACCAAAATATTGACCATTTTTTTCAAGATTACTTGGAAGAGGTATTCGGGAGACTTCATTTTGTATAGCTTCTACTGGTGTTCCTGCAGCTATACTACCCAGCACAGGTATTTCCATTTCATTTAAATTAGTATTTTCCATATCGAGACCACCTTTGATGACACTTGGTGAAAAGTTATTGTAAATATCATTAGCGGAAGCTGTTTCAGGAAGTTTTATAACCTCTAAAGCTCTTGCTTTATGAGCTAACCTTCTAATAAAACCTCTTTCTTCTAAGGCACTTATTAATCTGTGAATTCCTGATTTAGACTTTAAATTTAATGACTCTTTCATTTCTTCATATGAAGGAGATACGCCTGACGCTCTCAACTTTTTGTTGATGAATAAAAGCAGGTTTTTTTGTTTTTTAGTTAGCATAAGAACAAATAAAGTACAAAATATGTTCTACAAGTGTTCTTCTAATTCAGCAATAGCTAAAAACTGTTTAAAATAGGGGTTTATTTGACTAGAGAACTGAAAAAATTGAATTTTTATTTAAATTTTTTAAAAGTGATTCACCAATTAAAAAAGTTTTTATTTCAGTTTTGTTCTCTAAAGAAAGAAGTTCTTCCTTTGTTTTAATACCACTTTCAGAAATTAAAGGTGAGGAGTGATTACTCAAAACATTATAGATATCATAAGTTGTATTAAGATCTGTTTTTAAAGTTTTAAGATTTCTATTATTTATTCCAATTAATGCTTCTTTAAAGTTAAGTGCTTTCTCAGCTTCTTCAATTGTATGCACCTCAACAATTATTGACATATTAAGTCTTATAGCTTCTTCGTATAATTCATTAGCAAGGTTATCAGAGACACCAGCCAATATAATTAATATTGCATCCGCACCATAACTTTTTGCAAGAGGTACTTGAAACTTATCAATAAAAAAATCTTTACAAAGAACAGGTAAGTTTATTTTTTCTTTTACTTTACTTATATCACTTAAGTTGCCCAAAAAAAAATCTTCTTCAGTAAGAATTGATAAACATGTTGCTTTATTGGTATCATAGATTTTTGCTATTTCTATAGGGTTATAATCATCAATTATAATACCAGCAGACGGGCTTGCTTTTTTTATTTCTGCAATTAAAGAGATTTTATTATTATCAATATTGTTTTGAATTCTATCTTTAAAGTTAATAAATGTTTTATTTTGATCTATTTGTTCATTTAAAGAATTAATTGAAATTGATTTTTTTAATAAATCAACTTTTTCAATTTTTTTTTTAATAATTTCCTCTAGTACGTCTTTAGACATTTTGAATTTCCTTTAAGTTAATGTATGTTTTTCCTGATAAAATATGTGTTCTAGCTTCATTATAAGCATCAATAAAGATTGTATGTTTATCTGAAACAATAAGGCCTGCTGCTGCATTTAAACAAACAGCTTTTGAAAAATCGTTATCCTCACCTTTAAATATATCCAGCATTTTGTTCGCATTAAATTTCGCATCATCACCAAGTAAATCTTCAAATTTATTCGCACCTATATTTAGTTTTATAGGGTCAATTAATATTTCAGAAATTTCACCATTTTTTAATTGAACAACATTAGTTTTTGAATAAGGTGATATTTCATCTAATCCATCTTCACTATTTACAATCCAGGCAAATTTAATATTTAAATTTTTTAAAGCATTAGCAAAAATTTTTAATAGCTTTTTATCAAAAACACCAACTACTTGTCTGTTAACTAGGGCAGGGCTACTTAAGGGACCAATCATATTAAAAATTGTTCTTTTACCTATTTTTTTTCTAGTTGGACCAACAAATCTCATTGCACTGTGATAGTTAGGTGCAAACATAAAACCAAAGTTATTTTTTTTAATTTGCTCCTCAATATCTTTTGGCTCTAAATCTATTTTTATATTCAAAGCTTCTAAAACATCTCCTGAACCACATTTAGAGGAAACAGCTTTATTGCCATGTTTTGCAACCTTAATACCCATACTAGATAGCAGTAATGCAGAGGCTGTAGAGATATTAAGTGTGTTCATACCGTCTCCACCCGTTCCACAGGTATCAATACAATCTTTAACGTTAACTCTTTTAGATTTATTTCTTAAAACATAAACCCCTCCAGCAATTTCATCTGAGATCTCACCTTTAGATGAAAGTAGAGTTAAAAAATCAAATATCTCATCATCTGATGCTTTACCATCCATTAGTATTTCAAAAGCATTTTTGCTTTCATTGAACGATAAGTCTTGTTTATTTTTTAATTTATCTAAGAAAATTTTCATTTATCTTTGTAGTTAATAAAATTTTTTAATATTTTCATTCCAATGATAGTCTTTATACTTTCAGGGTGAAATTGAACACCGTGGATATTATACTTTTTATGCATTATACCCATGATAATTCCATCTTTTGTTTCTGCAGTAATTTCAAGCTGATCAGATAATGTTTTTTTATCAACTATAAGGCTATGATATCTTGTAGCTTCAAATTTTGCAGGAAGATTTTTAAGTATACCTATTTTTTTTGATTTTATGGTGCTGGTCTTTCCATGCATTAACTTATTTGCTTGAATAATATTTGAACCAAAAACTTGACCAATAATTTGATGACCTAAACATACACCAAGAATTGGTATTTTTTTATAAAGCGCTTTTACTATTTTAATACAATTCCCTGATTGATTTGGATTACCGGGTCCTGGTGATATAATAATTTTATTATATTTGTTTTTTATTATTTGTTGATGAGTAATTTCATCATTTCTAATTACATCAACTGTAACACCTAATGATGATACATAATGATATAAGTTAAATGTAAAACTATCATAATTATCTATTAATATAATTTTCATTATCTTAAGGCATTCATTAATGCTTTTGCTTTATTTACAGTTTCTTCGTATTCTTTGATTGGATTACTATCAGCTACTATTCCTGCACCAGCTTGAACATAGAACTTTTTATTTTTTGCAACAGCAGTTCTTAAAGCGATACAGGTATCAAATTCACCATTTGCAGAAAAATAACCTATACCTCCAGCATAAACTTTTCTTTTAGTTTTTTCTAGCTCATCGATTATTTCCATAGCTCTAATTTTAGGTGCACCAGAAACAGTTCCAGCAGGAAATCCAGCAAGTAACGATTTAAATTTTGAAAATTTTTTATTATAAACTCCTATCACATTAGAAACTATATGCATTACATGAGAGTATTTCTCAATGATAAAACTTTCTGTCACTTTGACCGTTCCTATTTTAGAAACTTTACCAGCATCATTTCTTCCTAAATCAAGTAGCATTAAATGTTCAGAAAGTTCTTTTTTATCTTTAAGTAAATCCTTAGCAAAAAAATTATCTTCTTTTAAATTTTTACCTCTAGGTCTAGTTCCAGCAATTGGCCTAACAGTAATTTTGTTATCTCTTAATCTAACTAAAATTTCAGGACTAGCTCCTATTATTTGAAAATCTTTAAAATTAAAAAAATACATAAATGGAGAAGGGTTAGTAATTCTTAATTTTTTGTAAATTTCTAAGGGTGTTTTGGATAAATTAGCTTCAAATCTTTGACTTAAAACTACTTGAAAAATATCTCCAATTTTAATGTATTTTTTTGCTCTATTAACCATTCTTAAAAATTTATTTTTTGATGTGTTGGATTTTACCTTGATATTAGTCTTTTTATTACTGTTGGAATTACCTTTTATATGAGAAGATTTTATTAATAGGTTATTAATTTCATTCTCAATTTCAAAATATTTTCTTTTATAATTTGAAATTTTCTCGTCATTGTAAACATTTATAATATAGAAAATCTTTTCTTTAAGGTTATCGTGGATAATTAATGTCCTTGGTCTTAAAAGTCTAACGTCAGGTAGATTTAAATCATCCATACATTTGTTTGGAATTTTTTCTATATATCTTATTGAGTCGTAAGAGAAATATCCTGATAATAAAGAACAAATAGGTGGGAGACCTACGGGTGTTTTAAACTTAAATTCTTCTATTATTTTTTCTATAATTTTTTTTGGCTCACCTTTAATTTTTTTTTTGACATTATTGGTAGTTAGATAAGAGTTTCTATTATTAAATTCCCAAATCTTATCTGGGTTTTTGCCAAAGATAGTATATCTTCCTCTTATCTTACCTTTTTCCACTGACTCAAAAATAAAACTATTTTTTTCTACTAGAAAATTGTCAATTAGATTTAAAACTTCTTGATCATTTTTTACTTTTTGAGAAGTATATATTATTTGATTTTTGTTTCTTGAGTGTTGAAACTTAAAATCCTTAAAGTTTCGATTAAGCATCATTTAAAGTAATTTTTTACCCTATCTAGAGTTTTTTCATTAACTATTACCTCATATTTATTGTTTAAAAGGTAATCATATGATTTTAATATTCCATTTCTATTTTCTGCACTTGCTTCATTAGCGATTGCATTGAGTATATTTGAATCTTGAGAAATTTTTGTATCTTCAAATTTTATAACCTTAGCTACGAATATGTTATCTTCTCTGTCAGCAATTAAAGTAAAAGTGTTGATTGGTAGAGTGTATAAAATTTTAACAGAATTGTTTTCAAATTTATTAATATCTTTAATTGAGTTTAATTGGATTTTTTCAACCTCACCGCCTCCAAGTTTATCAAATGAAGCTTGGTTAAATTCATTTTTGTCTAATTGACTCAGTATATCTTTATTAAATTCAAATTTTTCTTTTTGAAATAGAAGGTTAGTTATTTGTTTTACAAATCTTTCATCATTTAAATTTGGTAATTTTTGAATAACACTATCTATTTGATAAAAGATAAATGTTCCGTTGTCTTCTAGTATTTCAATGTTGTCTTTTCTAGAATTGTAGATTTTATTTTCAATTGTTTCTTTATTTTCTAAATTTATATAATCATTTATTGTTATTACATCGATATCCAATTCATTTGTAATTGTCTTAAAATCAACGTTTTTAGATATCTTGTTATCAATTTCATCAATGACATCGAAAAAAGCTTGATTAAAATCATCAATACCCAATAAGTTTTTTGGTGTTAATATCACATATGAAAAATCAATATAATCTTGTTTTAATTTTTCCGAGTTATCATCAATAAACATTTTAATTTCTTGATCAGTAAACTTATCGGCTTTTTTATAAAATTTATTTAATTTAATAAATTCAATATATAATTTTCTATTTTTTTCTAAAAAATGCTTATCAGTTAAAAACTTAGGAGATTTTGCCCCACCACTTATATAGGTAAATAATTCTCTTTGTAGAACGTTATTCTTTAATTTTATTTCATACATAGCTGCACTCATGCTATTTGTTAGTAAAAACTTTTCATAAAGTGTTCTTTGAAAGTTACCATTCTCATCTAAAAAGTTTTTATTTTTCTTAAGAGTTTCTGCAATTATTTTATCTGATATAACTAAGTTTAAATCTTTTATTTCAAGATTAAGTAATGTGGATGAAACCAAAGATGATAAAAGTTCTTCAATTACATTTTTGTCAATATTCTCTTTTATTACTTGCTGAGTTAAGCCAGATTGATTTAGGTAATCCATGAAATCTTGCGTAGAGATATTAGTGTTATTTATCTTAGCTATATTATTTTGATTTCCAGTGTTAAAACCTCCACCAAATCCACCAAAGCCAAAAGCTATAATAATAACAAAAATTAGGATTAAGCCACCTATCTTTTTTTTTGTAAAATTGCTTAATGGATTTATCATTGCATTATTAATTTATTGATCTTTAAAATACCAAGCTATAGATTAAATTTTTCATTATGACAAATAAATATATGTTTTTTGTAGCTAATTGGAAAATGTATGGGAATTTATCTTCCTTAAATACATTAGATAAAGTTATTAAATTTTCAAAATCAAAAGAAATAAAGGGAGGTAGATTAATTTACTGCCCTCCAAATACTTTAATAAGTTCTTTTTCAAAAAAATTTAATAATTGTCAAATTGGTATTGGTGGACAAAATTGTCATGAAAGTAAAGATTATGGTGCCTATACTGGCCATGTTAATTCGCGTATGTTAAAAAACGTTGGTGCACATTTTGTAATTATTGGTCATTCAGAAAATAGAGAGCAGGGTGAAAGTGACAAACTAATTAATCTAAAAATAAAAAGTGCTCTCGAAGCTAAATTAAAAGTTATTTTTTGTATTGGTGAAACTTTAAGTGAAAAAAGAAAAAAAAAGACGCGCTTAATTTTATCAAAGCAAATTAAAATTGGTTTAAAAAATATTAAAGATAAATCAAAAATCTTTTTAGCTTACGAGCCTGTTTGGGCTATAGGCAGTGGTCTTATACCGAAAGCTCAAGATCTTTTTGAAACAGTAGAATTTATCAAAAGTAAATTTAAAGATAAATTACCAAAAGTTTTATATGGAGGTTCTGTAAATCCCCAAAATATAACAATCCTAAGAAAAATTAATAATATTGATGGTTTTTTAATTGGTGGAGCATCTCAAAATGCAAAAAAATTTATTGATATAGTCAAAAAAACATATAGTTAACCCTCATGGAAAATATTCTATTAGTAGTCAACTTAGTACTAGCAACAATACTTGTGCTTTTGATACTGGTTCAAAAATCTGAAGGTGGAGCACTTGGTATAGGTGTTTCCCAAGATAATTTTATGCTTTCCAGATCTGCTGGTAATTTTATGGGTAAGGCTACGGCAGTAGTTGCAACTTTATTTATAATTTGCAGCCTAGCCTTAACAATAATTTCTAGAGGTGAATTAACACCTTCATCTTCTGTACTGGATATCATTGAAGAAAAGTCTAGTGATACACCTTCAATTCCTGAAAATAATAATTAATCCTTTTAAATTCATTAATTAATCGCTATAAGATAATACCATGGCGCGATTTATTTTTGTAACCGGCGGTGTGGTTTCCTCATTAGGAAAAGGTCTTTCTTCAGCTTCCCTTGCGTACTTATTACAATCTAGAGGTTTTAATGTACGTTTAAGAAAATTAGATCCTTACTTAAATGTTGACCCAGGAACGATGAGTCCCTTTCAACACGGCGAAGTGTTTGTAACAGATGATGGTGCGGAAACAGATTTAGATTTAGGTCATTACGAAAGATTTTCTGGAATATCTGCAAAAAAATCTGACAATATTACAACAGGAAAAATTTACAGCGATGTTCTAAGAAAAGAACGTAAGGGAGGTTACCTTGGAAAAACAGTTCAAGTTATCCCACATATAACTGACCGCATTAAAGATTTTATAAAAAGTGATACATCAAAAGAGGACTTTGTAATTTGTGAAATTGGTGGCATAGTAGGTGACATAGAAAGCCTACCTTTTGTTGAAGCTATTAGACAATTCTCCAATGATGTAGGTAAAAAAAATGCTTTATTTATACACTTAACTCTAGTTCCTTACCTTAAAGCATCAGATGAAATAAAAACGAAACCTACTCAACACTCAGTAAAGGAACTAAGAAGTCTTGGTATACAGCCAGATATAATTATTTGTAGATCTGAAAGACCCATTCCTCTAGAGCATAGAAAAAAAATATCTTTGTTCTGTAATGTTGGAATTGAAAATGTGATTCAAACTGTTGATGTAAAAACTATTTATGAAGCGCCGATTAGCTTCAATAGAGAAAATTTAGATAAACAGGTACTTGAGTATTTTAAAATGAAATCTAAAAAAAAAATAAATTTAAATCCTTGGAAAAAAATTACGAAAACCATTCTAAATACCAAAAAAACAATCAATATTGCAATTATTGGAAAATATGTTGAGCTCAAAGATGCTTATAAATCATTAGACGAGGCTTTAACACATGGTGGTATTGATAATAATTCTAAAATTAATTTAGTGAGAATAGATTCTGAGAACTTAAAGATCTCTGAAATTAAAAAAAAATTACAAGGCGTTTCTGGAGTTTTGATACCAGGTGGATTTGGCAAAAGAGGAACAGAGGGAAAAATTGAAGCAATTAAGTATGCTAGAGAGAAAAAAATTCCTTTCTTTGGAATTTGCTTTGGTATGCAAATGGCTATTATTGAGTTTGCAAGAAATAAGCTAAATATAAAGAAGGCCACATCAAGTGAGTTTGGATTAGGAGGAATACCAATTATTGGTTTAATTTCTGAATGGAATAAAGATGGTAAATTAATTAAAGGTACCGATAAAGATCTTGGTGGCACTATGAGACTTGGTCTTTATGAAGCCAAATTAAAAGAAAATTCTTTGATTAGAAAAATCTATAAATCAAAATCAATTCAAGAAAGACATAGACATAGATATGAAGTTAATATTGATTATAAGGATCAATTTGAAAAAAATGGCCTAATCTTTTCAGGATTATCTCCAGATAAAAAATTACCAGAGATTATTGAGCTAAAAAACCACCCATGGTTTATAGCTGTTCAATTTCATCCAGAATTTAAATCTAGACCTTTAGCACCACATCCTTTATTCTCATCGTTTATCAAAGCTGCTAAAAATCATAGATGAAAAATATAAAAGTTAATTGTGGAAATATAGAAATTTCAAACAATAATAAAATTTTTATTATTGCTGGCCCATGCCAACTTGAGACCGAACAACATGCCATGGATATGGCAGGTAAGATTAAAGAAATTACCTCCAAGTTTAATATGGGTTTTGTTTATAAAACATCTTTTGATAAAGCTAATAGAACAAGTTTAAAAGGCCAAAGAGGTATGGGTCTTGAGCAATCCTTACCTATCTTTGATAAGATCAAAAAAGAATTAGATATCCCAATATTAACTGACATACATAATGCTGAACAATGTTCGGTGGTAGCTCCGCATGTTGATGTATTACAAATCCCTGCATTTTTATGTAGGCAAACAGATTTATTAATTGCTGCAGCCAAAACTGGAAAAATTATAAATGTTAAAAAAGGTCAATTCCTAGCACCTTGGGATATGGTTAATGTTACAAAAAAAATTGCAGAATCGGGCAATAATAATATTTTAGTCACAGAAAGAGGAGCAAGCTTTGGTTATAATACCCTTGTCTCTGATATGAGATCTTTACCCATAATGGCAAAAAATGGTTATCCTGTTATTTTTGATGCCACACATTCAGTTCAACAACCTGGAGGTCTAGGTGAGACTAGTGGTGGACAAAGAGAGTTTGTTGAATACTTAGCAAGAGCTGCGGTTGCTGTAGGTGTTGCTGGTGTTTTTATTGAAACACATCAGGACCCAGATAATGCTCCATCCGATGGACCCAACATGGTTCCATTAGATAAATTAGAAAAATTACTATCTCAATTATTTGAAATAGATAATCTAATCAAAAAATAAATGAGTAAGATTTTAAAGATAAGAGCTCGTCAAGTATTTGATAGTCGAGGAAACCCAACAATTGAAGCAGAAGTTTATTCAAAAAATTTAAGTGCATCAGCTATTTGTCCCTCAGGTGCTTCAACTGGAACCTACGAAGCATTTGAAAAAAGAGACAACAATAATAAAAAATATCTAGGTAAAAGTGTTTTAGGTGCAGTCAATTTAGTTAATACAAAAATCTCAAAAAAATTAATAGGTAAAAATATCCATGATCAAACACGTATAGACACAATTTTAATCAATCTTGATGGCACTCGGCAAAAAACAAGCTTAGGTGCTAATGCTATTTTAGCTGTATCTATGGCTGCTAAGAAACTTTCTGCTAAAATTAAAAAAGTTCCTTTATATAAAACTTTTTTAATAAAAAATAATTACAGATTACCTTACCCATTAATGAATATTATTAATGGTGGAGCACATGCTAATAACGGATTAAGAATTCAAGAATTCATGATTAGACCTGATAAAGCCAAGAGTTTTTCGGAGGCGATGAGAATATGTTTTGTTGTAATTAATAATTTAAGAAAGCTTATTATAAAAAAGGGGTTATCAACCTCTGTAGGAGATGAAGGAGGCTTTGCTCCAATGATTAGTAGCAATGAAAAAGCTTTGGATTTAGTTGTTGCTGCAATTAATAAGTCTGGTTTTAAAAACGGTAAAGATGTCTCAATTTGTTTAGATATTGCAGCAAATGAATTAATTAAGAAAGATAAATACTCTATTCACTCAAAAAAATTTGTCTCAGTAGATCAATCTATTAAAGAATATAAAAAAATAATAAATAAATATAAAATCAAATCTATCGAAGATCCATTTGGAGAAAATGATTGGGTGGCATGGAGTAAATTGATGAAAAATACTAATAACGTGCAAATAGTTGGAGATGATTTGTATGTAACTAATTTAGAAAGACTTAAAAAAGGTTTTTTAAATAACTCGTCAAATTCAATATTAATTAAACTTAATCAAATTGGTACAGTATCAGAAACACTTGAAGTTATTAAATTTGCAAAAATTATTGGTTACAAAACAATAATTTCTCATCGATCTGGAGACAGCGAAGACACCTTTATAGCAGACCTTGCTGTAGGTACTAATTCAAATCAAATCAAAACTGGCTCTCTAGCTCGATCCGAACGTGTTGCAAAATATAACCAATTATTACGTATAGAAGAAGAGCTTGGAAAAAAGGCATCAATGAGTAAAATTCATTAATGCTGGGTAAACTAAAAAAAAATTATTTCTTATTAATCTCTACTTTTTTAATACTTTATTTCTTCTTTAACCTTCTAGATGGCGAAAGAGGCCTTTTTTCTTATTTTAAAAAAAAAGAAATTTTAGTTAATCTGAAAATTGAAGAAGCTAATTTATCCAATAAAATTAAAGAACTTGAATTTAAAAATTCTCTATTAAGTACTAAATTAGACCTAGATTATGTTGAAACCTTAATTAGAGAAAAATTTATGTTTGGCAAAGAAGGGGAGACCCTCTATATAATTAAAAAGAATGACAATTAAACCAAGACACCCAGAAAAAGTTAACAAACCAGTAAATCCAATTAAAAAAAAACCTGATTGGATAAGGTCTAAATTAACCAACAGTAAAGAATTCTTCTTAACTAAGACTATTGTTAATCAAAATAATTTAGTAACAGTTTGTCAGGAAGCTAATTGTCCAAATATTACAGAATGCTGGAGTAAGCGTCATGCTACATTTATGATTATGGGTGATACTTGCACTAGAGCATGTGCTTTCTGTGATGTTAAAACAGGAAAACCTGAAAATTTAGATCCATTTGAGGCTTACAAAATTTCAAATGCAGTTCATAAACTTAATCTTAAGCATGTTGTTATAACTTCTGTTGATAGAGACGATTTAGAAGATGGAGGTTCTCATCATTTCTTTGACGTAATTACAGCTATAAGAAAAAAAACACCTCAAACTTCCATTGAAGTTTTAACTCCTGATTTTTTAAGAAAAGGAGATGCTTATAAAAAAATTTTAGAAGCAGACTTAGATGTTTTCAATCATAATATTGAAACAGTACCAAGACTTTATTTAAAAGTTAGACCAGGTGCGAGATATTTTGGATCATTAGAGCTTTTAAAGAATGTAAAAAAAATTAATAAAAAAGTTTTTACTAAATCAGGGCTAATGGTTGGTTTAGGAGAGAGTAAAGATGAATTAATTCAGGTGATGGATGACTTAAGATCTGCAGATGTAGACTTTTTAACAATTGGGCAATATTTACAACCTTCAGTAAAACACCATCCGCTTGAGAGATATTACCATCCAGATGAATTTAAGGATTTAGAAAATATTGCAAAGTCCAAAGGTTTTTTATTAGTTTCTTCTTCACCACTAACAAGATCTTCTTATCATGCTGATGAAGACTTTGCTAAACTTCAACAAAATAGATTAAACAAACATTAATGCCCAAAGCCTCAGTAACTAGGCAGATAGCTCGTGAAAAACAGAAATTAATTGATTTTGTTTTAGACATCGAAAAATATCCTGAGTTCATTCCTTTTTGTATAGACTCAAAAGTCTATAAAAAAGAAGATAAACAAGATGAGATAGTAATTATTGCAGATCTTACTATTGGTAGAAAACCTTTTGTAGACACCTATAAAAGTGACGTTCGATATGACAAAAAAAATGATTCAATACATGTAACTAATATTGGTGGTCCTTTAAATCATCTTGAAAATAACTGGAAATTTATACAAAAAGAAAACTACACTGAAGTTCAATTTGATGTTGATTTTGAAATAAAAAATAAGTTTTTAAATTTAATTATGGAAAAATCTTTTCAATTTGGTTTAAATAAAATTGCTGATGCATTTCAAAAAAAGGCAGAAAGTCTCTAAATTAAAGATTTTATAATTTTAAAAGTTCTCCTAATTGTAGATTTTTGGATAGCCTTCCTACTTTTTTCTTTAAATAAATTTTTACTAATAAATATTTTATTATTCTTTTTTATTCCAATATAAACTAGTCCAACAGGTTTTTTCTTAGTTCCACCATTTGGACCTGCAATTCCTGTAATTGAAACATTAATTTGTGCTTTAGAAATTTTTGATAAATTTTTAACCATAGCCTCACAACATTGAGGGCTAACAGCTCCATATTTTTGAATAATCCTTTTATTTACTTTTAAAATTGTTATTTTTGCTTGATTTGAATAAGTGACAAGACCTATACCAAAAACTTTCGAAGCTCCACTTACGGATGTTATTTCCGATGAAAGCATTCCACCCGTACAAGACTCAGCAAAAGCAATCTTTAATTTTTTTTTTATTAATATTTTTACTAAATTTTTCATTATAAAACATAACTTTTAATAATCATGAAACACACAAGTGTTAATACAACATAAAATCCAGCACAAACATCATCCATAATTACACCAAAACTATTCTTAAAGTTTTTATCAAAAAAGTTTACAGGAAATGGTTTCATGATATCAAAATATCTAAAAAGAATAAAAAATAGAGCATAATAAACAATAGCTTCATCTCCATCTTTTGTTGTTCCATGAGATATCTCATAAAGATATATGGGTATCGATTGACCTAAAAATTCATCAATTATGATTTCACTTGGATCCTTATTTTCACTATTTTCTATATGACTTGAAACGGCATAAAATGAGTAAATAAATATTATTATCAAGCCAAATAAAATTATATTTGGTGAAATATTTAGAGTGTGGAATAGATAATAAAGAATAATTACAGTCGCTAGTGACCCAAATGTTCCAGGCATATATCTAATTTTACCTAGGCCAAACATAGTAACTAATAATGAGTTGAGAGATTTAATCATTTTTAATAACAGAAGCTATTACTTCACAAGCTATAGCTTTTTCTTTACCAATTACACCTAACTTTTCAGTTGTTTTACCTTTTATATTAATTTGAGTGGGAGAGATATTACAAATTTTTGCAATACAGTTTATTATTTGTTTTTTATATTTTTGAATTTTAGGCTTTTGAGTAATTATATTTATATCAAGATTATTGATTAGGTAGCCTTTTTTTATAGTTTGCTTAATTATTTCACTCAATAGAATTGTAGATCTAATATTTTTAAATTTCTTACTCTTATCTGAGAATTTTTCACCAATATCACCCATAGAACAAGCTCCAAGTATAGCATCTGTTACAGCATGTAATACAGGATCTCCATCTGAGTGACCTAATGTGCCAATAGGTGAGGGTATTTTAATCCCACCTAAATAAAGTTTTTTATTAGGTACCAATCTATGAACATCAAAACCTAGTCCAAATTTTATTAAATTGTTAAATTTAATATCTGTATTTACTGTTATTTTATTATTATTAGTTTCACCTTTTATAATTTTTATTTTTTTACCAGCTCTTGCAAACAAATTTGCATCATCAGTAACCTCGGTACTTTTATTATTTTGAAGTGAATAAAGTTTTTTATAGTTAAATGCTTGAGGGGTTTGGATTAAGTAAATATTTTCTCTTTTTAAATTTGTAACAATGTTCGAAATTTTTTGTTTAACGGAATCTGCAGTTTGGATTGCAGGAATTACACAGTCATTTGTTTTTAATCCATCCATTAATTTCTTTAAAAGTTTTAGAGAAAAATTTGGTCTTGCAGCATCATGAATTATTACATTTTTAAAATTATTTCCTTTAATACTTTTTAGAGCATTATAGGCTGATTCCGCTCTTGTTTTACCACCTATGATAATTTTGATGTTTTTGATATTAAGTTTTTTGATATAATCTTTATGTTTTTTATTTACTACAAGAACAATTTTATTAAATTTATTAAAAACTTTAGCTTTATCTATTGAATGTAACAATAAAGGCTTACCTCTATAATTTGTGTAGGGTTTTGGAATATTTGAATTAAATCTTTTACTTTCGCCACCAGCAAGTATTATAAAACAACTATTCATGATAAAAATATATAACACATTATTTTGTTCACAATGATTGATTTTATTAAAAAAAATATTTTCATCATTGTAATATTTTTAATCACTTTATTCATTGGTTTTATAACTTTTTTAACATTTATTGATAAAAGTTTTTTAAAATTATCTGACAATAATCTCCAGATTTTATTAATTGGAAATATTGCCCTGTTAATACTTCTTTTCTTTATGATATTTTCAGAAGTAAGAAATTCCTTAAAGATAGATGTCGATGTAAGTGGTTCGAAAGCCAATAGAAAATATATAACATTTTTTGCATTATTTACTTTAATTCCTTCAATTTTAATTTCTTTATTTTCATTATTTCTTCTTTCATTTGCTCTAGATAAATATTTGGATAAGAAAATTACAACAGCAGTTAACAACTCTTATGAAATTGCAAAAAGTTACACAGAGGATGTTAGAACTAAAACTCAATCAGAGATAATTTTAATAGCATTTGATTTAAACAAAAGTATCAATTTTTTAAATACAAATATCAATCAATTTAAAAGTTTTCTAAATACTCAAAAATTAATTAGAGGTATGGATGAGGTTCATATTATTGATGGTAATGGAAACTTATATCTATCAACTTTAAAAGATAGCACTTTGTATACACCACCTTTAAGTGACGCTTTAGAAATGGTTCAAAACGATAAACGACCACTTAAGATTATCAATGCTTTAAAAAATCAAACAGCATCAATTATAAAGCTTGAAAATTTTGACGGCAAATATTTATATATAGTTAAGTATTTAGATAAAAAAATTTCTCAATATTTATTGGAATCTCAAGAGGCACTTAATTTTTATTACACAGTTTTAAACAAGCAAACTGGGATTAAGATATCATTTGTATTTATTTATCTTGTTATAGTCTCATTGTTATTATTTTTATCCATATCAATTGCCATAAGATTTTCGTCAAGATTTTTTAGGTCTATTAATAATTTGATTATTGCATCCTCTAATATTGGAAAAGGCAATCTAGATATTAAAGTACCAGAAATTAAAACTGATAAAGATATGGAGGTTTTAAATCAAAATTTTAATTTAATGATAGACAAATTAAAATCACAACAAGAAAAACTTATAATCAAAGAAAGACATGAAGCTTGGGAAAATTTAGCTAGAAAACTAGCTCATGAAATTAAAAATCCACTCACACCTATTCAATTAACTATTGATAAATTAAAGAGCAAATATTCAGAAAAAATAGCAAACCATGAAAAAGATGATTTTTCAAAAAGCTTGTTGATTATTGCTAAACAAATTAAACAAATTGAAAATTTAGTTAATGAATTTTCTGATTTTGCTAGAATGCCAAAACCAATTCTAAAAGATAACAACTTAGTTCCGTTGATAAAAGATAATATTAAGTTAATAAATGAATTGGATAATAAAATTATAATTAATTTTAAATCAAGTACATCAGATATTCTCTTAAACTCTGATAGTGAACAATTAAATAGAGTCTTCTTCAATTTGATTAAAAACTCTATTGAAAGCATATGGGATAAGAAAATTGATAATGCAAATTTCAATGGAAAAATCGATATTTCCATAAATGAAAATGAGGAAATAATTAACTTCATAATTGTTGATAATGGATTAGGATTTGAAATTTTTAAAAAAAATATAAATGACATTCTAAATCCTTATTTTACAACAAAGAAAAAAGGTACTGGCTTAGGTTTATCCATTGTTAATAAGATTATAAATGATCATAATGGAAAAATAAATCTTGTTTCATTAGAAAGTGGAGCAAAAATAGAAATTGTATTTATAAAATAATGAGTACTGAAATATTAATTATTGATGATAATGCAGATATTAGAAATATAATTAATGATCTAATAATTGAAGCTGGTTACAAAACAAGATTGGCTGCAAACTACAATCAAGCTTTAAACGAGATTGACAAAAAACTTCCAGATGTAGCAATTATAGATGTTAAGTTAGACAAAGGTGACAATGATGGTCTAGAACTTTTATCACATATTAAAAATAAGGATAAAAATATTCCAGTTATAATAATTACAGGACATGCAAATGTAGAAATGGCAATTAAAGCTTTAAAAGCCGGTGCCTTCGAATTTATTGAAAAGCCTTTTAATCAAGAGAGATTATTAAACTTTGTTAATAGAGCTGTTGAAAATATAAACCTTAAAAACAAGAACAAGGAATTTGAAAGTAAACTTTTTTATTCTTATGAGTTAATTGGTGTTAGTGATAATATCAAAAATATAAAAGAACAAATTAATAAAATTTCAGTTTCTGAAAGTCGAATTTTTATTAATGGTCCTACTGGCTCTGGTAAAGAGTTAATTGCAAGAAAAATACATAAAGAGTCTAAAAGACAAAAGGGTCCTTTTATAATTTTAAATGGTGCATTGCTTGATATTAAAAAATATGAATTGGAATTATTTGGTGAAGAAAAAATAAACGGCTCAATTACTTATGGTGCTTTAGAGAAATCATCAAAGGGCATTCTTTTAATTGATGAAATTTCTGAAATCCCACTGGATACCCAATCTAAAATTTTAAGAGTTTTAATAGATCAAAAATTCAGAAGGATTAATGGTAGCCATGATATTAATGTAGATGTAAGAATTATATGTTCATCCAGCAAAGATATAAAAAAAGAAATAAAAAATGGCAATTTTAGGGAGGATTTATATCATCGATTAAATGTTTTAGAGATTAACATCGACCTTTTAAAAGATAGAGTTTCAGATATACCTTTATTAGTTGAATACTTCTCTGAAAAAATCTCAACAAATTATAATTTAAAAAAATTAAACATTAATACAAATAATAAATATTTACTTAATTATGATTGGCCAGGTAATGTTAGAGAATTAAGAAATCTAATAGAGAGGATTGCGATACTTTTACCTGATAGTGATGAAAAAATTTCAAATATTATTAAAGAATCCCTAAAAACGCCTGATATTAAAAATACAACGTCAGAAAACTCTTTATCTATACCATTAAAAGAAGCTAGAGAAAATTTTGAAAAAGAGTATTTAACTACACAATTGAAAAAATTTAATGGCAATATATCAAAAACTGCCGATTTTATAGGAATGGAAAGATCTGCCCTTCATAGAAAACTTAAAGGTTTAGGGATTAAGGAATTAAATTAAATGAATATTATTATTTGTGGCGCTGGTAGAGTAGGCTTTACAATTTCAAAAATCTTAAGTGAACAAGGTCACTCGATAACTGTTATTGATCAATCGAGTGAAGATATACAAAAGATAGATGACACACTAGATGTTAAGTCTATTGTAGGCAAAGGTACTTATCCTTCAATTTTAGAAAAAGCAAACGCAGCTGATGCTGATATGATCATCGCAGTAACACGCAATGATGAAATTAATATGTTGATATGCCAGATAGCATTTTCAATATTTAATGTTCAAAAAAAAATAGCGAGGATAAGATCACAAGATTATTTGAATCCTAAATTTACCAAAGTTTATAATAAAGAAAATTTACCAATAGATGTTATTATCTCACCTGAAATAGAGATAGCAAAGTCTCTACAAAGAAAACTAGAAGCTCCAGGTTCGCTAGATAACGTTCCTTTTGCAAACAATAAAATTAGATTACTTGAAATTTTAATAGATGCCAATTGCCCAATAAAAGATATTAAACTTAACGAGCTTACTAAAAAGTTTCCAAAATTAAATTCCAATATAATGGGCGTAATTAGGGATGAAAAATTTGTATTATTAAAAAAAACTGATGTTATGCTTAAAAATGACAAAGCTTATGTTGTAATTAATTCCTCACAAATGAATGAAACTTTAACAGCTTTTGGTCACACAGAAAAAATTTCTAATAAAATCCTTATTATTGGAGGTGGAAATATAGGCTTTAACTTAGCAAAAAATTTAGAAGAAAGTTTTGACTCTGCTAGAGTTAAAATTATTGAAAAAAATAAAGATAGAGCAGAACTTATTGCAAGCCAATTAAATAATACGATAGTAATAAATGGTGATGCCCTTGATGAAGAAGTTTTATTAGAGGCAAATTTAGAAGAGGTTCAAACTGTTTTGGCACTTACAAATGATGACGAAGACAATCTAATGGTAAGTGTATTAGTTGAAAAATTTGCCAAAGATAATGAAGATTTAAGTGATAAAAGAACTATGGCTTTAATTAACAAGCCTAATTATTCTCTTTTACAATCTTCTCTCAAAATTGATGATTTTATTGATCCTAGAATGAACACTGTTTCTAGCATCTTAAAGCATATTCATAAGGGAACAATTGAAAATGCTTATAGTATATTAAATGGTGAATATGAAATTATTGAAGCAGAAATTATTGAAACCTCAGAGTTGGTAAACAAGGAATTAAAAAATTCAAACTTGCCTGATGAAATAAGAATTGGTGCAGTATTAAGAGGTGACGAAGTAATTATTCCTAGATCAAATTTTGTATTTAAGAAACATGATATTGTTGTGCTATTGGCTAAAAAAGATTTTTTACATGTTGTTGAAAACATGTTTCGTATAAGCTCTATTTAATCTAATGAAATATTTTAAACTCATTTATTTGAGTGTTTTTTTTGGAATAGTTTCAATATTGGCTTTTTTTAATATCGTTTTCTCTTACTATCTTAATCTTTATCTAAATTTAAATACGTATATATATACATTCATAATCTCTATTTTTTTAGCTGTATTGTTTTATTACGTAAAAAGTAATGATGAAAAAAAAATAACAATATATGAAAAAATATTAACAATTCTGCTAGGTTATTTTTTATTACCACTGGTAATTTCAATACCTTTTTACTTTAGTATTTATAATTTAACTTTTGTTAATGCTTTCTTCGAGTCTATTTCTGGATTCACTTCAACAGGTTTTACTATTTTTGATAATATCAACCACATTGATCAAAGCTTAATATTATGGAGATCTGCATCTCAGTGGATAGGGGGTCTTTATTTTCTATTTTCTATAATATTATTAATTGATATTTTTGATCATAGCTTTAAAAAATCTTTAACTAACTTTTTATCGTTCAATAAATCTGAAACTTTCAAGCAGGCATTAAAGATATTTCTATTTTATTCATTAATTACAATTTTGATTTTTATAATATTAAGTCTTTTTGAAATCAGGTTGTTTAATTCTCTAAATCTAGCTATGACCATAATTTCATCAGGTGGTTTTTTACCATCAAATAATTTGTCTAATATCTTGATTGATAATTCTCAAATAATAATTATGTCAATTTTATTACTATCTTCTTTTTTTAGTATTTTTTTGATTTACAATCTAATCTTTACAAAAAATCATAACCTTAATTTCTTTAATGAAGATATTCATTTATTATTTTATTTCTTATTTTTATTAATTATATTTTTTGTATTTTTAAATTTTGAAAATAACTTTAGTGAGATATTTTTATCTTTAACAAGCAGCATTTCTAACTCAGGATTTTCTTTGAATAATTCTCCTAATAATTTGTCTTTTATTTTTTTAATACTTGTTATTATTGGAGGTTCATTTTTTTCTACAAGTTCTGGTATTAGATTTTTAAAAATTTATTCATTATTTAAATACTCAATTAATGAAATTCTTTCTTATAGCAGACCTAAAAATATTTACATAAACAAACATTTATTTTCAAAAGATTCATTTAAATTAGATGAAATCTATAAATATTTTCTTTCAGTAATTATTTTTATAATTTCTTTATTTGTTTTAACTTTTTTATTAACTCTAAGTGGAATTGATTTTGAAGGCTCTTTTAAACTCTCAATTTTAACAATAATGAATACCGTAAATTCTTCAATGTTTGGTTTAAGTGATTTTAGCTTTTATGATCTACATTTTATCACCAAATATTATCTAATTTTCTTTATGATTGTTGGTAGACTTGAGCTTTTAACTTTATTAATTATTTGTAAAAAATTCCTTTTTAAAAATTAAATTCGTACTATAAATACATTTGTATTAATTTGCGCTCTTAGCTCAGCTGGATAGAGCATCGGTTTTCTAAACCGAGGGTCGGTGGTTCGAGTCCACCAGAGCGCACCATTACTAGATATAATATCTAGCTTTTAATTAGACACTACATGTAGGTAAAAACTTCTAACAAAGCCAATTTTACTTTGATCATCTTTATAAAATGATAAACACTTAACTTAATTCAAATCATTTTGAATTATTTGTTAACAAATAAATAAATAAAACAGAGGAATAAAATATGTTTAAATACGTAAAACAATTAACTTCTCTAGTTGCTATGGTTGCAGTTCTGTTTGCTTTTACAACAGAAACAATGGCCGCTAAGAAGTCAAAAACTCTTAAGAACACTCAGAAAAAGGGTTTTGTAAGATGTGGTGTATCTCAAGGTCTACCGGGATTTTCAAATGCTGATGCTGCTGGAAATTGGACTGGTGTTGACGTTGATGTATGTAGAGCGGTTGCTGCTGCAGTATTAGGTGATGCGAATAAAGTTAAGTTCACTCCACTAAGTGCTAAAGAAAGATTCACAGCTCTAACTTCTGGTGAGATTGATATCTTGTCAAGAAACACAACTTGGACACTTTCTAGAGATGCTGACATTGGTTTAACATTCGTTGGAGTTAACTTCTACGATGGCCAAGGTTTCATGGTAAGAAAAGACTCAGGAATTACTTCTACGAGCCAGTTCAAAAATGGAATTTCAGCATGTACTAACATCGGAACTACAACTGAACTAAACATGAGAGACTTCTTTAATTCAAAAGGAATTTCTTATGAGCCAGTTGCTTTCGAAAAAGCTGATGAAGTTGTTGCAGCTTATGACTCAGGCAGATGTGATACTTACACAACTGATAAATCTGGTCTAGCAGCACAAAGAACAAAAATGACAAACCCTGATGACCACGTAGTGTTACCAGAGACTATTTCTAAAGAGCCTCTAGGACCAGTAGTACGTCAAGGTGATGCAGTTTGGGAAGACATCGTAAGATGGTCACTAAACGTAATGATCGAAGCTGAAGAGTACGGTATTAACTCTGCAAACGCTGACATGATGAAAACTTCTGAAAACCCACAAATCAAAAGACTTGTTGGTTCTGAAGGTGAATTAGGTGCAGCATTTGGTTTAGATAACGATTGGAGCTTAAGAATTATCAAACAAGTTGGTAATTATGGAGAAAGCTACAAGAGAAATATCGCTGATACTGGTATTTTGCCTGACAGAGGTCCAAACCAAATTTGGACTAAAGGTGGATTACTATACGTACCACCAGCAAGATAATTATTATCTAATAAAACACATAAAGGGCTAGATTTATCTAGCCCTTTTTTTATAATACTCATCAAATGAAATTAAAAAAATTCTTACCTCAACTATTAACATTATTATTTATAGTTTTAATATTTGGTTTCTTTACTATGAATGCGCAAGAGAACATGGATACAAGAGGTATTGAATTTGGTTTTGGTTTTTTAACTCAAGAAGCTTCATTTGATATACAATTTTCTTTAATTGATTATGATGGTTCAGATTCTTATGCTAGAGCATATCTTGTTGGATTGTTAAACACTCTTCTCGTTGCTTTTATAGGAATTATTCTAGCTACACTATTAGGTCTTATAGTTGGTGTTGCTAGATTATCACCTAATTATTTGATTAGAAAAACTGCCTCTTTTTACATAGAATTTTTTAGAAATGTTCCATTGTTATTACAAATTTTCTTTTGGTATTTTGCTGCTCTTAGAGCACTGCCAATGCCTCAGGATGCTACAATGATATTGGGATCATCTTTTATGACTATAAAAGGTTTTTTTACACCAGCACCAATTTGGACAAATTTTGATGTTTTTTTTATAACCTTAATTATTGCAATGATTTTAGTTTTCTTTTTTGTAAAATTTGCAAAAAAAAAACAAGAACAAGAAGGTAAACAGTTACCAGTATTAATTATCTCATTAGTTATTTTCATAGGTCTGCCACTTTTAACATTTTTAGTAGGTGGTGTTGATTTATCCTTTAGTTTTCCAGAATTAAGAAAAATGTCTAAATCCTCTTACACATTTGATGGTGGTATGGGTATACCACCAGAATTAATTGCACTAACTTTAGCTTTAACTCTTTATACGGCAACATTTATTGCAGAAAATGTTAGGGCAGGTATTCAAGGTATTGGTAAGGGGCAAAAAGAAGCGGCTGCATCAATTGGCTTAACACCAAGCCAAGTTTTAAAATTAGTAATTATGCCTCAAGCATTGAGAATAATTATACCACCAACTACTAATCAATACTTAAATTTAACTAAAAATTCATCTTTAGCTGCTGCGATTGCGTACCCAGATTTAGTTTTGGTTTTTGCCGGAACCGCAATGATGCAAACAGGAAAAGCAATTGAAATTGTTGGAATTACAATGGCCACATATTTAACTATTAGTATAGCAATTTCATTATTAATGAATTGGTACAACCAAAGAATAGCGATAAAGGAAAAATAATGAATTCAAAAAATTTTGATTTACCAAAATCTAAAATCCAAATAAGTAGAAATACTTCTTTGATTATTGGAACTTTATTTTTTTTCTTAGGTATTTTCGATTTTTGTTTAAATAATTTATTAGGCACAAATATTACCTCTTTCTTACCTAGGTTTATTAATTTTTTTACACCCTTAATCTTTGGAGTAATTGGTCTTCATTTTATTAGAATTGAATTTTCGGGGATTAAAATCCTAGATAGTCTTAATAAAAATATTAATCCAAGTAATTTTAATGCTGCTTTAAGTTTGTGTATTATTTTTCTTATAATATTCGCTCTTCCTCCATTATTAAATTGGTTCATTTTTGATGCTAATATATCTGGTGACACTAAAGAAGCATGCACAGGTGGTGGTGCTTGTTGGGTTTATATTAAAGTTTGGTTTAATAGATTTATGTATGGAATGTACCCTAATGCTGAGCAGTGGAGAATTAATGTAACTTTTATAGCTGTATTAGGCTTTATGGCAGCTGGATTTTTCACACCTGCTAAATTTAGAAATTATCTTTCTCTTTATTACACTCTTATACTACCAATTATTTCTTTCATCTTAATTTACTATTTGATTTCTGGTGGGTCTTTTGGACTAGAATGGGTTGAAACAGGTGCGTGGGGTGGTTTATCTTTAACTTTTATTGTTGCATTCTTTTCTTTAATTTTCTGTTTTCCAATAGGTATGATGCTAGCTCTTGGAAGAAGATCTGATTTACCCATTGTTAAATATTCATCTCTTTCATTCATAGAATTTTGGAGAGGCGTTCCATTAATTACAGTTTTATTTATGTCGGCAGTAATGTTTCCAATGTTTTTGCCAGATGGAACATATGTTGATAAATTAATTAGAGTAGTTGTAGCAATCACTTTATTTGAAGCAGCTTATACAGCTGAAGTTATAAGGGGAGGACTACAAGCACTGCCAAGAGGGCAATATGATGCTGCTAAATCGCTTGGTATGGGTTATTGGAAGCTTCATATTTTTGTTATTCTTCCTCAGGCATTAAAATTAGTAATACCAGGAATTGCAAATACATTTTTGGCACTTGTAAAAGACACACCATTAATTTTTGTAGTAGGTCTTTTAGAGGTAGTTGGTATGTTAAATTTAGCTAAAACAAATCCAAAATGGTTAGGGTTTTCAATGGAAGGTTATGTATTTGCTGGAATAATATTCTGGATTATTTGTTATAGTATGAGTAAATATAGTCAAAAATTAGAATTAAAATATAAAACAGATAGATAAATTATGTCAGATTCAATTATTCAAATTCAAAATGTAAATAAGTGGTTTGGTGATTTTCAAGTATTAAAAGAAATTAACCTTGAAGTTAAACCTAAAGAAAAAATTGTTGTTTGTGGACCATCTGGATCTGGAAAATCTACATTAATTAGATGTATCAATAGACTGGAAGAGCATCAAAAAGGATCAATTATAGTTGATGGCATTGAAATTTCAGAAGATACAAAGAATATAGAGCAAGTCAGAGCTGAGGTTGGAATGGTTTTCCAACAATTTAATTTATTTCCTCATTTATCTATTTTAGATAATTGTACGTTAGCTCCAATTTGGGTTAAAAAGATGCCTAAAAAAGAAGCAGAAAAATTAGCGTTAGAACATCTTGAAAGAGTACAAATTTTAGATCAAGCTCAAAAATTCCCAGGCCAATTGTCAGGTGGACAACAGCAAAGAGTTGCTATTGCAAGAGCACTTTGTATGGAACCTAAAATTATGTTATTTGATGAACCTACATCAGCATTAGATCCTGAAATGATTAAAGAAGTACTGGATGTTATGGTTAATTTAGCAAAACAAGGTATGACAATGATTGTTGTAACTCATGAGATGGGCTTTGCTAAAGAAGTAGCAGACCAAATGATCTTTATGGATGAAGGAATGATTGTTGAAAAAGCTGCCACCAAAGACTTTTTTGCAAATCCTAAAAGTGATCGTACTAAGCTTTTCTTGAGCCAAATTTTATAAGTCGTTTTTGACTAGATAACACAACAACTTTATTTGCTTATATTAGCTTATAATACCTTGACACATTTATAATAATACCCCTAATTCCCTAAAATAAAAAAATTTTTCTGTTGCGGTAATATGAAAAAATTAGTTCAATAGGTTTTTAAAAACAAATTTTAAGAGGGGTCTTAATGGAAGCTAATTTTAACAAACATTTAGGTAACAAATTAAAGCTGAGAAGATTAGCTTTAGGTCTTACACAAACAAAAGTAGCAAAAGCAATTAATGTTACATTTCAACAAATTCAAAAATATGAAAAAGGGACTAATGGAGTTAGCTCAATACGTCTTCTTCAATTGGCAAATTATTTAAAAGTTCCAGTAAATTATTTTTTTGAAGATTTTTCAGAATACCTATTAAATTTAGAAAGATCTCAAGAAGGTCATATGATTGTAAATTATAATTTTTTAGTTAAATTATATTCCGAGCTTAATAATGATCAAAAACTAAAGTTTAGTAAATCATTACAAAATTCAAACATTGGAATTTCAAAAGTAGGTTAGTACAAATCTTAGTTTAGGACCTCAATATAGTTTAAATATTTTAAATAAGAATTCTGATAATTTAAAAATTTTTTTTAGATAAAATTTAACAAATAGGTAAGACAATTTATTTGGCTCCTCGGGCAGGACTCGAACCTGCGACCAATTGATTAACAGTCAACTGCTCTACCAACTGAGCTACCGAGGAATATCAAAAGCACAACTTACTTTTTTTTAAGAGTAAAACAAGATTTTTTTTGGAGGCAACGCCCAGAATCGAACTGGGATACAAGGATTTGCAATCCTCTGCGTAACCATTCCGCCACGTTGCCCTCTCATCTCAATTTAAAACAAATAGAGAGCCTTTTATATATTAAATATATAAAATTAGTCTACCAAATAAGCCTTCAAAATGATTATTGTTAATTCATATTATTAAATTATAAACTTATAATCATCTATGATTAACGACAAATACATACATACAGACGTTGAAGATAAGATCTATTCTTATTGGGAAAAAAACAATTTATTTAAACCTACTAAAAATAAGAAACAATTTTCAGTAGTTATACCTCCACCCAATGTAACTGGTAGCCTTCATATGGGGCACGCTTTAAATAATTCAATTCAAGATCTTTTGGTTAGATATCATCGTATGAATAGTTATGAAACCTTATGGCAACCAGGAACAGATCATGCGGGCATTGCTACGCAGGCTTTAGTTGAGAAAAAATTAACTACTGAAGGCATTGATAAAAATGAAATTGGAAGGGAAAAATTTATTGAAAAAGTTTGGGAATGGAAAGAAGAACATGGTGATATCATTTTAAATCAACTTAAAAAATTGGGTTGCTCTTGTGATTGGTCAAGAAATGCTTTTACAATGGATGAAAACCTTTCAAAATCAGTTTTAAAAGTTTTTGTAGAACTTCACAAAAAAGGTTTAATTTATAAAGATAAAAAATTAGTTAATTGGGATACCGTTTTAAAAACTGCAATATCAGATTTAGAAGTAGATCAAAGAGAGGTTAATTCTAAGATTTATTATATTCAATATCCAATTGAAGGTTCTAGTGATTTTATTACTATAGCCACAACTAGACCCGAGACTATGTTAGGGGATACTGCAATTGCAGTAAATCCTAAAGATGATCGATTTAAACATTTAGTTGGTAAATTTGTAACAGTTCCAATTGTTAAAAGAAAAATAAAAATTATTGCAGACGATTATGCTGATCCAGAAATGGGAACTGGTGCTTTAAAAATAACACCTGCACATGATTTTAATGACTATGAGGTTGGGCAGAGAAATCATTTAGAAATTATCAATATCTTTACTGAAGGTGGTAAAGTAAATGACAATGCTCCTAAAGAATATACTGGACTTGATAGATTTGAAGCTAGAAAAAGAATTTTAAAAAAACTTAAAGAAAAAGAATTTTTTGTTAAGGAAGAAAATATAAAGAATAAAGTTCCTTATGGGGATAGATCTAACTCGATAATTGAACCTTTTTTAACAGAACAATGGTTTGTTGATGCAAAAAAATTATCAATTAAAGCTAAAGATATAGTTAATTCTAAAAAAACTAATTTTTTTCCTGCTAATTGGTCAAAGACTTACTTTCAGTGGATGAACAATATTGAACCATGGTGTATCTCAAGACAACTTTGGTGGGGACATCAAATACCTGCTTGGTATGGTCCAGATAAAAAGATCTTTGTTGCAATAAATGAAGATGAAGCAAAAGCTGAAGCTAAAAAAATCTATAATAAAGATGTAAATTTAATTCGTGACCCAGATGTATTAGATACTTGGTTTTCATCTGGCCTATGGCCTTTTGCTACATTGGGGTGGCCTGACAATAAAGAATATGTTGATAAATTTTACCCAACATCAGTTCTCGTTACAGGGTTTGATATTATATTTTTTTGGGTAGCACGTATGATTATGTTTGGAATGGAGTTTTTAGATAAAGAACCTTTTAAAGATATTTATGTTCATGCACTTGTTAAAGATGAGAAGGGACAAAAAATGTCAAAATCTAAAGGAAACGTAATTAACCCTTTAGATTTAATTGAAAAATATAGTGCAGATGCTCTAAGATTTACTTTACTTTCAATGGCATCACCAGGAACTGATGTAAAACTTTCTGAAGATAGAGTTAAAGGGTATAGAAATTTTTTGAATAAATTATGGAATGCAAACAATTTTTTAATTACCAATAATTGTGATTTTTCTAAAATTGAAAAAAAACCAAGTTTAACAATTAATATTAACAAATGGATTTATTCAGAACTAATAGAAACTAAAAATAAAATTGAAAAAAACCTTAAAGATTACAGATTTGATGAAGCTGCAAAAAATGCTTATCAATTTACTTGGCACTCTTATTGTGATTGGTATTTAGAACTATCAAAAACAATACTCTTTTCAGAAGATGAAAAAGCAAAACATGAAGTAAGACAGGTATCGGCTTATGTATTTAAGCAAATATTAATACTACTACACCCGTTTATTCCATTCGTTACAGAAGAAATTTGGTTAAATAATAAGTTTGATAACTCAGGTAAAGATTTTCTAATGTTAGCTAATTGGCCCTCTGGAGAGCTTGAAAGAGACTCGTCAACAAATCAAGTTGAAAAAATTATTAGTATAGTTTCTGAATTAAGATCATTTAAAAATGAATTAAGTGTAGGCCCTGGCTCATTTATAGATATTTCAGTTGAGAGTGTTAGTAAAAAAGAACAATCTTTTTTTACTGAAAATGAGGTTATTCTAAAAAAACTTGGTCGTATCAAAAACCTACATAATAAAGATCTAGATAAACCAGCTGCTACTTTAGTAGTTTCTGGAGATTTATTTAAAGTATATTTTGATGAAGATGTAGATTTAGAATTAATTAAAAAAAATTTAATTACAAGACAAAATAAATACCAAGAGGAAATGGACAAGACATCAAATAGGTTAGCAAATAAAGACTTTGTTGATAGAGCACCAAAAGATATTGTTGACCAGGAAAAAAATAATTATAATAATTTAAAAAATGATGTTGAGAGAATATCAATAACTATAAAGGGTATATAATGGCAAAATTTAACAAAAAGAAATTACCAAGCAGACATACTTCATTAGGTGCTGATAGAGCTCCACACAGATCTTTTTACTATGCGATGGGTGAAACTGAAAAAGATGTAGCAAAACCATTTGTTGGTGTTGTTTCAACTTGGAATGAAGCTGCTCCTTGTAATATTGCTTTAATGAGACAAGCTCAATCTGTTAAAAAAGGTGTTAGAGCTTCAGGTGGAACTCCTAGAGAATTTTGCACAATAACTGTAACTGATGGTATTGCGATGGGTCACGAAGGAATGAAGTCTTCTTTAATTTCCCGTGAAGTAATTGCCGACTCAACTGAACTTACTGTACGTGGTCATTGTTATGATGCGCTAGTTGGTATTGCTGGTTGTGATAAATCTTTACCAGCTTTGATGATGGCAATGGTTAGATTAAATGTTCCAAGTGTTTTTATTTATGGTGGTTCAATTCTACCAGGTCAGTATAAAGGTAAAGATGTAACTGTGGTTGATGTTTTTGAAGCGGTTGGAAAACACTCAGCAGGACAAATGTCCGCTAAAGAATTAAGAAAATTAGAATTGGTTGCATGTCCTAGTGCTGGCGCATGTGGAGGACAATTTACTGCAAATACTATGGCCTGCGTTTCTGAAGCTATTGGTTTAGCCTTACCTTATTCAGCTGGAACACCCGCTCCATACGAAGAAAGAGATAAGTATGCATTATTAAGTGGAAAGACTGTAATGAATTTATTAGAAAAAAATATTCGTCCAAGAGATATTGTTACAAAAAAATCTTTAGAAAATGCTGCAACAATTGTTGCTGCTACTGGTGGATCGACTAATGCAGCATTACACTTACCAGCTATAGCTAATGAAATTGGAATTAAGTTTGATTTAATGGATGTAGCTAAAATATTTAAAAAAACTCCCTACCTTGCTGATTTAAAACCAGGCGGAAAATATGTTGCAAAAGATATGTGGTTAGCTGGTGGAGTTCCTATGTTATTAAAAACTCTTTTTGATGGTGGTTTTATACATGGTGATTGCATGACGGTTACTGGAAAAACAATGAAACAAAATTTAAAAAATATTAAATTTAATCCTAAGCAAAAAGTTTTAAGAGCATTTGACAATCCTTTATCACCAGATGGAGGAGTTGTTGGTCTTAAGGGTAACTTAGCTCCTGATGGTGGAATTGTTAAAATTGCTGGTTTAAAGAAATTACAATTTACTGGTAAAGCTAGATGTTTTGATAATGAAGAAGCAGCAATGGCTTGTGTACAAAAGAAAAAATATAAAGAGGGAGATGTAATTATTATTCGTTATGAAGGACCAGTTGGTGGTCCTGGTATGAGAGAAATGCTATCAACAACAGGTGCAATTTATGGTCAAGGTATGGGTGAAAAGGTTGCTCTAATTACTGATGGAAGGTTTTCTGGTGCTACTAGAGGTTTTTGCGTGGGTCATGTTGGCCCTGAGGCGGCTTTAGGAGGCCCTTTAGCTCTTTTACGTAATGGTGATGTAATTGATATAGATGCTAAAAAAGGAACCATTAACGTTAGATTAACTAAATCACAATTAGCTACAAGACGTAAACAGTGGAAAGCAAAAAAATCAAGCTTTGGATCAGGTACTATTTGGAAATATGCTCAAACAGTAGGTCCTGCTTATTTAGGTGCACCAACACATCCTGGTAAAAGAAAAGAAGTTAAAGTTTACGCTGATATTTAATGAAAATTAGACCCGTTATTTTATGTGGCGGAGCAGGAACTAGACTTTGGACTAATTCTAAAAATCATCAAGCTAAACAATTTATTGATTTTGGTAATTGGACTTTATTAGGAAAAACTCTTGATAGAGTTAAATCTTCAACATTTGATGCACCGATCATAAGTACAAATCTTAAATATTTAAAAGAGGTAAAAAAACATCTTAAGAAACACAAGATAAGTAAATATAAAATTGTTTTAGAGCCTGCAAAAAGAAATACAGCACCAGCAATTCTTGCATCAGCATTAATTAAAGATATTCCAAACGAACAACCTTTAATGTTTTTTGCAGCAGATCATTTAATAGAAAAAGCTAGTATTTTTAATAAAGCCATTAATAAAAATAAAGCCAATTTAACTAACCAAAATATATTCATTTTTGGTATTAAACCAACATCACCTTCTAGTGAATACGGTTATTTTATAACTAAAAAAGTTAAAGGAAATATTAATAAAGTAACTAAATTTATTGAAAAACCAAGAGAAGCTAAGGCTAAGCAAGTTATTAAACAAAAAGGCTATTGGAATTCTGGAATGTTTTTTTTAAGAAAAGATTCAATAATCAATAACTTTAAAAAGTATCAACCTACTATATATAAAAATTGTGTTAATGCTGTTTCAAAAGCTAAACTTAAGAATAACACTTATTACCTGAATAAAGCTTCATTTGAAAAAGCTACTGCAAAATCTTTTGATTATGCAATTTTAGAAAAAACTAAACAAATTAATGCTATTAAATTAGACATTCCTTGGTCAGATCTTGGCAGCTGGAAAGAGATCTTAAAAATGTATGATAAAGATAAGAATAAATATTATAAGAAAAAAAATGTTTATTACCGACCTTGGGGTAAGTATGTTAATTTATTTGAGGGCAAAGGCTTTTTAATTAAAGAGTTATTCGTTAAACCAAAAGGTATATTAAGTTTACAAAAACATCATCACAGATCAGAACACTGGCTAGTAACTGAAGGAAAGCCTAAAATTACACTTAATAAAGATAGTTTTTCTAAAAAACAAAACGATCATATATTCATTCCATTAGAAGCAATTCATAGAATTGAAAATAAAGGTAATAAACCTGTTAAGATTATTGAAGCACAAGTTGGATCGATATTAAAAGAAAGTGATATTGTAAGGTTTCAAGATGTATATGGCCGTATTAAATAATAATACACCACATAATTAATATTTAAAACCAATTATTTGGAATAATGATGTAGTGAATTGCTAATACAATTGCAACTGACACCGTCAATCCTATAGTCATTTTAAGGAAGTCTTTACCAATTAAAGGAAAGACATATTTAAACTTATAGTCTTTATTCATTGTAGATATTGCAAGCTCTCTACCACACAATAAACCAACAAATACCCATGTTGTAGACATTGGTAAATCATTAAGTTCTTTAAAGTAGTAAAGAACAGCAGCATAAATCACATTAATTATTGTTGCTGATCTTGCGTATCTAGTTCCAGTTTTATCTAAAACAACTTTTTGAATTGTTCCTCCGTTTATGTAGAAGATATAAAAAAGAAGAGCTGTAAAGTATGCAAGAACAATTAATAATAAATTTACATCTATTTGTCTTGGAAGATATACGGCTATATTAGCTACGTCGTGAGATAACCAAACCCACCATAACCAAGCAGAAGTTACCCATACAGAGTTTCTCCAAAAACCTATCCATTTATCTTCAACTTCATCAAATTTCTCATTGATAAATTTAGATACTACTATCCAACAAATGTATGCTGCAACAGCTGCTAAGCCGTATCCTACAACACTCTTCATAAGCATTTTTTCAAGAACTACAGTTGATGCAAATGCTGACAGAACTAAAAAGGTAGTTGAAACAGGTATACCTATTCTTGTTAATACTAAAAGTATTCCAGGAGCCACAGCATGATACCACTGTATTTCTTGGAAAGGTATTCTTGTTAATCTTCCATAAGATATATCACCAGCATTACTGTACCAGCCCCATGTGATTGCAAGTATCATCACAAATGAAGCAGCGCTTGCAAGCGTATACCATTTAAACCATTTTTGTTTTGACGCTATAAATGTTCCAAGCGTTTGAATTGAATCATTTGCTATAACGCTATATCCCGCTAAAGCAAAGCCGATGATCGTATATATTGTTGTCATTTCCATCTTATTTTTCCTATTTTTTATTTATCTTTATTGTTTTCCATTTCGAATGATTCTTATTCTTGAGGTCGATTTAATAGAGAAGAGAAATTTTATCTATATGTAAATTTATTAATATTTTTTGTGGGGAATTGATTCGTCCATAATTATATTATTTAAAGTTGAAGTCTATACAGAGAATTCAACTAAATATTTTTAAGGAGGGTTGATTCACTTTGAATACATTATTGAAAAATTATGTCTACTTTAAAATTAATTTTTTTATTAAGAATACGGCAATCAATGCACCAATTAATTCTGCAATTATATAGGTTGGTGTATTAAGATAATTAATACCAGTAAATGATTCTGTAAAAGTCCTTGCTATTGCTACAGCTGGGTTTGCAAAAGACGTTGAAGAAGTAAACCAATAACCAGCAGTAATATAAGTTGCAACACATGCTGCAATTGTTGTTTTACCATCTTTTAAAGTTGCAAAAATAATAAATATCAGACCAAAAGTAGCTACAATTTCTGCTAGAAATATATGAAAACCATCTCTATTTTTTGTAGATAATTCAATTATATTATGTTCAAAAAATACATTAGCCAACATTACACCTAATAAGCATCCCAATATTTGAGCTGGAATGTATGTGATTAAAAGTTTTCCTTTAATTTTTTTGGTTAAATACATTGCTAAACTTACAAAAGGATTAAAGTGAGCACCTGAAATTTCTGCAAAAGCCGTTATCAAGACAAATAACCCAGCTCCAGTTGCAAGTGTATTTGCAGTAAGTCGTAAAGCATTATCATTTGTAAGATTTTCAGCCATTATTCCAGAGCCAACAATAATCATTACTAAAAAACAACTACCTATAAATTCACCAATAAAAATTCTATTTTTCATAATCTAATAATGATTAAATTATAATTTTATAAATGCCAATTAAGAATAGTGGTATCTGCAAACCAAAGTTTGTTAATATAGCCTTATCTTTTGATATAAAACCAGCTATCGTCCAACCAATTACTCCAAGACCATGGAAGTAGATGTTAATAGGGTAGATATTTAAATTAGTTAGTAATATTCCAGTTAATACTAAAGCAGTACTGATCCATTTAAGGTATTTTTTAATAAACATAGTCTCCTCTATATGTAAGTTTTATGAGGATTTTATTACAATATAGAAGAGACTGAAATCTTTATTTAATTACTAAATAATATTAGCAATTAAATGAAGCCGACATATTTCTGATTAAATCAAAATATAAATCTTTTCCTGGTTTTAGATTGGCACCTAGTGGATCCAAGACACCAGTTTTTACATTTGTATCTTTGGCAATAGATTTGATTATATCAGGATTAAATTGAGGCTCTGACAATATGCAACTTACGTTATCATGTTCAATGACTTCATGAATTTCATGAATTTGTTCTGCACCAGGCATAACATCAGGATTAACAGTCATTGCACCAAGTATGTTTACATTAAATCTATTTTCATAATATTGATACGCATCATGAAATACTACGTAATTAAGGTCCGTATTAGTCTCAGTAATTACATCAATTATTAGCTTATCAATTTCAGCTAATGCTTTAGCTAAATTAGATTTATAAGTAGATGCATTTTTAGAATCATTTTCAATTAAATGTTCAGTTATCTCATTTAATATTATTTTTGCATTAATTGGATCTAACCAAATGTGCGGATCATATTCACCGTGACCATGTCCTTCATGATCGTCATGCTCTTCTTTCTTAGCATCATGCCCGTGATCGTCATGCTCTTCTTTCTTAGCATCATGCCCGTGATCGTCATGCTCTTCTTTCTTAGCATCATCTCCGTGATCGTCATGCTCTTCTTTCTTAGCATCATCTCCGTGATCGTCATGCTCTTCTTTTTTAGCATCATCTCCGTGATCATCGTGACCTTCATGTTCTTCAAAAATATTTCTTTCTCTAAATTTTAATTTCTTAATGCCTTTAATTTCTAGTAATTCAATCTTTTCAGCTTTTTTAGCAATTGTATCTAGGGGTTTTTCTAAAAAATTTTCTAAGTCTTCTCCAATCCAAAATATGATATCTGCTTGTTCTAACATTTTAGCGTGAGAGGGTTTTAACTGGAAACTATGAGGTGAATTATAACCATCAACTATTAATCCTGGTGAACCTACACCATCCATTATATAACTAGCCAATGAGTGTATAGGTTTAATGGATGTAACAACTTTTAAGTCTGCTTTTGCTAATGTTGAAAATGCCAATAGTCCAATTAATGTTGATATTAAATGTATTTTTTTCATAGTTTTAATTTGCTTTAAGTTAATGTTATAATATAACAAAGCGTAATAATATAACATATTTAATTAGTCAAGCCATTTTTAAAATAAAATGAATTTAGATAAAAAAGAAATATTAATAAAATTAAAAAACGTTGGAATTTTTCAAGATAATAAATGGTTGGTCCATGATGTATCTTTAGAAATTGAAAAAGGTAAAATTTTAACATTGATTGGACCAAACGGCTCTGGAAAAACTACTACAGCAAAAATTGCTTTAGGAATTCACAAAAACATTAAAGGAAAAGTTACAAAAAACACAAATAAGATTGGTTATGTGCCCCAAAAAATATCAATCGATTGGACATTGCCAATTAGAGTAATTGATTTTATGAGTTTAACTCAAACGCTTCAATTTGATGAAGTTGTAAGTGCTTTAAAATTAACAGAAGTAGAACATCTTAAACATAATGATTTAAGAAGTCTCTCTGGTGGAGAATTTCAAAGAGTTTTAATGGCTAGAGCAATAGCAAAAAAACCTGATTTACTTGTATTAGATGAACCTGTTCAAGGTGTAGATTTTACAGGAGAAATTGCTTTATATGAATTAATCAAAAAAATTTCTGATGAACTTAATTGTGGAATATTATTAATTTCTCACGATCTAAATGTGGTTATGTCTAAAACTGATTATGTTGTTTGTTTAAATGGGCATGTTTGTTGTTCTGGAACTCCTTTGAATGTTGCAAATAATAAAAACTATAAAGAATTATTTGGTGACCAAGCTTCAACACTATTATCTGTATACGAGCATAAGCATGATCATACCCATTCTACTGATGGTAGTATTAAAGAAAAGAAACATTGATAATGTTAGATGATTTTTTTATAAGAGCTCTAATTGCTGGCATAGGCATTGCTTTAGTTGCTGGTCCTCTTGGATGTTTTGTTATTTGGAGAAGACTATCTTTTTTTGGTGATACTTTATCTCATTCTGCATTACTTGGCGTAACTCTAGCCTTATCTTTTGATATTAATATTGCTTTATCAGTTTTTTTTATTTCTTCAGCTGTAGCACTAGTTTTGTTAAAGCTACAAAAAACTACCAACTTGCCTGGTGACGCCTTATTAGGATTACTAGCTCACTCATCTTTAGCTGTAGGTTTAGTGGTGATTAGCTTTTTATCATTTATTCGTTTTGATATAATGGGACTACTGTTTGGTGATATTCTTGCTGTAGCTCCAAATGACATATTTATTATTTGGATTGGTGGAGTATTAATATTATTTGTTTTAAAGATTATTTGGAAACCACTTTTTGCTTCAACAGTTAATTATGAATTAGCTGAAGCTGAGGGAATGAACCCAGCAAGAGTAAATGCAATTTTTACCATTCTAATGGCTGCTATAATTGCAATTTCTATTAAAATGGTTGGACTATTGTTAATTACAGGAATGTTAATTATTCCTGCTGCTATGGCACGTAATCTTTCTAATAATCCAGTTCAAATGGTTGTTTATTCTGTAATAGGTGGATTGCTGTCAGTAATAGTGGGTTTATTTACTTCATTAGAGTTAAACTCACCGTCAGGACCATCCATAATCACAGCTGCATTAGTTTTGTTTATCTTGTCATTAACAAAAATAAATAAATTCACTCGATTGAAAAACTAGCATGTAATTGTTAGAAGTACATATGAATCACAAAGAAGAATTTTTATCTAAAAATCAGCAAATAATTTTTGATTTTATAGAAAAAGCTAAAGAACCACTTAAGGCTTATTCCATTTTATTTAATGTTAAAAAAAAAGGAATTAAAGCACCGCTACAAGTTTATAGAGCACTAGATAAATTAGTAGAGATTGGAAAAATACATAAAGTAGAAAGTCGAAATGCTTTTATAGCTTGTAAAAGTTCAAGTTGTGAAATTTCACAAGCAACGGCTTTTTCAATATGTAATAAGTGTGAAAATGTTTCTGAAATTAATAATCCAAAACTTTCAAAATATTTAACTAATTTTGAAGACGATACTGGAATGCAATATAATAAATATAATTTAGAGTTTTTTGGTTTATGCAAAAAATGTAAAGCTAAATAAATGAATACAGTATCCTTAACATTAAATGAAATTTTAGAACTAGCCAAAAAAACATTATTAGCTAATGGTTGCGATGAGGAAAATGCTAATATTTTAGCAGATACAATTATGAGAGCTGAAAGAGATGGTTCTGTTTCTCATGGTTTGTTTAGATTACCCGCTTATGTGGCTGGCTTAAAAAGTAAAAAGATTAATGGTAAAGCAAGACCTGAATTAGAAAATGTTGCTCCAAGTATTATTAAAGTATCAGGTAATAATGCAGTTGCACCTATGGTTTTAAGTTTAGGATTACCTGCTATTATTGATTTAGCTAAAAAAAATGGTGTAGCAGTTCTAGCTATAAAAAATTCACATCACATGGCAGCACTTTGGCCCGAAACTGAAGCTATTGCTGAAGCAGGACTTGTTGGTATCGCTTGCACATCTTATAAGCCTGCCGTTGCACCAGCAGGTGCTACGAAACCTTTATATGGTACAAATCCAATTTCTTTTGCTTGGCCTAGACCTGGTAAAACTCCAGTTGTCTACGATATGGCAACAGCCTCAATGGCAATGGGTGAAGTTCAGATTGCAAAAAGAGAAGGGCACAAAGTTCCTCTTGGAACAGGTTTAACTAAAGAAGGTAAAGAAACAACCGATCCTGGAGAAATTGCTGATGGTGGAGTTATACTTCCCTTTGGTGGGTATAAAGGGTCTAGTATAGCAATGATGGTTGAATTATTAGCTGGTGCATTAATAGGTGAAAATTTTAGTTTTGAAACTGCCGCTAAAGATAACAACGATGGCGGTCCTCCAAGTGGTGGTGAATTTATTATAGCAATCTCACCTGAGAAAATTTCTGGAAAAGGTTGGGATAAACACGCTGATGAGTTTTTTAGTAAAATGTCAGCTATGGATGGTGTTAGACTTCCAGGTGAAAGAAGGCATAAAAATAGACTAGATAAGGGACCAAGAAATATTAACGAAGAACTTGTTAATAAAATTAAATCTTTAAGTTAACTCAATTTCAATAGGTGTGTGATCTGAGGGTTTTTCTTTTCCTCTGGGGTCTTTATTAATATTAACATTCTTAACTATATTTAATAAAGAATTTGATACTAAGAAGTGATCTATTCTTAATCCATTATTTTTCTGCCAAGCACCTCTCATATAATCCCAATAAGTATAACCTTCTGTTTCACCATGAATATGGCGGTAAGCATCATGAAAACCTAGATTAATCATTTCTCTAAATTTTTTTCTTATTTCAAGTCTGTATAAAGCATCATCTTCAAACCCTTTAATATTATAAGCATCTTCTTCAGAAGGAAGAATATTAAAATCACCTGCTAAAATAATATTTTCATTTTTCTTTGAAAGACTTTTTAATTGTTTAATCAAAGTATCTAGCCATTCTTTTTTATAAGTATATTTATCAGTATCTACTGGATTACCATTTGGTGTGTAAATATTAACTAGTTGTATATTTTTTTTCTTATATTTTAATTCCGCTGAAATAATTCTTGATTGTTTTAACTTATCTTTAATCAAATCTAATCTGATATTTTCTAGTTTATGCTTAGAAATAATTGCAACTCCGTTATAACTTTTTTGTCCAAATACATGACTTTCATAATCTAGTGCTGAAAAATCATCATATGGAAAAGTTTCATCTTGAGTTTTGATCTCTTGCATCATAACAACATCAGGAGAAAATTTTTGAAGGTATTCTTTAATATTTTCAATTCTTGCTCTAACAGAATTAACATTCCAAGATGTAATAATCATATTAAATGGAGAAAGAAACACCACAACCGCAAGAAGATTTGCTTTGTGGGTTAGAGATTTTAAATTGATCACCAATTAGTTCCGAGACAAAGTCCACTTCTGAACCTTTTAGTAAGTCTGCTGAAGTTTTATCAATGAGAATATTTTCATGTTTTAAGTCGTCTGCCTCTAATTTTTTGTCAAAAGTAAACTCATATTGAAAACCTGAGCAACCACCTCCTTTAATAGCGATTCTAAAAAATGACCCTGGATCTTTTTGAGACAACAAATTATTAATCTGTTTTATAGCTTTATCTGTAAATTTAATTTCTTTAATCATATAACAACACTGATATTACTAATATAATATCAATTTATTAAATTTAAAGTATGAATAATTACTCAAATTTAGCCCTATCTAAAAGTAAAGGTCGTATTTTTAAAGAAGCCAATTCACTTTATAGAACACCATTTCAAAGAGATAGAGATAGGATTATTCACAGTGCCTCATTCAGAAGACTAAAGCATAAAACACAAGTTTTTGTTAATACAGAAGGGGATCATTTTAGAACTAGAATTACCCATTCAATTGAAGTTGCGCAAATTGCAAGATCAATAGCTAAACATTTAGGTTTAAACGATGATCTGGCTGAAACTTTAAGTTTGGCTCACGACTTAGGGCACACACCGTTTGGACACGCTGGAGAAGATGCTCTTAATGAATGTATGGCTAACTTTGGAGGCTTCGATCACAACCTTCAAACTTTACGAATAATTATGTTTCTTGAGCATAAATACCTTAAATTTAAAGGCCTAAACTTAACATTAGAAACTTTAGATGGATTATTAAAGCACAATGGCCCAATTGATGATCTTTCTATAGTTAATAGGTTGATTGGATCAAAAAGTTTTAAGAATAAAATAAATTTTATTAACTCTGGATCATTGGAAGCTCAAATATCAGCAATCTCTGATGACATTGCCTATAATAATCATGACATACAAGATGGAATCAGAGCCAAAATGTTTAATTTAAACGACTTGATTGAAATTAATTTTTTTAAAGATATTTATAAATCTCACAAAAAAAATATTAAAAATAATAATAAAGATATTTTGATATATCAAATAATACGAGATTCAATTGATTTAATGGTTAGAGATTTGATTACAAATACTAAAAATAATTTAAAAACTAATAAGATCAGATCTTTAAATGATGTTTATAAATTAGTTAATCCTATAGTATGTTTTTCTAGTAAATTTCTAAAAATTGAAAAAGAAGTTAGATTTTTCCTAAGAAGCAAAATGTACAATAACAAGAAGGTATTATTAAAAAATAATCATGGAAAAAAAATTGTTAATAAACTTTTTTATAAAATTAAGAATAAGCCAAAAAAATTCTTAAATGCTGACCAATTAAAAAATGACCCCAATAGAGCAATTGCTGATTTTATTTCAGGTATGACAGATAGATATGCAATCAATTTAAACAAAAGTATTTAATGAACATTTTTGATCTCTACTTAGATAAAATAATAATTTTGATTAAAAAACTAAATAAAGATGGTTCTTTAGAAATACCTGAATCTTTAAAAGGAATTAATGTAGATATACCACCATCAAATTTTGACTGTGATATATCAACCAATGTAGCCATGGTACTCTCTAAAGCGAATAAAAAATCTCCAATTGATATTGCAAACACTTTAATCGATTTAATTAAAAATGAAGATGAAAAAATTGAAACTATTTCTGTAGCAAAACCAGGATTTATTAATATCAAATTTAAGACAATATATTGGAACAATTTTATTAAAAGTGTTAATCAAAATTACAAAGATTTTGGTGTAAATATTAAAGAAAAAAAACAGAAATATCTTATAGAATTTGTTTCAGCTAATCCAACAGGTCCTCTTCACGTAGGACATTGTAGAGGAGCAATATTAGGAGATGTAATTTCAAATATATTGATTTTTAACAAACATGATGTTTCAAAAGAATATTATGTAAACGATTATGGTAATCAAATTATAAATTTTACAAAATCTGTTTTTTTTAGAATTAGACAAATACTTTTTAATGAAAAATTCCCCATTGAAAACTCAGATTTATATCCTGGTGATTACTTAGTTGGTATTGCTAAAAATATTATAGAATCTAACAAAATTTTAAAATTTGATAAATTTGAAGATGTTTCAAAAGAACTAACTTTATTATCAGTCTCAGAATCTTTGAAATTGATTAAAGATAATTTATCGAATCTTGGAATAATGCACGATAAATTTACCAGTGAAACTGATATTGTCCTAAATAATGAAGTTCAAAAAGCAATTGACAAATTAAAGGATAAAAAACTAGTTTATAGTGGAAAAATTAAGGCTCCCGAAGGTGAGGATGATCAAAACTGGGTAGAAAGGGAGCAACTTTTATTTAGATCAACGGATTTTGGAGATGATAAAGATAGAGCACTTCAAAAATCTGATCAATCCTGGACTTACTTTGCTAGTGATGTGGCTTATCATGATAATAAATTGAATAGAAATTATGACAAACTTATCAATATTTTAGGAGCTGACCATGCTGGTTATATTAAAAGGATAACTTCTGTTGTTGAAGCATTATCTGGAGATAAAAAAAAATTGACTTGTAAAGTAAGCCAACTCGTCAAATTAATTAAAGATGGTAAACCTTTTAAAATGTCGAAAAGAAAAGGCGACTATATAACCGTTGAAGACTTGATTGCTGAAGTTGGCAGGGATGCTACGAGATTTATTATGCTCAATAGAAGTAGTGATGTAGAGTTAGATTTTGACTTTACAAAAGTTAAAGAAAAATCAAAAGATAACCCTCTTTATTATGTCCAATATTGTTATGCTAGAATATCATCTGTTTTTAGACATGTAGATCTTAATATAGAAAATGATTTGAATATAAAAGATTACGAATTTGAATACACTGGAGATGAAATAAAGATATTAAAAAAAATAGCTGAATGGCCTAAATGTATTGAGGCTGCAGGTTTAAGACTTGAACCGCACAGAATACCAGTTTATCTCTATGAGCTATCATCAGAATTTCATTCTTATTGGAATATGGGTAAAGATGATCCATCAAAAAGATTTATTAACGAACAAAAGAAAATATCAAATGATAAGTTGGTTTTTTTAAAAGTTATATCTAATGTTATCAAGTCTGGAATGGATATTGTTGGAGTGGATACTCCACAAAAAATGTAATGCTAAAAGAACTTAAATATCTTTTATTTTTGATTGTTATAGTTTTATTTTTTTTTCTATCTTTCAAATACTATTTTTCAGATGCAAATAAAAAAAATTCATACCGATCTTTAAAAAATATAGAAGATAAAACTAAAAATTATTCTCGTAATCTTATTTTACTTAAAAGTGATACTTTTAATATCGTAGAATATGTTGAAAAAAGTATAGATAAAAATAAAAAAAATTACAATTTTTGGAAACTAATAAATAATGATGGATGATCGTAAAAGTTTTATAGTTGGTTTAAAATCTACTAAATTAACAATTAAAGAAAGAAAATTTCTAATTAAACATAAGCCCTGGGGAATAATACTTTTTTCACGTAATATCAAAAATATTGTACAAGTTAAAAAATTAACGGATGAAATTAGAAAAATATTTAATGATAAGAAATACCCTATTTTAATTGATCAAGAGGGTGGGAGAGTAAATAGATTAAGTAAATTTTTTAAAGCAGATAAATTTACAGGAGAATTTTTTGGCAATCTTTATCTTAAAGATAAAAAAGAATTTTATACTGAATATAAAAAGTTTATAAATAAAACTGTCTTATTATTAAAAACTGTAGGCATAAATATTAATACTTTACCCGTTCTTGACGTAAGATCAAAAGGGTCTAGCTCAATAATTGGTGACAGAGCATTTTCAAGTAATGCAAAGATTGTTTCACAAATTGGTGATATTTGTATTAAAGAATTGCACAATAATAATATTGCTGCTGTAATAAAACATATTCCTGGTCACGGTTTGGCTAAAGTTGATAGTCATAAAAAAACTCCTACAATTAACAAGGAATTAAGGCATCTAAATAATAATGATTTTAGGGCATTCAAAAATAAAAATAGTGTGTTTGCAATGACAGCGCATCTTATTTACAAAAATATCGATAAAGTTAATACCGCAACACATTCGAAGAAAATTATAAAATTAATAAGAAACCAAATTAAATTTAAGAATATTTTGATGTCTGATGATATATCAATGAAGAGTTTAAAAGGCTCTATAGCAATTAATACAAAGAAATCTTTTAGTGCGGGTTGCGATTTAGTTCTTCATTGTAACGGAAATTTAAAAGAAATGAATGATGTGGCTCTTTATTCACCAGTTATAAGTAAGTTTATTATAAAAAAAACATCACAATTTTATAAGATTATAAGCTAATATTTGATATGTCCGATACCGATTCTAAAAACTTTAATGTAGATCTTGATAATTATAACGGCCCGCTTGATGTTTTATTAGATTTAGCAAAAGCTCAAAAGGTCAACCTTGAAGATATTTCTATAACATTACTGGCTGATCAATTTCATAATTATATTACTAATGAAAAAAACCTTAATCTAGAATCTGCATCAGAATATTTATTGATGGCCACCTGGTTAACTTACCTTAAATCAAAACTTTTGTTGCCTGGAAATCCTGAGGAAGAATTTAAAGTTTTAGAAGTTGCTGAAAAATTAAAATTACAATTAAAAAAGTTAGAATTAATTAGATTACTTTCTGACCAAATGTTGCAAAGAAAAAGACTTGGAAGAGAAATAAGACTTAGAGGAATTAAAGGAAACATAAGATCTATATACAACACTGAATATAAACTGAATCTTTATGAACTATTAAAATCATATTCATCAATTATTATGACTAAAGATTTTCAAAGAATGAATATTCCTAAACTTCCAGTATTTACCACTGAAGATGGCATAAAAAGAATAAAAGAATTTTTTGGTAAGTTAATTGATTGGAGAAATATTAATGAACTAATACCCTCTTCATTTAAGAGTGGCTCAAGATATAAAAGAACAGGTAAAGCTGGAATTTTTGCAGGATCTTTAGAACTGGTTAAAGAAGGTAATTTAACTATAAAACAAGAAAATTTATTTGATGATATTTATATTAAAGAACTAAAATGACTAAAATAAAAAAGAAAACAAAAAAAATAAATGATAATATAGTTACTTTCCCATCAAAAATGAATTCTGGTGAAAGGGAAATTGAGGCAATAGTTTTTGCTGCTGCTGAACCATTGGATATTGACACTATCGAATCTAAAATTTCAAAAAAGATTGATGTTTTAAAATCATTAGAGAAACTACAAAGAGAATATTCATCAAGAGGAATTAATTTAGTTTGTATTTCTAATAGATGGTCATTTAGAACTTCTGAAAATTTATCAAATCTTATGTCTCAAGAAAAAACTGTAGAAAAAAAATTATCAAGAGCTGCAGTTGAAACATTAGCAATAATTGTTTATCACCAACCTGTTACTAGAGCTGAAATAGAAGAAATAAGAGGTGTTGCTTTTGGAACAAATACACTTGAGATTTTAATGGAGCTAAATTGGGTAAAACCACAAGGCCGTAAAGATGTACCTGGTAAACCTATTCAGTATGGAACAACTAATGATTTCTTAAGTCATTTTAGTCTTCAAAAACTGTCTGATTTACCTACAGTTGATGAATTGGGATCTGCTGGTCTTATTGATAGCTCAAACATAGATAACGCAATATTTGGTACGGGTAAATTTTATAAAGAGAAACAAGTAGAAAAAAAAGAAGATATTTATGAAAATATTGATGAGATGCTAGGTGGAACACTAAGTCAAGATGAAGATAAATAAAAAGTTACTTTAAAATTAAATTTAAAAGAGGTATAAATTATTATGAGTATTGGAATCTGGCAGATAGCAATTGTAGTAATTTTAGTTGTCCTTTTATTTGGCAGAGGTAAAATTTCTAGTCTAATGGGTGATGTAGCCAAAGGTATAAAAAGTTTTAAAAAAGGCATGGCTACAGATATTGCTGAAGAGCCTGAGCCTGAGCCTAAAAACGTTTCAGAAAATAATCAAGATAGTAAAGACAAAGAATAAATTAAATGCCCACTATTGGCTGGTTTGAGATTTTAATAGTAGTTGCTGTTGCAATCATTGTTATTGGCCCTAAAGACTTCCCGCATATGTTAAAAAAAGTTGGTTCGTGGATTGGCACCACAAAAAGATATATTAGCAACATTCAAAATGAGGTAGCTGACCTTGATATTAATTCTGATGAAATAGAAAAACCTATAAAAGAAAAAAATGATAATGACAAAATCTGAAAATGAAAGTGGCTTCGTAAGTCATTTAGCTGAACTCAGAAAAAGATTAATTCATTCATTTATTTTTTTATTAATCTTTTTTATTGGATGTTATTTTTTTTCAGAACATCTTTATGGTTTTTTAGTTGAACCATTTGCTAAAGCAGTAAATGAAAGTGGAACTGATAGAAGATTAATTTTTACAGCCTTACAAGAAACATTTTTGACGTACTTAAAAGTTTCTTTTTTTGCAGCATTCTTTGTTACATGTCCTTTCATTTTAGTACAAATATGGAAATTTATTGCGCCAGGACTCTATAAGCATGAAAAAATTGCGATCATTCCATATCTTGTTTTAACACCTATATTATTTTTTCTAGGAGGAATGCTTGTTTATTATTTAATAATGCCACTAGCCATCAAGTTTTTTCTCTCTTTCGAAAGCACAGGGGCTTCAACAGGATTACCTATTCAATTGGAAGCAAAAGTTAGTGAATATCTTTCACTTGTAATGAAATTAATTTTTGCATTTGGTATAAGTTTTCAGTTACCAGTTGTTCTTAGTTTGTTAGCTAGAGTTGGCATAGTTAATGCAAAATTTCTTAAAGAAAAAAGGAAATATGTTGTTGTAATGATTTTTGCTGCAGCAGCACTATTAACACCGCCTGATCCCATAACTCAAATTGGATTAGCAATACCATTATTGATTTTATATGAATTATCTATATTTTCTGTAAACATTATTGAAAAAAAAAATAAAAAATAATGCATAATATAAAAGAAATTAGAAATAATATTGAGGCTTTTAAAAAAGCTTTGACTAAAAGATTTCTAGAAATAGATGTGGATAAGATTTTATCATTAGATGAGAGCAATAGGGAGTATATCCAACAAAGAGAACTACTTGAAAAAGAAAAAAAAGATATTTCAAAGTCTAAAGATCAGTCACTTTTTGAAAAATCTAAAAAAATTTCATCTGAAATAGATAATATTAATAAATTAAAAACTAATGTTAAAAATGAATTAGAAAGTATTTTATCATCAATACCAAATATACCTCATTCAGATGTTCCTACAGGTAAAGATGAAAATTCAAATATAGAAATTTCTAAATCAGGAACAATAAATAATTTTACATTTAAGCCTAAATCTCATTATGAATTAGGTGAAAACTTAAACATGCTTGATTTTGATCTAGCAACAAAAACTACTGGCTCCAGATTTGTTTTTGTAAAAGATAAATTGGCCTTGTTAGAAAGAGCTTTATCAAATTTTATGCTTGATACGCATGTTAATACTAATGGTTATGAAGAAATATCACCGCCACTAATTGCAACAGATACTACTATGTATGGTACAGGACAATTACCTAAATTTGATAATGATCAGTTTGAACTTAAATTAAATGATTCTAGTGACAGAAAGTTTTTAATTCCAACCGCCGAAGTTATTTTAACTAATATTGTAAAAGATCAAATTATTGATAAAAAAAAACTTCCTATGCGAATGGTTGCTTCAACTCCATGTTTTAGAAAAGAAGCAGGTAGCTATGGTAAAGATACAAAAGGTATGATTAGACAACACCAATTTTACAAAGTTGAAATGGTGAGTATTGTTGAGGCAGATAAGTGCTTATCAGAACTTGATAGAATGACTGATTGTGCAACTAAAATTTTAGATTTACTAAAACTTCCATATAGAAAAATAGTTTTGTGCACTGGTGATATGGGATTTAGTGCTGAAAAAACTTTTGATATTGAGGTGTGGCTTCCATCTGAGGATAAATATAGAGAAATCTCAAGTTGTTCTTCATGTGGATCGTTTCAGGCAAGAAGAATGAAAGCTAGATATAAAAATGAAAAAAAAGAAACAGTATTTGTTGGAACACTAAATGGCAGTGGTTTAGCGATTGGCAGAACATTAGTTGCTATATTAGAAAATTATCAACAAGAAGATGGTTCTATTATTGTACCTGAAGTTTTAAGGCCTTACATGAATAATATTGAGAAAATCAATAAGATTTAAAGTTGTTTTAATTTAATAGATGTTGTAAGTATTCACTTTAATCAAGGAGAAAAATGGACTCAGGAATAGGACAATTTATACCACTAATTTTAATTTTTGTTATTTTTTACTTTTTTTTAATAAGACCTCAACAAAAGAAAGTTAAAGAGCATAAAGCCATGGTAGAAAACTTATCTAGAGGAGACAAGGTCGTAACATCTGCTGGAATTATTGGAACAGTTGAAAGAATTATTGATAATGAAAAAGTTGAAGTGCAAATTGCTGACAACGTTAAAGTTGAAATTATCAAATCTACAGGCATCCAAGGATTACTCAACTCCCCCGAAGTAAAGAAATAACATTAAACCAAAGTGTTATACTTTTCTAAATTAAGAATTGTCTTAGTTTTTTTAGTATCATTTTTTTTTATTTTTATTGCTGCATCAAATTTTCATAATTCTGAAGATAGCTTTATTTCAAAAAAGATAAATCTAGGTTTAGATTTACAGGGTGGATCATATCTATTACTTGAAATAGACAACAGTCCTGTTGAAATTCAAAAATTACAAAACACAACTACCGTTATTAGAAACTATTTAAAAGATAAGAAAGTAACTTTTAATGATCTAAGAATAAAAAATAAGAAAATAATATTTAATGTTTCCAATGAGAATGTTCAATTAGTTGAAACTTTTTTTCTTGATAAGGAAAGTGATATTAACCCATATTATTTTCAATATAAATCACATCAGTTTGATGTAAATATTCAAGATAATGAATTTATACTAACTCTATCTAAGTATGGACTTATTGAAATTAAAACATCTTCACAAGATCAAGCTATAGAAATAGTTAGAAGAAGAGTTGATGAGGTTGGTACAAATGAACCCAATATACTAAAAAGAGGTAATAATAGAATTCTAGTCGAACTTCCTGGTCTTGATGATCCCATGCGTATAAAATCACTTTTAGGAAAAACTGCAAATTTGACATTTAGATTTGTTTCTCAAAATAGCAATGATACTTTTGGAACTGAAATACTTCAGTTCGAAGATGGCTCTAATGAAGTAATGGTTAGTAAAAGAATAATCTTAAACGGTGAGAATTTACTAGATGCTCAACCACAAATGAATAATCAAACAAACGAAACAGTAGTATCATTTACACTTGATAGAGTGGGGGCCAAAAGATTTGGTAAAGCAACCAGTACAGGTATCGGCAAGCAATTAGCAATTGTTTTAGATGGTAAAATTGTTAGTGCTCCAGTAATCAGGGAAACTATAGCAAGTGGAAATGGCCAGATCAGTGGAAATTTTACTTTTCAATCTGCAACTGATTTAGCTTTACTTCTAAGATCAGGAGCATTGCCAGCACCACTTAATATTATTGAAGAAAGAACAGTAGGACCTGACCTTGGTCAAGACTCTATTAATGCAGGGATTATTGCTCTTATGATTGGTTTCTTATTGGTGATAATTTTTATGTTTTTTAAATATAAAATATTTGGTCTAATCGCTAATATAACACTGTTAATTAACTTATTCTTTTTAGTTGGTATTTTAACTTTATTTGAAGCAACATTAACACTTCCAGGAATAGCAGGTATTATTTTAACAGTCGGTATGGCGGTTGATGCTAATGTGTTAATTTTTGAAAGAATTAAAGAAGAATGCAAAAAGGAAAAAAATAATATAATTGCCTTTGATACAGGTTATATAAAATCAAAAACTGCAATTATAGATGCAAATATAACTACATTAATTGCAGCTATTATTTTATTCTTTATGGGCTCCGGCCCAGTTAAAGGCTTTTCAGTTACCTTAGCTGTAGGAATTTTTACTACACTGTTTTCAGTTTATTTTATTGCAAGAATGCTAACTGGTCTTTACGTGGTAAGAAATAAAGAAAAAACTAGACTAATATAAATGATTAATTTCAATAAATTTTATAAATTATTTAATCTCATCTCTTTAAGTCTAGTGGTAATATCTGTCATGTTATTATTTTTTAAAGGACTGAATTTTGGTGTAGATTTTAAAGGTGGCACTCTAATCGAACTAAGATCAAATGATAAAAGTGTTAATGTTACTTCCTTAAGACAATCTTTCAATAATATGAATTTAGGCGATTTTAACGTTAAGAAATTTGGTAATGAAAATGACTTTTTAATTAAAATAGAGAAAAAAGACACTAGTGCAAATGCTATTGAGATTATTAAAAAAGATCTAACCTCTTCTTTAGGTGGATCTTTTAATTTTAGAAGAGTTGAAAATGTAGGTCCAAAAGTCAGCTCTGAATTATTAAAGTCTGGTATTATTGCAATTGCTCTATCTCTTGCTGCAATGTTATTTTACATATGGATAAGATTCGAATGGCAATTTAGTTTAGGTGCTATTTTAGCTTTATTCCACGATGTCATTATAACACTAGGTTTTTTTTCACTATTTAGTTTAGAAATAAATCTCTCAATAGTAGCTGCAGTTTTAACTATAGTTGGCTACTCTATGAACGATACAGTCGTTATTTACGACAGAGTTAGAGAAAATTTAAGAAAGTTTTCTGATATCAAAATTTATGACCTTACAAATATCTCAATTAATGAAACTCTTTCTAGAACTATAATAACATCTGCCACAACATTACTTGCTTTAGTTTCAATTTATTTATTTGGTGGAGAAATATTAAAAGGTTTTTCTCTAGCTATGATTATGGGTGTTATTTTTGGAACTTATTCTTCAATTTATATAGCTAATCCAATACTTGTGAAGCTTAGAGTTTCACAAAAAACAATCCTAAAAGAAGATACAGAATAAATTTAATAAAGGTTTTGAGCTGCTACCATTGAAAGTAACATTGGTATCGATAAAAGAGTATTTGTTCTTGAAAACAACATTGCTGTTCTTGCCGATTTTGCTTTAACATCAGGTTCACACTCAACAATCCCTAGTGCTTTTTTTTGATTTGGCCAAATTATAAACCAAACATTATAAGCCATATATAAACCAAGCCACATACCAATACCGATAGCAGTATTTTTTCCACCACCACCTAATGTCATAGCATCGTGTAAATAACCATTCAGATAAGCTAAAATTAATCCTGACAGAACTGTCAGTAATGCAGCATATCTAAAATAAAATAATGCAGCTGGAGCTATAACTTTGCCTATAGCAGGTTTTTGTTCGTCAGGAATTTTTGGCATATTTGGAATTTGTACAAAGTTAAAATACCAAAGCAAACCAATCCACATTATAGCAACCGTTACATGAATAAATCTTGTTAACCAACTCCAAAAAATTGTATCAAAATCAAAACCACCATTACCATAAAATAATCCAAGAAATAGGATTATAGCTAAGGCTAATGATGCGTGAATAGTTTTTGGAAGTGATGTTAGTAAATTACCCATAATTAGAATCATTTATACACTAATTGTCTAAATTTTTAACTTCTTTTTAAATTTTTCTTCCAGCATAGGTTTTAAAAATTCGCCAGTATAACTACCTTTAATTTTGATAATGTCCTCTGGTTTCCCCTCTGCGATAATATTTCCACCTTTAACACCACCCTCAGGACCCATATCCACAATATAGTCCGCAGTTTTAATGACATCTAAATTATGTTCAATAACAACAACAGTATTTCCAAGAGCTACAAATGTGTGCAATATTTCTAATAGTTTTTTAATATCATGCTGATGAAGACCTGTAGTCGGTTCATCTAATATGTACATAGTTCTTCCCGTAGATCTTTTTGATAGTTCTTTCGCTAGCTTAATACGTTGAGCCTCACCACCGGATAGTGTTGTAGCCTGCTGTCCAATTTTAATATATCCAAGTCCTACTTTTTTTAATGTTAATAGCTTTGTTTTAATATTTGAAATGTTTTCAAAATATTCACATCCTTCATCAACTGACATATTTAAAACATCAGCAATACTTTTATCTTTAAATTTTATTTCAAGAGTTTCTCTGTTGTACCTAGTTCCCTTGCATTCATCACATTGAATATATACATCAGGTAAGAAATGCATTTCGTATGTAATTACTCCATCACCCTCACAAGCTTCACATCTTCCACCTTTAACATTAAATGAAAACCTTCCTGGCTTGTATCCTCTTGTTTTAGATTCAGGTAGTGCAGTAAACCAATCTCGAATAGGGCCAAAAGCACCAGTGTAAGTTGCTGGATTTGATCTTGGTGTTCTTCCAATAGGAGATTGATCTATATCAATTATCTTATCAATAAGTTCAACACCCTTATAGCCTTTAAATGCTTTTGGAACTTTTCTAGCTTTATTGTTCAAGGTTAAATTTAATGCATGATATAATGTTTGTAATATTAATGTAGACTTACCACTTCCAGAAACTCCAGTTACGCAGGTAAAGCTTCCTGTTGGAATCTTAAGATTAACGTTATTCAAATTATTTCCACTAGCACCATTAATTTCCACAAACCTTCCATTTTTTGCTAGTCTTCTAGTTCTTGGGATTTCTATATATTTCTTATGTGATAGGTATTGACCAGTGATACTATTTTTATTTTTAAGTATCTCGTTATAAGTACCTTGAGCAATAATTTCACCTCCGTTAGTACCAGCTTCGGGTCCTAAATCTATTATGTGATCAGCGTTCTCCATAGTTTCGGTGTCATGCTCAACAACGATTACTGTGTTTCCAAGATCTCTAAGTCTTTTTAATGCATTAATTAATTTAACATTATCTTTTTGGTGTAATCCTATAGAAGGTTCATCTAGGACGTATAATACTCCTGTTAATCCTGAACCAATTTGTGAGGCAAGCCTAATTCTCTGTGCTTCACCTCCAGAAAGTGTACCTGACTCCCTTGATAAAGTAAGATACTCAAGACCAACATTTAGAAGAAACGTTAATCTCTCATTAATTTCTTTTAGAATATGTTCTGCTATCTTAAATTGTCTTTTATCAAGATTTTTCTCCAAACCCTTAAACCAATTAGCAGCATCTAATATAGATTTTTTTGTAACATCGCTTATATTTTGATCATCAATTTTAACACACAAAGCTTCTTCTTTTAATCTATTACCCTCACAGCCTTCACATGCAGAATCAGATTGATATTCAGCTATTGCTTCTCTTTTCCATTCACTATCAGATTCAAGAAATCTTCTTTCAAGATTATTTATAACACCCTCAAAAGTTTTCTTATGAGAGTATTTTTCATACCCATCATCATAGATAAATTTTATTTCTTCTTCGTCTGATCCAAATAAAATTACATCTTTAAATTTTTTGGGTAATTTTTTCCATCTTTCATCTAAAGAAAATCCATAGTGTTTAGAAATTGAAGCTAAAGTTTGAGCATAATATAGCGTTGTTGATTTGGCCCATGGTTCTATAGCACCATCTGCTATACTTTTTTTTTCATCAGGAACTACTAAATTTGGATCTACATTTAATTTTATACCAATTCCTTCACACTCAGCGCACGCTCCATACGGACTATTAAAAGAAAAAAGTCTTGGTTCAATTTCTTCGATTGTAAAACCACTTTCAGGACATGCAAATTTTGTAGAATAAATTAATTTTTCAATTTTTCTAAATTTCTGAGGTAATGTTTCATCTTCATATTCAACAAACACAAGGCCATTTGACAAATTTACAGCTGTCTCAATACTTTCAGCTAAACGATTTCCAAGATTTGAGTTCAAAACAATTCTATCAATTAAAACAGATATATCATGCTTGAGTTTTTTATCTAATTCTGGAGCATTATCTATGTCATAAAGAACTTCATCAATTTTAATTTTTCTAAAGCCTCTTCTTTTATAACTTAATATATCTTTTTTATATTCACCTTTACGACCGCGTACTACAGGTGAATAGATATAAATTGTAGATTTTTTGGGAAGTTTTTTTATTAAATCAACAATCTGTGTAATTGTTTGTGATGTTATTGGTTTACCAGTAAATGGTGAGTAGGGTACACCAGCTCTTGCATAAAGTACTCTCATGTAGTCATAAATTTCTGTAACAGTAGCGACAGTGGATCTTGGGTTCTTTGATGTATTTTTTTGTTCAATTGCTATTGCAGGACTCAATCCCTCAATAAGATCAACGTTAGGTTTTTTCATTTTATCTAAAAATTGACGAGCATAGGCAGATAAACTTTCAACATATCTTCTTTGCCCCTCAGCATAGATAGTATCAAATGCTAATGAAGATTTTCCAGAACCAGAAAGTCCAGTAATTACAACAAATTGATCTTTGGGTATTTCTACAGAAACATTCTTTAAATTATGCTCCTTTGCGCCCTTAATAACTATCTTTTTGATCATAATTTTAGTTGCTTTAAATTAATAAAATTAATATTGAGTTTATATTGTGATATAAAACTAATTAAATAAATAAACACTTATAAAATATTATGGCTGGAAGTTTAAATAAAGTATTATTAATTGGGCGTTTAGGCGCAGACCCTGAAATTAAACAAATGGTAAATGGCAAAAGTGTTGCAAGATTAAGCTTAGCAACAAGTCAGTCCTGGAAAGACAAGACGACAGGTGAAAAAAAAGAAAAGACTGAGTGGCACCGAATAGTTGTATTCAATGACGGGTTAGTAAATGTTGTTCAACAATATTTAAAAAAGGGTGCACAGATTTATGTTGAGGGACAAATAACTACTAGAAAATGGAAAGATGAACAATCTGGACAAGACAAGTATTCTACAGAAATTGTAATTCAAGGATATAACTCTTCCCTAACAATGTTAGGTGGCGGTAATACTGGTGGTGGCGGAATACAGAATGATAATACCCAAGCACCTGCTAATAATTTTGAAGACAGTCCCCAAGCTTCAAATGATATGGATGACGAAATTCCATTTTAGTTTCTATGAAAGACACAGAAATATCTAAAGACAAAAATATTAAACTCATATCAATGCATGATGAGATGAGCTCATCGTACTTATCATATGCAATGAGTGTAATTGTGAGTAGGGCTCTTCCTGATGTCAGAGATGGACTTAAACCTGTTCATAGAAGAATATTGTTTGCCATGTATAAAGGTGGCTACGATTGGTCAAAACAATTTAGAAAATCTGCAAGAATAGTTGGAGATGTTATTGGTAAATATCATCCACATGGAGACCAGTCTGTTTATGACGCTCTTGTAAGAATGGTTCAGGATTTTTCTATGAGCCTACCTCTTGTACAAGGTCAAGGTAACTTTGGATCTATTGATGGTGATCCAGCTGCAGCTATGAGATATACAGAGACAAGGTTAGCTAAAGTTTCACAATATTTAATAGACGATATCGAAAAAGATACTATCGAATATAAGAGTAATTACGATGAAACAGAAAAAGAACCATCTGTTTTACCTGCTCAATATCCCAATTTATTAGTTAATGGAGCTGGTGGTATTGCAGTTGGAATGGCAACAAGTATACCTCCACATAACCTTGGTGAAATCATTGATGGAACATTAGCCTTAATTGAAAATAAAGATATTAAGGTTAAAGAATTAATGAAACACATACCAGGCCCTGATTTTCCAACAGGTGGTATCATCATTGGAAAAGAAATTATTAAAGCTGGATATAATGTGGGTCGTGGTTCATTTAAAATTAGAGGTGAAATTAGTGTTGAAGCACAAAAAAACGGAAGAGAAAGACTAGTTATTACATCTGTACCGTATCAAGTAAACAAATCAGTCTTAAATGAAAGAATTGCTCAACTCGTTAGAGAGAAAAAAATAGAAGGAATAAAAGATATTAGAGATGAATCTAACAGAGAAGGGATTAGAGTAGCAATTGATTTGAGAAATGGTGTTGAACCAGAAACTATTAAACGATTACTCTATAAAAATACTTCAATAGAGAGTTCTTTTGGTTTTAATACTTTAGCAATTGTTGATGGCAAACCTAAGATTTGTAATTTAAAAGAATTTTTAACAAATTTTTTAACATTTCGTGAAGATGTTGTTATCAAGAAAACTAAATTTGATTTAAAAAAAGCAGAAGATAGGGCTCACATTTTGATTGGGTTATCAGTATCTGTTGAGAATTTAGATAAAATTATAAAAATTATACGGTCTTCAAAAACTCCTGATGATGCTAAAAAATCATTATTAAACACTAAGTGGAAAATTAATAAATCTTTAAAGTTAATTTCGCTTGTTGAAGGCAAAAAAAGAAAAAATTTATACTCATTAACTGATCCGCAGGTAATTGCTATTTTAGAACTTAGACTTCAAAAACTTACAGCTCTAGGTATTAATGAAATAGAAGTTGAGATCAAAAAATTAGCTGATCTTATTAAAGGATATAAGAAAATAATTAATTCTAAAAAAGAACTTTTAAACGTAATTAGTGAAGAGCTTAAAACTATTAAAGAAAAGTTTGCTGTTCCAAGAAGAACTAAAATTATAGATGCCATTTTAAACTACGATATTGAAGAGACAATACACAAAGAGACGGTTATTATTACAGTTACCCTTCAGGGGTATATTAAAAGAGGGGCATTAAGCAGTGTTAAACAACAAAAAAGAGGTGGTAAAGGAAAATCTGGTATCACAACAAGAGATGAAGATTCAGTGGTGCAAACTCTATCAGTTAGCACACATACTTCTGTTCTTTTCTTTTCAACAGAGGGACTTGTCTACAAAATTAAAGCTTGGAAAATACCAGAGGGATCAACTACATCAAAGGGTAAATCTCTATTTAACATTTTACCATTAAAAAATCATCAATCTATCAGCTCAATCATGCCCTTCCCTGATGATGAAAGTGATATGAAAAATCTTCAAATTGTTTTTGCAACTGCAAAAGGCAAGGTTAGAAAAAATAGTCTAGAGGATTTTTCTTCAATAAATTCAGCTGGAAAAATTGCAATAAAATTAGATCCTAATGATAAAATTGTGGGTGTTGAAATTTGTAAAGATGATCAAGATGTAATGTTAAGCACAAAAAATGGTAAATGTATAAGATTTGAATCAAAGAAACTAAGAGTATTTAAAGGTAGATCATCCAAAGGTATTAAAGGTATAGAGTTATCACCTAATGATGAAATTGTTTCTCTTTCAATAACAAATAAAGAAAAAGTAAAAAAAGATTCTAATTCTGAAGAAAGATTTGTTCTATCAATTACTGAAAATGGTTTCGGTAAAAAAACTTTGAACAAAGAATATAGAGTTACTAATAGAGGTGGGAAAGGTATTATCGGAATAATTAACTCACCTAGAAATGGGAGCATATGTTCGTCTTTTCCAGTTATTGAAGTTGATGATGTAATAATTTCAACAAACAAAGGAAGAGTAATTAGAGTCGCTGTGAAAGAAATCAGAACAGCAGGGAGAAATACTCAAGGTGTAAGAATTATCAAATTATCTGGTGATGAAAAAGTTGTTTCAGCAATAAAAATTGATGATAACTTGGAGTAATGAAAAAAGTCGCTGTATATCCAGGAACATTTGACCCAATTACCTTTGGTCATATTGACGTTATTAAAAAAGCTTTAAAATTATTTGATAAGATTATTATTGCTGTTTCTGATGGCACTAATAAAAATTATCTTTTCAATTCACTTGAAAGGATACAGTTAATTAAAAAAGCTCTATTTGTTGATTTAAGGTTTGATAAAAAAAAAATTGAAGTTATTTCATTTACATCATTAACGACGGATTTGTGCAAAAAATACAAATCTAATATTATTTTAAGAGGTCTAAGAGCTGTCTCTGATTTTGAATATGAATTTCAATTAGCTGGAATGAATAGAAAATTGAATAACAATATTGAAACGATTTTTTTAATGTCTGATGTTGAAAATCAAATTATTTCATCAAGATTTGTTAAAGAAATAGTGAGACTAAAAGGTGATACAAAAAAATTTACTACAAAAAGCACAATAAAGTCTTTAAAAGAGAAATATGAATAAATTTATAACAAAATTTTTAATTTTATTTTTTATACTAACCAATAATATAATCGCAGAGGAGAATATAATGATTTTAAAACTTAAAGATGGAGATATTAAGATAGAGCTTTTTGAAGAAGTGGCACCTAACCATGTTAAAAGAATTAAACAATTAGCAAAAGATGGTAAATATGATGGTGTTGTATTTCACAGAGTAATTGATGGTTTTATGGCTCAAACAGGTGACGTACAGTTTGGTAATTCTTCTAATGATCAATTTGATTTAAAAAGAGCAGGTATGGGTGGCTCTGATTTACCTGATCTTAAAGAAGAATTCAGCGACTTGCCTCATGAAAGAGGAACCTTATCTATGGCGAGATCACAAGATCCAAACAGTGCTAACAGTCAATTCTTTATTTGTTTCAAAGAAGCATCATTCCTAGATAGACAATACACTGTTTTTGGTAAAGTTATTGAAGGGATGGAGATAGTAGATAAAATTAAAAGAGGTGATCAAAATAATAACGGCTCTGTTTCTAACCCAGATAAAATTATCAGCTTTAAATAGAATTAATATATATTTTAATGGCATTAAAAAATTTCAAATTTAATGTCATTGAAAATGATAAATTTGCTAGAACCGGTATCATTGAAACCCATAGAGGCAGCATTCAAACACCAGCTTTTATGCCCGTTGGTACTCAAGCAACTGTAAAAGCTTGCCTTATTGATGATGTTATTAAAACTGGTTCTGAGATAATATTATCTAATACATATCATTTAATGATTAGACCTGGTGTAGATAGAATAATTTCTGCTGGAGGACTTCACAAGTTTATGAATTGTAAGCTTCCAATACTTACAGACTCTGGTGGGTTTCAAGTTATGTCACTTTCAAAATTAAACAAAGTGGACAGAGAAAAAGGTGCAATATTTAGCTCTCATGTAGATGGTAAAAAATTCATATTAAGTCCAGAAGAAAGCATAAGAGTTCAAAAAGGATTAGGCTCGGATATTGTTATGATCATGGATGAGTGTCCTAAAAAAACCACTGATTATAATGTAATTAATAAATCTATGGAATTATCCATATATTGGGCTGAAAGATCTAAAATAGCTTTTGGTTTAAACCCACACAAAGCTTTATTTGGAATAATTCAGGGTGGTTTATTTAGAGATTTAAGAACTAAATCTCTTAATGAGTTAATTAAAATTGGTTTTAATGGATATGCAATTGGAGGTCTCGCTGTTGGAGAGAGTCAAAATGAAATGTTTAGTGTCCTAGATAATTTAAAGAATATTATGCCTGAAGATAAACCAAGATATTTAATGGGGGTTGGTACACCAGCTGATATCTTGGGTGCTGTTAAAAGGGGTGTTGATATGTTTGATTGTGTAATGCCAACAAGATCGGGAAGAACTGGTTTAGCTTTTACCTGGAATGGTCGTATAAATATCAAAAATAATAAATTTAAGAATGACAATGAGCCTCTTGACTCTAATTGTTCAAACTTAAATCTTAATAAGTATTCAAAAAACTATCTAAATCATCTTTTTAATACGAATGAAATCCTTGGTTCTACACTTTTAACCTTACATAACATCAATTTTTATCAAGAATTAATGTTTTCTATTAGAGAAAATATTAAAAAAGGTACATTTGATAAATTTCATGATGAATACATTGATAAGTTGTAATTTAAATATTTGCAATTTGTGATGTTATGGAATAAATAATTGTTTTTTGGTAATAAAAATTATTTAAGTTAGATATTTTTTTATTGTTTAGATTTTTAAGTGTAAAGAAATTTAAAAATTTTAAAGAAGACTTCACCAAAAGTTTTTTTTTAAAATTAAATAAAAAAAAACATTTATCTCGACTTCATTAATTTATATGTGGGCCCTTAGCTCAGTTGGTAGAGCAATTCCCTTTTAAGGAATGGGTCGATGGTTCGAGTCCATCAGGGCTCACCACTAAAATAACCTCATAAATATTAACTAATTGTAATTGGTGGATAGTCTAAAATGACACTATTTTCCCATTCTGATAAATCTTTTATTCTTTTTGAAGATGATGGATGAGTGCTCATGAATTGAGGAGGTTCTTTGCCTTTATTTTCTTCTTTCATTCTTTCCCATAACTTTTTGGTCTCCCTGATATCAAAACCTGACAATGATGCAAAAATCATTCCCAGATAATCAGCCTCACTTTCTTGGGTTCTTGAGAAAGGATTCATTATTCCTATTTGGGATAATAGTCCCACAGTATTCATACCGGTTGCTTGATTGATCTGTCCTAATTTTCCACCTGAAAAAATATCAATCAAAGATGTTCCAGTTTGTAGAAGTGCACCTCTACTTGCTCTTTCAACTGAATGTTTGGCAACAGCGTGTGCAATTTCATGACCCATAACTGAAGCAAGACCATTTGTATTTTTTGTAACATCAAGTATTCCTGTGTACACAGCAATTTTACCACCAGGCATACACCAAGCATTTTTAACTTTTTTATTATCTATTAAAATATATTCCCAATCAAAATTAATAGTAGGATCATTTAGACCAGCTCTATAAAAATATTCAGAGATAGATTCTTCCATTCTTTTTCCAATATCTTTAATTTCATTGAGTGTTTTAGTGTCATCACTCATTTTTTCTTTTTCTTTGATCTTTTCAAAAATTTGAGCTGCTTGTGCATTTAATTTGGATTCTGGTATAATTTTTAATTGTCTTCTGTCTGTTATTGGCGCTGTAGAACAGGCACCAAGCATTAAGCCTGAACATCCGCACCCAACATAATTTAAAAATTTTCTTCTATTCATTTTATTAAAAATTTGATAATTATATAAATATATACATTTATGAATTTAAACAATAAAATCTTAGCTACAATGTTCATTATAGCTGTTTCATTTGTTGTTTATTCTAGTTATCATTAAATTATCTATGTCTATTAAGAAGAAAAAATCATTTGCTTTAAAATTAAGAAATTATTTTTTTACAGGTGTAATTGTTTTGATTCCAATTGGGTTTACGCTTTATTTAAGTAAATTCTTAATTAATTTTTCAACAAAATTAGTACCATCAGGATTAAATCCTAATACATATCTTCCATATGCAATTCCAGGTATTGAAATAATTTTAACAATTATTTTTATTACAATTGTTGGTGGTCTTTCTTTAACTTTTATAGGTAAAAAATTTTTACAAATAATCGATGATTTATTTAAAAGAATGCCAATATTAAGAACTATTTACTCTGCGATTGGACAAATGACTGACTCTTTTAGAGAGCAAGAGGGTAATAAAAAAAGTGTTGTACTATTTGAGTATCCAAGAAAAGGATCGTGGGCTGTAGGTTTTGCCACCAAAGAAAATACAGGAGAAATTAAAGCTAAAACAAATATTAACTTAGTTAATGTTTTTGTTCCAACAACTCCCAATCCAACAAGTGGCTTTCTACTAATGATACCAAAAGAAGATTTGATTTATTTAGATATGACATTTGAAGAAGCATCAAAATTTATAGTTTCAGCAGGAACCTCTAAGCCTAAAAGCTAAACCATATCATTAATTATATCCGCTTGATCATATAATTTTAATAATGCTTTATATTTATTAATATTAATATTTTCTAATTCTATTTTTTTAATTTGTTTTTCTGCCATTAAAAATAAATCTTCATTTTGAATAGGGTCGGCTAATCTAAAGTTTTTAACACCACTTTGTTTAAACCCAAGTAAATCACCAAAGCCTCTTAGCTTCATATCTTCTTCTGAAATTTCAAAACCATCATTTGAGTTCTTTAAAATATTAATTCTTTTTTTAGCATTAACACTTAAATCAGACTTAAACATCAATATACAGCTCGCTTGTTTTGTGCCACGTCCAACTCTTCCTCTTAACTGGTGTAACTGTGATAATCCAAATTTATTAGCATTTTCTATTATTATTACATTGGCATTAGGAAAATCTATACCAACTTCTATAATTGTTGTTGAAACTAAAATTGAATATTTTTTGTTTAAAAATTTATTCAATATTTCTTCTTTTTCTTCATTGTCAATTTTTCCATGAAGTAATGCAACGTTATTTGGGAAAATTTCATTAAGGAATTTGTATTTAGTTACTGATGATTGGTGATCTAATTTTTTTGATTCTTCTATCAGTGGACATACCCAAAATATTTGGTTTCCTTCTTTAATTTCTCTTTTAACAAAATTAATAACGTCATCTATTTTACTTTCTAATTTACTATAAGTTTTAACTTCTTTTCTATTACTTGGTTTTTCCTTAATAATAGAAACATCCATGTCACCATAAACTGACATAGTTAAAGTTCTTGGAATTGGCGTTGCTGACATTAAAAGAACATCACAATTATCACCACCCTTATCTGATAAAAGCTTTCTTTGTCTAACTCCAAATTTATGCTGTTCATCAATTATAATATAACCGAGGTTTGCAAAAACTATTTTTTTTTGAAAAATTGCATGTGTACCAAATACCATTTGAATTTGATTGTTTTCTAATTCTTTTATAATTCTTTTTTTTTCACTGTTTTCACTTTTACTAGAAAGTAATTCAATTTTTATATTTTTAGGAAATAGTTTCTTTGCTAAACTATAATGTTGTCTAGCTAATATTTCAGTAGGGGCCATTAATGCAACTTGGAACCCTGAACTAATGACACTTAAAGAAGAAATTAATGCAACAATAGTTTTACCACTTCCAACGTCACCCTGTAAAAGTCTAAACATTTTACTTTTAGAATTTAGATCTTTATTAATGTCATTTAATGAAATTTTTTGATCATTAGTAAGAGTAAAATTTAATTTATTAACTATATTGTTATGGGCTTTTTCGGTAAAATTTTTAGATACCTTTTTAATTTTTTTAATTTTTTTTCGAATTTCTGAATTAACTAAAAATGATGCTAGTATTTCATCATAAGCAAGCCTTTTATAGAAATCAGATTTATAATTTTCAATATTATTTGGATCATGTAATTTTATTATTGATTCATTCCAACTTTGATTATTAAAATTTTTTAATATGTCTTTATCGTGCCACTCAGTTAAAATAGGTAAGTTTTTTAATATTTGATTAATGATTTTATTATAAGTTTTTTCTGTAATTCCTTCTGTTAAGGAATACTTATTATCAATATTTTCAATTAAAGAGCTGTCTTGTGAAATATACGTGGGATTTGTTATTTGATATCGCCCTTTATAATTACTTATCTTACCACTAATTGTCACCTCTTCATTTAGCGGCAAAATTTTCCTCACATATCCTTCGTGACTATTAAAAAATATGCAATCAATCTTTCCAGTTTCATCAATACAATTCACTCTATTTGGTAAGTTTCGAATTCTTGGAAATTGATATTTTAGTGGAACAATTCTGATAGTTTGAATAACACCTATTTGGAGGTCACAAATTTTACTAATTAGGGTTCTGTCTGTATAAGACTTAGGCAATCTCCACAGTAAGTCAAAAATATTATTTACTTTTTTTTTCTTTAAAATGTCCATGGTTTTTTTACCCACTCCATTTAATTTAGTAAGATCTGCCAATAAATAATCATAATTATTCGTATTTATCATGTTAGATATAATATAATAATTTTTATGACTATTAATATAAAGGATTTAAAAAATAAAATAATTTATAGAGCCAACTATAGAGGCACTAAAGAAATGGATAAACTACTAGGTTCATTTACTAAAAAATATATTGATCAATTTAATGAACAAGAATTAAAGCTTTTATGTGATTTGTTGGATTATGATGATGAAAATCTTTATAAATTTAATCAAGGTCAAAATTTAACATTGCAAATTGAGCTAAATAAAGTTTCGGAGATTTTTAAAAATTATAAATATGTCAGTGAATAGTGGCGGAGAGACTGAGATTCGAACTCAGGAAAGAGTTGCCCCTTTGCCGGTTTTCAAGACCGGTGCATTCAACCGCTCTGCCATCTCTCCGTTAGCAACGTTTTATTATTATAAATTTTTAATTCAACAATAAAATTGATAAATTAAACAGATAATCATTTAATAGGTATAATTTTATTACTATGGAAAAGCAAAAATTCAATAAAGGTATAGGATTAACTGCTTTAGGATCTTTTTGGTGGGGTGTTATTGGGGTTATTTACTTCAAATATATTTCTTTTGCTGGGTCTATAGAGGTAGTGATCCATCGTTGCGTATGGACATCTGTAGTTTTAATAATAACTACTTTTTATTTTTCTAAATGGGATGTTTTTTTTAAAATTATAAAAAATAAAAGGAGCATAATTTATTTATTTTTTTCGAGTTTACTAATTTTTATAAATTGGGCAACGTGGATTTATGCTGTAGGTACAGAAAAAATTATTGATGCAAGCTTTGGTTATTTTATTATGCCCATCTTAAGTATATTCTTAGGGTATATTTTTTATAGTGAAAAAATAAACAAAAGAAGAGGTCTTTCCATACTGCTAGTTTTGTTATCTATATTATTCCTCTTATTTAAAAGTTTTCACTCAATTCCTTGGGTTGGAATAATTGTCGCTCTGAGTTGGGGTTTTTACAACCTACTTAGAAAAAAAGTTAATGTAGATACTGATGTTGGCCTTTTAATAGAAAGTCTTTTCATATTACCGTTTGCTTTATTTGCATTTTTTTTACTTTTTAAAAACAATCTAAATATCTTTAGTTTAAATGATCCTTCGTTGATGTTTATATTAATGTTAGCGGGACCAATGACTGTCATACCATTATTTTTATATGTAAGGGGTGTTGAACTATGTGGTCTTGGACCTACTGGAATGATTTTTTATATAACCCCAACATTTCAGTTTTTATTAGGCTTTTTTTATTATGATGAGGCTTTTTCCTTTGATAAATCATTAAGTTTCATTTTAATATGGATTGCTGTAATTATTTATTTAAAAGATTTATATGAAAATAATTAAATATTTTATAATTATATTTTTCACAATTATTCACGGAACTCTAAATGCCAATGAAAAAGAATTTAAAGAGTGGTTAGTAAATTTCAAATTTTATGCTTTAGAAAAAAAAATTTCAGAAAAAACATTCGATCTAGCAATGTCTGATGTTGTGTTTATACCTAAGGTAATAAAATATGACCGTTTTCAACCTGAATTCTATGAGGATACTAAAACTTATATATCAAAGAGAACTTCTAATCAAAAAGTAAGATCTGGCATAAAACTTTATGAATTAAATAAAGATTTCATAAATTCGATAGATAAGAATTTTTCTGTTGAGAAAGAGTTACTTTTAGCTTTAATGGGAATAGAAACTAATTTTGGAACTTATGTAGGAAAAATGGATATATTATCGTCACTTGCAACTTTAAGTTATGACCAACGAAGATCTGATTTTTTTACAAAAGAGTTAATCACAATTCTTCAGTTAATAGATGCTGGAAAAATAGACCACGATATTCTGTATGGTTCATGGGCAGGAGCCTTTGGTTTTTTTCAATTTATGCCATCTACCATTGACAACTATGCAATAGACTATGATAAAAATAACATTATTGAACTTAAATCAACTAAAGATTCTTTTGCTTCTGCAGCTAACTATATAAATAAAATAGGTTGGAAAAAAAACCAACCTTGTTTTATAAAAGTGAAACTAAAAGAAAATATACCAAACAATATATTAAATACATCTGCAAAAAAACTTCATCATAAAAATAAATTTGGATTATTAAAGAAATATTTAATTAATGAAGATAGTTTTAGCTCTATTAACAAAAATTTGATTGCATCAATAATAACACCAGACAAAGATATTATAGCTGATGCTCAAAATTTAGATCCAGCCTACATAGTTTTTGAAAATTATGAAAAAATACTACAATGGAATAGATCATTAAGATTTGGTCTAGCAGTATGTTCCTTAAAGAAAAAATTTGAAAATGCTTTATAAAAAACTATTAATTCTATGCTGCTTCATTTTATTAAATAACTGTTCAGCAACTACCTTAACCAAAAATAAAAATTATAATTCATTGGATAATCCATTTATAAATAATGGATTTAGCCTTATCTATAATGATAGATTATATAATGATAAGATTATTTCAAAAAAAATTGATGAACGAAGCTTAATTATTTTTCAAAAGAATTTAAAAAAAAATACAATTGTTAAAATTACCAATATTTTAAACAATAAATCAATTGTAGGCACTGTTGGTAGTAATGCTGATTATCCTTTATTTAATAATTCTGTATTATCATTGAGAATAGCAGATCTAATAGATTTAAATGAAGATGAACCTTATGTAGAAATTTTAGAGGTCCTAGAAGACGCAATGTTTGTAGCGAAAAGAGCAAAAACATTTGAAGAAGAAAAAAAAGTTGCCAACAAGGCTCCAGTTAACAATATTGATATTAGTGATCTTAATACTAAACAGGCAAATACTAAAAGTGAGTTAAGTAAAAAATTTTCTTATGAAATAAAGATAGCTGATTTTTATTTTAATGATACGGCATCATTGCTAGTAGATAGAATCGTTAAAGAAACCATCATTAGGGATGCTAAAATCAAAAAGATTAATGAAAAAAAATATAGAGTATATGTAGGTCCTTTTAACAACATTAACTCTCTAAAAAAAACATTTAATGATATAAGCATACTTGAGTTTGAAAATATCGAAATTATAAAAAATGATTAAATTAAAAATTATAACAATTTTATTAACATTATTATTTATTGTTAATTCTAATGCAGCTTTTGATGTAAAGGCTAGAACAGTTATATTGCAAGATTATCTTTCAGGTGAAATATTATTTGAAAAAGATGCTGATAAATCAATTTATCCTGCGTCAATGACAAAAATAATGACTGCTATTATTGCGTTCGATTTAATAAGAAGTGGTGATTTAAATTTAGATGAAAAGTTTTTAGTTTCAGAGAATGCTTGGAGACTTTCGTCAGCGGGTTATTCTTCAATGTTTATAATGGTTGGCGATGAAGTTAGTGTAGAAAGTTTACTTAAAGGAATAATTATCGCATCTGGTAATGATGCATGTGTTGCATTAGCTGAAGGTATAGCTGGTACAGAGGATGAATTTGCAGTGATGATGACGGCTAAAGCAAAAGAATTAGGAATGGATAATACTAATTTTGCTAATTCATCAGGGATTAATAATACCGAAAACGTATCAACGGTAAGAGATATTATGCTTATGTCCAGATATCTTATTAAAGAATTTCCTGAAGAATATAAGTATTTTGCAGAAAAAGAATTTACTTGGGATAGAACAGGGGGTGACCCCATTACTCAAGGTAATAGAAATCCACTATTATATAAAAGACTTGGAGCAGATGGAATCAAAACTGGTTATTTAGCTGTTGAAAAATATTCATTAGCTTCATCTTTAGAAAGAAATGGAAGACGACTAATAGCAGTAGGCAGTGGCTTCAATACTAAAAATGATAGATCTCGCGAAAGTGCTAAACTTTTAACCTGGGGCTTAACTAATTTTGACTTAGTTGAAATCACAAAAGCAAACACACCAATTGAAGATATAGATGTTTGGTTAGGTAAAAAAGATACTGTTAAAACTTATATAAAAGATGATATCTATAAAACCATTCCAAAAGCAAAAAAAAGACTATTGAAATTATCATTAAATTATAATGGTCCAATTCAAGCTCCTATTAAAAAAGATGATATCTTGGGAAAATTAAAGTTAACCTTTGATGGTGAACTTATTGAAGAATATGATTTGCTTGCTTATGAAGATGTTAAAAAATTAAATGTTTTTTCAAGGTTAATGAAATCAATTAATTTTTTAATTTGGGGCGATGTCTAAAAAACCAATAATAGTATTTGAAGGTATAGAGGGTACTGGTAAATCCTATCACATAAAAAAAATTGCAAATTACTTAACTCGTAAAAAAATTAAATTTATTAAAATTAGAGAACCTGGTGGTAGTACAAATTCAGAAAAAATAAGAAATCTTATTCTAGATAACAAGTCTACATTTAATAAAGAAACTGATTTACTACTTTATCTTTCTGCACGAAGTGAAAATATGGAAATTATAAAACAAAATGCTGGTAAAAAAATTATACTGATAGATAGATTTTCAGACTCAACAATTGCTTACCAGCATTATGGAATGGGTGTAAACCTAAAATTTATACAAAATATCAACAATCATCTTTTAAGAAATATTAAAATTGACTTTACATTTTTGAATACTGTTAATTTATCAAATATGAAAAAAAGACTTAGACTAAGAAAAAAGCTTAACAGATACGATAAATTTGACATTAAGTTTTATGAAAAGGTACAAAATGGTTTTATAAAAATATTAAAAAAAAATCCCAAAAAATATATTAAAATAAATTCAAATCTAGATATAGATCTTAATGAAAGTATAATATTAAATAAAATTAACGATTTAATTTAGATTTATGAATTTAAAACCATCAGAAAACATTAAGATTTATGGCATGGAGAACTTCTTTAACGAGTTAGTTGGACTATATAAACAGCAAAAAATACCTAATAAAATTTTACTATCTGGGAAAAAAGGATTGGGAAAATCGACATTAGCCTATCATTTAATCAACTATATTTTATCCGAAAATGAGGAATACAAGTATAATTTAGAAAATTTTAGTATCAATAAAGATAATAAATCATATAGACTTCTACAAAATAACTCACATCCTAATTTCTATTTAATAGATCTATTGACTGAAAAAAAAAGCATTGATTTAGGTCAAATACGTAAAATGATTAATTATACAAATAAATCAACATTTAATAATATGGCAAGATTTATTTTAATAGATAATGTTGAAAATCTAAATAAGAATTCTGTTAACGCACTACTTAAGATTATTGAAGAACCAAATGAAAATGTTTTTTTTATCTTAATAAACAATAGTGAAAAAAATATACTACCAACTCTTAAATCACGATGTTTAACATTTAAGATTAGTTTAACATTTAATGAGTCTTTAAATATCTCAAACTCAATACTTGAAAAAAATGTACTTGAATTTGTTAATTATGACTTACTAAGTTTTTATAATTCTCCTGGTGAAATCATTAGTTTGTTTAATTTTGCTGAAGAAAAATCTATTAATTTAAAAGATCATACTATTTCAAGTTTTATAAACTTAATAATAGAAAATAATTATTATAAGAAAAATAAATCTATTAAAATTTTATTAATAAACTTAATTGAGTTATTCTTTTTAAAAAAATACATGATAACAAATACAAAGATTTCATTCATTAATTTTTATCATAAATTTATAAAAAAAATTTATGATACAGAAAAATTTAATTTAGATGAGGAAAGTTTATTTTTAGAATTTAAATCAAAGTTATTATAAATGGATAAAAATTACTACATCACAACTCCAATTTACTACCCATCAGCGAAACCTCATATGGGTCATGCATATTCTAGCATTGCTGCAGATTTTTTTGCTAGATTTAAACGTATAGATGGTTTTAATGTGCATTTTTTAACAGGTACTGATGAGCATGGTTTAAAAATACAAAGAGCAGCAGAGAAAAGAAATGTTGCTCCTCAGGCATTTTGTAATGAAATTAGTCAAACATTTAGGGATCTTTCAAAAACATTAAATTTATCTAATACTGATTTCATTAGAACTACAGAAGAGAGGCATAAAAAAACAGTTCAGTATTTATGGAGCGAGCTTGAAAAAAATGATGATATCTATTTATCGAAATATTCGGGCTGGTATTCTGTTTCTGACGAAGCTTTCTACAGTGATGAAGAAATTACTGAAAAAGAAAACATTAAGATAGCAACTGCATCTGGTTCACCAGTTGAATGGATAGAAGAAGAATCTTATTTTTTTAGACTGTCTAAATGGCAAGATGAATTACTAAATTATTATGAAAAAAATCCTGACTTTATTTCACCAAAATCTAGAAAAAATGAAGTAATTAGCTTTGTAAAAAGTGGATTAAAAGACCTATCTATAAGTCGTAAAGCATTCTCCTGGGGTATCAAGGTACCTAACAGTCCAGATCATGTAATTTATGTTTGGCTCGATGCTCTAACTAACTATATAAGCGCTTTAAACTATCCTGATACAAATGATGCGCTTTTTAAAAAATTTTGGCCCGCATCTGTTCATTTAATAGGTAAGGATATCTTAAGATTTCATTCTGTGTATTGGCCTGCATTTTTAATGGCTGCAAAAATACCTTTACCTAAGAAAATTTATGGTCATGGTTGGATTTTGTCTGGTGATGAAAAGATGTCCAAATCAAAAGGAAATATTCTTGATCCACTAGATATTATTGAAATTTATGGTCTTGATCCGTTAAGATATTATTTAATTAAAGAAGTTTCATTTGGTAATGATGGTAACATTTCACAAGATAGATTAGAGGATTGTATCAATAGTGATTTAGCTAATAATTATGGAAATTTGTGTCAAAGAGTTACTGCATTTGCTGAAAAAAATTGCTCCTCATCTGTACCGGCTAATAAAAAATTTAATGATGAAGATTTAATAATGCTAAATAAATTTACTGATAATTTAAATACAATACGTGCAGAAATTGATAATCAAAATATTAATTTTTATATTAATTTTATCGTTAGTGCTTTATTTGAAGCAAATAAGTATTTTAATGACCAAGAACCTTGGAAAAAAAAAGATGATAAAGACAGATTAAATACAATTGTCTACACATCTTTAGAAATGATTAGAAAAATTTCATTCATGCTTTATCCAATAATCCCAAGTTCAATAGAAAAAGTCTTAAAGATTTTTAATTTAGATTTAAATGCAATTAATTTTGAGTCTATTGCAAAACATGACTATCTTGTATCTGGACAGCCTATTAACAAAATAAATATTTTATTTAAAAAAATTGAAAAGAAAGATGATTGATTCTCATTGTCATTTAGACCACGAACCTTTACTTGATAATTTAAGTGATGTTATAAAAAGATCTAAAGAAGTTGGTATCTCAAAACTATTAACAATATGCACTACAGTAAAAAGTTTTGATAGGATTAAAAATATTATTAAACTAGATCCAATGATTTATGGAACGTTTGGTATTCACCCTCATGAAACTGGAGAAAGTTTTTTAATTGATAAAAATTATATAATTAATCAAATAAATCAAAATAAAAGAATTATTGGTATAGGTGAAACTGGCTTAGATTTTTTTTACAATCATAGTAACAAAGAAAGGCAAATTGACAGCTTTAAAGCCCATATAGAGGCTTCTATAGAGCTTAATATGCCTATTATCATACATTCTAGAAATGCTGAGGATGAAACATATGAAATCCTAAAATCTTATAAATCAAAAAAATTAAAAATTTTAATGCATTGTTTTACTGGTTCATTAAATTTTGCAAATCAATTAATTGAATTAGATGCTTTTTTTTCCGCTAGTGGAATAATTACATTTAAAAATAGCTTAGACCTTCAGGAAACTTTTAAAAATATTCCCTTGGATAAACTGCTTGTTGAAACAGATAGCCCATTTTTAGCTCCTATACCGATGAGAGGAAAAAAAAATGAACCAAGCTTTATCAAGTATACTCTAGAAAAATTATCTATGTTAAAAGAAAAGACTAATCAGGAAATGTCTGATTTAACTACTAAAAATTTTAATAAACTTTTCAACCTATAATGTCTGTCAAATTTGTCATTTTGGGTAGTGGTAGTTCAATGGGCGTACCTAGAGCTGATGGATATTCTGGTGATTGTGATTTAAAAAATAAAAAAAATTTTAGAACAAGATGTTCTGCTTTAATCAAATTTAATGATCAAAATATCCTAATAGACACATCACCAGATTTAAGGTCGCAACTTTTAAAAAATAAAATTAGAACTATTAGCAAGGTTTTTTATACACATCTTCACGCAGATCAAACACATGGCATTAATGATCTACGTCCTTTTTTCTTAATAAATAAAAAGCAAATCTCAGTTTATGCAGACTCAAATACAAAAAGATATTTACTTTCTACTTTTAAATATTGTTTTAAACCTTCTTTTGGTTATCCATCAACTTTAGATATTAATACCCTAAAAAAACAACATCAAATTACGAATAAAAATAAAAAGATTTTGATAGAATCTATACCAGTTCAACATGGTAATATTAAAAGCATATGCTATCTGATTGATAACAAATTAGCTTATGCAAGTGATATTAGTTTATTCTATAAAAAAGATTACAAAAAATTAAAAAATTTAAAATACTTGATTATTGATTGTCTATGGTACCGTAATCATCCAGCGCATTTCAATTTAGATCAAGTTTTGGAATTAGTTAAAAACATAACTCCCAGAAAAACTATTTTAACAAACATGCATAGTGACTTGGATTATGCTAAACTTAAAAAAAGATTGCCTAAAAATATTATTCCTGGTTTTGATGGTATGACTGTTAATTTAAAGAATTAAATCTATTTGTTTTGTTATTTTATCTGACATCGGTGTAATAAAAGAATTGAACGTATCCTGTATTTTTCCATTTTTATTAATTAATATTTTATGGAAATTCCACTTAGGAACTGTAGATTTACCATAATTTTTTTTTGCCCATTTATATAGTTCATGGGCATCATCACCTTTAACATTAGTTTTGTCAGTAATTGGAAATGTAATATTAAAATTAGTTTCACAAAAATTTTTTATTTCTGAATTAGATCCTGGTTCTTGTCCACCAAATTGGTTTGAGGGAACACCAATTACATAAAAACCTCTGTCTTTATACTTTTCATAAAGTTCTTGAAGACCTGAATATTGTTTGGTGAATCCACAATTACTAGCAACATTTACTAAAAGTATAGTTTTTCCTTTGTATTGATTTAAATCAATAGTTTCACTGTTAATATCTTTTATAGTGTGATCAAAAAATCTCTTTTCGTATTTGGCATCAACTTTTTCAAAAAATGTGAACATAAACATAAATATTAAGATTATTAAATTATTTTTATAGAGCATGAATTACTTTTTTGATGCATATAATAATATAAAATATCCAAATATTGTTGAGAGTAAAGAACCTGCAAGAACACCAATTTTTACACCATCGATATATTGAATATTTTCAGCAAAAGCTAAGTTTCCGACGAATAAACTCATTGTAAAACCAACACCTGTTAATATTGAAACTCCATATAGGCTTAGCCAGTTAGATTTATCTGGCATTTGAGCAACACCAAATTTAACAGCAATAAAAGAAATAATCATAACTCCAACTTGTTTACCCACAAACAGCCCTAAAAGAATTCCTAAAGGAACAGGCTCTAATAAAGATGATAAAGATAAACCCTCTAAAGACACACCTGCATTAGCAAAGGCAAATATTGGCATTATTATAAAAGCAACATAAGGACTTATTGCGTGTTCAAGCCTAATTAATAATGAGAAATCTTTGTCTTTAATTCTATGTGGTATAGTAGAGGCTAAAAGAACACCTGCTATTGTAGCGTGGATTCCAGACTTATATGTAAAGAACCACATAAATGCACCAATTATAAAATAAGGAATAAACTTTTTCACACCAAATTTATTTAAAATAAGTAGCAGAATATATGAGATTAAGATTAAACTTAAATAACTTATACTTAAGTCGCCAGAATAGAAAAAAGCTATAATCAATATCGCACCAAGGTCATCAATAATAGCGAGAGCTGTTAAGAAAATTTTTAAAGAAATTGGAACTCTTGAACCAAGCAAAGATAAAATACCCAAAGAAAAAGCTATGTCTGTAGCAGATGGGATTGCCCAACCATTTAATGTTTCTGTATTACCAAAATTTATAAAAATATAGACTAGAGCAGGGACAACCATTCCTCCAATAGCTCCAATAATTGGTAGCAAAGCTTTTTTTAAATTAGAAAGTTCACCTTGAATAAATTCTCGTTTAATTTCTAGTGTTACAAAAAAAAAGAAGATTGCCATTAATAAATCATTGATCCAGTGATGCACAGAAAGTTTTAAACCGAATTCATTAATACCAACAAACAAGTATTGGTTTAATGTATCAAAATATAAATTACTAAAACTAGAATTGCTTATTACAAGTGCAATAATAGCAGCAATTAACAATACAAGACCACTTGCCGCTTCTAATTGAAAAAACCATTTAAAAGGCTTTGAAAGATTTTTGATCATAATTTTATGTTAAATCTCTAATAAATAGTGAGATATCTTTAATACTTTCATACAAATTATAAAGTATAAAATCGACATTTGGGACAATTTTTCCAATAGGATATTTAAACGTATCTACAATAATTATGAAAGCTACGAATGTAATGATTATTACTACAAAAATATTTAAAATTTTAAAGTTTTTCTGTTTTTTTGGCTTAGTTTTTAATCTCGTACTTTCATTAGTATTAATTTCAATTTTTTTCTTAGTCTCTTCTTCTAATTCTACTTTAGTATCATTTATAGGTGCTTCTGATAGAATTTTTTCTTCGTTGATCAACGAATTATTTTGTTCAAAAATATTAATATTATCAATATCTTCAACAATTGGGTTAATCTTGTCTTCAAGAACTTCTTTTTTAAAAAACCATTTATGATCACAGTTAGCACACTGCAACAAACGACCCTTGTCTGGAATTAAATTTGAGTCTAAATCAAATTTTTTAATACAATTATTACAAACAATGATCATAATTGATGTATATATGATTCTTGTAAAAAAGCCTTATTTTTGATGTTCTTTATTCTTTGAAATTATCAATATCTAATGTATTAGTACCTCAATCGGGGCGTAGCGCAGCCTGGTAGCGCATCTGGTTTGGGACCAGAGGGTCGCAGGTTCAAATCCTGCCGCCCCGACCATTTTATGAAAAAAGCAAAAATTTATATACCAACAAAAACCTCCATGCAGTCTGGTTTAGGTAAATCAGACAAATGGTTAATTGAATTTGAAACTGAAGATACTGGTATTAATCCTTTGATGGGTTGGGAGACAAACTCTAACACGCTATCAGAATTAAATTTGGAATTTTCTTCTAAAGAATTAGCTATAGAATATGCAAAAAAAAATAAAATTGATTTTGAAATAATTGAACCTCAAAAAAGAAAAATTGTTAAGAAATCATATGCAGATAATTTCTTAAAATAATGTTTAAATTTTTTACTAAAAAAAAATGGCAGTTATGGTCTTGGTTAGGTTCATTTATAATTTTATTATCATTGTGGGTTCAAGTAAAAATTGATGTAAAAATCAATGAATGGTTTGGTGTCTTCTATGATATGATTCAAAAAGCACTAGCTAAACCCAACTCTATTACAATTGAAGAATACTGGGCAAATTTAGCGTCATTTATTACACTGGCTGGTATGTATATAGCTCTTTACGTTATAATTAGTTTTTTTACAGCACACTACTTGTTTAGATGGAGAGCTGCGATGGTAGAATGGTATCATTCTGTTTATGATAGAGCTCGTAAAATAGAAGGAGCCTCACAAAGAGTTCAAGAAGACACAATTAAGTTTACCCGTATTATGGAATCTCTAGGTACAAGTTTTATTGAATCAGTTATGGTGTTAATACAATTTACTCCAATTTTATTAGGGTTATCAGTTGGTATACCAATCTTCTTTTTTGGTGATTGGCAATATGGATTGATAACTGGTGCATTACTTTGGACTATAGGTGGTACAATATTCTTGATTGGATTAGGTTGGATATTACGTTTAGTTGGAGTGGAATATGATCTACAAAAAAAAGAGGCTGCATACAGAAAGATATTAGTTGTAGCTGAAGACGATGGTAATATTAGACCTAAAACAATAAATGAATTATTTGATGACGTTCGTTCAATTCACTTTTTAAGCTACATAAGATATTTATATTTTAATATTGGTCGTATGGCTTACTTACAAGCAAATGTATTGTCAGCATATGTTTTCTTAGCTCCGGCTATTGTAGCAGGTGTTGTTACATTAGGTGTTATGCAGCAAATTATAAGAGCTTTTGGAAGAGTTGAAGGTTCTTTGCAATACCTATTGAAAGCTTGGCCTACTATTATAGAATTGGCAAGTGTTTATAAAAGACTAAGAGAATTTGAGAACGTAATAAATTCGACTGAAATAGTTATTCAAAAAGATTAATGTCTATTGATAAAAAATATGTTGATCAAATTATAAAAGTTTCTGAAAAAGCAGCACTAGCATCATCATATTTGGTTGGAAAAAAGGACAAGATTGCAGCTGATCAAGCAGCTGTTGACTCAATGAGATATGAGTTAAATAAAATAGATATGAATGGTGAAGTTGTTATTGGTGAAGGTTCGCTTGATGAAGCACCTATGCTTTATACAGGTGAAAAACTTGGTAATAAAAAAGGACCATATTTTGATATTGCTGTTGACCCTTTAGAAGGAACAAATTTTGCAGCAAATGATTTACCTGGTGCTATATCAGTTATCGCAATTGCTGAAAAAGGAAATCTTTTTAATGCCCCAGAAACATATATGGATAAAATTGCAACCGGACCAATTGAAAAAGGTTTGGTTGATCTAGATTTTTCTTTAAAAAAAAATGTTTCAAACTTAGCTAATTTTCTTAACAAAGAGATCTCATCTCTCACAGCATGTGTCATGGATAGGCCAAGACATAAAAAAATAATTGATGAATTGGAGCAACTAAATATTAATATTAAATTGATTACTGATGGGGATGTTCTTGGTGCATTATATGTGACAAATCCAAAGTATAATGTCGATATTTTTTTAGGTGTAGGAGGTGGCCCAGAAGGAGTGTTAGCAGCATCAGCTCTTGATGCATTTGATTGCCATTTTCAAGGAAGATTTATATTTGATAATGATAAAGATATTAAAGATGCAAATAAAATGGGAATAACTGATTTGAATAAAAAATATGAGTTAAATGAAATTATAAAAGGAGATTCAATTTTTTGTTCAACAGGGATTACTTCAAGTGAGATGTTAAATGGAGTGGTAATAAATAATGATAAATATATTACTGAAACATTAGTTACACATAAAAGTTTAAGATTTAAAGAAACGATTAAAAGATCAAATCTTATTAAAGAATGATTTCTGTTTCAGGTAAGAAGTGGGAACAAAAATATATTAATCAAAACTTAGTTGATAAATTAAAACAAGATTATAATTTTAGTGACATTTTATCTAGACTAGTTATTTCAAGAAAATTTGATGTTGATGAAATTGCAACAATCGATACGAATTTAGATTTAAATAACGTTTTTTTAAAAAGTGAGGATTTCAATCAATCTATTAAACTTGTTGTTAATTGCATCAATAACAATGAAAAAATATGTATTTTAGGTGATTATGATGTGGATGGGTCTGCTGCTACATCATTATTTGTTAAATTTCTAGAAAGCATAAATCACTCATTTTTTTATTATATCCCTGATAGGGAAAAAGATGGTTATGGAGCAACTAAAAAACTCTTTCAAAAACTAATCTTGGAAGAACCTAAATTGATTATAATGGTTGATTGCGGTTCTACCTCAAATGAAGCAATAGATTTTTTAAATGAAAATGAAATAAAATCTTTAATAATTGATCATCACGAAATTAATGAGCCATTTCCAAAAGCAAACTCAATTATAAACCCAAAAAAAGACAATGGTTATAAAGAATACGATTATTTATGTGCCACCTCACTTTCCTATTTCTTTTTAGATTTACTAATTAAGGAAATAAAAAGTGAAATAAATATATCTGATTATTTGATATATGTTTTGTTAGCTACGGTATGTGATGTGATGCCTTTAAGAAAGCTTAACAGATTAATTGCATTAAATGCGCTTAAAAGTTTCGATATAAAAAAAAATTTACCCCTGAATGCAATTTTTGAATTAAATGAAAAAAAAAATAAGATTAATATTAATGATTTGGGTTATTTAATTGGACCTATATTAAATGCTGGTGGAAGACTAGGTAAGTCTCAATATGCTACAGAATTATTATCTTCTAATAACGATCAAGTTATCAAAGAGAGGTCTACCTATTTAATTAAATTAAATAATAAAAGAAAAGAAATTGAAACCTTAGTACTAAATGAAATTGATTTTCACCAAATTGAAAAAGAAAATAAAGATGTAATTATTTATTATAACCCAAATATAAATGAAGGCTTGATTGGAATTATTGCAGCAAGATTAAAAGATTATTTCAATAAACCTTCCATTGTTATTACCGCGTCTAATGAATTATTAAAGGGATCAGCAAGATCAATTTATGATTATAATATTGGTCGTGTAATTAAAAATTTACTAGATAAAAATATAATCATAAATGGTGGTGGTCATAATATGGCTGCAGGATTTACGTTAAATAAAGGTAAACTAAAAACTTTTCAAGATTATATATTAGAAGATTTTTTAAAATCTAATACTGTAAATAATAATATATTTTCATATGAATCAGAACTTTCGTCATCAGTATTTGATCAAGATTTTTATAATGATATAAAAAAATTAGAACCCTTCGGTACAGGAAATTCAGTACCAATATTTATGTTAAGAAATTTAAGAATAATCAATCCAATTATATTAAATAACAAGCACATATCTCTGGTATTAAAATCAAAAACAGGTTTTTCAATTAAATCAATATCCTTCAATTCCATTAATACTAAGATTGGTGAATATTTAATGAGTTATAAAAACAACATTAGTGTAATAGGTCAAATCAATGAAAACATCTGGAATAATAAAAAAACTCTTCAATTAACAATTAGAGACATAATCCTATAAATTAATTAGGCTTGATAAATAATGACTTTTAAAATAAAAGATTTCAACATGGTCCCTTCGTCTATCGGTTAGGACAGCTGGTTTTCATCCTGCAAAGGGGGGTTCGATTCCCCCAGGGACCGCCAAAATAGATCTATTTATGGTTTACTATGTTTATTTAATAAAAACTGTAAAAGGCTTCTTAAATAAATCATACGTAGGTTATACAAATAATATCAATAAAAGATTGGACAGTCATAATAAAAATAAAGGTGCTAAATCAACAAAAGGTTATGAATGGGAACTCGTTTATAAAAAAAGGTTTTATTCAAAAAATAAAGCACTTTCATTTGAATATGAGCTTAAAAAAGATAGAAAAGAAAGAACTAAATTGTTAAATGAATTCGAAAAAAAAAATTAATATTGCTACAATTTTACCGTACAAAGAAAACTATTCTTTGGAAAAAGCTTCTGCTGCATCTCTTTGGGTTTCAGAATTTTTTAAAAATTCAAAATTTAAAAATAATATTTTTATTTATGGAAATACAAATTCTAAAAATTATTTAACAAAAAATTATATAAACATAAATTTAAAAAGTTTAAATTCAAAATTCCAAAGTACAACAACTGAGTATAGCTACAAGTTAGCCAAAGAAATTGATAAAAAAAAATTTGATTTAATTGAAATTCACAATAGACCCTTAATTTTATTTAATTTATTAAAACAAATTCAAAATAGATTTATTTTTTATTTTCACAATGATCCACTGTCCATGAATGGATCTAAAACAATTGAAGAGAGATTGTTTATCTTAAAGAATGTTGAAAAAATAATTTTTGTAAGTGAGTGGGTAAAAAATAGGTTTTTTTTAAACTTAGATCTTAAGCTTAGCGCCAAGACAGAAATTGTATATCCAAGTGTAAATAAACAAAAAACTACAAAAAAATGTAAATACATTACATTTGTTGGAAGGCTTAATCACTCAAAAGGTTATGATATTTTTCAAAAATCTATACAAAAAATTTTGGATGAATTTCCAAAATGGAAATCATTATCTGTTGGTGATGAGGACCGTAGATCTATTTATATAAATCACACTCAACATAAAGAATTAGGTTTTTTAAGTCATAAAAAAACGCTAGATATATTAAATCAATCTGAAATTGCCGTTGTACCATCAAGATGGGAGGAACCTTTTGGAAGAACTGCTTTAGAAGCATCATCTAGAGGGTGTGCTACTATTATTTCTAACAGAGGTGGTTTAATAGAAACTACAAACCAAGCTATTATTCTTAAAAAAATAGATGAAAAAAATCTCTATAAAGAGATCAAAAAATTAATTCTTAATAATAAAAAAAGAAAACTTATCCAGAGAAATAGCAGAAAAAATATTAAGCACCAAGTCTTAAATAATACTAAATTTATTGACCAAATACGTGAAAGTATTTTTCCAATTTATAATGTCAATTTTTTGAAAAATAAAATAAAAATTATAAATTTATACAATCAAGGTCAAAAACTTAATCATAGATTGTTTAATATCTCTTTAGGTAAAAAATTTACAAATGGTTTTATTAGAAATGGTAATGATGTTTTAGAAATTAGTGATCGAGATTTTATAAAAAATAATAAAACATATAATTTATTACAAAATAGTAGGGTCAATTTTCAAAATTATTTAATTGAAACATGTAAAAATTATAATCCAGACCTTTTATTCTTTGGTCACACTAAGAACATTAACCTCGATACTATTAAAGAGTTAAAACTCTTAAACAAAAATTTGATTATTTCGCAGTGGAATGAGGATCCCGTGATGCCAGATCTTAGTTATTCGAAACAAAATATTACTAATATTAACTTATATTCAGATTCTGTTGATCATAATTTCATAACAACAGATCCATCTGTTTTAAAACAAAAGATTAATTCTGATAATCTGCATTTTTTCTTTGTACCTGTAGATAAAAATATTGAACGGTTTGATGTTTTTAAGATGAATCCAAAAAAAGATCTTTTTTATGCAATGAGTCATGGCGTTAACAGAGCTATTCTTAAAGAAGGGACCGAGGATAATAGAGTTGAATTTTTAGATAAACTTGTGAAAAAAATATCAAAAATAAAGTATGACTTCTACGGCTTTGCCAATAAACAGCCAATATGGGGTGACGACTTTAATAGCGCTCTTATCAATTCAAAAATGGCTTTAAATTTAAGTCGTGGTAAACCAACAAAACACTATTCAAGTAATAGAATAGCTTCAGTTGTTGGTAACGGATTGCTAACTTTTGTTGACAAAAAAGTTCAAATGAGTGATTTTTTTAACAATAATGAAATGATTTTTTATGATAATATAGCCGATCTATCAGATAAAATTAAATTCTACTCAGTTAATGATAAACTGAGAAAAAAAATAGCCAATAACGGCAAGAAAAAATATTTTAAACTTTTTAACGAAATTAAAATTACTAAATATTTTATTGATATTTCTTTAGGAAATAAACCATCTTTATTCTAAATAATGACAAAATTTTTTAAAATTTGGTATCAAATTATTATTAAGAAAAATATTTAGTTATATTTTTATTTTATTCAAAGCATTATTCTTAAATAAATTTGCTTCTTTAATGTACCTTCTTACCATTTCTGTTGATTTGTGACCTGTCATAGCCATTATGTTTCTCTCTTCAGCACCAGACTCTGCTGTAGAGGTTGCAAATCCTGATCTTAAGCTATGTCCAGCGTATCTATGACTGTCTAAACCAGCGTAATTAGCATACTTTTTAATTACTAATGCTACGCTTTTATCTGAAATATCAAAAATTTTACCTTTTTTTAAATCACATATTTCAATCCAATTTTTCAATGCATTTACAGGACAAAATTTTTCATTATCAAAGTAGGGGATAGCCTTAGTCATACCTTCACCAGATTGATCAGTTTTTGACCTCTTTACGAAGATCTTAACTCCCTCTGATACAAACTCTAAGTCTTCATAGTCAATATCAACCAACTCTGATCTTCTAAAACCACCTGAAAATCCAATTAAAACTAAAGCCTCATCTCTAATTTTTCTTTTATCTTTTTCATTAGATTGATGTATTGCATCAATTAATATTTTTAAATCGTTGATTAATAATGGTTTTTTACCTTTTTGATTACTTCCATTTGTTCTTTTAATCCCCATTAAATTTTCCATAATTATGGGATGTTTTGTATCTAAATAATGACCTTTAGTTTTATGGAGTATACTTATTGAAGCTAAACGCCTTTTTAAAGTGCTGTATTTTGAGTAAGATGATAAGTGAGTTATATATAAAGCCAATATTTTTGGTTGTGTTGGCATTGCCTGAAATCCATTTTTTGAACAAAATAATGAAAAGTCGTTGTAGTCAGACTGATAAGCTCTAAGTGTATTTGCTGATTTAGAATTTCTTAAATTCTTAATAGTTTCTAATTCAAGGCTTTTTATATCTGTAATTAAATCATTCATATTTTCCGATAACCATTAATTATCGGAAATATATATTAGATGATTTTAGATGTCAATACATATAAATATTAAATAATGAGCTCTTATGTAAATATTAATCTTATAAGATTTGAATACAGAGGTTCTTGGTTTGCTGAATCACCAGGACAAATAAAAGAAAAAATGCCAGTCATGTGGGAAAATGAATATGATAGAAAAACTCATATTTTAGAAACATGGCTTTCAAAAGGTTTAGATGGAGATAAAAAGCTTGGAAAATACCAAAAATTTCAAGATTTTTTTAAAGATCGTATAAACACAGAAATACCAATAGTTATGGCTATGGCTAAGGATTTAAACAAGCATCCAGCTGAAGTTAAACAATATCAAGGTGTCTATAAAGTTTTGGTTTTAAGCTATAAACCAGAAATTAGAATTAGATTTTTATCTCAGATTTAAAATAAATGATTAATATCAATAATTTAAATAACGAAATTAAACCAAATGATTAGAAAACTAGAAGAAAAAGACAAGGAAATTTGGGCTAAATTATATAATGGTTATGCTGATTTCTACAAAGTAGAAATGAATACATTGGTTTTAGACACTATTTGGGGATGGATTCATGATGAAGACCACGATGTTAAAGGACTTTGCTTTGAATTAGAGGGTAAAATTGTTGGAATTGCCCATTATAGAACAATGCCGAGACCAATTAAGGGCCAATATATTGGTTTTTTAGACGATTTGTTCGTAGATCCAGAATTTAGAGGTCAAAAAATAGCTCAAAAACTCATTACTCATCTAAAATCATTATCTAAAGCCAATAATTGGAATGGAATTCGTTGGATCACCCACTCTTCCAATGAAAATGCTAAGAAATTATACGATAAAATAGCAAACAATACAGGTTTTGAACTATATGAACTTAAAGGGAACTAAGTTTCAGCTAAAAGTGTGGAATTACCTGAGGAAAATACCCAAAGGCAAAGTTAAGACCTACTTAGAAGTTTCTAAAGCCATTGGAAAACCTAAGGCTTTTAGAGCTGTTGCTAATGCAGTGGGTAAAAACCCCTATCCTCCTAAAATACCCTGTCATCGAGTGATCAGATCCGACGGAAGCCTCGGCGGATACTCTCGAAAAGGTGGAATTCAAGAAAAACGACGTTTATTGAGATTAGAAAAGGTCTTCATAAAATAGTACTTTTAACTCAAAAAAACATCAAAAACCCCTGGTATTAAATACTTTTTAGGTGTTTGGACATATTTTTGTCTAATTGCTGTAATGCATCCTTCAGTTGTACTGTAAATAGGCTTTCAGCTAAAATAGACCATCCTATGGACGTTTAAATAGCATATTCTCATACTGCATTGCTCCACTTGTCAACAATAGCAACGATTATAGAAGGAGTAAAAAAGACCATTTTACTCGCTTTTTCAGTCCCCTATTCTATTCCATAAATACTCTAATTTTAACAAAACTACCCTATTAAGTGAAATAAGTATTTAATATCAACGCTAAATCACCATTTTACCTGGCTACAAACTATATTTATTTTATTTTAGGCCAATTTTTAGTAACTATAATTTAATTATTTATTAAATATTTTCATATTTTAAATAAAATTATGTAAATTTATAATATTACATTTAAATCAATAATTACAGTAGTTTAAAAGATTATATTAATGTGTAATATTAAGTATTAGTAAACAAGTTATACCTAATTAATTGGATTTAATATAAGATTCTCTTCTAGAGATATAAATTCCACTCATAATAATAATGGACAAACCTAAGAATGTCCAATTATCAGGAAAGTCACTAAAGAAGTAATACCCAATAATTATATTAGTAATGATTTCAAAGTAGCTAAATGGAGCTAATTTAGAGGCATCAGCATATTTAAGTGATAATATAAGAAATAAGTGCCCAATGCAGGCAAATACGCCTATAGAGGCCATCATAGACCATTGAGAGACACTTGGATTAATCCAAACGAATGGCATTAATCCTGAAACAGCGACTAATCCAACTAATCCAGTTAGTAATAAGGTTAATAAAGGATTATCTGAAGTGCTCAATTTACGTGTAATTATTAAATAGAAGCCATACATTATACCTGTTCCTAATGCTGCTAGACTAGCCAAGTTGATCTCTACAAAACCTGGCCTTATAACCACTAGAGAGCCTATAAACCCTATAATAACAGCAGTCCACCTCCTTATACCCACCTTCTCACCCAATAATATGGGAGAAAATGCAGTAACAATTAAGGGTGCCACAAAGGCGAGTGTTAAGGCTTTAGCTAAAGAGATAACAGATATTGCATAGAAGAAACAAATATTTGCACAAAGCAGTATTAAACCTCTTAATATTTGTAATTTAGGCTTATCTGTCCAAACGAGCTGCTTATTATAGAAGAAGAACATTATTGGAAGTGTGAATGCGACCGTAAAAAAGTACCTTGCCCAAGTGATCTGTAAAACGGGCATATCAGCACTTAAATACTTGGCAAAACCATCCATGATTGGAAGCATTACCCAGGCTAAAAGGTTAAATATGATGGCTTTCATAAGCCAATAGATACAGTTTAATTAAAGTATTTTAAAGCAAAGAATACGACTACCGGAATAGTAGCAAAAGACATAACTGTAGAAACAACAATGGTACTAGCAACACTATCTACAATTTTTTTTGGTGAATAAATTGAAGCTACAAGATAATTTAAAACAGCACTAGGCATTGAACATTGTATCAATAAAACACCAGCTGCAAATCCTGATAGATCAAAAAATCTAATTATTAATAACGCAACAATAGGACCTAGGACAACTCTTCCAATTGATGAAATTAAAGCTTTCTTAAAAGAAAAAACTTTAAAACGAGTTAAGGCAATTCCTAAAGACATTAATATTAAAAAAATTGTAGCGTACATTAGTAGAAAGGTTGTGTTTTCTACAAATACAGGAAGTTCTATTTTGAAATATAAGAGAATCACTGAAATTATAATTGCATAAAATGGTGGATTTTTAAGAATAACATTAATATTGAATTTTCTATCAGCGAGAAAAATCCCCAACGTAAAGTGGCATAAAACTATTAAAGCTCCAATTGATGCTGCAACACCTAAGCCCTCATTACCATAAGCAAATAGGCAAATAGGCATACCTATATTTCCAGTATTTGGCATTATGAATGGTGGAAGTTCGCGGATGATGTCTTTTGTTTTTAAAAAAAATAAAAAAATTATTCCGATAAAAGTAAAAGCTACAATTGCTATTAAGAAGTACCAGGAGTAATCTTTAAATATTTCAAAGGATATACCAGTTGAAGTTAGAGCGTATATAATCATAGCTGGGGTTCCAATATTAGCAGCAAAATTAGTTATGAAAGTTGTGTCAATTTTTGAATTATTTTTACCTAGGTAATACCCAATACCAACAACAAAAAAGACAGGAAATATTACCTCAAACAGTTTTAGATATATTTCCATTAATTATAAATTCTAATCAATGTAGGATATTTAAGAATATTTTTATCTTTTTTGAAAACAGAAAGACAATTCTTAGAATTAAGTTCATTAGTTTTATGGGTAATAATAACAATAGTGGCTTTATTATTTTTTTTATCAGGAGTTTGAATTAATCTTTTTACTGAAATTTTATATTTAGCTAATCTGTTAGTAATTGTTGATAAAACACCAGGTTTGTCTTTAACTTCAAATCTCAAATATAGAGAATTTACATAATTATTAACGTTGTAACATTTAATTGATTTACGTTTGCTACCAGGAATACCAAAGGGTTTTTTAACATTTCCACTCAATATTGAAAGTAGATCAGATAATAACGATGATGAAGTTGGACCAGGGCCAGCTCCCTCTCCCTGTAATATACTTTCACCAACAGGTTTTCCTTCAAGAATAACAGCATTCATAACTCCACCAACGTTACCAATGTACGAATTTTTACTTACTAGGCAAGGATGAACAGTTTCAAACAATTGATTATTAATAATCTCAGAAATACCCAATAATTTAATACGTGAATTTAATTGATTAGCAATTTCAATATCTTTTAACTCAATCTTTTCAATACCTTCCATCAAACATTTGTGTTTTGAAATCTTAGTATTAAAAGCAAGAGCAGACAAAATTCTTACTTTAGCAAAAGCATCAAAACCATTAAGATCTAATTTAGGATTACCTGGTTCAGCATACCCAAGTTTTTGTGCTTTTTTTAAAACATTTGAAAAACTGTCTTTAGAATTTCTCATCTCTGAAAGAATATAGTTAGAAGTACCGTTCAAAATTCCATAAACCTTAGAAATTTTGTTAGTTGAAAGACCCTCTTTAATGGTTCTTAATATTGGAATTCCACCTGCCACAGATGCTTCAAATTCCAAATTAACATTATTATCCTCAGCTAATTTTCCTAAATAATCGCCATGTTTAGAGATGAGTGCTTTATTAGGAGTGATTACATGTATTTTATTTTTTAAGGCAGTTTCTACAACTTTTTTAGAAATTCCATCCGACATACCTATAGCTTCGAATAAAATATCTACTTTGGTTTTATTAAAAATTTCTAATGGATTTTTAAAGAATATTTTCTTATTAATTTTAAATCTTCTCTTTTTAGAAATGCTTCTTGCTGAAACAGCTACTACATTGATCTTTTTACCCGTCTTAAGTTCAATATCTTTTTTTTTAGTGTTAAGTTCATTTAACAAATAGATACCAACTTGTCCTAGACCAACTACAGCAATATTAATTATATTTTTCATCTATTGATTTATATCTGGGTATTCTGCATTTTTTGAATAATCTTTAAGAAAGAGGTTAAATTCATCAAAAGTCATAGATTTGTAATCACCAGTTTTTTTTAATATCTTTGATAGTTTTTTATCATCAGCAGACTTTTTTATGGGATCTTCATTCCAATAAGCAGAGTCTTTATTTAATGAACACGAAGTTAGAAATAATATTAAAGGTAAAAATAAGTATTTCAAATTAATCCTTTTGTTTCGTTATAACCGTATTTGATATTCATATTTTGTATGGCTTGTCCTGCCCCACCTTTAATTAAATTATCAATAACAGATAAAATAATAACTTTATTTTTATACTTAGTTTTACAAATTACTATATAGCAATTATTTGTGTTAATTACGTCATTTGTGCTTACCAATGAATTTGTTTTTAAAATTTTAACGAATCTATTTTTTGAATATTTGCTCTTTAAAGTGTTTTCTAATTTTTTAATACTTACTCCTTTGTTAAGATCTACATAAATAGTACTGAGTATCCCTTTAAACATTGGTGTTAGATGGGGTGTAAATGTAAAAGAAAATTTTTTTTTAGTGTAGTTATTAATTTCCTGCTGAATTTCAGAGTTATGTCTATGAAAACCAACACCATAAGCACTTAACGATTCATAAAGGTTTTTATCTTTATATTTATTATGTACGCCTCTCCCAGCTCCTGAGTAGCCAGATTTTGAATCTATAATAACATTATCTGTTTTTATTAAATTATTCTTAACCAAAGGTATAAGTGGTAAAAGTATTGAAGTTGGGTAGCAACCTGGACATCCAATAATATTAAATTTCTTTACTTTGTCACCATTGATTTCTGGTAATGAATAAATTGATTTTTTAATATTTTTTACAGATCTGTGTTTTTGTTTATACCATTTTAGATAATCTGATGCTTTATTAAGTCTAAAGTCAGCAGCTAAGTCAATTAATACATTATGTTTAAACAAATGATTTGCAATATCTTGTGCTTCTCCATTGGGTAAGGCTGTAAAAACTAGGTCTATATTTTTTAAAAGGGATCTGTTGTATTTGATTATTTTAGGTAACTTTTTTGAACTTAATGACTTTTCATAACTAGAGATATTTTTTCCTACAGAGGAGTTCCCACAAAGATATTTAATCTTAACATCACTGTGCTTGACTAATAATTTAATTAATTGAACACCGATATAACCAGTTGATCCAGAAACTAAAACATTAAGCTTTGGCATTGTATTATTATAGCAGTTTAGAGTTAAAAAAGAATTATCTTTTCGAGAATTGGAAACTTCTTCTAGCTTTTCTACGACCAGGTTTTTTTCTCTCAACTGATCTAGAATCTCTGGTATTTAGCTTTTCAGTCTTAAGTATCGCTCTATTCTCTGAATCAAATAAGATTAGTGCTTTAGCAATACCATGAACCATTGCACCAGCTTGACCTGTGTGACCACCACCTGCAACACTACATCTTACGTCATAATCAGTTGCTTGGTTTATAATTTCAAATGGTCTTGTAATTTGCATTTTATGACTTCCACTAGTGAAATATTCATCCATAGCTCTGCCATTTACGTAAATTTTGCCAGTACCCTTTTTCACCCAAATTTTTGCAATAGATTTTTTTCTTCTACCAGTTGCGTATTTACTGTCTTTAAAATCTAATTTAATTTTAGGTTTTTTTGGTGATACTTTAGTTGGTGCGGCTGCTGTTTCCATATTAATTTCTTATTAAATTTTTATTGTTTAATTTACCTAGGTCTAAAAGTTTTGGGTTTTGTGCTGCATGAGGGTGTTCTTCACCAGCATAAATTTTTACTTTAGTTAACTGTTTTCTACCAAGAACTCCTCCAGGTAACATTCTTTTAATAGCTAATTTTAGTGTCTCACCAGGTTTGTTTTTTTCTAATAATTTTTCAGGAGTAATTTCTTTAATTCCACCTGGGTGACCAGTATGTCTATAATATTTTTTATCTTTGAATTTCTTTCCTGTGAACTTTGCTTGTTCAACATTTTTAACCACAACAAAATCACCGTCATCCATATGAGGTGTAAAAGTAGTTTTATTTTTTCCTCTAACAATCATTGCAATGATTGAGGCTAATCTGCCTACAACAGCATTTTTAGCATCTATCTCAAACCAGTTGCTGCTTAAATCACCACTTTTTATAAATTTTGTCATTGTGCGAGGATTAATACTATTATTAGATATAATGTCAATTTTATATTTCCCTTGTAATATCATACTTAAATGATAGTTTGATTAAGCCGATTTGTTCCTATTGCAGGCTAGTTATTGCTAAACAGGATTTTTACCCACATTATCGGTAGGCGCATTTGAACTGTATTGTACGCCTTGCATAAAGCAAAAGTACTAAAAAAGGAGTATTAAGATGAGCACAAAAAGACAAAACCCTGAGACTATAGCCATACATGGTGGTGATTATAGAAGTGATCCAACAACAAATGCGGTGGCTGTTCCGATTTATAGAACAACATCATATCAATTTGATAGTACCGAACATGCTGCAAACCTATTTGCGTTAAAAGAATTTGGAAATATATACACAAGAATCATGAATCCAACCAATGATGTTTTGGAAAAAAGACTTGCAGCACTTGATGGAGGTCTAGCTAGCTTGACAGTAGCATCTGGTCAAACAGCATCAACTTTTGCTATTTTAAATGTTGCACAAGCTGGTGATAATATTGTTAGTTCTACAGATCTATATGGTGGAACAGTGTCTTTGTTTACTCACACTCTAAGTAAACTTGGTATTGAAGTTAGATATGCCGATCCATCTGATCCAAAAAACTTTGAAAAAGCTATAGATGATAAGACGAGAGCTTTTTATGGAGAAACTTTACCAAATCCATATTTAAGAGTTTTTCCAATTAAAGAAGTTTCAGATATTGGAAAAAAATACAATATACCATTAATAGTAGATAACACAGCTGCACCAGTTATTTGTAAGCCATTAGAACATGGGGCTGCAGTAGTAGTTTATTCACTTACAAAATATATAGCAGGACATGGTACTGTTGTTGGTGGTGCTTTAATTGATGGTGGTAATTTTGACTGGACAGCAGACCCAAAAAGGCAACCTCTATTTAATGAGCCAGACGCAAGTTATGGTGGTGTAATTTGGGGTAAAGCAGTTCCAGAATTAACAGGAGCTAATGTTTCTTTTGCAGTAAGAGCAAGAGTGACAATTTTGAGAGATCTCGGCTCTGCTCTTTCTCCTGATAATGCTTTTGGTGTAATACAGGGTTTAGAAACTGTTGCCTTAAGAATGAAGCAACATTGTGAAAATGCTTCTAAAGTTGTTGATTATTTAAAGAAACATAAAGCAATAAAGAAAGTTATTTATTCTACCGAACATAATAATGAAATAAATAAAAGAGCCAAAAAATATCTTAATGGTGGCAATGGTGCTTTAGTCGGTATTGAATTAGCTGAAGGCATTGAAGCAGGAAAAAGATTTATTGAATCTTTAAAGATGTTTTACCATGTAGCTAACATTGGTGACGCAAGAAGTTTAGCAATTCATCCTGCATCGACAACTCACAGTCAGTTAACTGAAGGTGAATTAGCAGCCGCTGGTGTTACACCTGGATATGTTAGATTGTGTATTGGTTTAGAGCATATTGATGACATTATCGATGACCTAGATCAAGCATTAGAAAACTCATCAAAAAAGAAATTAAAGGCTGTTAGTTAGAGTTTTTATACAATATCAAAAAATAAGAGCTCAAAACTAATATTGAACCTAACTGGTGTAGTGAAGCATATCTAATCTCTACACCAGAAATCAAAGTTATAATTCCTAAAAAAATTTGAATCAAGATAGCAACATCAAAAAATAATATATATTTAAAATCATATTTTTTTTTAAAATAAATAAAATTTAAAATAATTATAAAAAATAAAAGTAAATATGCAGTCGATCTATGTAAAAATTGAACAATAGACGGATTACTAAATAATTGAGTATTAATTAAATCACCATAACCAATATCATTTGGGAAAAAGCTACCGTTCATATCTGGCCATGAATTGTAGATAAGACCACCATCTAAACCCGATAAAAAAGCACCTAATACAATCTGGAAAACTATCAACTTAAGTATGAATAATAAAAGTAAATTTGGAATTTTTTCATGTAATTTTTTTATTTGATAGATATCTAAAATATACCAGAAAATTAAACATAAGATAAATAAAGCTAAAGACAAATGAATGCTAAGTCTAAAGTGACTAACGTCATTATTTTCAGTTAATCCACTAGAGACCATATACCAACCAATAAATCCTTGAAGACACACAAGAAAAAATATCCAATAATATTTATTTGAATAATGTGAGGTATTTTTAAAATACAGACTAAAGAAAAGTAAAGGTAATAAAGTAAACAGGCCGACAAATCTTGCTAATAATCTATGTGCATATTCCCAATAGAAAATTATTTTAAATTCATCTAAAGACATACCATAATTAATATTTTGATATTCTGGTATTTTTTTGTACTCAGTAAAATAAAAATTCCACTCATTAATATTCAAAGGTGGAAGTATTCCAGTAAAGAGCTCCCACGTTGTGATTGATAGACCAGAGTCTGTTAATCTTGTAAGACCACCAACTGCTACCATGATAACAATTAATGAAAATAAAGTTATTAACCACAATTTTAAATATTTTATATAGTTGTCGCTATTTACAAACATAAATTATACTTATAATAATTATCTTAATAACCAATTGAATAAATGTCGCCTACTAATAAGAAAAAACTAAATCAGATTAGAATAAAGCTTGATAAGCTTGATAATGATTTACTTAAACTAATCAAAAAAAGATCTTCACTAGTCAATGAAGTATTAAAAGTAAAAATTCATAAGAAAGAAATTATTGATCAAAAAAGGATCAATTTTATTCTTAAAAAGATTAAAGAAAAATCAATACAAACTAATATAGACCCAAAAATCACCAATAGAATTTGGAAAAATATGATTTGGTCTTTTATTGATTACGAAAAAAGGAATTTTAGAAAAAAGTAATACTATTTACTGTGTGGAGGTAATTTTTTTTCCACAAACATCTCATGTTTTCTTGTAGAGGGATTGTACTTCTTGGCAGACAATTTAACTTTAGCTTTTTCACCGCCAGCTGGTTTTTTTACATAATAAAAAAATGGACTATCGGGTTTAGCTTCAGGTACCAATCTAACTTTAACGTGTGTTTTTTTTGCCATTTTATCTTAAACTTTTTATTTTTTTTATTAAATCAGAAATCTTTTTAAGTTTATTTTTTAAACTATAATCAGCATTTATAGAATTATTTGGTAATTCGTCAAGTTTTAATGATTTATCTGAATTAAGAACTTTTTTAACACCAATAATTGTCATTCCCTGATCTTTAAGTAGATATTTAACTTTTTTTAAAACCTCAATTGTATCATTATTATAATATCTTCTATTACCATTTAAAATTTTTGGCTTAATTTGCTTAAATTCCTTCTCCCAAAATCGAATGGTATGAGTATTCAAGGTTCCTTTTTTCTTGTTTACAAGATTAAGAATTTTAGCAACTTCACCTATTGACTTATAAGCATCATTATTTTTATGAATCATTCTTAGAATTTACCAAATCTTTAAATTCCTTAGAAGCTTTAAATAAAACAACATCTCTATTAGATATAGTTGTTTGTTCCTTTGTTTTAGGGTTTCGTCCAATTCTACTTTTTTTTGCTCTTATAGAAAAAGTACCAAATTTTGAGAGTTTTAATTTTTTTTCAGTTTTTAAATTTTCTACTACTGTGATTAGAAAATCATCAATCAAATTTTCAGATATATTTTTGGAAAAACCAATTTGCATATAAATTGAGCTTATAAGGTCTTTTTTTGTTAAGTTAGTTCTTTTCATTAACTTATGTAGTTTCTTATCTTTTCTATTAAATTACCACTAACAATTCTAGTGCAAACACTTAAAGAATTTGAAAAACCAATATAATCAGTTCCACCATGGCTTTTAATAACTGGAGAATCTAAACCTATAAAAATTGCACCATTATAAAGTCTTGGATCTAGTCTTTTTTTAAATTTTTTTAAATTTGAAATGTTTAGTAAAGATGAAATTTTACCAATAATATTACCTGTCATGGCTTTCTTTAATTCACTTGTAATAAAGTTTGCAGTACCCTCGGCTGTTTTTAAAGCAACATTACCTGTAAATCCATCTGCGACTATAACATTCACATCACCATTCATTAACTGATTGCCTTCAATGTACCCTTCAAATTCAAAGCCTGTGTTATTTTTTTGATTTAGCTGCTGGTAGGTTTCTTTGATGATCTCATTGCCTTTAAGTTCCTCGGACCCTATATTTAATAAAGCAACTCTTGCTGTATCGTCTGGATATAAAGATTTAAATAATGCGGACCCCATTATAGAAAAATCAATTAAGTTTTTTGGACTACATTCAATATTTGCTCCCAAATCTAGTACAACACTCATATTCTTTTTATTTGGCCATAATGCTGAGAGTGCTGGTTTATCAATATTTTCAATCATCTTTAGATTAAGTTTTGAAATAACAAGTAATGCCCCAGTGTTACCAGCAGAAATGACTATGTCAGATTTTTTTTCTTTAACACTTTGTACGGCTAACCACATGCTAGTATTTTTTCCTCTTTTGGCTCCCTCTAAAGGACTATCAGTTCCTTTAACCACATCTTTAGTATGAATTATTTCAAATGAATATGAAGATAACTGATCATTAATATGATTTTGGATTTTTTCCTTATCACCAAAAATTTGATAAAAAGTATTAGTATTACTTTTGTGATGATGGATAATTCCATCTATAACTTTTTTTGGTGAATTGTCTCCACCCATTGCATCAACTGCAATTTTTATCATTTTGCTCATTTAATTTTGGACTTTTATTCCTTGGGATCTAAAACTTGTCTACCTCTGTACATACCTGTTTTTAGATCTAAGTGATGAGGTAATCTGTATTCACCAGATTTCTTATCTTCAACAATATTCGTAGATTTGAACTTCATATTCTGAGCTCTTCTCATTCCGGTTCTTGACGGTGATTGTTTTCGTTTAGGTACAGCCATAATAAAATTAGTGTTTAACTACACCTTTTATATAAGAATTTAAAGTATTATTTTTTAAATTTAACCTAAAATTTTCAAAATATTTAACTAAATACTCAATATTAGATGAATTATCTAAAAAATTTACTAAAATAGAGTTTCTAGATTCTGTATCTAATTCATCCCAACTGTGAATTTTATCAATCATTCCATAAAATAAGTTTAAGTAATCTTTCATTTTTTTATTAATTGATTGATCACCATAACCAATCTCCCTGATGCTTAATTCAACTTGCCTGAAAGTAAAATCATAGATTTCCTGAAGTAGTTTTTTATCATTATTTTCCTTATAAACTTTCAAAAAGAAAGAGAAATGAAGCAAAAAAAATATCAATCTATCAGAGAAAGTATCTTGATTTTCAAAACCTTTATACAAATCTTTATTTCTAGTTAATTTAACTAAATTGTTGTAAATATTTATGTAGTTTTTATTCATGAGAAAATTATTTATATTTTTTATAATACCATTATTTTTTTCGGCTTGTACTTTAAAAAAAGTTGAAAAACACCACGGTGTTCATTTTTTAGATAAAAAGCAAGAAAAGCTTACTGTTAATAGGTCAAATAAAAATGATATTTTAAAATTATTGGGTTCACCATCAACAAAAAGTACTTTTGATAATGATTTATGGATTTATATTGAAAGAAAAACCAATAATTCGTCTCTTATAAAATTTGGCAGAGAAAGAATTATGGTTAATAACGTACTATTACTAGAGATCAATAATATGGGCCTACTTGAAACTAAGCAATTTCTAGATCTCACTAATATGCAAGATTTAAAATTTGCTGAACAAATTACTGAAAATCAATATAAGAAAAATACATTTGTATACGACTTTCTATCTAGTATGAGACAGAAAATTAATGACCCTTTAGGTAAAAGAAAAAGATAAACTTACTCCTTTTATCCAGCAATTACAGCCAATAATAATAAAGCTACGATATTAGTAATCTTAATCATTGGGTTTACAGCAGGTCCAGCAGTATCTTTGTAGGGGTCCCCAACAGTATCTCCAGTTACTGCGGCTTTATGTGCTTCAGAACCTTTTCCGCCATGATTTCCATCTTCAATATATTTTTTTGCATTATCCCAAGCACCACCACCCGCAGTCATTGAAACAGCTACGAATAAACCTGTAATAATTACACCTAACAACATTGCACCAACAGCAGCTAAAGCAGCTACTTGACCACCTATAGCTAGTATTGCAAAGTATAAAACAATAGGAGAAAGAACCGGTAATAACGAAGGTATAATCATTTCTCTAATTGCTGCTAAAGTTAATAAATCAACTAATTTAGCATAATCAGGTTTTTGTTTACCCTTCATGATACCTGGATATTTTTTAAATTGTCTTCTTACTTCAACAACAACAGCACCACCCGCTCTACCTACGGCTTGCATGCCCATTGATCCAAATAAATATGGAAGCATTCCACCAATTAATAAACCAACTACAACGTAAGGGTTTGATAGATCAAAAGTTACAACAATTCCTTCAAGCTTTGAACCTGCTACACCTGAAAAGTGCTTGATATCCTCAACATAAGCTGCGAATAAAACTAGAGCACCTAAACCTGCTGAACCAATAGCATATCCCTTAGTAACAGCTTTAGTTGTATTGCCTACAGCATCTAATGCATCAGTAGTTTTTCTAACGCTATTTGGTAATTTAGCCATTTCAGCAATACCACCAGCATTATCTGTTACAGGACCATAAGCATCAAGAGCAACAACCATACCTGCTAATGCAAGCATTGTAGTTACTGAAATAGCAATACCATAAAGACCAGCTATTGAATTTGTTGCTAATATACCGGCAACAATAATTAAAGCTGGCACAGCAGTAGCTTCCATTGAAACAGCCAAGCCTTGAATTACATTTGTTCCATGACCTGTTGTAGAAGATTTAGCAATACTTCTTACCGGTCTGTATTCAGTTCCAGTGTAGTATTCAGTAATCCAGATTAATAATCCAGTAATAACTAAACCAATTATTCCACAATAATACAAACTCATACCAGTAAAACTTTTACCATTAACAGTATATTCGCTTGCAAATCCAATTACATAATCAGTAACAGGGTATAAAATCATTAATGAAGAAACAGCAGAAACTACAAACCCCTTATATAAAGCATTCATAACGTTTTTACTTTTTCCAAGTTTAACAAAGAAAGTTCCTAAAATTGATGTTAAGATACAAGCCCCACCAATAGTTAAAGGGTAGATCATCATATTTATATCACCGTAGAAAAAAATAGATGAAAGAACCATTGTTGCAACAATTGTTACAGCGTAAGTTTCAAATAAATCTGCTGCCATACCAGCACAATCTCCAACGTTATCTCCAACGTTGTCAGCAATTACAGCTGGATTTCTAGGGTCATCTTCTGGGATACCCGCTTCTACTTTACCCACTAAATCAGCACCAACATCAGCACCTTTGGTAAAAATTCCACCACCTAGTCTTGCAAAAATCGATATTAAAGAGGCACCAAAGCCTAATGCAACTAATGCATTTACAACTTCTCTGTCATCAATTCCTGCTTTTAATAAAAAATAGTAATAAACTGCAATTGCAAGTAAAGCTAACCCAGCTACTAACATGCCAGTTACAGCACCTGATTTAAATGCAACAGCAAGACCACTAGCTAAACCTTTTCTTGACGCTTCTGCAGTTCTAACGTTAGCTTGAACAGAAACTAACATTCCAACATAACCAGCTATACCTGATAATGCAGCTCCAATAAAATAACCTAAACCAACTAATGGGCTAAACACCACACAAATAATAACTAAAACAACAACTCCAACCACAGCAATTGTTTTATATTGTCTTGCTAGATATGCTTTAGCACCAATTTGAATTGCTGATGCAATCTCTTGCATCTTAGCATTTCCAGCACTTGAGTTAAGGATATTTCTACCCGTAAAGTAACCATAAACGATTGAAAGTGATCCTGCCGCTATAGTATATAATAAGATTGTTTCTATTAGTGAGTTCATTTTGCCTTTGGTTGTTTGGTTGTTAAATTTTATTGTTTAAAGTCCGGACAATACAAAAAAAGCAATAAAAGGCAATATTTAACTTTTTAAAACTTATGAAGATAACCTTTATTTTTAAGGGTAATTTGCCTATTTTTATCATCAATAATGAATGATTTTTCAGCATGACTTTGAATAGAGCCAATTTTTGTAAGCTTAACTCTACAATTAGAAGCTATTTTTCTTATGATTCTCATTTTATTTTTAGAGGCTGTAAATAAGATCTGATAATCATCACCTTTAGAAATGTAATTAATCTTGGATAGTTTTTTTAGAGTAAGTATTTTTTTTAGATTACCTGAAATCGGAATTTTTTTTAAAAAAATTTTATAAGATAATTTCTGATTATTAATCATCTTATCTAGGTCTGCTAATAGTCCGTCAGAGATATCAATTGAAGTGTTGGCAAATTTTTTAAGGTGATCAATTAATTTTAATTGAATATTTGGCATAAAATATTGATTAGTAAAATATTTTTTTAATCTTGAATTGAGTTTAATTTTATTTTTTAAAACTAATAGACCTAAATAGCTATCTCCTAAATTTCCAGAGACATAAATATCATCATTAATTTTAGCTTTGTTTCTATAAGTAATGTTATTAGCAAAACCTATTGAAGTAATTGTGAAACTTAACTTGTTGGAAAAAACTGTATCTCCACCACTTAAAAATATTTTATATTTATTTTGTTCTTGATTAAGTGACTTGCTAATTTTTGATAAATTTAATTTAGAAAAACTTTTTTTATTACCAGAACCAGAAATAAAATAATATTTTGGTTTAACACCTTTACATATAAGGTCTGAAATTGATGATCTAATTATTTTTTTTATAACAAGTTCAGGTCTTTTAAAGTCTATGAAATGATTGTCTTCTATATATGTATCGACTGATACTGCTAATTTATTTTTTTTATCAAAAAAAATATCATCATTCAAATTAAGAGCACTTAGTGATTTTTTAGAAAGTTTTTGAAAATAATTTTTTATTAATTCAAATTCATGCATTAGTAGTTCTTATTTTTTTAGCTATCTTGTCTAATATTGCATTTAAATATTTAGTTTGACCATCTTCTAAAAAGAAGTTTGATGCATCAAGATATTCTTTAATAATTATTTTAGTAGAAACTTTGGGTTTATATAAAAACTCAAATATAGCAGACTTTACTATCACTTGAAAAACCTGGTCTAAATTAGTTAACTGTAAGTCTTCACTTAGATATTTTTTAACCTCTTCTTTAATAACTTCATCTCTCTCAATAGTTCCTAAAACAACATCTTTAATGAATTTTTTAAATCTATGTTTGGGAAAAGTTAAATCTGTGTCATCATTAAAAAAATTACCATATAGTTTCTGAATAATTATAACCCTTGGACTTTGATTTGGATTGTATGGAGTTCTCATTGTTATTGAGAAAGGACAGATATTACAGCTTGAGCCGCTTCTCTTCCCTTTTTCTTCCTAGCTATAGCTTGACGCATATTGAGGCAAGTAATAATTCCATTACCAATGGGTTTTTTGTTTTCTACAGATAGTTTCATTATTGCATCAGTTGAAGAATGAGAAATAAAGTCAAAATGAGGTGTTTGGCCTTTAATAACACAACCGAGAGCTAAAAAAGCATCATACTTTTTAATATTTTTCGAAATAGTAACTGGTATTTCAAAAACACCTGGGACATTGATAATTTTTATTAAACTAGACTTGGGCAATATGCTCTTTGCACTACTTAATAAGCCATTAGATATATCCTTATAATAATCTGCAATAACTATTAAATATTTTTTTTTCATTAAATGATTTCCTGTTTGGTAATCTTTATATCATAACCCTCTAAACCAATAACTTTTTTAAGAGATTTTGTAATTAATATCATATTTTTAATCTTTAAATCTTTAATTATTTGAGCTCCGATACCATAATTTCTTATAAGTTTATCATTTCCCTTTTTATAAAATTCTTTGTTCTTATAATCCTTGAGTGTTTGTGTAACAGATTTTAAGTTTGTATCTTTTATAAAAACTAAAACACAGTTATTGAATTTTTTAAAATAATTTAAAGTTTTATTAAACGAATTTGGTAATTGTTGATTGATTAAATAATTTTGAACTACGTTTGATGAAATAACTCTAACTCTTGGTATTATCCCTTTTTTAATATTGCCTTTAATTAGAGCAAAGTGCTCAGATCCATCTAAAAGATTTTCATAAATTCTAATTTTATATTTCTGATTTTTAACTTCAATATCAGATTGTTTTTTAAGTTTAATTAGTTTTTCTTTTTTTAAACGATAAGCAATAAGGTCTTCAATTTTACCTATCTTTAAATTGTGTTTTTTAGCAAAATTAAATAAGTCTTGACCTTTGGCCATTGTACCATCTTCGTTCATTATTTCACAAATAACTGCAGAATTATTTTTTTTAGCAAGTTTTGAAATATCAACAGAAGCTTCTGTATGACCAGCTCTTACTAGAACACCCCCATCTTTAGCTATGATTGGAAAAACATGTCCTGGTGAAACAATGTCTTTCTTATTTACATTTTTCTTTGAAGCAATTTTAATTGTCTTTGCTCTATCTTTTGCTGAAATCCCAGTTGTTATTCCTTTTTTTGCTTCAATAGAAATTGTAAAAGCGGTTTTATTTCTTGATTGATTTATTGGTGACATTAAAGATAAATTTAACCTTTTTGCCTGTACACTATCTAGTGCTAGACAAATTAATCCACGACCATATTTAGCCATAAAATTTATATTTTTAGCACTTGAGTCAGTGGTTGATATTATTAGGTCTCCTTCATTTTCTCTTTTTTCATCATCGACTAAGATGAACATACCACCCTTCTTAGCGATATTAATTATACTTTCAATGGATGTATAATTATTTTTTTTCATTAAAATAATTTCTAACGTATTTAGATAAGATATCTATCTCTATATTAACTAGGCTGCTCTTTTTTAATGAAGATAAATTTGTTAGCTTAAAAGTGTGTGGAATAACCCAAACTTGAAATCCTTTTTTAGTTACTTTAGAAATTGTTAAAGAAATTCCATTTATACATATAGAAGCTTTATCAATTAAATTTGCTCTTTCTTTTTTAATAAGCTCAAAGTCAAATAAATACGATTTGTCAATCTTCTTAATACTCTGAATTTTTGCTACTGCATCGATGTGACCTTGGCAAATATGACCTGATATTTTTTGACCAAATCTTAATGGAAGTTCAAGATTAATTTTATCATTAATTTTTAAGAATTTGAATTTTGATCTTTGTATGGTTTCATCTGAAAGATAAAATTCCATTATTTTATTTTTAATATCAATTAATGTTAAGCAAACACCATCACAAGCAACTGATACACCTAGGTCTTTACCTGATAACTTTAAATCAGCTTTTACAAATATATTAGTACCTTTTGATCTTTTTTCAAATTTAGTAATTAAACCTTGGTTAAAAATTATTCCATTAAACATAATATTATTTGTAAAGTGTAATCACATCTTTGCCTAATTTTTTATTAATTTTCAATTTATTTTTATAATTTTTCTTTAATTCATTAAGAAAACTAAACTCTTTATAATTAACCGACTTTGATAAACTTTTTGCACATTTGTATAGATAAAATTCATTAAATAATCTCTTTTTAACAATGTGTTTGGAAAGATCATTTCCTCCTTCAACTAATAAATTCCTGCAACCAAGGACATAAAGTTTCTTTAAAATTGATTTAATATCAAAGTTATCTTTATTTAATTTAGCTTTGATTAAAGTTATCCCTTTTTTTTTAAACATTAATTTCACTTTAGTTTTGGTGTTATGATAAAAAATTATAGTATTTTTTTTATTTGCGGTTTTAAAAATGTATGAATTTTTTTTAGTTTCTAAGTTTCTATCTAGAATTATTCTTTTAGGGGAAAATTTATTCAAACCTTCTAGTCTACAGTTAAGCTTTGGGTTATCTTTGTTTAAAGTTTTAGAAGAAATCATTAACGAGTCATTTTTATATCTAAGAAAGTGTGTAAATTTATCGGTATGAATATCTGAAATTCTTTTTGTATCTTTGCTATATATCAAATTATTTTTAGAAATTGCAATTTTACCAGTAACAAAAGGAAGGTTATTTTTTCTATTAAAAAAATAGGGTGTATAAAATTTACTAATTTCTTTTTTGAGTAAATTTTTTTCACTAAAATATTTTTAGATTGAAGAATTTTTAGAGTTTTACCTTTTACTTTTTTATCAATATCTTCTACTGCATACACAACTTCTTTAATCTTATTTTTGATTATAATATTTGTGCACGGACGAGTTTTTCCATAATGACTACAAGGTTCAAGAGTCACGTACATTTTTGAACCTTCTAAATTTTCATTTGCATTTTTAATGGCATTAAATTCGGCATGAGGTGTGCCGTTAAAACCTGTTTGACCAATTGAGAGTATTTCATTATCTTTAACAATTACACAGCCAACAGAAGGATTAATTCCAGTTAGTCCATGCTGAGCTTTTGCCAAATGCAAGGCAAGCTCCATAAAAATTTTATCTTTGTTTAAAAATTTATCTTTTTTTGTAGACATCTAATTTGTCCACAAATTGCACAAAGTCTTTTTCTTCTCTAAAATTTCTATAAACAGATGCAAATCTAACATATGCAACCGGATCAAGATCTTTCAAACCTTCCATAACCATAGTGCCAATTGTATTTGATGAAATTTCACTTTGACCAAGTTCCTCTAATGCTCTTGAAGTTCGACTAATAAATTTTTCTGTTGTTTCGGTATCAATAGGCCTTTTTTTTAATGCTATGTAAATTGATTTGGAAAGTTTATCTCTATCAAAAGATGATTTTCTTCCATTTTTTTTAATAACCATTATTTCTCTAAATTGTACTCTTTCAAAAGTTGTGAATCTAGCCCCACACACACAAAGTCTTCTTCTTCTTATGGCCGTTCCATCTTCTGTAGGTCGAGAGTCTACTACTGACGTTTCACCTTTTTTACAAATTGAGCAAATCATTATTTTAGATTTTTATATATTGGGAAGTGAGATGTAAGTTCTATAACTTCATTTCTAACCTCTTCTTCAATCTTACTATTATCATCAGGGTTTTCGGACAAACCCTTTACAACTTTAGTTATTAATTTACCTACTTTTTCAAATTCTTTTAATCCAAAACCTCTAGTTGTTGCTGCTTGAGTTCCTAATCTTATACCAGATGTAATCATTGGTTTTTCTGAATCAAAAGGTATTCCATTTTTGTTGCAAGTAATATTAGCATTTGAAAGACTTTCAGCAGCAGCATTACCTTTGACATTAAAAGGTCTTAGATCAACTAACATTAAGTGTGTATCTGTTCCGCCAGAATAAATCTTAAAACCATTGTTTTTAAGTGTCTCTGATAAAATCTTAGCATTAGATAAAACTGATTTAATGTAATCTTTAAAATCTGGCCTCAAAGCCTCTAAAAAACCAGCAGCTTTAGCAGCTATAACATGCATCAATGGTCCACCTTGGTAACCAGGAAATACTGCTGTGTTAAATTTTTTTGCTAAGTCTTCGTGATTTGTTAAAATGATTCCACCTCTAGCACTTCTAAAAACTTTATGGGTTGTTGAGGTTACTACGTGTGCATGCTCACAAGGATTTGGATAACCCTTGCCTGCAACTAAGCCTGAAAAATGAGCCATATCTACCATCAAATATGCTCCAACTTTATCAGCAATCTCTCTAAATCTTTTAAAGTCGATTACTCTAGAGTAAGCACTACCACCACAAATTATAAGTTTTGGTTTATGATCTAATGCAAGTTTCTCAACATTATCATAATCAATAAGTTCAGACTTTTTATCAACGTCATACCCTATAGGATTAAACCATTTACCTGACATTGAAATTTTTAACCCATGAGTAATGTGTCCACCAGAATTTAAACTCATTCCCATAAATGTATCACCGGGATTTAATAGAGCTAAAAATACAGCTCCATTTGCTTGAGCCCCAGAATGTGGTTGGGCATTTGCAAATTTACAATCAAAAAGTTTCTTTAATCTTTCTATGGCTAAATTTTCTGCAACATCAACATGCTCACATCCATTGTAGTATCTTTTTCCAGGATACCCTTCTGCATATTTATTTGTTAATACAGAACCTTGAGCCTCTAAAACAGCTTGAGAAACTATATTTTCAGAAGCAATTAGTTCTATATGTTGTTGTTGTCTTTTTAACTCATCACTTATGGCTTTATGTAATTCCGGATCAGTTACAGATAAGCTGTCTTCAAAAAAGCTTTTATAATTTTCATTTAAATAATTTTTTTCACTAGACATAATCAAATCTTTTTAATTCTTTTTGCGTGTCTTCCACCTTCAAACTTTGTATTTAAAAAAACGCTAACGCAATTTAAAGCATTTTTTTTAGTAAGTAGTCTTGATCCTAATGTAATGATATTTGCATCATTATGCAATCTTGATAATTTAGTAGATTTTAAATTAAAACACTGAGCAGCACGTATATTTTTATGTCTATTTGCAGCAATATTCATTCCCATCCCAGAGCCACAAACTAATATACCAGTATGATTGTTATTATTTTTAACTTTTCTTGCAACTTTATGAGCATAATCAGGATAATCAACTCTATCATTATTGTATGGGCCTAAGTCTGTATAGTTAATTTTTTTTTTATCTAAATGAAGTTTAATTAATTCCTTTAGCCTATAACCAGCATGATCTGATGATAAAAATATTTTTTTCAATCTAATTAAATTTATAATCTAAAACACATGCTACTAGATGAACTCTATTTTCTTCTCCACCATTAAAAGCATTATGATATTTTGTATTGTTAGTAATCCACACCGATCCATCCGCAGGCATATGTTTCGCAACATTGTCTATAACCATTAGGCAGCCTGGATTTGAAATTAGGGGTATATGCAATCTTGGTTCTGGATCTCTATGCCAACTCAATGTTGATCTTGGCTCTTTTAATAAAATCCTAACTCTACCTAATTTATATTTTGAAGAAAGCTCATCAAACACTTCTTTAAAGTATGTATTTTCATAGTCAGGTATAAATTCTGAATAAGCAGCTTCATCAATTGAAATATCTCTTGAAACTTCTTTTCCTGACTTATCTGGTTTTGTCCAATAAACACCTCTTGCTTTGCTTCCTTTTACAGAGTCCGGGTCACCAGGAATTTGTGTTAGAGAAATAGCTCCAAAGTGAGCAATTCCTCCACCATCATCAAATTTTTTAGTTTGAATAATTTGATTGTAGGCTTCTTGTAATTTATCAATATCAAACTTGATATTTTGTTTTTGAAAGTCACTAAAATCTAAAATCTTCTCTTCTTTTTTTAGATCTAAGTTCACAATATTTTTATTTTCAATACTCATGCTGATTGTTTTTTACTTAATTTAATATATATTTGTATAATACATTTGTCGCATTTTAAAAATAGATTTAAACATGATTACAGGAAATTATCCAAATTTAAGACTTAGACGAAGTCGTAAAAATGATTGGTCTAGAAGGTTAATTCAAGAAAATAACCTTTCATCTAGTGATTTTATATTACCTATATTCTTAATTGATGGAAAAAATATAAAACAATCCATTAAAACAATGCCTGATGTTTATAGGTACACAATAAATACGCTTGGAATTATTGTAGATAGAGCAATCAAAAACAAAATACCAATGGTGGCATTGTTTCCGTATACAAATAAGACAAAAAAAAACGATATTGGTACCGAAGCATTAAATGAGGATAATCTTGTTTGCAGAGCAATTCAATATATCAAAAAAAGGTATAAAAATGAAATTGGTATTATGTGTGATGTAGCTTTAGATCCTTACACTTCTCATGGTCATGATGGTTTAATAAAATCAGGCTATGTCTTAAATGATGAAACTATTGAGGTCTTGATAAATCAATCATTGTTACAAGCAGAGATTGGTTGTGATGTTCTGGCTCCTTCAGACATGATGGATGGTAGAATAGGCAAAATAAGAAAGGCTTTAGATAAAGAAGGTCATGAAATGGTTCAAATACTTTCTTATGCAGTAAAATATGCCTCAAGTTTTTATGGACCATTTAGAGATGCTGTTGGTTCAAAAGGTTTATTAAAAGGTGATAAGAAAAATTATCAAATGGACTTTAGAAATAGCAATGAGGCAATAAGAGAAGTGGCTTTAGATATTAAAGAAGGGGCTGATATGGTTATGGTTAAACCTGGTATGCCATATTTAGACATAATTAAAACACTTAAAGATAAATTTAAAATTCCTGTTCTCGCTTATCAAGTCTCAGGCGAATACTCACTATTAAGTAATAGTATTAAAAAAGGTCTAATAGATAAAAACTCAGTGTTAGAGAGTTTAATTTCTTTTAAAAGAGCCGGAGCAAACGCTATAGTAAGCTATTACGCTGATAGAATTAACAATTTAATCAAATAATTATTTTAAAAGATTAATAAAATGAGTCCTAGAAGTAGGAAGATTTAAATTATTTGGTTTTAAAATACTTTTTTCAAGATAATCACTAACAAGCTTTAGACCATTGAGTAAATTTTTTAAATTAACATCAATATTATTTTCATCTATTAAAAAATTTGGAATACTTTTTTTTTCGGTTGAAGATTTGACATAATAATTCACTTCATTATCAACAATTTCTTTTTCAGCCATAGTTTTTAATTCCAAATCATATCCCAATAATTTTAAAAGTTCTAACTCCCAGAAAATATATCTTTTTATCCAATTATCAGAAGTTAATATTTCAAAAAATTTATCAATTAATTTAAAAATTTCTTTATTAGATTGAGCTTCAGCAGTAAGAAGTTTTATAAGATGCATTGCCGAGGTTATGCATGATAGTTTTTGATTTTCATCAAAATAGAGTGGTGTTAAAGCTTTTAAAATTTCTATTTTAAAATAACCAATTCTAGTAACACTTTTAGAATTATAGTTTACATAGATTTTATTACCAATTTGCAAATAGTTTTTGATTTTTTTTGAAGTTCCACCAAAAATTATTCCTGAGATTTTTCCATGGTTTTCTGTAAAAACTTCTGCAATTATTGAGTTTTCGCTGTATCTATTTTTAGAAACTAAATAAGCGCTATCGTCCCAATTCATTTTTTTAAAACATCCTCAAAACATAAAGATGCAGCATTCTGTTCTGCGTCTTTTTTAGAAGTTCCCTCTGCTGTGAAAAATCTAGTATTTTTTAATTTAACAGCAACTTTAAAGAGTGGTTTGTGTCGAGGCCCAGTATTAGATATTAGCTTATAAATAGGCAGCACTTTAAAAATTTTAAGTGAGTATTCTTGGAGTTTTGTCTTTGCATCAATTTGGGTTATAACACTCGCTGTAATATGGTCACTCCATAAATTAAGAATAAATTTTTCAGTGAAATTTAAACCTTTATCAAGATAAATCGCTCCAATTAAAGCCTCTAAACAGTCTGCTACTATTTTATCTTCAATTTCAATTTTTTTATTTTTAGGGTTTAAAACTAAAATATATTTTTCTAGTTCAATTTTTTTAGCAATTTCTAAACATTTTTTTTTATTTACTAATGAAGCAAATTTTTTATCTAATACCCCTTCTCTTTCTTCTGGATAAAGTTCTAATAATTTTTTTGCAATAATAAGACCTAAAACCCTATCTCCTAAGAATTCAATCTTTTCATTATTGTTTATTGAATCAAAACTTTTGTGTGTTAAGCTTTTAAAAAAGATTTTTTGATTTGAAAACTTTAATTTTAATTTCTTTTCTAGTGTTGTGGGGTTAGTTTTCATTAAATAATTTTCTTAAAAAACCTTTCAAATCTAATTGTCTTATGCCATTTCCAAAAAGAAAAAATATTTCCAATTCTAAAATCAGATGAAAAAAAAATAAATTGAGCTTTACCGACTAGATTATCTTCATGCACATATCCGACACTAGTCAAGTATCTACTATCTTTAGAGCAGTCCCTGTTATCTCCTAAGAAAAAGTAGTGTTGAGAAGGAACTATAAAATTATCAGAATTTTGAAAACTATAACTTTTTAAGTATACACTATTATGTATTTTTCCATTTGGAAGTTTTTCCTTAAATGTATTAACATTTATTGTTTGATTTCCACAATAAATTTTATCATTTAGAGAAATTCTAGATTTTAATATTTGATTATTATTTACAAATAAATCACCATTAATGAATTGAATATTATCACCTGGTAGACCAATTAATCTTTTAATATAATCTGTTCTATTATCAGCAGGTGTTTTAAAAACAATAACATCACCAACCTTAGGTTTATTAAAAAATAGTCTTCCATTTATTATTGATGGGCTAAAAGGAAAAGAATGCTTGCTATAACCATAAGAATACTTCGTAACAAATAATCTATCGCCAATTAAAAGTGTTGGTTCCATTGATGACGATGGGATATAGAAAGGTTGAATAAAAAGAGATCTAATAACAATAGCTATTACTAAAGCATAAAAAATTGTTTTAATATTATCAATTATAATTTTTTTTGTTATCATTTTTTTTGTAAAATCACGTAGGCTATAGAATATTTTTTTTCATCTGAAATTGACAGAAAGAAATTAAAGGATGATATTTTAAATTGTTTTTTAACAATTTTTTTAATTTTATTTGTGACTACAAATGAGGGTTTGCCTAACTTATCGTTAATTACAGTTATATCCTTAAAATTTAAATTCTCTCTAAAACCAGTTCCAATTGCTTTAGAAAATGCCTCTTTAGCAGCAAATCTTTTAGAATAATAGGATTTCTTATTAGTTATGTTTTTAGCTGACAATATTTCTGAGCTAGAAAAAACTCTTTTAATAAAATTAACATTTTTTAAAGATTCATGTATTCTAATATTTTCTACTATATCAATACCGATACCAAGAATTTTCATATTTATTTATTGGTTATTTTTTTAAATGCCTTAATAGTTTTTTTTAAACCATTAGTAAGCGACTCACCAATTATGAAATGACCGATATTAAATTCCGTAATTTCTTTAATTTTACTAAGTATAGAGGTAGTTTTATAATCAAGACCATGGCCTGCATGAACCTCAATTCCAAGTTTAACACCAAGCTCTGAACATCTTTTAATTTTTAAATATTCATTTTTATAATTTTTATTTTCTTTTACTAAATTAGAAATTTTTCCTGTATGCAGCTCAACACAATTAACATTTAATTCTTTTGCAATTTTTATATCTTTTAACGTTGGGTTAACAAATAAACTGGTTCTAATATTTTTCTTATTAAATAAGGATATTATTGTTTTTATCTTTTTTTTATTTTTAATTAAGTTTAATCCACCTTCTGTTGTCACTTCCTTTCTTTTTTCAGGAACTATACAAATAAAATTAGGTCTATTTTTTAATGCTATATTTATTATATTTTCGTTTAGTGAAATTTCTAAATTAGTGATTATTTTTTTATCTTTACAAATTTTAACAACATCAGCATCTTTTATATGTCTTCTGTCTTCTCTTAAATGTATGGTTACTGAATGTGCTCCACATTTAGTTACATGTTTAGCTATAGTAAATGGATCAGGGTGGAACGATCCTCTTGCATTTCTTACTGTAGCAACATGATCAATATTAACACCTAGTCTTGTCATTTAATAAATCTACTTCCAGGGACTGTAATTGGAGTATTTTTAAGGCTTTCTGGAAGGTTGTTTTTCTTGAATGTTGGAACGTCTATCTTCATATGTGAGATAATATTCTTTTTTATCTTTAATGAATTCTTGGTTGATCTATCAATAATTGAGGCAAAACCAATAAGTTTTGCGCCTGGTTTTGTAATCAACTTAACACACTCTAAACTCGATTTGCCAGTTGTTATAACATCTTCGATTATTAAAACTTTTGATCCTTTTTTTATATGAAAGCCTCGTCTTAAAGTAAATTTACCATTAACTCTTTCACAAAATATTGTTTCTTTTTTTAAAATTTTACCAATTTCATAACCAATAATAACACCTCCCATTGCAGGCGCTAAAATCAAATCTATAGATTTAAATTTTTTTTTAATTTTTTTTGCTAATGAATTACAAATATCCTTGGCTAAATGTGGAAAGCTTAAAAGTTTAGCACACTGAATATATTTAGGTGAATGTAAACCTGACGAAAGTATAAAATGACCTTCTAGAAGTGCGTTAGTTTTTTTTAAAATATTTAAAGATTTTTCGTGTGAAAGCATTACGTTCCTTTAACCAGTTATCCTCATGTCTAATGATTTTAAATTTTATTTCCTTTTGTTTTAACTCACTGATAAAATTTGTAAAGTTCTTCAAGTCTTTTATAATTAGATTGAATTTAAAATTGATATATTCTTTAGACTTTTCTTTCATTTCAACACTCGAGATGTTTAAACTATGGCTACCAAGTAAAGTTGTTATCTCACCTAGTTTCCCTGGTTTATCAGGCAAAGAAATCCAAAGCGTAGTATTGTATTTTTTAATTCTTTGAGCCTTCTCTTCTCCTTTTTTATACCAATACTTTCTAATTGCTGATCTTGCTTTTCCAGTTTTTGTAACAGGTATCCAGTGCAATGAAGGTGATTTATTTTTAGAGGTGATGATATCCACAACATCTCCATTATAAAGTATACTTTGTAACTCACTATCGTTACCATTAATCTTGCAAGCTATAGTACTATTACCTATATTGGTATGCACAGCATATGCAAAATCGATTGGTGTTGCATCCTTTGGTAATTTAATTACAGATCCCTTTGGGGTAAAACAAAAAACATTTTCCTGAAACATTTGTAACTTGGTATACTCATAAGAGTGTTCTGGGTTTTCATTCTTATCAATAATTTCAACTAAATCGGCAAGCCAATCATATTCTTTCCACGTTAATGAATTAAATTTTTCAGAAGATTTATATTTCCAATGTGATGCTATGCCTCTTTCTGCGTATTCGTGCATTTGAAATGTTCTAAGCTGTATTTCAATCGGCCTTCTATTGGGTCCTATAATTGAAGTATGTAATGATTGATATTTATTAATCTTAGGCGACGAAATATAATCTTTAAATTTTCCAGGTATACAATTCCACTCTTTGTGAAATATACCAAGAGCTTTATAGCAGTCCTCAATGCTATCTAGTATTATTCTAAATCCAATGATATCTGAAATTTGCTCTAGTGATATTCTTTTTTTTTGAACTTTTCTCCAAATAGAAAAAGGAGTTTTTTCTCTCCCGATAATTTCAGCATTTATTTTGTATTCATTTAACAATCCACTGAATTGCAATGAAATTGAGTTAAAGCTATTTACCTTATCATCTTTAATTTCATCTAATCTTTTTTTTATAAGCTCTCTTGCATTATTATTTAGAACTTTAAAAGATAAATCCTCTAGTTCATCTCTAATTCTATGCATCCCCATTCTATCTGCTAATGGTGCATAAATTTCCATAGTTTCTTTAGCGATACGTTCTTTTTTTTCAATTTTTGAAATTGCATCGATTGTTCTCATGTTGTGTAATCGATCAGCTATTTTAACAAGTAGAACTCTAATATCTTTTGAGGTTGCTATGATTAATTTTCTAAAATTTTCTGCTTTTGATGTAGATGTGGCTTGATTTTCAAAGACTGATATTTTTGTTACACCATCAACTAAATCGGCTACCTCTTGCCCAAACTCATTTTTTATCGTTTCGTAAGTAGCATGTGTATCTTCAATTGTGTCATGAAGCAGTCCTGTTGCTATAGTTGCACTATCTAACTTTAGTTCTGTTAATATATTTGCTACAGCTATGGGGTGAATTGAGTATGGGTCGCCAGAATCTCGTTTTTGATTTTCATGTGCTTTAACTGCAAAATTATAAGCTTTATTTAATTTTTCTGGATTTAAAAACTTATTATAAACTTTGACTTTATTTATTAACTCTTCAGAATTAAGCATTTTTAACTATAACATCAATTCATATTTGTTTGATAGATCTTAAATCTTTAATCGGTAAGGAATTAATTAAATTAACTATATTAATCTTAGATTCTGGATGTTTCCAATCCCTATCTATTTCAAATAATGGCAACAAAACAAAATTTCTCTTAGTCATCTTTGGATGAGGAATTGTTAGTTTATTACTGTTTATATTCAAAATTTTTTTATCATAATCAATTATATCAATATCGCACGTTCGTGGATCATTTTTTTTTGATCTAACTCTGCCTAATTTTAATTCAATAAAGTTACAAATCTTTAATAATTCTAACGGTTTTAAGATTGTCTCAATTTTTATAACAATATTTATAAAATTTGGCATTAAAGAGTTTGGCCAGGATTTTGATGAATAATGAGATGATACTTTTGTGATCTTAATTTTATTTTTTTTTAGTTCAGACATGGCCATATGAATGTTGGTAATTTTGTTACCTAAATTTGATCCTATTGCTAAATATGATTTTTTAACTTGATTTTCTAATGTGTCTTGCTTTTTCACGATTCCAATCTCTATTTTTTTTTGTTGCTCTTTTATCAAATTGTTTTTTACCTTTAGCTACTGCTATTTCTATTTTAGCTTTTCCCTTTTTAAAATACATCTTTGTTGGAACAAGAGTAAAACCATCTCTCTGCATTTTACCAATTAATTTGTTAATTTCTTTTTTATTTAATAACAACTTTCGTTCATCAGTAGGATTATGATTTGAATAACTGGCTTGTTTAAAAGCTGCAATATGAGAATTAATTAAAACTATTTCACCTTCTTTTTCTACAGCGTAAGAGTCTGCAATATTAACTTTTCCCTCTCTAATGGATTTAATCTCTGATCCTTTAAGAACTATTCCTGCTTCAATTAAGTCTTCAAAAAAAAAATTAAAACTTGCTTTTCTATTTAAGCAAATAATTTTTAAACCAGAATTGGCTTTCTTGTTCATTAGAGTAGATTTGCTGATACTAAAGCTTTTTTAACAATATCCTTAGTTGGGTCTGTAACTTTAACCAAAGGTAACCTAACATCGTCATCACAAAAACCCAAGAGTTTTGCAGCATATTTAACAGGGCTTGGATTGCTTTCTACAAACATGGAGCTATGAACCGGTTGTAAAATTTTATCTAGCTTGATCGCTTCAAGCTTGCTCTCATCATTTTCTGTTTTTGAAGCTTTTTGAAAATCAGAACATAACTTGGGGGCAATATTTGCTGTTACGCTTATAGATCCAATACCACCTCTGTTATTAAATTCTAAAGCGTTATCATCATTACCTGTCAGTTGAACAAAATCACTTCCCATTTTATCTTTTTGCTGATTTACTCTATTTAAATCACCAGTAGCATCTTTAACGCCAACGATATTTTTCAATTCAAATAATCTAGCCATTGTGTCAACAGACATGTCAATTACAGACCTACCAGGAATATTATAAATTATAATTGGTATCCCACATTTGTCGTTTATTGCTTTATAGTGTTGATATAATCCTTCTTGATTAGGTTTGTTATAATATGGAGTTACTATTAAAACTGCATCTGCACCTGCTTTTTCTGCATGCGTTGTGAGAGAGATTGCTTCTTTAGTTGAATTAGATCCAGTACCAGCAATAACTACAGTTTTTCCGTTGCTTTCTTTAACGCATAAATCTATTACTTTTTGATGTTCATCGTGACTTAATGTTGGCGATTCACCTGTTGTTCCAGCAGGTACCAAGCCGTTAGTACCATTTAATATTTGAAAATGAATAAGCTTAATGTAAGCTTCAATATCGAGCTCATTATTCTTGAACGGGGTTATTAAAGCAACATTTGATCCTTTGAACATAAATACTTATAACATAGTTTAAAGATTCATTTAGTAAATTTATGCCTAGAAAGATATTTTTTATAAAATCATTATTATTAAGTTTGATAATAATGGGAAATGTATTTGCTGTTGAAATAACAATAATTCCCATAAAAAAACCAGTTTTAGGTGAGGCAGCTCAAAGAGAGAAGGTAACCCAAGGTATTATTAAACCTAAGTCCAAACCATCAAAAGAGATAGAAGAAACTAAAACTTTAATTGTTAAAGAAGATTCAAAAAAAATTGATTTTCTTATCCCTAAAAGTAAACCATTAGTTGTTAAAAAGAGCAAATCAGAAGTCAAGACTAAGTCAAAATATTATAGTCAAAAAGATTACATGATTGCAAAAAAATCAATTGCAGCAATGCAAAAAAGTCAGTGGTCAGCAGCACTATCACAGTCTAAAAAAGCTAAGGACAAATCTATATATAATTTTATTCAATGGAGACATTTGCTAACTACAGGCAACCAAGCAAGTTTTTATGACTATTTATCATTTATAAAAAATAAAAAAAATTATCCAAGAATAAGTAGACTTCGGTATTTAGCCGAACACAAACTTTCAACAGATAAGATCTCACCAAATAAGATCATAGGTTGGTTTAATTCTGAGAAACCATTAAGTGGATATGGAAAACTAATACTTGGAGAAAGTTTAATATTAACAGGTGATATTACCAAAGGCACCTCTCTAATTAAAGATGGCTGGATAACTGCAGATCTAAACAGGTCTAATATGAAATTTTTTAGGAAAAGATATAAAAAATATTTAAACGCAAATGATTATATTAATCGTGCAGATTATTTAGCTTGGGAAGGTAAATCCTGGGATTTAAAAAGAATGTTACGTTATTTACCTAAAGACTATGAGTTACTTTATACGGCTAGACAAATTTTAATGAGTAAGTCTTATGGTGTTGATAATGCAATTAAAAATGTTCCAACAAAACTTAAAAATGATGCTGGACTAAATTACGATAGGCTTAAATGGAGAAGAAAAAGAGGAAGAGTCGACGACTCCTTGAAGATCATATTTAAAGTTCCAAACAATAAAGATTATTTAGTAAGGCCAGACAAATGGTGGAAAGAAAGAGCAATAATGACAAGAGCTCTTATTTATAAGAAGAAATATGAGTCAGCTTATAAAGTTGCAAGCAAACACTCTTTAGACATTGGTCCAGAATATGCAGATGCTGAATGGATGAGTGGTTGGATTGCTTTAAGTTTTTTGAATGATCCTATTTTAGCAATAGATCATTTTAATAATTTTTATCAGAATGTGAGTTATCCAATTAGTTTATCTCGTGGCGCTTATTGGCTAGCGAGATCTTATGAAAAAATTGGAGATAAAGCACAATCTAAAAAATGGTATGAAGAAGCAACCAAATATTTATCAACATATTATGGTCAACTAGCATTTTTAAAAATTAAACCCAATGAAACATTTGAGTTAGATGAGCAAGCTATTGTGCCTGTTACTTATAGAAAATATTTTTATAAAAAAGAATTAGTAAAAATTGTTCATCTTTTAGATGAGTTAAATAAAGATAGATATACAAAAAATATATTAAGACACTTGGCTAATGATAATATTAAGGATGGAAGTGAAATTTTAGCAGCTGAACTTGCAACTAATATATCAAGATATGATTTTGCAATACAAGTTTCAAAGATTGCATCTTATCAAAAAAGATTTCACAATGATTTTAACTATCCAATAATAAGTACACCTCAATACGTTAATGGAAGAAAAATACCAGAAACTGCTTTTATTCTATCTCTTATTCGTCAAGAAAGTGAGTTTGATATGAGAGCAAACAGTCATGTTGGCGCTCAAGGATTAATGCAATTAATGCCCTACACCGCTAAACTAGTTGCTAAACAAGCTAAGCTTCCATATTCAAAATCAAGATTAACATCTGATCCTGAATATAATATTAATCTGGGATCACATTATATAGCTGGTTTAATTTTACAATATGATGGGGCTTATCCTTTTGCAACAGCTGCTTATAACGCTGGTCCAAAAAGAGTTAAATATTGGAAAAAGATAAATAAAGACCCTCAAAAGAAACAAGTTGATTTTGTAGATTGGGTTGAATTAATTAAATTTAAAGAGACCAGAAATTATGTTCAGCGCGTTATGGAAAACTACAATGTCTATAGATATATTTTGGAAAAAAAGCCTATTAAAATGAAGAATTTTTTTAAAGACCAGCCTTTATTTTAATGGCGGAAGAGGAGGGATTCGAACCCTCGGTACAAGTTTCCCCGCACGGTCATTTAGCAAACGACTGGTTTCAGCCTCTCACCCACTCTTCCACTGCGACATTGATATAACCGATTGTATTGAATATTCAATATTTATAAAGTAATTCTTGAATAATATTATGAAAAATAAGTATTCAATATTCTCATTAGTTAAAAATGCTTTTTCCTATCATGAAAATTGGCAAAAAGCCTGGAAAGATCCCACTATAAAAAAAGAATATGATGCAGTTATTATTGGTGGTGGTGGTCATGGATTAGCAACTGCCTACTATTTAGCAAAAAAACATAATATGACAAATATTGCTGTAGTAGAAAAAGGTTGGATTGGTGGTGGTAATACTGGAAGAAATACTACGATAATACGATCCAATTATTTATGGGATGCTAGTGCTGGTCTTTATGATCATGCATTAAAATTGTGGGAAAGCTTATCCCAAGAAATAAATTATAATGTAATGTTTAGTCAAAGAGGTGTGATGAATCTTGCACATAACTTACAGGACGTTAGAGATTTAAAAAGAAGAACACATGCAAATAGATTAAATGGTATAGATGCAGTTTACTTAAGCACAGAAGAGGTTAAAAAATTTTGTCCTATCATTAATACTTCACAAAATATTCGATACCCCGTACTAGGTGGAACTTTACAAAGAAGAGCTGGTACTGCAAGACATGATGCTGTTGCTTGGGGGTATGCTAGAGGTGCAGATGAAATGGGAGTAGATATAATTCAAAATTGTGAAGTTAAAGGAATTAAAAGAAACGGTGATGTAGTAGAAGGCATTGAAACAACAAAAGGTTTTATAAAAACAAAAAAAATTGGAGTAGTTGCTGCTGGTCATTCAAGTGTATTAGCGAACATGGCAGGCTTAAGGTTACCATTAGAAAGTAAACCTCTTCAAGCTCTAGTTTCAGAGCCAGTTAAACCAATTATTGATACAGTGGTGATGTCTAACGCTGTCCATGCTTATGTCAGTCAATCTGACAAAGGCGAACTTGTAATAGGTGCTGGTACTGATGATTATATTTCTTATTCACAAAAAGGTAGTCATGATATTGTTGAAGGGACATTAAATGCAATCTTAGAGCTTTATCCAATTTTTAGTAGAATGAGAATGCTTCGACAATGGGGTGGAATTGTTGATATCTGCCCAGATGCTAGTCCCATTATTAGTAAAACAACCATAAAAGGTTTGTATTTTAATTGTGGCTGGGGAACTGGTGGGTTTAAAGCTACACCTGGATCAGGTGATTTATTTGCTCACACCATAGCAAATGATGAACCACATAAATTAAATGCAGCATTTAATTTAAATAGATTTATTAGTGGAGACCTTGTTGATGAACATGGTGCAGCGGCGGTAGCTCACTAATGTTTTTAATTACCTGTCCTTTTTGTGGTGAACGTGAACAAAGTGAATTTAAAGCTGGTGGTGAAGCGCATATTGAAAGACCTAAACAGCCTACGGAATTAAGTGATGATGAATGGGCTGAATACCTGTTTATGAGAAAAAATATTAAAGGTATTCAATTTGAAAGGTGGAACCATGCTCATGGTTGTAGAAAATGGTTTAATATGGTTAGAGACACCTCTAACGATACAATTAAAGCTGTATATAAGATGGGTGAAAAACCTCCTATAAAATAATTTAATGCAAAAAAAGTTAAGAGTTACAACTAGTAAATATATTGACGAGACTTCTAGAGTTTCTTTTAAGTTCAATGGAAAAACTTATTTTGGATACAAAGGTGATACTCTTGCTTCTGCACTGCTAGCAAACGATGTTCATTTAGTTGGAAGAAGCTTTAAATATCATAGACCTCGTGGGATAATGACTTCTGGCTCTGAAGAACCTAATGCAATTGTCCAAGTTAATAATAATACAGCACTAACGGAGCCAAATGTTAGAGCAACGGAACTTGAAATATATCATGGGCTTGAGGCAACTAGTCAAAATTGTTGGCCTAGCGTTGACTTTGATATTGGTGGTATAAATAATTTTTTATCCCCCCTTCTGCCTGCTGGTTTTTATTACAAAACTTTTATGTGGCCTGCTAACTTTTGGGAAAAATATGAATATGTTATAAGACATTCTGCTGGCCTAGGAAAATCGCCAACAGAACCTGACCCTGATATATATGATCATAAATACATTCATTGTGATGTTTTGGTAGTTGGTGCTGGTATAAGTGGAATTATGGCTGCAAAAACCGCAGCAAAAAATAATCTTAAAACATTATTACTTGATGAAAAAAATGAAATAGGAGGATCTACAATTTTCCAAAGCTCAGAACATGTTAAAGTAAATAATCAAAATTCTTCTGCATGGTTAGAAAATGAAATTAACGAATTGAAAAATATTGAAAACCTAGAAATTAAAACAAGAACTAGTGTTGCTGCTTATCATGGTTACAATTATCTATTAGCAAGAGAAAATTTAACTGATCACCTTCCTAAAAATGAAAAAAATAAACAGATAAGACAAAGGTTATTAAAAATTAGAGCTAAAAAAGTTATTGTTGCTACTGGTTCTTTAGAAAGACCTCTAGTTTTTAATAATAATGACAGACCAGGCGTTATGCTTTCTTCTGCTGTTAAAAGATATGCAGATTACTATGGTGTTGCAACAGGACAAAAAAATATATTTTTTACTAATAATGACACAGCTTATGAGAGTGCGATTTCATTACAAAAAAAAGGTATTAAGGTTGAAGCTATCATAGATATCAGAGAAAAAACTAACACCATATTTACTCAAGAAGCTAAGGATTTAGGGATAAAAATTTACAGATCACACACAGTTGTAAATACAGAAGGTTATAAAAGAATTAATAAGATTACGATAATGGAATTATCAAAAGATGGACAATCTTTTGCTAGCTCAGAAAAAATTGAACTTGATTGTGATTGTCTAGCAATTGCTGGCGGATGGACACCAGCTGTTCATTTATTTACTCAATCAGGTGGTAAATTAAAATTTAGAGAAAAAGATCAAGTTTTTATTCCTGATAAATATCCATCAGATCAAATTAGTATTGGCTCAAGTAATGGGGATTTTGAATTAAATGATATTATAAAAAATTCTATAAAATCTTTAAAAAAATTTCTGGATATAAAAGAAACTGAATTCGATAATTTAGAAATAATTTGCCCTAAAGATAATGAGCTAAGAAATATTTGGTTACTACCATCCGATAAGCTTTTAGGAAAAACGAAACCCTTCGTTGATTATCAAAATGATGCAACTGCAAAAGATATTAAGCTTGCACTAAGAGAAGGTTTTAGATCAATTGAGCATGTAAAAAGATATACAACAACTGGAATGGGTACCGATCAAGGTAAACTTGGTAATATGCATGCACTAGGTATTATAGCAGAAACGGCTGGTGTTAAGATGGGTGAGCTTGGAACTACAACGTTTAGACCTCCTTACACTCCTTTAACATTTGGAACAATTGTTGGTCGAAATGTTGGTGAATATTTTGATACATTTAGAAGAACACCTATGAATGATTGGCATATAGAAAACAAAGCTGAATTTGAAAATGTAGGTCAGTGGAAAAGAGCTTGGTACTATCCAAAAAATAACGAAAATATGCATGAGGCAGTTCAAAGAGAAAGTAAAGCTGCAAGGAATAGTGCTGGTATATTAGATGCTTCAACACTTGGTAAAATTGATATTCAGGGCACTGATGCCTCAGAATTTTTAAATAGAATTTATACAAATGCTTGGTCAAAACTAGCTATAGGAAAATGTCGTTATGGTTTAATGCTTAACGAAGATGGTATGGTTTATGATGATGGAGTCACAACTAGACTTGATGAAAATCATTATATCATGACAACAACAACTGGTGGTGCTGCAAACGTATTAGGAAAATTAGAAGATTACCTTCAAACAGAATGGCCTGACCTGGATGTTTATTTATCATCAGTTACTGATCATTATGCAACAGCTAGTATCTGTGGTCCAAATAGTAAAAAAATTCTAAATAGATTAATACCTGATCTTGATCTTTCAGATGAAAGCTTTCCACACATGTCTTTCAAGAATGCTAAAATTGATAATATTAAATGTAGAATTATGCGTATTAGTTTTACAGGTGAACATAGTTATGAAATCAATATTCAGGCGAACTATGGTGAAGACTTATGGGAAAAATGCATGGAAGCAGGTGAAGAATTCAATATAACTCCTTACGGTACTGAAACAATGCACTTATTAAGAGCTGAAAAAGGATTTATTATTGTTGGCCAAGATACTGATGGAACAATGACACCCATAGATTTACAAATGGATTGGATTGTTAGTAAAAAGAAATATGACTTTATTGGTAAAAGATCTCTTTATAGATCTGACACCATGAAAGAAGATAGAAAACAATTAGTAGGTTTAGTGACGGATAATCCAACTGAAGTTTTAGAAGAAGGAGCTCAGATAATTGCTAACACTAGTTTAAAGCCAGTTGAAATGTTAGGTCATGTAACATCAAGTTACTATAGTCCAAATCTAAATAAATCAATTGCACTAGCTGTAGTAAAAGGTGGTAAAAATATGCTAGGTCAAAAATTATTTATTCCAATGGAAGATAAAAATATTGATGTAACTATTGTTGATCCTGTGTTTTTTGATAAAGAAAATGTGAGGTTAAATGCTTAATTATAAAACTTCTATTAAAGGTGATGTGACTTATTCTGATTTAGTGATTAAAGAAATTAAACCTATCATGAAATTAATCATAAGAGGCAAAACAAAAGATTTTATTACAACTATTGGTAAAAATTTTAATATGGTCCTACCAACAGAGGCAAATACATCTACATCAGCAGAAAAGCTTACTGCATTTTGGTTAAGTCCTGATGAATGGATGTTGATATCAAATGAAACTGTTAGTGAGGATAATAATACTTATCAAGTTGAAGACGAATTAATAAAAAATATATCTAAAGCTAAATTGGGTGCTGTAACTGATGTTAGTGACCAATTTGTAATGTTGAATATAAAAGGTAGTAAGGTTTTTGATTTATTTGCTACTGGATCTCCTTTTAACTTTAATGAATTTAAAAATAAGAAAGGTTCAGTTGTTCAAACAATACTGTCGCATATTGATGTAATTATCCATCTTACAGAAAAAAATGAGGTTAATTTACTTGTTAGACGCTCTTTTTCCAAGCATTTGCACTCTTGGATGAGTGATAGTGCGTCAAGGTTATAACCTTATATTAATTAAAATTGTTGTTATATCAGGTATATGAAAAAAATACTCCTTGTGGTGCTATTAGCACTTTTACCCTTCTCTCTTAACGCAGAAACTAAACTTGATCAGATTATGTCTTCTGGTGAATTGAAAGTTGGAACAACAGGCGACTGGGATCCAATGACTATGAAAGACCCAGCTACTAATAAGTATGTTGGTTTTGATATTGACGTCATGCAAGAATTAGCAAAAGATATGGGTGTAAAAATTACTTTTGTACCTACTGAATGGAAAACTATTGTTTCTGGAATTACCGCAGGAAGATATGATATTTCTACAAGTGTAACTAAAACTCCAAAGAGAGCAGAAGTTGCCGGGTTTACAGATACTTACTACAAGTATGGAACTGTTCCACTAGTACTTAAAAAGAATTTAAAAAAATACTCAACTTGGAACTCTTTGAATAATAAAAGTGTAACTATTGCAACAACACTTGGAACTTCTCAAGAGGAAAAAGCTAAAGAATTTTTTCCAAAATCAAAATTGCAATCAGTTGAATCTCCTGCAAGAGACTTTCAGGAAGTATTAGCTGGAAGAGCAGATGGAAACATTACAAGTTCAACAGAGGCCAATAAATTAGTTATCAAGTACCCTCAATTAGCAATTGTTCCTGATGGAGAAAAAAACCCTGCCTTTTTAGCAATGATGGTTGATAAAAATGATAAAGTTTGGAATGATTATGTTAATGCATGGATTAAAGATAAGAAATCGTCTGGTTTCTTTAATAAACTACTCGCTAAATATAATTTAAAAAGCTTATAAAAAATTAGATATTAATCTCTAATTCATTATAACTTTAAGAGTGAAAAATTTACTTTTTTTACTTTTAATTTTACCCCTTAACTCTTGTAGTGGTCAAGAGTTAGGGTGGTTTATTCTATCACCTAATAATGTTGAGGGGTTAACTAACCTAAAATTTTTACTTAGTGGTTTAACAACAACAATTTATATATCAGTTATATCTATAATTATTTCTGCAATTTTAGGGTTTATTGTTGCAATACCATCCTTAGCTAAAAATAAATTTTTAACATACATAAATATCGGATATGTGGAAATTGTAAGGGCTATACCTCTACTTGTTTTAATTTTATGGATTTATTACGGTTTACCTATAATGACTGGATTAAGCTTCAGTCCATTCGTCTCAGGAATAATTGCATTAGCAATAAGTGAGAGTGCTTTTCAAGCAGAAATTTTTAGAGCAGGTATAAACTCAATTAAGAAATCGCAGTGGGAAGCTGGTTCATCACTAGGGTTAACTTTTTATAAAAGATTAAGATTCGTAATTCTTCCACAAGCAATTAAAAACATTTTACCTGCATTAGGAAACCAGTTTGTATATGTGTTAAAAATGTCTTCATTGGTATCAATTATTGGCATTGGTGACTTAACAAGAAAAGCTAATGAATTAGTTGTGTCAACTTATAGACCATTAGAAATTTATACATTCTTAATTTTAGAGTATTTAATTTTGATATTAATTGTTTCATTCTTTGTGAGAAAATTAGAGAAAAAACTTGAACAGGATGGAAATAATTAATGAGTAATTTAGATAATACAAATTATGACGTTGATCTAAGTGATGGTGTTATTACCTTTAAAAATATTAATACTACACTTGGTTTTGTTAGATATAATGAGACAGCTGAAGTTGAATACATCTTTGTTAACCCTATGTTTAGACGTCAAGGACTTGCTAAAAAACTATTAAGTATTGTTGAGGAAAAAACTAAAATCAAACCTACACCTCAAGATCCAATCAGTCCTTTGGGTGAAAAGCTCTTTAAAATTAATAAACAAGAGATTAACTAAAACTCTGGGGCACCGGGTAACAGAACGCCCCTTCATACTCACTTACTTCTCTTTATATATAATGATGATTATTCCTTAAGTAGACCTCTGGCACACTAGTGGCACAATTTATAAATTAATCCTAATTTAAGTTTTCTTTTATGAATTTAATACTTTTAAGAAGCATTTTATTATCTATTTGATGTCCTAAGTTTTTTCATTTATTTTGCCCCACCTTTGCATCTATGAGATCCTGTGTAGAGATCTGGATGAGTGAAATTATCTTTATTTTTTCTACAAAAAACATCGTAAGGATCCCATGAATCTTTTGCTGTTGGTGTAACAAAGACGCTCTTAGCTAAATCAGGACATCCTTCAATATCATGTTTGTAATAAGTATCATTTCGACTATCGATTGATGATGTAACAGTATCTACTGCAAGAATATCAGAACCTTTTACATGTGCACCTTTATAAGTTCTTTTACCACACCCATAAGCAGCAGCCTGTGTGTGAAACAGTTCATGAAGAATAACTAAATCCATGTCTGGTTGTCCGTAAGTTTTAACTGCAGGTGTATAAATTACCATCATGGGTACAAAACCTTCGCCACCATCACTATTTCCATGTTTTGTTTTAAAACCTGCAAATGTTGCATAAACTTTTTTAGGATTATCAAACCCTTTTTTTCTAAGATATGGATAAATTAAATTATTAGGGTAATCAGGTATATCTAATTGTTTTTTTGAAATATTCATTCTCACAAAGGTTACATCCAGATTTCCTTCTTTAGTCATATCTAATTTAAACTGTTGTCCTATACCATTTGATTTTTTATTTTTTGCAGACATTTTTAAAAATTTTTTATTTACAGTTTTTATCCTTTTTTCAATCCAGCCACTTATATCTAATTCTGTATCTTTACCATCTAATGTTAATAAATAGATAAAATGAATTTGATAATCGTCACTTACATCAGGTTGATCCTCAAAAAATCTTCCTGGTTTTGTATCCATTTTTACATTCTTTTCTTCTAGCGCTTTTGCTACTGCTATTTTAGTTTTTGCTATGGTTGATGCTTTAGCCTTGTCGTATTTCCAAACAATTTCTTCATTAACTGCATACAAATAACATTCTTTACCAGTATGTTTCTTGGCATATTTTGTGCATTGTTTATATGTTTTCTTATGGAGTTTTTCTAAATCTTTACCTTTATTAACTGCCCAAGAATAATTTTCATAATCACAACTGGCATAGAGAACGCTAGTTTCATTTTTTTTTGATAATTTTTTTAAATGTTTTTTTATAAATTTTTTGTTTGCTGATTTAAGACCTCTATCACACCCTGCAATAGACGTTACTCCAGGTTCATTAACACCTGCATGAGCATTCCCACTAAACAACAAGCCTAGAGCTATGATCCCTAAAAGTTTTTTAAGGTTTAACACAGGTTAATTCTCCATCATAAAGAACACAAGATACGACCTCTTTGCCTTTAGTTAAATGATATATAATTTGAAAAGATCCAGTGTAACTTCTACCATCATCACCAAAAGTCACAGGAGTAGCCGCCGACTCTGTGCTAAATAATTTGTAGCCTGCTTTGATCAAACTATTAACAGTTGTTCCTTCTGGAAGCTTTTCTACCTCTGCATAAGCATTCCCACTCAACAATAAACCCAGAACAACGATCCCTAAAATTTTTTTCATTAATTTAATAACCTAATGGGCAAATTTCTGCACGACCAATTGTCTTTGCACTAAGACTGCCAAGTTGATCATAGAAACAAACTTTATTCATACCAGAGGCTATATCAAAACTAAAAAATCCAGGAGGTTGTTGAGTTTGTGTTGTTGTTCCTGATGCTGTTCCAGAATTCAAAATAGCTAAACCTAATAATGCATTATTAAATCTTGCTTGTCTTTCTTGAGCACTAACTGGTCGTGACCAAACTTTTACTAATTTATTACTAGTATCAAAAAATTCATATCTCCAAGTATCAGCACCGGCAGCATCTGCACAATGAAAGCCTCTTAAATTGCCATCATTAAAAACCAACTTTGGTTTTACTAAAGCAACTTTTCTACACTCCTTCTGATAATCTGTAAAATTTGTTCCAACATTTAAAGCAGTTTGATTAATTGTACATCCACTCAATAACAAACCTAGAATTATGATTCCTAAAATCTTTTTCATGAACCAAGATCCTAGCAAATTCCAAATCAGGTGTCTAGGTGATGGAATCGAAATAAAATTTTTTAAAAAATATTTCAACCTCTGCGTCTAAGCTAAACAGACTATATAGTAGAGAGTAGAAGATACTCCTTTTTATATATCCGGGGTTAAGGTTCTAATCTTAAAGATAGTTCCTATCCCAGTTGGTACCTCTATTGATGTACCTGCGAGTCCAACAGGACAAGCATCGACTCCGTCCTCCTATAAAGGACGTTTTGGAGTCGTTATTAATCCTTGAATATTGAGTCCACAAAACATAGAATAATAGCTGAAGCTGTTGGTTTTGACCAAGATTCATGAAGCCAGGTCCACGGCACCGGGTAACAGAACTACCCTGCTAGCTTTAATTTTTCTTAGATTTTCTATAATCCCAAGGGTAATCAAACTCCATAGACCACATACCTATTTTATTAATTCTTGCATAATCTTCATCACGTACAAACTTTTTTGAATACCTTCTGTACGCAAATGCATAACCACTTTTAACTAAATAACTTGATAGACTTTCATTATTAACAAAACATTCTGCTAGTGTTCTTTTGTATTGATCTTTTCCTTCACTAATACATTCAACATTATTATTTCCAATTTTATCAATAAGGATTTGTTTTGCTGTAATGCCACAAAAAACTTTAATACCTTCTTTAAGACAACTTTGTTTCAATTCAGGTGTATCTATTCCAGTAAATCTAATTTTTTCTCCATTAAGATGAATTGTATCTCCATCAACAATTTTAATTGTTTGAGATTTGAGCTGATTAATAGTTAAAATAAATATTAGCGCAGAAACACTAATAAGAAAAATGGCTTTTCTTTTGTTTAAAAACATTATTTAAAAAGTATCCAATAAAGATGATTACTACAATACCCATAAACCAATTGGTTGCCATGATTGTGTAAAAAATATCCGCGTAATCTCCACCTTTAATATTAATTACATACCACAAAGATAAGAAAGGAAATGCAGTTAATCTTAGAACGCTTAAGTAAAGACTATAAACTGGTTTTTTAAGTGCCTGAAAAACTGCCGTTGTAATAAAAAACACAGGATAAATAGGAGCTATTAATGCAGCAACTTTTAAATATATAGCACCATGATAAATAGCTTCTGCATTATTTGTAAATTGAGATACAAAAAATTCTGCACCGAAGAATAAAATCACACCTGCCAAAGCCATGAATGATGATCCAAAAAATAATGCTTTAGTATAAAGCTCTCTTATACGGTTATAATTTTTAGCACCAAAGTTTTGTCCACCGATAGAAAGTACCGCTGTATTTAAACCAATTACTGGAAGTAAGAAAACTTGCTCAACTCTTAAAGCTGCACCATAACCTGCTGTCGCAAAATCACCAAATTGTCCAATAAAATATAGAATATTAAAAATACCTACACCGATAAACAGCATACTAATCATTATTGGCATTGCTTGAGTTAACAATTCTTTAAGAAGATTGAATTTAGGAATAAAGCATTTAATAGATAAATACTTTCTTAATTTACACGAGTTAATTTTGTAAGCTAAATAAATAGTACCAATAGATTGAGCGATAACAGTTGCTATTGCTAGACCACCTATACCATAAGCTGGAACAATTCCGTATCCCCAGATAAATAATGGGTTTAAAAAAATGTTTAAAAAGAAACTAAAGATAAGAACATTTCTATAGCTTTTAGTATCACCCTGTGCATTCAAAGCTCCATTTAAAGATATTTGGATCATAACTATAAATGTTCCATAAAAAATTATATCCAAGTACTCTCTAGTTAAAGCGATACCAGCAGCATCAGAACCCATGACACCCAAGAGAAAATCTGAAGCATTTAATCCAAATAAAGTAACGACAATTGACGTGACTAATGCAAAAATTACTGATTGGGCAATAAATAGTGATGCTTTATTAATCTTTTTAGCTCCTAATAAGTTACCAATGCCAGAGTTAGTTGCAGCACCAATACCAACACCAACAGCGATGATGACAAAATATATTGGGAAAGATTTAGCTATTGCACTTATAGCTTCTGCAGAAATTCTACCAGCAAACCATGTATCAACTAAATTATAGAATGTTTGAAATAAAGAACCAACACTAGCTGGAATAGTTACTTTTTTAAGTAATGACCAAATTGGATCTTTGGTTAAATTTATGGCTTTAGACAATTGTTTTTTTTTATTTAAATTCTTTTTGAAATATATGCTTTGAACCACTCTTTTTTGCAAGGTTTATTTGCTTTTGTCTCATTCGAAATCTCTCTTTTTGAATTTGAGTTAAATTATCATGACAGTTTACACATGAAACACCCTCCTCATATTTTTTAGACTTCTTATCATTTGCTGAAACAGGTTTTCTACATCCACTGCATATTGAGTATGTACCAACTTCCAATCCATGTTTAACACTGATTCTGTTGTCAAAAACAAAGCATTCCCCATTCCATAGACTTTCTTTTTTCTTAACATTTTTTAAGTAATTTAAAATTCCACCTTTTAATTGAAAAACATTTTTAAAACCTTTTTTTTCTAAAAAAAATGAAGCTTTCTCACATCTTATTCCGCCAGTACAAAACATTGCAATTGGTTTTGTTTTTTTTAGTTTATTTAAGTATCGAGGAAACTCTCTAAAGTTATCAACATCAGGATTAATTGATCTTTTAAAAGTTCCAACATTATATTCGAATGGTTTTCTTGAGTCTAAAACTAATGTTTCTTTATCATTAATTAATTTATTCCATTTTTTTGGGTCAATATGATTATTTTTTTTATTTTTTGATGGTAAGGAAAGACCCATGGGGACTACTTCTTTTTTAATCTTAACTTTTGGTTTCTGAAATGGTTGAAATTTACTTTTTGAAATATTTTCACTATCGAACTTTTTAAAATCTAATATCTTTTTAATCTTCGTGATAGTTGACTTTAGATCAGTTGCTTTACCTGAGATTGTCGCATTTACTCCTTCACTAGCTATAATTACTGTTCCTCTGATATTTTTTTTGATTAAAAAATCTTGTAGTAAAATCTTATTTTTTTTTAAAGAGGTAAGTTTTTTAAATTTGTAAAAACCAAAAACATCAATCATTACAATACTCTACAAACAGTCATTCCATCACCTAAAGGGACAATGATTTGTTCCACTCTTTTATCGTTTGCAACATAAGTATTAAAATCTCTGATATTTATTGTATATTTATCTAAATTATCTTCATCAGCGACTTCACCATGCCACAAAACATTGTCTATAATAATTAATCCACCTTTATCTAATAACTTCAGTGATCTTTCGTAATATTCTTTATAATTCATTTTATCAGCATCAATGAAAACCATATCAAATTTACTATTCTTTAATTCATCTAAACTATCTAATGCAGGCTTAACAATTGTTTGAATTTTATTATCCAGATTAGCTTTTTTAAAAAAACTTACTGCAATCTTGTTGGTCTCTTTGTCTTTATCTAGTGCTGTAAGTTTGCCATCGTCTGCTAATGCTAATGCTATAGAAAGTGCACTTAACCCAGTAAAAGTACCAATCTCAAGTACATTTTTAATGTTAGAAGTTTTTATAATTAAATGAAGAAAATGACATTGAGATGTTGCTACTTGCATTCTCTTAACATCTCCAAGTGTATTATTGTAATCAATTATTTCTTGCTGAATGGGATTTAACTTTAAACTAAAGTTATTTATATATATTTCAAGTTTTTCAGTAATTTCAAGGTTCTTACCCATGATATTAAAGTTTCTTCTTCAATATCTCATTTATTAATTGAGGATTGGCTTTACCACTTGAAGCTTTCATTGCTTGCCCTACAAAGAAACCAAACAGTTTTTCTTTACCATTCTTGTATTCAATAGCTTTTTCCCTGTTATCATTGATAATCTTATCAATTAAAACTTCTAATGCTTTAGGGTCACTTTCTTGTTTTAAACCTTTTTCCTCAACAATTATTTGTGGATCTATGTCCCCATCCATCATTAATTCAAATATTGTTTTAGCTATTTTTCCAGAAATTGTTCCATTCTTAATTAGATTAATTAATTTTGCCAAATTTTTTGCACTTATTGGACTTTGTGTAATTTCTAAATTTTTATTATTTAAGACAGCAAATAATTCACCTGTAATCCAGTTAACGGCTAATTTCATATCTCGGTTTTTGCCCATTTTAGCGACAACTTCCTCAAAATATTTAGCTATATCAATGTCAGATACTAATATTGTAGCCTCGTAAGCAGAGACTTTAAACTCATCAATAAATCTTTTTTTCTTATCGTCTGGTAATTCTGGGATATCTGCTTTTAATTGTTCAATAAATTCATCAGTTACTTCTAATGGTAATAAATCTGGATCTGGAAAATATCGATAATCATGAGCATCTTCTTTAGATCTCATTGATCTTGTTTCATTTTTTTTAGTATCAAATAATCTTGTTTCTTGATTAATTTTTTTTCCTTCTTCAATTAAATCAACCTGTCTATTGGCTTCATAATCAATAGCCATTTGCATAAATTTAATTGAGTTAACATTTTTAATCTCACAACGAGTTCCAAGTTTGTCAGATCCTTTAATTCTAACAGAGATATTAACATCGGCTCTTAAAGATCCTTCCTGCATGTTTCCATCACATGTACCAAGATATCTTAAAATGGATCTTAATTTTTTAACATAAGCACTAACTTCATCTGGAGTTCTCATGTCTGGTTTACTAACAATTTCCATCAAAGCTACACCTGATCTATTTAAATCAACTAATGTATTTTGTGGGTCCATATCATGAATACTTTTTCCAGCGTCTTGTTCTAAGTGTAATCTTTCTATACCAACTTCCTTTTGACCATGTGCCATATCAAGAATGACTGTGCCCTCTCCTACTATTGGATATTTAAATTGTGAAATCTGATAACCTTGTGGAAGATCTGCATAAAAATAATTTTTTCTATCAAAAACTGATCTTTTATTAATTTGAGCTCTTAAACCTATGCCCGTTTTAATTGCTTGTTTTACACAGTATTCATTAATAACTGGAAGCATTCCTGGAAATGCAGCATCAACTAAACTCACTTGTGTATTAGGTTCAGCACCAAAGGTAGTTGATGAAGATGAAAATAATTTTGAATTAGATGTAACTTGCGCATGAACTTCAAGTCCAATTACCACTTCATAAACATTGTCTCGTCTTTCGATTAAATATTCTGAATTATCTTTTAACATCTATTTAATCCACCAGTCAGTAATTTTGTTATTAAACTGAATCTTCTCTTCCATAGCATAAGCAATGTTTAAAATATTTTGTTCATCAAAAGCTTTACCAATAATTTGTAGTCCCAATGGATAACCTTTAGTATCAACTCCTGCAGGTATAGAAATTGCTGGTAATCCAGCCAAATTAACTGGAACTGTAAATATATCATTTAAATACATTGAAACTGGGTCATTAGTTTTTTCACCAATTTTAAATGCTGCACTTGGTGTAGATGGAGTTAAAATTGCATCAACTTTTTTGTAAGCTTCATCAAAATCGTTTTTAATTAATTTTCTAACTTTTTGTGCCTTTAGATAATAAGCATCATAATAACCAGAGGACAAAACGTATGTTCCTATCATTATTCTTCTTTGAACTTCGCTACCAAAACCTTCAGATCTTGTCTTTTCATACATATCAATAAGGTTTTCACCTTTAGATCTAAAACCATATTTAACACCATCATATCTAGCTAAGTTTGAAGAAGCTTCAGCAGGAGCTACTATATAATAAGTAGGTAGAGCATAATTTGTATGCGGCAATGAAATTTCAACAATTTCAGCACCACAATCTTTTACATACTCAATTCCCTCAGTCCATAAATCCTCTATCTCTTTTGGCATTCCATCAATTCTATATTCTTTTGGAATTCCAATTTTCTTACCTTTGATATTGTTTGTTAATTCTTTGCTGTATTCATTTCTTTTAAAATCAATTGAAGTTGAATCTTTTTCATCATAAGTGCTAATAATTTCTTGAAGAAGTGCGCAATCTTTTACATCTTTAGACATTGGACCTGCTTGATCTAACGAAGATGCAAAAGCAACAATTCCATATCGTGAACAACTTCCATAAGTGGGCTTTAATCCAACAGTACCCGTAAATGAAGCAGGTTGTCTAATAGAACCACCAGTATCAGTTCCAATTGTGATGGGTGTTAAATTGGCTGCTAGAGCTGATGCAGAGCCTCCTGAAGAGCCTCCTGGTACCAAACTTTTATCTATTGGACTTTGTACATTTCCAAAAAAACTAGTTTCATTAGAAGAGCCCATTGCAAACTCATCACAATTTAACTTACCAAGCAATATTCCACCTTCATTCCAAATATTTTGAGTAACAGTAGATTCGTATGGTGGGATGAAATTATTCAAAATTTTACTACCTGCTGTAGTTTTTACATCTTTTGTGCAAAATAAATCTTTAACAGCAATTGGAACACCTGGAAGCTTTAAATCAAAATTAGGTTTTTGATCAAAATTTTTAGCTTTCAAAAGTGCGTTAGAAAAATCCTCAGTTATGTAAGCATTCAAATCTCTAGACTTTTCTCCTCTATCAATAAAAGCTTTAGTAGTTTCTTCAGAAGAAATCTTTTTATCTTTAATATTTTTAACTAATTCAGTTAAAGTGAGTGATGTGATATCTGACATTATTCAACAACCCTTGGTACTACAAAAAAATCTTCATTTTCATCTGGTGAGTTTTTTAATATTTGATCTCTTATATTTTCACTTTTAACCTCATCGACTCTTAATTTTAATGTGGTTTCTGCAACAGAAGTTAAGGGCACAACATTATCAGTATTGAGTTCATTCAATTTTTCAATGAAATCAAATATAGAGTTAAGATCTCCAGCTAATTTATTAGCTTTTGTATCATCAACAGAGATTCTTGATAATTTAGATATATGCTTTATTGTTTTAAGATCAATTGTCATGTGGTAATTAAATATGTCGGCAAACTATCACTTAAGTATAAAATATACAATATGATCACAATTGAAGATTTTAAAATAAAACACTCAAATAAGGTGAGATTTATTGGTTTAGATTTAGGGTCTAAAAGAATTGGTGTCTCAATTTGTGATGAAAGACAATCCATAGCCACACCCTTTAAAACCATAAATAAAACCAACACTAACGAACTAATTGATGAACTTAAGATGATAATTAAAGATAATAATATTGGTGGAATAATTGTAGGGAACCCAGTAAATATGGATGGCAGTCTAGGTAGATCTGCACAATCAGTTAATGACGTTGCATCGAACATATCAAAATCTATAGACCTACCAGTAATTTTGTGGGATGAGAGACTTTCGACAGTTGGCGCATTTAATCTATCAAGTTTATTGGACGTCAATGTTTCAAAAAGAGTTAAAACAATTGACCAAAACGCTGCAGCCTTTATTTTACAAGGTGCAATAGACTTTTTAAATAATTAATGCTTGCCATAGTGATGGTTAATAGTTATAGAGTTAATTTTAATGGCAACCAAAATAAATAAAGCTATTAAGGTTTCTCAAAAACACCTCCTAGGTATTCAAGATCTATCAATTAATGATGTTAATTTGATTTTAGAAGAAGCTAAAAGTTTCATTAAATTAAATCAAAGTAAAAACAAAAAACTAAATGTATTAAGTGGTAAAACTCAAATTAATTTGTTTTTTGAGCCCTCTACTAGAACACAGAGTTCATTTGAATTAGCTGGAAAAAGATTGGGTGCGGATGTTATGTCAATGAACATGGCAAATTCAGCTATTAAGAAAGGTGAAACACTAATAGATACCGCAATGACTTTAAATGCAATGCATCCAGACATAATTGTAATTAGACACCAAGATTCTGGGGCGTGTAATCTTTTATCTCAAAAAGTGAATTGTGCAGTACTTAATGCTGGTGATGGAAGTCGTGAACATCCTACTCAAGCTTTACTAGATGCTTTAACAATTATAAATCGAAAAAAAAAAATTGAAGGTTTAAGAGTTGCGATTTGTGGTGACATAACTCATTCACGTGTTGCAAGATCAAATATTTATCTTCTGAATATGCTTGGTGCAGAAGTTAACATTATTGCACCATCAAATTTAATGCCAAAAGAAATAGAAAAGTTTGGTGTAAATACATTTACAGATATGAAAAAAGGTTTGAAAGATTGTGATATTGTAATGATGTTGAGATTACAAAATGAAAGGATGACTAGCTCTTTCTTATCTTCTAACAGAGAATACTATGAATATTATGGACTAACACCAGATAAACTTGCACATGCAAAAAATGATGCTTTGATTATGCATCCAGGCCCTATGAATAGAGGGATAGAAATTGACACAAAATTAGCAGATGACATTAACAGAAGTGTAATTAAGGAACAGGTTGAATTAGGTGTTGCAGTAAGAATGGCTTGTTTAAAAATATTTTGTGAATAAATGAAAAAACAATATTTTATAAATGCAAATATAATTGACCCTTACAACTCTATCAATGAGAAAGGTGGATTAATTATTGGAGAAGATGGCTTAATTGAAGCTATCGGTAAAAAAGTAAACTCTAACAATATTCCTTCAAGAGAAAAAATAATAGATTTAAATGGTAAATATATATTCCCAGGTCTTGTTGATATGCGTGTCTTTGCAGGTGAACCTGGTTATGAATATAAAGAAAATTTTAGAACTCTAAGTAATGCAGCACTTGCAGGGGGGTTACTTCAGTTGTTACTATGCCTAATACGGACCCAATTATAGATAACGTTTCAATAGTAGATTTTTTAAAAAGACGTGGAAGAGACAAATCTAGAATTAATGTTTTTCCAAGTGCTGCACTTACCAAAAATATTGAAGGAACTAGCATGACTGAATTTGGTTTGCTTCAAACTAGAGGAATAATTGGATTTACTGATGGAGTTAAAACAATTCAAAATACTCAACTGATGTCGCGTATAATGAATTCAGCTAAAGATTTAGGCACACTCATCATGCAACACGCTGAAGATTACGATTTATCTAAAAATGGAATGATTAATTCTGGAATTATTGCAACTAAACTTGGATTATCTGGAATACCTGCTGTTGCTGAAAGAATAATTATTGAAAGAGATTTAACGTTGCTTGAAAATATTAAATGCAGATATCACATATCACAGATTTCAGCTGCAAAATCAGTTGAAATTATTGAGAAAAGAAAAAATAAAGTTAAATTTACAACAGGTGTCTCCGTAAATAACCTTTCATTAAATGAAAATGATATAGGAGATTTCAGAACTTTCTTAAAGTTATCACCCCCATTAAGAACTGAAGAAGATAGAATTGCTCTAGTGCAAGGATTAAAGGATGAAACGATAGACGTTATTGTATCTGATCACAAACCAGAAGATGAAGAACAAAAAAGATTGACGTTTGCACAAGCATCTACAGGGGCCTCTGGAATAGAAACGCTTTTATCACTAAGTCTGGAGTTATATCACAATGGCTCTCTTAAATTAGAAACTATAATTAAAGCTTTAACATCAAACCCTGCAAAGATTTTAAAAATTGATAAGGGCAATCTTTCAGTGGGTAATGAAGCAGATTTTTGTATTGTAGATATTGATAAGCCCTGGGTTGTCAAAAAAGATAAGCTTATCTCCAAATCAAAAAATACCTCCATCGAAGACAAAAAACTCCAAGGTAAAGTCACTAATACATTTGTAAAAGGTGAAGAATTATTTAAGTTATAATAATGGAATATTTAATTGTTGCATTAAGTTCATATTTATTGGGATCAATACCTTTTGGTTTTATACTTACAAAAATATTTTTAAAAAAAGATATTAGAGATATTGGCTCAGGAAACATTGGAGCTACAAATGCTCTTAGAACAGGTAATAAAACTTTAGGCTATGCAACTTTATTACTGGATATAACAAAAGCTGTATTGCCTGTTTTATATGTAAAATTTAATTATCCCGATTATATCTTTATTGCATCATTAAGCACCTTTTTAGGTCACGTTTTTCCAGTATGGCTTAAGTTTAAAGGGGGCAAGGGTGTTGCAACGTATGTTGGGATATTATTTTCGATAAACTTAGTTTTGGGTTTAGTATTTATTATTAGTTGGGCTGTTACATTTCTTATATCACAATACTCATCACTTTCATCACTAGTTGGTAGTTTAATGGTTCCAATTTATTTAATAAATTTTGAAAATTATAATTCAATATTTTTCATGATAATGTTTGTGCTTATATTCTACACACACAGAGAAAACGTCAAACGATTGAAAAACAAAGAAGAAACTAAGACTAAAATTTATTGATTTGACTATCTAAGTCTTTTAAGTAATTTGTTTAGTAATGAATCTTGTAGTCGTAGAAAGTCCAGCTAAAGCAAAAACTATCAATAAATATCTAGGTGATGATTATATTGTATTAGCAAGTTATGGTCATATTAGAGACCTTCCTTCAAAAAATGGTTCTGTTGATCCAGAAAATAATTTTAAAATGGAATGGGAAGTAGATAGTTTTTCTAAAAAATATCTTAAAGAAATTACAGATGCGGCTAAAATTTCATCAAAAATCATATTAGCAACTGACCCCGACCGTGAGGGAGAAGCGATTGCTTGGCATGTTAAAGAATATTTAAATGAGAAAAAATTAATTAAAGACAAGCATGTAGAAAGAGTTGTTTTTAATGAAATTACAAAAAAAGCTGTCATTCATGGAATTGAAAACCCACGTCAAATCGAGCCACTGCTTGTTGATGCTTATATGGCTAGAAGAGCCTTAGACTATTTAGTTGGCTTTAACATATCACCAATTTTGTGGACAAAACTGCCCGGTTCTAAATCTGCCGGACGTGTCCAGTCTGTTGCTTTAAAATTAATTACTGAACGAGAACATGAGATAGAACTTTTTGATCCTGAAGAATTTTGGACTTTAAGTGTTCAATTCAACGACAATGATAAAAATTCTATATTAGCAAGTATCACCCAATTAAATGATAAAAAAATTGAAAAATTTTCTTTTAAAAATAAAGCTGAAATTAATAAAGCAATTGAAGAAGTTAAGTCTAAGAAGTTCAATATAAATGACATCTCAAGCAAAATTGTTAACAGAAACCCTTCGGGCCCTTTTACTACCTCTACATTACAGCAAGTTTCCTCAGGTAGACTAGGATTTGGAGCATCACGTACAATGCAGATAGCTCAAAAACTTTATCAAGGTATAGAAATAGATGGTGAAACTATTGGTCTTATCACGTATATGCGAACAGATGGTACCAACTTATCTACGGACGCTATAGACACTTTCAGGAAATATATAAAAAATGAGTTTGGTGATGAATATGTTCCAGATAATGCAGCAAGTTATTCTGGAAAAAAAGCTAAAAATGCTCAAGAAGCACATGAAGCTATTAGACCTACAGATATTATGCGTGCACCAGATACAGTTAAAAAATACCTAAGTCCAGATCAACATAAATTATATGATTTAATTTGGAGTAGAGCCCTATCCTCTCAAATGAAATCCGCTCAATTTGATAGAAATACTATTACGATAATCTCAGATGATAATGGATCAATCTGTAAAGCTAGTGGATCTGTTATTAAGTTTGATGGCTTTCTAAAGGTTATGAAGGATACTAAAAAAGATGATGATGAAGATATCCTTCCTGAAATGAACAAAGGTCCAGTTAATATAGAAGCTTTATTAGATGAACAACATTTTACACAACCACCACCAAGATACTCAGAAGCAAGTTTAGTTAAAAAATTAGAAGAACTAGGTATTGGAAGACCCTCAACATATGCGAGTATAATATCCGTTATATCTACTAGAGGGTATGCGGAAGCAATTAATAAAAGATTTCACCCAACAGATCGTGGTAAACTAATTTCTGCCTTTCTTGAAAAACTTTTCTCTAAATATGTTGACTATAACTTCACAGCAAGTTTAGAAAATCAACTTGATGATATTACTACCGGTAAGGAAGGATGGATAAAAGTTCTAGAGTTATTTTGGAAAGACTTTAATCAAAATGTATCTGACGTTAAAGAGAAGAGAACTAGAGAAGTTTTAGATCTATTAAACGATAGTCTAGGAAGTTTAATTTTTGAAAGAGATACAGATGGAAATATTAATAGACAATGTAAGTTATGTGACAATGGATCATTAAGTTTAAAAAATAGTTTTAGAGGTGGTGCTTTTATTGGATGTTCAAATTATCCAGATTGTAAATTTACCAGACCCTTATCCAAAGCAAAAGCAACTGCTCAATCTCAACTAGCTGAACCAAAATTTATAGGTAAACATGAAAATGGAAATGATATGTACCTTAAAAATGGAAGGTTTGGTCTCTACTTACAGTATGAAAAAATTGAGGAAATAAAAGAAGAAATTATAGTTGAAACAAAAAAGAAAAAGAAAACAAAAAAAAAGAAGATAGAAAAAGAAGATAATAATTTAAGAAATGTCTCTATACCTAAAGGAATTACATTAGATAGCGTGGATCTTGATAGGGCTAAATTTTTATGTTCATTACCAAAAAGTTTAGGTATTAATCCTGAAAATCAAAAAGATATAATATTAAACTCAGGAAGATTTGGTCCATATTTGAAATGTGAAAACAAATCAGCAAGAATTGAAAATGTTGAGGAAATCTTTTCAATTGGTCTTAATAGAGCAATAACTCTGATAGCGGAGGCTAAACCCGGTAGAATGTCTGCATCAATTATAAAAGACCTAGGAGAACACCCTGAAGACAAAAAACCTGTTAGAGTAATGAAGGGACAATATGGGCCTTATATTAAATATAAATCTCTTAACGCAACAATTCCAGAGGAAAAAGACCCCTTAGAACTTAATATGGAAGAAGCTTTAATATTAATTGAGAAAAGAAAAGAATACGATAAAAATAAAAAAATTAAGAAAAAGAAAAAAAAATGAAAAAAATAATATTTATAACATTAATTACATCAGTGCTTATGTCTAATGCTATGGCTGAAAAAATTGATTGTAATCAGTTTGAAAAAGTTAGTGCAAAATACATAGAGTGTTCAGCAAAAAATCTAAAAGGTAAATCTTCAGAACTTAAATTAAAAGCAACGAATGGAGCTGAAGAACTTAAAGAAAAAATAACTACTAATGCTAAGAGTGGAAAAAAGAAATTTGACAAACTTAATTTAAAAGAAAAACTTGTTAAATTTAAAAATAGTAAAACATTAACTGAATTTATGGAGAAATAATAATGTCATATGAAGATAAAATAAAAGAATTAAACTTAGAACTGCCAGAGGCAAGAGATCCTGTTGGATCATATCTTGCGTCAAAACAAATTGGTAAAATGTTATTTATCTCAGGACAAATTTCTACCGCAGCAAATGGAGAATTAATCAAAGGTAAGGTTGGTAAGGATCTAAAAACTGAGGACGGATATGAAGCAGCTAAACGTTGTGGCCTAAGCATAATATCTCAAGTTAAAAAAGCTTGTGGCAATGATCTTTCAAAAGTAAAATCTTGTATAAAGCTTACAGGGTTTGTTAATTCAACAGAAGATTTTATAGAACAACCCAAAGTAATAAATGGTGCTTCAGATTTAATAGTTTCAGTTTTTGGAGACTCTGGAATGCATACAAGAGCAGCTGTTAGTACAAACAGTTTGCCACTTGGTGTGTCGGTCGAGGTTGATGCTATTTTTGAATTAAATTAATTTCCAATACTAAAATATTTAATTTTATTATCTTTCATTTTATCAACTGAGTAAATATTTCTCATATCAAAAATTGAGAACTTTTTATTTTTCACATCTTTTTTAAAGTTAATATTTTTAAAATCATTCCATTCTGTGTGAATAATAATTAAATCTGATTTTTTAATAGCCTCTTTAATATTGTTTGAAAAAATAACATTCTTAAATTTTTTAAAATCTAACTTTTCTCCAGTAGGATCAAAATAATTAATCTTTGCACCCTTTTTAATCAATGCAGGAATCATTTTTAGACTTGAAGAATCTCTCATATCATCTGTATTGGCTTTAAATGTTACCCCTAAGAAACAAATATTTTTATTCTTTATTTTATTTTTTAAAATATCAAAAACTTTTTTTAACATTAGTGATGATCTATTTTCATTTGATTTAATTACACTTTTAATAACTGTTAAATTAGTTTTAAATTTATCTGCGGTGGCTGTAATGGCCTTAGTATCTTTTGGAAAACAAGATCCACCATAAGCAGGACCAGCTCTTAAAAAACGGCTACCAATTCTATTATCGAGACCCATGCCAATAGAGATATCTTCAATGTTAACATTAATTTTTTCACATAAATTAGCTAGCTCATTAATAAAAGTAATCTTTGTTGCTAGAAAAGAATTAGAGGCATACTTTATTAATTCGGCTGCTCTTCGAGACGTATTAACGTACTTTGCACCTTTTGATATCAGTGGTGAATAAAGATTTTTTAAAATCTTATTAGATTTTTTATTATTTGTACCTATGACCACTCTATCAGGATAGGTAAAATCTCTTATAGCGTCACCTTCTCTTAAAAATTCAGGATTTGAAACTACTGAAAAAAGTTTTTTTGATACTTTTTTTGATATAATTTTTTCTATTTGATCTCCAGTTGTCACTGGAACGGTAGATTTAGTTATAACAATTTTATACTTTTTAATAGATTTACTAATCTGTTTTGCAACATTATATACTTGACTTAAGTCAGCATTATTTTCATTTTTTTTAGTGGGTGTGCCAACACAAATAAAAATTATGTCTGACTTTGAAATTGAATTTTTTAAATTCGTAGAGAATTTTAAACGATTATTTTTATAATTTTTAATAATTAATTCATCTAAACCAGGTTCGTATATGGGGATAATACCATTTTTTAAGTTGTCAATTTTATTTAAATCTTTATCAACACAAATAACGTCATTCCCTAAATCGGAAAAACAAACGCCGCTGACTAAGCCAACATACCCCGTTCCTATCATGCAAAGTTTCATTGTTTAGAAATCTCCAACGTTGATTTAATATAACCATTCATTGTTCCACAATCTAAGTATTTACCTGAAAAATTGTGACCAATAAATTTATTGTCGTCTTCTATTAAAGCTTGAATAGCATCAGTGATATGAAATTCACCACTTTTACCTGGTTTTAATGATTTTAATTTAGAAAAAATTGTTTTAGGTAATATATATCTTCCAATTACAGCATTATTAGAAGGTGAATTTTTTATAGAAGGCTTTTCAACAACATTGTTTATAATAAAATTATTTTTCCCAATTTTTTTTTTAATATTGTAGATACCCCATCTAGATACATCATTTTTATTAACCTTCATACTTGCCATAACCGATGCTTTAAATTTTTTATGCACGGCAATCATAGACTTAGAGCAGTTTTTTTTAATTATCAAATCATCAGGTAGCAACATTAAAAAATATTTATCTGTAATAAATTTCTTAGTCTTGTAAACAGCATCACCAGTTCCTAATGGTTTGTCTTGAAAAACAAATTTAATCATTTTTTTATATTTAAGAATTTTTTTATATTCTTTGATAATTTTTGGATCACTTTTTTTTTTAATGATATCTTTATAAAATTTATCATTATAAAAATATTTCTTTATCATCATTTTTTTTTTAGAAATAATAAATACAACTTCCTTAATACCTGCCTCGATACATTCTTCGAGAATATATTCAAGGCCTGGTTTTCCATTAATAGGTAGAAGCTCTTTTGCAAAAACACTAGTTAGTGGTAGTAGTCTAGTCCCAAGACCAGCTAAAGGAATTATAGCTTGTTTAATCATATAAATGTTTTACTTATTAATATTCTTATTACAAATGAAATTAATAAAAATAAAAACTGATTTAATTAAGGCAATTGAATTTGATAAAAGATTAGGTTTTGTCCCAACAATGGGAGCTTTACATGAAGGTCACAAAGCATTAATCAAAACATCACAAAAAAACTGCAAAAAAACATTAGTAAGTATTTTTATTAATCCAACTCAATTTAATAATAAAAAAGACTTTAAAACATATCCAAAAAACTTAAAGAAAGATTTGATTTACCTTAAAAAACTCAAAGTTGACTACGTATATTTACCAACTGTTAAACAAATTTATTGGAAAAAAAATGATAAAATTAAGTTAAATAAATTACAAAATATATTGTGTGCAAAATTTAGAAAAGGACATTTTGAAGGTGTGCTTGATGTTTTGGATCGTTTTATTGAATTAATTTCTCCACAAAAAATGTTTATGGGTGAGAAAGATTTTCAACAATTTTTCTTAGTTAAAAATTTTATTGAAAATAAGTACAATACTAAAGTTTACATATGTAAAACTATTAGGAATAAAAACAATTTAGCTTTATCTTCAAGAAACTCTTTATTAAATAAACAAAGTTTTGCTGCATCAGAAATAATTACAAAAAAATTACTAAAATTAAAAAAAGAGATCACTAGAAATACAAAGAATTACAAAAAGTTGATATTTATTTTAAAGAAAGAACTATTTAAAAACTTTGATATTAAAATTGAATATTTAGAATGTAGAAATACACACAATTTAAGTACCAATATTTTAAACAAACCTTTTAAACTTTTTGTGGCTTACTATATCGATAACGTCCGATTAATTGATAATTTTTAGAGAAAATAAGCACTAACACCAAGAAATGAAACAAAACCAATAACATCAGTAATAGTTGTTACAAATACACTTGATGCAATAGCAGGATCAATATCCATTTTTTTTAAAGTAATAGGTACTAAAATTCCAAATAATCCTGCAACAATCATTGTAACAATCATTGACATAGCAATTATTAGAGAAAGTAAAGAATCTTGAAACCAAATTTGCACTACAAAAGCGCTTATTATAGCAAATATAATACCATTTAAAATACCAATATTAAATTCTTTTAAAATATTTTGTGTAAAGTTATTTTTTGTTAAATCGTTTGTTGCTAATGTTCTAACAGTAACAGCCAAAGTTTGCATTCCAGCATTACCACCCATAGAAGCAACAATTGGCATAAGAAATGCAAGGACAACCATTTGCTCAATTGTTGCACCAAATAAACTAATAACCCATGTTGCAAGAAATGCTGTAAATAGGTTTAATAAAAGCCAGTTAAATCTTCTTCTAGTTTTCTTAAAAACCCCATCTGTAATTTCTTCATCCCCTACCCCAGCTAATCTCAAAGCATCTTCCTCGGCTTCTTCTTTTAATACCGTTAAGACATCATCATACATGATCATACCAACTAACTTGTTTGATTTGTCGACAACAGCTGCTGAATTTAAGTTGTAATTTTCAAACACATTACCAACTTCCTCTTTGTCCATATCAACAGGAATAAGTAGCTGAGATTCTGACATAATAGAAAGCATTTTAGTTTCTCTCGAAGTGGTTAAAACTTTTGATGATGGAACAGTTCCAATTGGCTTAAAACCTTCATCTATAATAAAAATTTCTAAAAATTCTTCAGGTAAATCTTTATTTTCTCTTAAATAATCAATTGTTTGACCAACAGACCAATTACTAGGTATAGCCGTAAAATCACGTTGCATTATTCTAGCAGCTGTGTCTTCTGGATAACTTAAACTTTCTAGTAAGGCAAATCTATCTTTTGGAGGTAAAGAGCTTAATATTGTATTCTTATCTTTTTCATCAACATTTTCTAAAATTGTTATCGCATCATCAGATTCAAGGTTTTTTAAAAGTCTAACAATAGTATCAGGTGATAGATAAGCTATTATTTCAGATTGTACCGACTCGTTTAATTCAATAAAAACTTCTGGATCGATATTAAAATTATTAAGTTTTATTAAACTTTCTCTATCATTTTGACTAAGATGTTCAATTATATCAGCTGCATCAGCTGGGTGCATCTCATTAAAAGAATTAGTAATAAATTGAGCATCATTATTAGCTATCTTAGAAGTAACAACTTTTATGTACTCTTTATTAAACTCAAAATTAACTTTTTTATCTTTTATTTTTTTTATTAAAGACATAAATTTACCTATAAATCAATTTTGCACTAATAGAGTATAATAAGAATAATACAATTTATAAATGAATATAGAGATTAAAAAGTCAATAAATCCAATAAAATATGAAGATGCAATAAAACTCCTTGAGGAAAGATTATTGGAGATAAATAATGGTAAAAAAGAGGATTTAATATGGATCTTAGAACATAAAGAAGTTTATTCAGCAGGTACAAGTTATAAAGAAAAAGAAATTCTTAATAAAAATATTAATCTAGTAAAAACAAACCGTGGAGGAAAAATTACTTATCATGGTCCAGGTCAATTGATTTGTTATTTTGTTATAGATTTAAAAAAAAGAAAAAAGGATATTAGAAAATTTATAACTTTAATTGAAGAGACGATTATTAATAGCTTATTAAAATTTAACATTGAAACATTTGGTGATCCAAAAAATATTGGTATTTGGAGTAAGCATAATGGTAAAATTAATAAAGTTGCAGCGATAGGTGTAAGGGTAAGCAAATGGATAGCTTATCATGGGTTTGCAATAAATATTAATAATGATCTTTCAAAATATAAAAACATTATTCCATGTGGTATTTCAGATAAAGGTGTAATCAATCTTAAAGAAATTAAAGATCAAGACTATAAGAATTTAGACGATGTTATTATTGAAACTTTTTCTAAGAATTTGGAAATCTAAGTCTTTTTGTCTTTAAAAGTTTTTTAAAATAATCTGGTAACAATGCTGTGTAGGTATATTTTTTATCATTAATCATAAATTTAATTTGATATGAATGAAGCATTAAATTTTTATTTATTGCTTTATCTGTGTTGCTAAATTTATATTTTTGGTCACCATAGATTGGGCATCCTACCGCATAAAGTTGTTTTCTTAATTGATGTTTTCTTCCTGTGATTGGTTTCATTTCAACTAGACTGCATATAGAATTTTTATCTAACACTTTGTAAAGTGTTCTAGCTTTTTCAACTACTTCTCTATCATTGTCATATCTGGTTAAATCATCATTCCACTCACCAGAGTCCTTTTGTAATTCTCCATGGCATATAGCTAAGTAAGTTTTATGAACCTTTCTAAGTCTAAATAAAGAGGTTAATAACTGGGCAGATTGTCTATGCTTTGCCATAATAAAAACTCCAGATGTATCTTTGTCAAGTCTATGTACAGAAAATGGTTTTGTGTCTTGAAAAATTTCACTACGAGCAAAAATATCTACAAGATTTTTTTTAGATTTAGTTCCACCTTGAACTGAAATACCAGAACTTTTATTAAGAACAATGAAATCATCATTATTATCAATTATTAATTCTTCATTCTCTTTAATGACTTCTTCTGAAGGTACAAATTTAATTGTCCTTTGAACAATTGTTTCTTTAAAATCAAAGTTGAATAAATCTATAATGTCACCTGTCTTTACTTTATGAGAACTTTTTATTTTTTTATTATTGATTTTAACTTTTCCACTTTTTAAACTTTTTTCAATTAAACCTTGGGGGTAATTACCGAGGTTATTACGTATCCATCTATCGATACGCATATCGTTATACGTTGAGTCAACGTTAAAAGACTTTTTCATGATGATATGATTTTATATAAAAAATTAAGCAGTAGCTAATTTTTTCTCTTCAGTTTTATCTTTTGCTGGATCTTTTTTCTTTCTATCAACTCTTTTTGCCTCAACATCTCTATCTACAAATTCTATTACAGCCATAGGTGCATTGTCACCATATCTAAAGCCAGCTTTGATAATTCTTGTATAACCACCATTTCTTGCTTCATATCTTTTTGACAAAGTTTTTTTGACTTTATTTGCAGATGTTATGTCTTGTAATTTAGACATTAACATTTTTGTTGTTTGAAGAGTTTCTTTTTTTCCTAAAGTTATGATTTTATCAGCTTGAGGTTTTAAGAATTTAGCTTTTGGAAGTGTTGTAGTGATCTGCTCATATTTTATTAAAGAATTAAGCATATTCTTCAATAAAGCTTTTCTATGTTCAGAAGTTCTATTTAACTTCTTATTAGCCATTCCGTGTCTCATTAGATCTGCTCCTCTAACTTTTTAGACATTTCAACTATATTATCTGGTGGCCAGTTTGGTATCTCCATACCTAAGTATAAAGACATACCAGTTAAAACTTCTTTTATTTCATTAAGTGATTTTCTTCCAAAGTTAGGTGTTCTAAGCATTTCACCTTCTGACTTTTGGACTAGATCTCCAATGTAAATAATATTATCATTTTTAAGACAATTCATAGAACGCACAGATAGTTCAAGTTCATCAACTTTTCTTAATAAATTTTTATTGAATTCAGGCTCAGATGAAACTTCTTTTACTGGTGCTTCAACAGGTTCGTCAAAATTTACAAACATATTTAGTTGATCTTGGAAAATTCTAGCAGAATACGCAACTGCGTCTTCAGCAGAAATTGATCCATTAGTTTCAACTTCCATGATTAATTTATCATAATCTAGGGCTTTTCCTTCCCTAGCAGTACTTATAGAGTATGAAACCTTCTTAACCGGACTATATAAAGAATCTATAGCAATTAATCCTAAAGGTGGTTCTTCTGGCTTATTCATCACTGCAGGAACATATCCCTTACCTGTTCCAACATTCATTTCCATATGGAAATGTGTATTTTCATCTAAATTACAAATAACTAAATCAGGATTTAAAATTTCAATATCGGTTACTGGTGCTATGTCAGAAGCTTTAATTTCTCCAGGACCTTTAGCATCTAAAATAAGTTTTTTAGTACCATCCGAAGAACTTTTTAGAGCTAATGATTTAACGTTTAAAACTATATCAGTTACATCTTCTCTAACACCTTTGATAGATGTAAATTCATGTAAAACACCATCAATTTGAATTGATGTAACGGCAGCACCTCTGATTGATGAAAGTAAAATTCTTCTTAAAGAATTCCCTAAAGTTAAACCATATCCTTTTTCTAAAGGTTCTGCGATAATTTTTGCATGAGATTTGTCATCACTAATTTTAACATCTAATTGAGCTGGTTTAATTAATGCTTTCCAATTTTTAGCATTTACATTTAAACTTTCCATTTATTAAACTCTCCTTTTTTTTGGTGGTCTTACGCCGTTATGTGGCATTGGTGTTGTATCTTTTATTGAAAGAATTTTAAATCCTCTCGCTTGTAAAGCTCTTAATGCAGTTTCTCTTCCTGAACCAGGTCCTTTAACTTCAACCGATAAAGTTTTCATTCCATATTCTAAAGCTTTAGATGCAGCAGAATCTGCAGCGATTTGCGCAGCATAAGGTGTTGATTTTCTTGAACCTTTAAAACCTTTTTGTCCGGCAGATGCCCAAGAAATTACATTTCCATTAGTATCTGCAATTGAAATTATTGTATTATTAAAAGTAGACTGTACGTAAGCGATACCGTTAAGAATATTCTTTTTTATTTTCTTTTTTTTTGAATAAGAGCTTTTCTTAGATTTTTTATCAACTTTTTTTTCTATAACAGCTTCTTTATTCTCAACTTTATCTACTTTAGCCATAAATTAATTATTTTTTAAGTGGAGTTAATTTTTTACCAGCAATTGCGATTGCTTTACCTTTTCTTGTTCTTGCATTACATCTTGTTCTTTGTCCTCTAACTGGAAGTTTTTTTCTGTGTCTAGATCCTCTATAGCACGCAAGATCAATTAATCTTTTAATAGTTAAAGAATAATCTCTTCTAAGATCACCTTCGACTTTAAAGTTAGCATCAATATATTCTCTAATTTTTAAAATATCTTCATCAGTAAGTTCATTAATTCTTTTTGCTTTAGGAATTTCTAAAGAAGTACAAATTTGGCTAGAAAATTTATCACCAATACCATAGATATACGTTAGTCCTATGTGAACAAGTTTATTTTGCGGAATGTTTACACCTGCTATACGAGCCATATTTTTGAGAATAAATTTAGCCTTTTATATAAGAAGATGTTCCAAAGTCAACGTCTTAAACCTTAAGAATTTCATTGATTTTATTGGTTATTTGATCAATTTCCCCTGCACCATCAATTTCAGTGAAATTTGAATTTTTTGAATAGAAATCTAATACTGGTTTTGTAGAAGACATGTAAGTATCGTATCTAGAAATAACAATATCAAGATTATCATCTTTTCTTTTCTTTAAATGCTCAACACCACAGGGGTGAAGTTCTATTTGCTCCTTATTGAAATATTCATTTAACGTCATATTGCACTTTTCACAGGTCATTCTGCCCATAATACGTTTTTCAATGATCTCTCTTGAAACATTTAGGAATATAGTGTGCCCTATTGTTTGATTAAACTCATTTAATATGACTTCTAAATTGACAGCTTGGTCGACATTTCTTGGATATCCGTCAAAAATAATTCTATCTCTATATTTTAGATTGGTTAATGATTGTCTCAATAAGATATTTACAATTTCATTTGAAACAAATTTTCCATTAGAGATCAATTTTTCAATATCAGTACCAAGTTTAGTTTTAGATTTTACTTCATCTCTTAACAGGTTCCCTGTAGATAATTGAAAGTAATTGTGTTTTTTAACAATAGACTGAGCTTGAGTCCCCTTACCTGCTCCTGGAGGACCAAAAAGAATTATATTCACTTAGTTATTTTCCGAATTTTGTTTTTTTAATTAATTGCTCATATTGAGAGCTCATTAATCTAGTTTGTATTTGCGTAACAGTATCAATTGCAACTACCACAACAATCAAAATAGAAGTACCACCTAGGTAAAAAGGTATTGGATAATTGGCAATTAAAAATTCTGGCATTAAACAAACCAATGTTAAATACAACGCACCAATTGTTGTAAGTTTTATTACAATCTTATCAATATACAAAGCTGTGTTTTCACCTGGTCTAATACCAGGAACAAATCCACCATATTTTCTTAAATTATCAGCAGTCTCAGTTGGATTAAATGTTATCGATGTATAGAAAAAAGTAAAAAATATTATTCCAGAGGCGTAAAGCAACATATAAAGAGGTTGCCCTTGTGTAAAGTATGAACTTAAGTTTAAGAATGTGTCATTATCTGAAAAACTAAAATTAGAAAAAGTTACAGGTAATAGCAGTAGTGCTGATGCAAAAATTGCTGGAATAACACCTGCTTGGTTAATTTTTAGAGGTAAATGAGAAGATTCACCACCATACATTTTATTTCCCATTTGTCTTTTAGGATAATTTATTAAAATTTTTCTTAATGCTCTTTCCATGAAAACGATGAACATTATTGTTGCAACTAATAATACAAAAATTCCAATAATCATAATTGTAGATACTGCACCTGTTCTACCAAGTTCAAATGTAGTAACTAGAGCACGTGGAATTTCAGCAACAATACCAGCAAAAATAATCAATGAAATACCATTACCAATACCTCTTTGTGTTATTTGTTCACCAAGCCACATTAAAAACATTGTACCAGCAACAATAGTTGAGACTGCTGTTACCGTAAAAAATAGTCCTGGGTTAATAACTAAATCAGGAGAAGATTGTAGGCCTATAGATAAACCATAACCTTGAACAAGAGCAAGTAACACGGTTCCATATCTTGTAATCTGGGTAATTTTAGCTCTTCCAGTTTCACCTTGTGCCTTTAAATTTTTAAAATAATCAGATACGCCAGTTAACAACTGAACTATGATTGAAGATGAAATATAAGGCATAATTCCAAGTGCGAATATAGCCATTCTACTTACAGCACCTCCAGAAAAAACATTAAACATTCCAAGTAATCCTTTTTGATTACCACTCATCATTGTTTGTAATTGCTCAGGGTCAATACCTGGAATTGGTACAAAAGTACCAAATCTATAAACTGCTAAAATAAATATTGTAAAAATTATTCTATTTTTAAGATCATTAGTTTGAGAAGATGAGCTCATAATATCTTAATTATTTTTTTAATTGTATTGTTCCGCCAGCTTTCTCTAATTTTTCTACAGCAGATTTAGAGACCAAGTCAGCTTCAATGTTAACTTTATCTTTAATTTCGCCTGTACCTAGTATCTTTAATTTTTGAGAATTTTTATTAATCAATTTAAGTTTCTTAAGTAATGCCATATTTATTACATCACCAGAATTAATTGTTTTTTCAGTTATAAAAGTTTGGATTTTCTCTAAGTTCATTATTGCAATAATAGCTTGGTATCTCTTAATTGCATTAAAACCTCTTTTAGGTAATCTTCTATATAAAGGCATTTGACCACCTTCAAAAGCTTTAATAGCAACACCAGATCTAGATTTTTGGCCTTTAACACCTCTTCCAGATGTTTTTCCTTTTCCAGAACCTATACCTCTACCAACTCTCATCTTTTTTTTGTATAAAACTTTTCCAGTAGTATTTAATGTAGTCATTATCCTCTTTTTTCAATTACATCAGAAATCTTTTTATTTCTGATCGTTGCAATATGTTTTGGTGAATTTTGTTTTGAAAGAGCCTTCATTGTAGCTCTTATCATATTGTGAGGGTTTGATGTTCCCATTGATTTAGCGACTATATCTTTAATTCCTAAAACTTCACAAACTGCTCTAACCGGACCACCTGCAATAATACCTGTTCCTTTTGGTGCAGATCTTAAAACAATTTTACCAGCACCATCTTTTCCATAAACATCATGGTGAATGGTTCTACCTTCTCTTAGAGGAATATGAATTAAAACTCTTCTTGCAGTTTCGTTAGCTTTTTTAATTGCATCTGGAACTTGTTTTGCTTTTGCATGTGCAATTCCAATTTTACCTGCTTGATTACCAACTACTACTAATGCTGAAAAACCAAATCTACGACCACCTTTTACTACTTTCGTAATTCTGTTGATGTGAACAAGTTTTTCTAAAATACCGTCATCTTTTTTATCTTTAAAATCCATAATTAAAATTCCATTCCATTTTTACGCAACGTTTCAGCAAAAACTTTAACTCTGCCGTGATATTTATATATACCTCTATCAAAAAAAATCTTTGATATTTTCTTTTCTTGAGCCTTCTTTGCTAATTTTTCTGCAACTATTTTAGAAATTTCTGTTTTATTCACTTTATCCATTGAACGGATATCTTTTTCAATAGAAGAACAAGAAACTAAAGTAATATTTTTAACATCATCAATAATTTGAGCTGAGATATTTTTTGCAGATCTTGATATACTTAGTCTTAATCTGTCAGATGATGCAACTTTTTTTAATTTACCAGTTACTCTAAATTTCTTTCTTTGAATGGTATTCAGTTTCATTATTTTTTCTTCCCTTCTTTCCTTAGAATGTATTGACCCTTTTCTCTAATACCTTTGCCTTTATATGGCTCTGGTTTTCTAAAAGCTTTAATTTTTGAAACAACCATACCTACTTGCTGTTTATCAGCTCCACTAACTTTAACTACAGTCTGTTTTTCAACAACAATTTTAATTCCTTCAGGAATATCAAAATTAATATCGTGGCTATACCCTAATTGTAAATTTAATTGTTTATCTTTTAATGCAGCTCTATATCCAACACCAACAAGCTCTAAAATCTTTTCATAACCAGTGCTTGAACCAATAACAGCATTATTGATTAAGCTTCTATTCATGCCCCATAATCTTTTTGAGTTTTGATCCTTTACTTTAGGGTTGATAGATATTTCTTTTCCTTCGATAATATCAAGGTTAAACATTTCTAGATCAATCTTAAGTGATTTTTTACCCAATGGTCCCTCAATGTTAAGAACACTACCAGAAAGTGCTGCTTTAACTTTTTCAGGGATCGAAATACTTATTTTACCAATTTTAGACATTAAAATACCTTACAAATTATTTCGCCACCAACTTTTTGTTTTCTAGCCTCAATATCAGTCATTACACCTTTTGGCGTAGATACAATAGCTATACCCAATCCACCATTAATTTTTGGTAAACTATCAGCGCTTGAAAATATTCTTCTACCAGGTTTTGACACTCTCTCGAAAGTGCTAATAACAGGGTTTCCAGAATAATATTTTAAATCTACAGATAAAGTAGGTTTATTATTTTCAGTTTCAATTTTATAATCCCTTATAAATCCTTCACTTTTAAGAATATCTGCAATTTTAACTTTAAAGTTAGAAGAGGGTAATGCTACTTTTTTGTGATTTCTCACTTGAGCATTTTTTATTCTTGCGATCATATCCCCTATTGGGTCACTTAAACTCATATTATCCTTTCTACCAACTCGACTTAGTCATGCCAGGAATTAATCCATGCAGTCCCAAGTCTCTTAAGGCTATTCTTGATATTTTTAATTTTCTGTAAACACCATGTGGTCTTCCAGTAATTTGACATCTGTTCATAACTCTATTTTTTGCTGAATTACGAGGTAAATTTGAAAGCTTTTGTTGTGCTTTAAATCTTTCTTCTAATGATATGTTTTTATCCATTATAATTTTCTTTAATGCTTGTCTTTTTTTGAAAAGTCTATCAGACAGCTTAATTCTTTTATTGTTTTTATTTACTGCGCTTACTTTAGCCATTCTTAATTATCTCCTTTTTTAATAAATGGAAAATTTAGTTTTTCTAAAAGTGCAAAACTATGATCTTTATTTAAAGCAGAGATTACAACAACAACATCAAGACCTCTAATTTTATCAATTCTATCAAAGTTAACTTCTGGAAAAATTATATGCTCTTTAATTCCAAACGTGTAATTACCAAACTTATCAAAACCTTTTGGAGATAAACCTCTAAAGTCTTTAATTCTTGGTAAGGCAATGTTTACAAGTCTATCTATAAACTCATACATTTTGTTGCCTCTTAAAGTAACTTTTAATCCAGCATTTGTACCTTTTCTTGTTTTAAAGTTAGCTACTGATTTTTTAAATTTAGTAACAGTTGGTTTTTGACCTGTAATTTTTCCTAAATCTTCTTCAGTAGATTTCATGATCTTTGCATCAGCTCCATCAAGACCAAGACCCATGTTAATAACAACTTTTTCAACTTTTGGCCCCATATAGGTATTTTTATATCCAAGGGTTTCTTTAAGTTGTGGTTGTATTTCTTTGTAATAAAGTTCTTTTAATCTAGGTATCATTATTTCTTAGCCTCAGTTTTTTTTGTTTTAGCTTTTTCGTCAATAAGTTTAAGGTTTGAAATATGAATGAAACTCTCTTTAGAGATTATTCCACCTTTCTTTTCTTTAGTAGTTTTAACATGTTTTTTCACAATATTAATTCCTTGAACTTTTGCTCTATTATTAGGTCTGTCAATTTCAATAACCTCACCCTCTTTTTTTTTATCTCTACCAGTTAAAACTCTTACTTTTAATCCTTTTTTAATCATTTATAAAACCTCTGGAGCCAATGAAATTATTTTCATTTGACCTCTACTTCTTAATTCTCTTGTTACTGGACCAAATATCCTAGTACCTACTGGTTCACCTTTATCGTCAACTAAAACAGCTGCATTATTGTCAAATCTAACTTTAGATCCATCTTCTCTATGAATTCCTTTTTTTACCCTAACTACAACTGCTTTATGAACAGTACCTTTTTTAACTTTTCCTTTAGGTAATGCCTCTTTTACAGCAATAACGATAGTATCACCAATACTTGCATATCTACGCTTAGAGCCACCTAAAACTTTAATACATTCAATTCTTTTTGCACCAGTGTTATCTGCTACTAATAATTCAGTTTGTACTTGTATCATTTAGATCCATCCATTACTTGAAATTTTTTATTTTTAGAAAAAGGCTTACATTCAATGATTGACACTGTATCTCCAGTTTTAAATTTATTATTTTCATCGTGTGCGTTATACTTTTTTCTAACTTTAACTACTTTTTTTAATACTGGGTGTGAGTATTTTCTTTCAACAGATACAGTTATAGTTTTATTAGGTTTATCACTCGTTACTACTCCTGTTAATATTTTTTTAGGCATTTAATTTTCCTTTTAGTGTAGTTTTTAATCTAGCTATAGTTTTTTTAGTTTGTCCAATTTTAGATGGATCTGTAATCTGTGAGTTAATTTTTTGAAATCTAAAGTTAAATAAATCTTTTTTTAATTTATCAATATTTTTAATAACTTCGTCTTTAGATAGTTTTTTAATTTCTTGTTTTTTCATATTATGCAAATCTCTTAATAAATTTTGTTTTTATAGGTAGCTTAGCTGAGGCTTTATAAAGGGCTTCTTTTGCTATTGATTCTGAAACACCATCAATTTCAAATAAGATTCTACCTGGTTTAACTCTGCAAGCCCAATACTCTGGAGCTCCTTTACCTTTACCCATTCTTACTTCAACAGGTTTTTTTGAAACTGGTATATTAGGAAAAATTCTAGTCCAAACACGTCCCTGTCTCTTCATATGTCTTGTTAAAGCAACTCTAGCAGCTTCAATTTGTTTTCCTATAATTCTCTCTGGCGCCATAGCTTTTAATGCAAAAGATCCATAGTTAATCTTGCTAGCACGTGTAGCTGTCCCATGGATTCTTCCTTTATGAGCTTTTCTGTATTTTGTTCTGACTGGCTGTAACATAATTATTCTTTAACCTCTTTTGGAACTATTTTGTTAGTTTCTTGGCTAAATTCTCTAGCAAATACTTCACCTTTATAAATCCATATTTTTATTCCAATAATACCAAATGTTGTTAACGCTTCAGCTTCTGCATAATCAATATCTGCTCTTAGGGTATGTGATGGTATACTTCCTTCTCTTAACCATTCAGTTCTAGCTATTTCATTACCACCTAGTCTACCACTTATAGAAACTTTAATACCTTTTGCACCAAGTCTTAAACATGATTGCATGGCTCTCTTCATGGCTCTTCTGTACGATATTCTTTTGACTAATTGTTGTGCTATATTTTCAGCAACTAAGTAGGCGTTTGTTTCAGGTTTTTTAACTTCTTTAATATTAAGAGTTACTTCATTGTTAGTAAATTTAGATAAGTTATTCTTAATTTTATCAATATCACTCCCTTTTTTTCCAATAACAAATCCAGGTCTTGAAGTGTAAATTGTAACAAAACACTTATTAGAAGTTCTCTCTATCATAACTTTAGATACACCAGAATTTACAACATTTTTCTTGATATATGCTCTTATCTTAAAATCTTCGATAAGATAATTTCCAAAATCTTTCTTTTTTGCATACCAGACAGAATCCCAACCTCTGTTTACACCTAGTCTGAAACCAACAGGATTAACTTTTTGACCCATGACTCTCCATTTGTTTTGCTTCTGATAATATAATTGTAATAGTTGAATAAGGTTTTAAAATTGGTGCTGCTCTACCTTTTGCTCTGGGTCTAAATCTTTTCATAACAACTTTTTTTCCACAGTATGCTTCTTTAACAATTAGCTTATCTATATCGTATTGATTGTTATTTTCAGCATTAGCAACGGCTGATGAAACTGTTTTTCGTATTTCTCTAGTAATTCTTTTTGCTGAAAATTGCAGTTCTCTAATAGCAACATCAACTTTTTTTCCAACAATTGCTTTAAGTATTGGATTAAGTTTTCTAACACTAGATCTAATGTTATTATTTACAGATCTTACTGTATCTACTTTAGTTCTGTTAATTTTCTTTTTTTTATTCATAATTATTTTTTCTTCTCAGCTGGTTTGCCTTTTTTTTCAGCTGGAGTATGTCCAAAAAACGTTCTGGTTGGTGAAAATTCACCTAATTTATGACCCACCATATCTTCAGATATAGTAACTGGAATAAATTTTTTTCCATTATAGATCAAAAAACTAACCCCAATAAATTCAGGAATAATTGTTGATTTCCTTGACCAAGTTTTAATAGGCATTTTTTTTGGATCTAGTTTTTGTTTTTCAACTTTTTTAATTAAGCTTTCTTCAACAAAAGGTCCTTTCCACACTGATCTAGCCATTATTTTTTAGAATCCTTCCTGTTATTTCTTCTTCTCACTATAAATTTATCTGTACTCTTATTATCTCTAGTTTTTAATCCTTTTGCTGATTGACCTGTAGGAGATACTGGATGTCTTCCACCTGCAGTTTTACCTTCACCACCACCATGCGGGTGATCAACAGGATTCATTACAACTCCCCTAGTATGAGGTCTTCTACCAAGCCATCTTGATCTTCCAGCTTTACCAATCTTAATATTTTTTTGATCTGGATTTGAAAGCACACCAATTGTTGCCATACATCTTGAATCAATTTTTCTAACTTCTCCAGAGGTCATTTTAATTAATGAGTAATTTCCATCTAATCCACTAATTGTGACTGATGTACCTGCCGATCTAGCAATCTTTCCACCAGCTCCAGGTTTTAGCTCTACATTATGGATGTTTATACCGACGGGAATATCTCTAAGTGGCATACAGTTTCCAACTTTAATTTCTTTTTCTGGTCCATTTTCAATTTTATCACCTACTTTAATTTTTTGAGGTGCTAAATAGTAAAAATGCTGCCCATCATCAAACTTAACTAACATAATGTAGCAAGATCGATTTGGATCATATTCAATTCTTTCAACAGTACCTGGCATGTCAATTTTCTTCCTGTAAAAATCAACTAATCTATACATTTTCTTGTGTCCACCACCTGACATGTTGCGAGAGGTTATGTGTCCATTGTTATTTCTTCCACGCATCGTATTTTTTGGCTCAACTAATGCTTTAAATGGTTTGCCTTTCCAAAGACCAGTTCTATCAACTAAGATTGTTCCTCTTGTTGACTTTGTATACGGTTTGAAAGTTTTTAATGCCATTTTTAAATTCCTGATGTTAGATCAATACTTTGACCTTTTTTAAGTGTTACTATTGCTTTTTTATAACCTTGAACATTAACTTTTTTGCCTCGAGCTACTTTTGTTCGATTTTGTTTATTTATAATATTTATTTTTGTAACGTTAACTTTAAAAATCTTTTCAATATTTTTCTTCAAGTTAGTTTTATTAGCAGCTCTTGGTACCTTAAAAACAATTTTATTTTGTTCTGATAAGTTAGTAGTTTTTTCAGTAACCATTGGTGATAGAATTTTATCGTATAAATGTATTTTATCCATATTAAGAATATCTCTTTTCTAGTTCCTTAATTGAACTTTCTGTAAAAACTACTTTTTTAAACTTTATAATATCAAATGCACTGAAATGATTGATATCTGTTACTTTAACATTTGGAATATTTCTAGCTGACTTTTCAATTTTTTCTTTAGATGATTTATCTAAAATAATTAATGAATTAGTAATTTCAAATTTTTTAATAATTAAATTCATTTCTTTAGTTTTTTTAATTTCATTGCCAAAATCACTAAAAATTATCAAATTATTAAGTTTATTCTTCTCAGTAATTAGTGATGCTATACTTAGTTTTTTTTCACTTTTATTTAGTTTTCTTTTTTTATAGGCTAATTCACCTTTAGGTCCATGTGCAACACCACCACCAACAAAAATAGGTGCTTTTCTACTTGCATGTCTTGCTCCACCAGTCCCTTTTTGAGCATAAATTTTTGATGTAGATCCAGTAATTTCATTTTGTTGTTTCGTTTTTGCGTGTCTGCCTTTGTAATTAGCATTAGTTTTAAATAATACGTTATCAACCAATCTTTTATTAATTTTAGCTGAGAAAATCTTATCTAAAACTTCAATTGAATCCTTTTTACCGTCTAAGTTTAATTTATCAATTTTCATTATTTTTTCTTTTTATCTGGTGTTTTTTTAGCTTCCTCTGCAGCAGCAATTTTTTCATTAATAGTCATTTTGTTTATTACTTTTACTGATTTTTTAACTAGAATTTCAGTATTTTTTGAACCTGGGATAGATCCTTTTAAATATAACAATTCATTTTCAATATCTGTCTTAATAATTTCTAAATTTTGCATAGTTCTAACTCTGTCACCCATATGACCAGCCATTTTTTTACCTTTAAAAACTTTACCAGGGTCTTGTCTTTGACCAGTAGATCCGTGAGATCTGTGTGATACCGAAACACCATGGGTAGCTCTTAATCCACCAAAATTATGTCTCTTCATAGCACCAGCAAAACCTTTACCAATAGTTTTTGAAGTTGTATCAACAAACTTAACTTCATTAAAAATTTCAAGACCAAATTCGTTACCTTCTTTATAAAGCTCTGTATCATTAACTCTAAATTCTTTTAATTTTTTCTTAGCTTCTGTATTTTTCTTTGCATAAAAACCTTTCATAGCTTTTGTAAGTTTAGATGCTTTAATTTTACCAAACCCTAGTTGCACAGCTTTGTATCCACGTTTTTCTTCATCAATGACTTGAATTACTCTAGCCTTCTCCATTTTGATAACTGTTACAGGAACTAAACGACCAGTTTTATAAAACTCTCTAGTCATACCAATCTTTTTTCCAACTAATGCAATTTCACTCATAATTAAATTTTAATCTCCACATCAACACCTGATGCTAAATCTAGTTTCATTAGAGCCTCTACAGTTTGAGGTGTAGGCTCAATAATATCAATCAGTCTTTTATGTGTTCTAGTTTCAAATTGTTCTCTACTTTTTTTATCAATATGAGGACCTTTAAGAACTGTATATCTTTCAATTCTAGTTGGTAAAGGGATTGGTCCCTTGATAGTAGCACCAGTTCTTTTAACTGTATTAACTATTTCTTCTGTAGAAGCGTCTAAAATCTTATTGTCGTAAGCTCTTAATTTAATTCTAATATTTTGTTTTTCCATAATAATTAACCTGCAATCTTTTTAGTTACTTCATCCTGTACATTTTGTGGGACTTTAGAATAATGATCAAAAAACATTGAATATTGCGCTCTACCTTGAGACATCGATCTTAAGCTATTTATATATCCAAACATATTAGCTAAAGGAACCATTGCAGTAATTACTGTTGCATTTCCTCTTTGTTCTTGAGTGCTGATTTGACCCCTTCTACTATTTAGGTCACCGATAACATCACCCATATAATCCTCCGGAGTTACAACTTCAACTCTCATAACTGGTTCTAATAATTTTAAAGTTCCTCTAGTACAAGCTTCTTTAAAACAAGCTCTACCTGCTAATTCAAATGCAAGAACACTGGAGTCAACATCATGGTGTAATCCATCTAAAATTGTAACTTTGTAATCAATCATTGGAAATCCTGCTAAAATTCCACCATCTGAAATTGTTTCAATTCCTTTTTCAACACCAGGAATAAATTCTTTAGGAATTGCTCCACCTTTAATCTTGCTTTCAACAGACCTACCTGCACCAGGTTCCTGAGGTTCAACTAATAATTTAACTTTTGCAAACTGACCAGCACCACCACTTTGTTTTTTGTGGGTATATTCAAACTCTGTTGGATTTTGCAATGTTTCTCTATAAGCAACTTGAGGAGCACCAACATTTGCCTCTACATTAAATTCTCTTTTCATTCTATCAACAATAATATCAAGGTGTAGCTCACCCATTCCCTTAATAATAGTTTGACCAGATTCTTCATCAGAAGTTACTCTGAATGATGGATCTTCTTTAGCTAATCTTCCTAATGCTTCGCCCATTTTTTCTTGGTCAGCTTTTGTTTTAGGTTCAACAGCAATTTCGATTACAGGTTCTGGGAACTCCATTGGCTCCAATAAAACAGGATTAGCTTCATCACAAAGTGTGTGCCCTGTTATTGTATATTTTAAACCAGCTAAAGCAACGATGTCACCAGTGTTTGCTTCTTTAATATCTTCTCTTGAGTTTGCATGCATTAAAAGCATTCTTCCAACTCTTTCTTCTTTATCTTTTGACGTATTATAAACGGCAGTTCCAGTTCTAATTGTTCCTGAGTAAATTCTAATAAAAGTCAGTGAACCAACAAATGGGTCGTTAGCAACTTTAAATGCTAATGCAGAAAATCCTGTACTATCTTCAAATTTCATTTCAACAATATCTTCACTACCAGGTTTAGTTCCATTAATAGATCCAATATCGATCGGACTTGGTAAGTAGTTAATTACAGCGTCAAGTAAAGGTTGAACACCTTTGTTTTTAAAAGCTGAACCGGTAGTTATTGGAACAAAACTAAAATTTAAAGTTCCTTTTCTTATGCATTTTACTAAATCATCTTCATTTATTTCTTCACCATTTAGGTAAGCTTCCATTAATTTTTCATCTTGCTCTACAGCCATTTCAACTAATTCAGTTCTGTATTTTTGTGAAATTTCTTTTAAATCTTCAGGAATTTCTTTGTATTCCCATTCTGCACCTAGAGCTTCATTTTTCCAAACTTGAGCTTTCATTTTGACTAAGTCAACAACACCAGATAAATCTGCTTCAATGCCAATAGGAATTTGAATTGGTAGGGGTTTACAGCCCAATCTATCCTTAATCATTTCAACACATCTATAAAAATCGGCCCCAGTTCTATCTAACTTGTTTACAAAACAAATTCTTGGAACTTTATATTTATCAGCCTGTCTCCATACTGTTTCTGATTGTGGTTCTACACCTGCAACACCGTCAAAAACACAAACAGCACCATCAAGAACTTTTAAGGATCTCTCTACTTCAATTGTAAAATCAACGTGTCCAGGAGTATCGATAATATTAATTCTATGGTCATTCCAAAAACAAGTTGTTGCTGCTGAAGTAATTGTAATACCTCTTTCTTGTTCTTGTTCCATCCAATCCATTGTTGCAGCACCGTCATGTACTTCACCAATTTTATGACTTTTTCCTGTGTAGTATAAAATTCTTTCAGTAGTAGTGGTTTTACCAGCATCAATATGGGCCATGATACCAATGTTTCTATATTTGTTTAATGTATGTGTTCTAGCCATAATTTATTACCACCTAAAATGAGCAAAAGCTTTATTTGACTCTGCCATTTTATGTACATCTTCTCTTTTTTTAACTGCAGAACCTTTTTTTTCATAAGCATCATACAGTTCGTTAAAAATTTTATCAGACATGTGTTTGTCTTTTCTTTTTCTAGAAGCATCAACTAACCATCTGATTGCTAGTGCTTGTGCACGTTTAGTTTTTACTTCAACTGGAACTTGATATGTCGCACCACCTACTCTACGTGATCTTACTTCCACAGTGGGTTTGATATTATTTATTGCTTCATTAAAAACATTAATGGGCTCTTCTTTTGTTTTTGACTTAATTTTTTCTATAGCTTCATAAACAATTTTTTCAGCAACTACTTTTTTACCATCGTACATTATTGAATTAATTAATTTAGGGATTATTGTAGAATTAAATATGGGGTCTGGTGTAACAACTTTTTTAGGTTGTGTTTTCTTTCTAGACATAGTTATTTACCTTTTTTAGTTCCATACAAAGATCTACGTTTCTTTCTATTTGCAACGCCTTGTGTGTCTAGGTTTCCTCTAAGAATATGATAACGAACACCAGGTAAATCTTTTACACGACCACCCCTAATTAAAACAACTGAGTGTTCTTGTAAGTTATGACCTTCACCACCAATATAAGCTGTAACCTCAAAACCATTTGACAATCTAACTCTAGCAACTTTTCTTAATGCAGAGTTGGGTTTTTTAGGAGTTGTTGTATAAACTTTTACACAAACACCTCTCTTCAAAGGCTGTTTCTGAAGTGCAGGAACTTTATTCCTAGCAACAGGTTTAATTCTTTTTTTTCTTAACAACTGGTTAATAGTTGGCATAAATTTTTTAAATTAATTAATATATTTTTGAGTGAAAATAACTGACAGGTTATTTTGTGGCAGCGTTTAGTTCCGTAAAGTAGGTACTACATTCCAACCAAAAACAGCGTCAAAATACTATTAAATCTCTGATTGTCAAACTAAAACTACAAGTTTAACGTGTTTTTTTTATTAATTAGCTGGAGTTTCTGTGGCTTCTGTAGGCTCAATTTTTTCTTGCTCTGCTAGGAATTTATTATCAGCTTCAATCGCATTTTTATTCCATTTATTCTTGATGTGACCAGTTCCAGCTGGAACTAATCTACCAACAATAACGTTCTCTTTTAAGCCATTTAAAGGATCAACTTTACCTTTAATCGCAGCATCAGTTAAAACTCTTGTAGTTTCCTGGAATGAAGCAGCAGATATAAATGACTCTGTTTGAAGTGAAGCTTTAGTAATACCCATTAAAACTCTTTCACCTAGTGCAGGATTTTTTCCTTCAGCAACTAGTTTTTCATTTGCATTATCAAACTTAATTCTATCAATCATTTCACCTGGTAGGTAAGACGAATCTCCTGACTCTTTAATTTCAACTTTTTTAAGCATTTGTCTTAATATTGTTTCAATGTGTTTGTCATTAATGACCACACCTTGCAATCTGTAAACCTCTTGAACCTGATTAACAAAGTATTCTGTTAAATCTTTAATACCTAAAATTCTTAAAATATCATGAGGTAGTGGTTGGCCATCTAATAGATACTCACCTTTTTTAATTTTCTCACCTTGGTTAAAATTTATATGCTTGCCTTTGGGTATTAAATAATTTGAAGGCTCACCGTTCTCTGGTTGAATTGAAATTCTTTGTTTACCTCTTACTTCTTTACCAAATAATACTTGTCCGTCATTCTCAGCAATAATTGCACTGTCTTTTGCTTTTCTAGCTTCGAATAATTCAGCTACACGTGGTAGCCCTCCAGTAATATCTTTTGTTTTGGTCGTTTCTTTTGGAAGTCTTGCAATTATATCACCAGCAAATATTTTTTGACCATCTTTGACAGAAAGAATTGAATCAGGAACTAAATAGTATCTTGCTTCATTATCATCTGCTTTTTTAATAACATTTCCTTTTTCATCTCTTAGAGTAATTCTTGGTTTTAAATCTGTATTCTTAGATTGTGCTCTCCAATCAACAACAGACTTCGAAGAAATTCCAGTAGCATCATCAGTAGTTTCTTGAATAGAAACACCATCAATTAAATCTACATAACCAGCTATACCACTTTTCTCTGCAATAACTGGAGTTGTATAAGGATCCCACTCACAAATTTTTTCATTTGTTTTTACTTTATCACCATTTTGTAAAAATAATTTTGATCCATAAGCAACTTTGTAGATTGCAACTTGAACGCCGTTATCATCTTCAATTGATAGTTGAGTATTTCTTCCCATAACAATTAAATTTTTCTTTGAGTCTTCTAATAAGTTAGAGTTTATAATTCTTAAAGTTCCAGCTGTTTTTGTTACAATCTGAGATTCTTGTTTAACAGAAGCGGTACCACCAACGTGGAAAGTTCTCATTGTTAACTGTGTACCAGGCTCACCAATTGATTGTGCTGAAATCATACCAATTGCTTCACCAACGTGAACCATTTTTCCTCTAGACAGATCTCTTCCATAGCAGGTAGCACAAACACCAAGTTTAGAGCTGCAAGTCATAACTGAATAAGCTTTGATAAATTTAACACCGGCTGCATCAATTTTATCGCAACCAGATTCATCAATCATAGTTTCTTTTTTAATAACCACTTCTCCAGTAATAGGATTTTTAACATCAAAAGCTGTAACTCTACCAAGTGCTCTTTCTGATAAGCTAACCACAACGTTTCCACCTTCTAAAATTTCTGCTAACTCGATAAATCCTGGATTATCACACTTAATTTTAGAAATTGTAAGGTCTTGAGCTACATCACAAAGTCTTCTAGTTAAATAACCTGAACTTGCAGTCTTTAGGGCTGTATCAGCTAAACCTTTTCTGGCTCCGTGCGTTGAGTTGAAATATTCTAAGGCAGTCAGGCCTTCTTTGAAGTTAGAAATAATTGGAGTTTCGATAATTTCACCAGATGGTTTGGCAATAAGACCTCTCATACCAGCCAACTGCTTCATTTGCGCAGCTGAACCTCTAGCTCCACTATCTGCCATCATAAATACTGAGTTAATCTTCATACCATCAGGAGTACTTTCCGTAGCAGAAATACCTCTCATCATTTCACCAGCTACTTTATCTGTACATTTTGACCAAGCATCAACAACTTTGTTGTATTTTTCACCTCTAGTAATTAAACCCTCTGAATATTGATTTTCATAATCAGCAATTAATTTTTTAGTATCATCAATCAATTGTCCTTTGTTTACAGGAATAACCAAATCGTCTTTACCAAAAGAAATACCTGCTTTAAATGCATGTTTGAAACCTAAGTCTTTTAAATGATCACAAAATATAACTGTAGTTTTCTGACCACAAAATCTGAAAACACTATCAATAATTTCTGAAACTGTTTTTTTAGGAAGTAGTCTATCAATCATTGAAAAAGTAATATCTTTATTTTTTGGCAATAAATTAGCCAATAAAAATCTTCCCGCTGTTGTTGTGTGTTTTTCAACTTTTTTATTACCTTTCTCATCAAGGGTTTCAAATCTAGAAACAATAGTAGAGTGAACTTTGATTTGACCTGTTGATAAGGCATGTTCAATTTCATTATTATTTATAAAATAACCATCTGGCTTATCAGTTTGAAAAGGTGCTTGAGATAAATAGTACAAACCTAAAATCATATCTTGACTGGGAACTATGATAGGTTTTCCATTTGATGGACTTAAGATGTTATTTGTTGATAACATTAAAATTCTAGCCTCTAGTTGAGCTTCTAAACTTAAAGGTACATGAACTGCCATTTGGTCACCATCAAAGTCAGCATTAAAGGCTGCACAACATAATGGGTGTAGTTCAATTGCATCTCCTTCAATCAGCTTAGGTTCAAAAGCTTGAACTCCTAGTCTGTGAAGTGTTGGTGCACGGTTTAATAAAACTGGATGTTCTCTTACAATAAGTTCTAATGCATCCCAAACAGCATTTGTTTCTTTTTCTACTAATTTTTTTGCTTGTTTGATTGTAGAGGCTAATCCTAGTTTATTTAATCTAGCGTACAAGAATGGTTTGAATAATTCTAATGCCATTTTCTTAGGCAAGCCACATTCATGAAGCTTAAGGTCAGGACCAACAACAATTACAGATCTTCCTGAATAATCTACCCTTTTTCCAAGTAAGTTTTGTCTAAATCTACCTTGCTTACCCTTAAGCATCTCAGCTAAAGATTTAAGTGGACGTTTGCCAGTTCCGGTAATTACTCTTCCTCTACGACCATTATCGAATAAAGCATCAACTGACTCTTGAAGCATTCTTTTTTCATTTCTGACAATAATATCAGGAGCTTTTAGATCCATTAATCTCTTAAGACGATTATTTCTGTTTATAACTCTTCTATAAAGGTCATTAAGATCAGATGTTGCAAATCTTCCACCATCTAATGGAACTAAAGGTCTTAATTCAGGTGGAATAACTGGTACTACAGTTAAAATCATCCATTCAGGCTTTTGACCTGTTTCAATAAATGATTCTATCAATTTAAGTCTTTTAATTGATCTTTCCTCATTAACTTTAGATTTTGTTTCTTTGATTGTATTAATTAAAATTTTTCTTTCTTGCTCAAGATCCATTGACTTAAGAATTGATAAAATTGCTTCAGCACCTATTCCAGCTTCAAACGATTCTTCACCAAACTCATCTTGATATTTTGCCAATTCTTCCTCGTTAAGTAATTGGTTTTTTTGAAGGCCTGTTAAACCTGGCTCGATAACTATAAAGTTTTCAAAGTAAAGAACTCTTTCAACTTCTTTTAACTTCATGTCTACGGCTAATGAAATTCTACTAGGTAATGATTTTAAGAACCAAATATGAGCAACAGGAGTAGCTAGGTTAATGTGACCCATTCTTTCTCTTCTTACATTTGATTTTGTTACTTCAACACCACATTTTTCACAAATAATTCCTCTAAACTTCATGCGTTTGTACTTACCACACAAACATTCGTAATCTTTTATTGGACCAAAAATTCTAGCACAAAACAAACCATCTTTTTCTGGTCTAAAAGTTCTGTAATTAATAGTTTCAGGTTTTTTAATTTCACCATATGTCCAAGATTTAATTTTTTCAGGACTAGCTAAAGTAATTTTAATGCTATTAAAATTTTGTGCTTCAGAAACTTCACTATTTTTAAATAAATCTGTTAATTCTTTTTTCATATTTAGTTTAACTCTATGTTTAGTGCTAATGATTTAATCTCTTTAACTAGAACATTGAATGACTCTGGAATTCCAGATTCAAAATTTTCTTCACCTTTAACAATTGTTTCGTAAACTTTAACTCTTCCAGCTACATCGTCTGACTTAACTGTTAAAATTTCTTGTAGTGTGTACGACGCTCCATAAGCTTCAAGAGCCCACACTTCCATTTCACCGAATCTCTGTCCACCAAGTTGTGCTTTACCACCTAGAGGCTGTTGAGTAACAAGACTATAAGGTCCAGTAGATCTTGCATGAATTTTATCTTCAACCAAGTGATGCAGTTTAAGCATATAGATAATACCAACTGTTACAGGTCTATCAAACATTTCACCTGTTCTACCATCCCATAAATTAGTTTGACCAGAAGTTGGCAGCTTGGCTAATTCAAGCATTTCTGAAACATCTTTTTCTTTTGCACCATCAAAAACAGGAGTTGAAATCGCTATACCATTCTGTAAATTTTCACACAAATCTCTAAATTCAGTTTTGTTTAACTTGTCAATCCCACCATCAAATACTTCATTACCATAAACAGACTTTAGGAATGATGAAATTTTTTCAGTTTTTTCAAACTTTTTATTATTTTCATTAACTAGTTTTTTAACTTCTTCACCAAATTCTTTACATGCCCAACCAAGGTGAGTTTCCAAGATTTGACCTACGTTCATACGACTTGGAACCCCAAGTGGGTTCAGTACAATATCAACAGGTCTTCCGTCTTCTCTATAAGGCATATCTTCAACAGGTACAATTTTACTAACTACACCCTTGTTTCCATGTCTTCCTGACATTTTATCACCAGGTCTTAATCTTCTTTTGATCGCAACAAAAACTTTTACCATTTTCATAACACTTGGTAACAGATCATCGCCACTTCTAATTTTTAAAACTTTATCTTCAAATCTTTCTTGAATATCTTGTTTTGCTTGATTGTATTGATCTTTTAATTGGGCAATACTTGCTTCATCATTAACATTACCTACAGTTATTTTGAATACATCATTAATGTTAATCTTATTAATTGTCTCAAGATCAAGTTTGGTACCTTCATCTAAATCTTTTATTTTTTTAGTTAGAGAAGCTCCAGATAAAATCTGATTAGCTCTTTGCTTTATGCTTCTCTCTAAAATTTCTTCCTCTACAATTTTGTCTTGTTGAACAGTTTCAATTTCTGCTCTTTCAATTGTTATAGATCTTTCATCTTTTTCTATACCATGTCTGTTAAACACTCTTACATCAACAATTGTTCCACTGCTACCTCTAGACATTTTTAATGATGTATCAGTTACATCAATTGCTTTTTCACCAAAAATTGATCTTAATAATTTTTCTTCAGGTCCAGACGCTGAATCACCTTTTGGTGTAACTTTACCAACTAATATATCTCCTGCTTTTACTTCAGCACCAATGTAAACAATCCCAGACTCATCTAGGTTTTTTAAGGCCTCTTCATTTACATTTGGAATATCTCTAGTGATTTCTTCTTCACCTAACTTCGTATCTCTAGCCATAACTTCATATTCAACAATGTGAACTGATGTAAATACATCATCTGTAACACATCTTTCTGAAATTAAAATAGAGTCTTCAAAATTATAACCTTGCCAAGGCATAAATGCTACAGTCACATTTTTTCCAAGTGCTAACTCACCTAGTTTAGTAGATGGTCCATCAGCAATAATATCTCCTGATTTAACTTTATCACCTACTCTAACAAGTGGTTTTTGGTTAATGCATGTATTTTGGTTTGATCTTTTAAATTTTTGTAGATTATAAATGTCTACACCTGACTTTGTGAAATCCGTTTCTTCAGTTGCTTTAATTACAATTCTTTTTCCATCAATTTTATCAACTGTGCCATCACGATTAGCAACAATAGTTACTCCCGAGTCGAGAGCTACATCACTTTCAATACCTGTACCAACCAACGGAGACTCCGGTTTTAGCAAAGGAACCGCTTGTCTCATCATGTTAGATCCCATTAGTGCTCTGTTCGCATCATCATTTTCCAAGAAAGGAATCAAAGAAGCTGCAACAGAAACCAACTGTTTAGGTGAAACATCAATATAATCAATTTTACTAGGATTTGATAAAACGAAGTTTAAATTCTCTCTACAAGGAACAAGCTCTTCTAAAATTTTTCCATTTTTATCTATTTTTGCATTTGCTTGGGCGATTGTATATTTTGTTTCTTCCATTGCTGAAAGATATTCAACTTTATCTTGAACCACACCATCTTGAACTTTTTTATATGGGCTTTCAATAAAACCATATTTATTAATTTTGGCATAAGTTGATAAACTGTTAATCAGACCAATATTTGGTCCCTCTGGAGTTTCAATTGGACAAATCCTTCCATAGTGAGTTGGATGAACATCACGTACTTCAAAACCAGCTCTTTCTCTTGTTAGGCCTCCTGGTCCTAGAGCTGAAACTCTTCTTTTGTGTGTAATTTCAGATAATGGATTTGTTTGATCCATAAATTGTGAAAGTTGTGAGCTTACAAAAAAATCTTTAAGAGAAACTGTTAATGGTTTTGCATTAATTAGATCTTGTGGCATTGCAGATTCAATATCAAGAGTTGTCATTTTTTCTTTAATAGCTCTTTCCATTCTGTAAACACCAATACGTGCTTGATTTTCAACAAGCTCACCAACAGATCTTACTCTTCTGTTACCTAGGTGATCAATATCATCGACTTCATCTTTACCATCTCTTAATTCTAACATTTTATGAACGATGGCAATTATGTCATCATTTCTTAAAATTGTAATTTTATCAGAACACTCAAGACTCAATCTTGAATTCATCTTGACTCTACCAACATCAGAAAGGTCATATCTATCTGAACTAAAGAACAAGTTATTAAATATTTGTGTAGCAATCTCAACAGTTGGTGGCTCACCTGGTCTTAAAACCTTATAAATTTCTGTAATTGCTTCATTTTTAGAATTATTTTTGTCATTTAAAATTGTTGTTAATAAATAAGGTCCCTTATTAATAGAATTTGTAATAGAAATTTGAATTGAGCTGATGTTAGCTTCTAAAATTTGCTTAATAATAGTGTCATTTAGTTCAGTACCAATTCCGAAAATGCCCTCTTCTTCATCTTCACTAACTTTTACTTCATTATGCAAATGTTTTCCGATTAAGGATTCTTGAGATACTAGAATATCTTTAAGTCCATCTGTAGCCAGCTTTTTAGCAGTTAAAAAATTAATTTTATCACCAAGCTTAATTACAATATTTCCAGTTTTGGCATCAGTAACTTCTTCAGAAAAATTTTTGGCTTTGTAATTTTCAGGGTTAAATTTTGTTTTCCATTTGCCTGTTTTTGTATCAAATGAGTAAGTGTCTTTATCATAAAACTCATCAGCTATTTCAGATTTAGTTAATCCTAAAGCCATTAAAAGAGTTGAAGCAAATATTTTTTTCTTTCTATCAATCTTGAAATATAAAAAATCCTTAACATCGTACTCTAAATCTAACCAAGATCCTCTATTAGGAATAACTCTACAATTAAATAATAATTTACCACTTGCGTGTGATTTACCTTTATCATGATCAAAGAAAACTCCAGGACTTCTATGCATTTGGTTTACAACAACTCTTTGAACACCATTTGTTATAAAAGTTCCACTGTCTGTCATCATAGGTACTTCACCCATATAAACTTCTTGCTCTTTTGCAGATAAAATATCTTTAGTGTTATTTTCTTGATCAATTTCGTAAACAACTAATCTTAAAGTACATTTTAATGCTGATGTAAAAGATAATCCTCTTTGGATACATTCTTCTGTATCAAATTTTGGTTTTTCAAGTCTATAAGAAACATATTCTAATGTAGCTTTATCATTTAGATCTTCTATTGGAAAAATACTTTTGAAAACTCTATCAAATCCTTTTGATAAATCTCCTGCTTCACTATCAAAATCTGTAAGTTGTTTGTATGAGTTTTTTTGAACTTCAATTAAATTTGGAATTGATAAAGTTTCTGCAAGCTTTCCAAAGCTCTTTCTTACATTTTTCTTCTGAGTAAAAGATAATTGCATTTATTACTAGTCACTGGTTAATAAATTAACCAGTTATAAAATCTTTCTAATTAATTTATTTAAGTTCTACTTTTGCGCCTGCTGCTTCTAACTTAGCCTTAAGCTCTTCAGCATCTTTTTTGTTTACACCAGATTTAACTTCTTTTGGTGCACCTTCAACTAAATCTTTTGCTTCTTTAAGGCCCAAAGATGTTGCTGCTCTAACTTCTTTAATAACATTAATTTTCTTTTCACCTGCCGAAATTAACATTACTGTGAAATCATCTTTAGCTTCTTCAGCTGCACCACCTGCCGCCGCCGCTGGTGCCGCTGCAGCCATAGCTGTAACGCCCCACTTTTCTTCAAGCTGTTTTGAAAGCTCAGCAGCCTCAACAACATTTAAACTTGATAAGTCTTCAATAATTTTATTTAGATCAGGCATATTTTTTTTTACTCTTTAGGTTATTTTTAAGAATTTTCTGGGCTCAAACTACTCATTTTTTTGGATCGTGCAAGTAAAATACTTACTAATTTTGACGCTGGTGTGGCTAAAATTCCTACAATGTTAGCTCTTGCCTCATCAAGTGTTGGTAAATTTGCTACATTTTGAACTGCAGCTTGGTCCAGTACTTCATTGCCCATAATTCCACCTAAAAGCTTCAAACTTTCGTTTGTTTTTGCAAATTTAGATAAAATTCTCGCTGATATTATTGCGTCATTAGAAAAAGCTACTGCAGTAGCTCCTGTAAATAGATTTGAAAGTTCCTTGCACTTAGTTTTTTCTAGTGCAATTTTAGTAATTCTATTTTTAGTTATAGTAAATTTAATACCATGCTCTCTCATTTCAGCTCTTAACTCATCAAGTTGTGACATAGTAAGACCTTGGTAGTGAGTTACCATTACAGCTTCATTATTTTGAAACTGAGCTTCCATTTCACTAATATATTTCGTTTTTTGTTCCTTATTCATCATAACTAAATAGATTTTCCTAATTTAACTTTGTACGAAACGCCCATACTTGACGTTATAAAAGTATTTTTAATTAATTCACCTTTTAAAGTTAGGTTTCCTTTTTCTTTTTCTAAAGTGTCTAAAATAGCATGGAAATTCTTAAGAAGTTGGTCGTCATGAAAAGATTTCTTACCAATACTTACACCAATATTTCCGTCTTTATCATTTCTAATTTCTGCTTGTCCAGATTTAGCATTTGTTACAGCTAGTTTAACATCTTCAGAAACAGAACCTAATTTTGGGTTAGGCATTAATCCTTTTGGACCTAAAACTTTTCCAAGCTTAGATAATTTAACCATCATTCCTGGTGTACAAATTAATTTTTCAAAATTAAGTTCACCTGCTTTAATTTTATCTATAAATTCATCACTACCAACTATATCAGCACCAGCATCTTTAGCTTCTTGTGCTTTAGTATCTTCGCAAACAACTGCTACTATAACTTTTTTACCAGTTCCACCAGGTAAGTTAACTACAGTTCTAATGTTTACTTCACCTTTTTTTTGTTTGTTGTTTACTTGAAAGCTTATATCAATTGATTCATCAAATTTTGTTGTACAATTTTTTTTAACAGATATTAACAAATTTTCAATTACATCAGCAGTTAAGTCTTTTGTTTTTTTTGGTAATTGTTTAAATCTTTTTGATGGCATTAGTCTTTAACCTCTATCCCCATTGATCTTGCAGATCCTGCAATAATTTTTACTGCTTGCTCAAGATCGTGAGCGTTAAGATCTTTCATCTTTTGTGCTGCAATTTCTTCTGCTTGTTTTTTTGTAATTGACCCAGCTATACTTCTGCCTGGCTCTTTTGATCCACTTTTAAGTTTAGCCGCCTCTTTTATAAAGTGTGACGCAGGTGGTGATTTAATTTCAAAATCAAATTTTTTGTCTTTATAAACTGTGATAACCACTGGAATTGGTTTTCCAGCAAATGCTTTTGTTTTATCGTTAAAAGCTTTACAAAATTCCATTATATTAATACCGCGTTGACCTAAAGCAGGACCAACTGGCGGGGCTGGATTAGCTTGTCCACCCATAATTTGTAATTTTATATATCCACTAATTTCTTTTGCCATTAACTTGCTTTCTCTACTTGGTTATATTCTAAATCAACTGGTGTTGGTCTTCCAAATATTGAAACAGAAACCTTAAGTCTTGATTTCTCTTCATCTATATCTTCAACCATACCGCTGAATGATGCAAAAGGACCGTCAACGACCTGAACTTTTTCACCAATGTTGTATTCTATACCAGATTTTGGCTGAGCTACACCATCTTTTATTTGACCTAAAATCTTTTCTATTTCTTTATCAGAAACAGGAACAGGGATGCCCTTTGAACCTAAAAATCCACTCACACGCTTTAAGTTTTTAATTAAATGATAAAGATCATTATCCATTTCACTTTTAATCAAAACATAACCTGGAAAGTATTTCTTTTTTCTCTGAATTCTCTTTCCTCTTTTTACTTCTGTTACATCGTGTGTTGGAACGACAATTTCTTCAATTTTATCAGAAATTTTTGCTTTTTCAGCTTCTTCCTTAATTAATCCAGCAACCTTATTTTCAAAATTTGAGTGAGATTGAACAATATACCAATTTTTCATTAAATACTTACCTTTAGTAAAGCTTCCAATAAAAATTTAAGCACTTGATCAAGAAGTAAAAAGAAAAGAGACATGATAACTGCCATAGCAAATACCATCAATGCGCCTTGCATTGTTTCTTTTCCAGTGGGCCAAGAAACTTTGAAGGCTTCTTGTTTAACTTCTTGGATAAATTTTATCGGATTCTTCATAATATACTGTTAAGCTTATTGGCAGGAGCGGAGGGAATCGAACCCTCAACCTCCGGTTTTGGAGACCGGCACTCTACCAATTGAGCTACACTCCTATAGAGTTTACTCTATAATTTTAGTTACTACTCCAGCTCCAACTGTTCTACCACCCTCACGAATAGCAAAGTTTAATTTTTCACTCATCGCAATTGGAGTAATTAATGTGACAGTGAATTTAGCATCATCACCAGGCATAACCATCTCAGTTCCTGCTGGTAATGTAACTTCTCCAGTTACATCGGTTGTTCTAAAGTAAAACTGAGGTCTATATTTAGTAAAGAAAGGGGTGTGTCTTCCACCCTCATCTTTTTTAAGTACATAGGCCTGAGCTTCAAATTTAGTATGTGGTGTAATTGAACCAGGCTTACAAAGAACTTGTCCTCTTTGAATATCATCTCGCTCAACACCTCTTAACAAAATACCAACGTTATCACCTGCTTCACCAGTATCTAGAAGTTTTCTGAACATTTCAACACCAGTACAAACTGATTTTTTAGTTTCAGTAACACCAACAATTTCAACTTCTTCCCCAGTTTTAATAACACCCGATTCAACTCTACCAGTAGCAACAGTTCCTCTACCCGAAATTGAAAAAACATCCTCAACAGGCATTAGAAAAGGTTTGTCAACATCTCTAGTTGGTTGAGGAATAAATTCATCAACAGCTTTCATTAATTCTAAGATAGAATTTTTTCCAATTTCTTCATCTCTACCTTCAACGGCAGCTAATGCAGAACCTTTAACGATAGGAGTTGTTTCACCAGGATATTTGTAAGAAGTTAAAAGTTCTCTAATTTCTTCCTCTACAAGTTCGATCATGTCTTTATCATCAACTTGGTCTACTTTATTTAAGTAAACTACAATTGAAGGAATACCAACTTGTCTTCCTAAAAGAATATGTTCTCTAGTTTGAGGCATAGGACCATCAGCAGCGTTAACTACCAAGATAGCGCCATCCATTTGAGCTGCACCCGTAATCATATTTTTTACATAGTCAGCGTGTCCTGGGCAATCAACATGTGCGTAGTGTCTTTTTTCAGTTTCGTACTCAACATGTGCAGTTGAAATTGTAATCCCTCTTTCTTTTTCTTCAGGGGCTTTATCAATCTGATCGTAAGCAACCGCTTTTGCTCCACCAGCTTCTGCTAATGTGATTGTGATAGCAGCCGTTAATGTTGTCTTACCGTGGTCGACATGACCAATTGTACCAATGTTACAGTGTGGTTTATTTCTTACGAACTTTTCTTTTGACATTACTTTTTTACCTCAGTTTTAGTTTTATTAATAATTTCTTTTTTTCTTGGAGCGGGTAAAGAGAATCGAACTCTTACATCCAGCTTGGAAGGCTAGCGTTCTACCATTGAACTACACCCGCACAACATCAAGAATAACACTCCATTGTCATAAAAAATTTTATTGAGTGGTGGAGGGGGAAAGATTCGAACTTTCGAAGACCGAAGTCAACGGGTTTACAGCCCGCCCCATTTGACCGCTCTGGAACCCCTCCTTTTTGGGGAAGTGTCCCCTTGTTCAATAAAGCTTCAAACAACATGCGTTTTATATATTTTTATTATGCAATTGCAACACGAGATTTACTGTGAAAATCGAGGAAAATACGTATAAAACAAAGATAATTTATGAATAAATCATCTTTTTTAATCGTTGGTCAACATGCTGTTATTGAGGCTTTAAGAAACCCAAAAAGAAAGGTTTTAAAAGTTTTTTTAACAGAAGAAAGTAAAAAAAATATTCACAGAAAAAACCCAAAGAAAAATGTTCTTGAGGACGTTAAGGTTTATTTTAAATCAAAAAAAGAATTAGATAAGTACACTTCTAAAGATCAAATTATGCACGGTGGGTACATTGCAGAAGTGGAACATATCGATCAACCCGACTTAAAAGAATTTATAAAAGGTAAAAATAAATTAACATTTGTTTGTATTGATGAAGTAACTGACCCAAGAAATATTGGATCATTAATTAGAAGCGCTTCTTCATTTCATATAGATGGATTAATAGTTAAAGAAAGACAATTCCCGTCTGATAGTAAACTTATGTATAAAGCCGCAAGTGGTTGCATGGAACATATGAACATTTTTGAGGTATCAAACATAAATTCTACACTTAAAAATTTAAGAGAAAAGAATTTTTGGGTTTATGGGTTTGACGCAAGAGGAGAAAAAGACTTTACAGATATTAAATGGGAAGGAAAAAATGTTCTTTTATTTGGATCTGAAGGTTTTGGTATGAGAGAACATACTGGAAAGTACACAGATTTTTTTGTTAAGATTGATATAAATGAAGATGTAGAAAGCTTAAATATCTCGAATAGTGCAGCGATTGTGTTCCATCATTTAAGTTATTTGAAAAAAAATTCTTGATTAGTTTAAGATTTCTTAATAGAAATCAGTTATGCCCTTGTAGCTCAGCTGGTAGAGCAATTGATTTGTAATCAATAGGTCCGCGGTTCGACTCCGTGCGGGGGCACCATCACTTAATTATTTGTAGTTTCTTTTCGTGCTTGTTCAATCTTTATTTTTTTATGAAGACTGTTATTTTTATCGTACAATAATTCAAAGCTAATTTTCTTATTAGCCTGAATTTTAATAATTTTTGCATTTCTAACTTCAAAATTATCTGCAACTGCACTAATGGGTCTTTTATTTGTATCTAAATTTCTTATTAAAATTTTAGATTTATCATTAACAATTGTACCTTTCCACCTTCTAGGTCTAAAGGGACTAATAGGTGTAACTGCTAATTTTCTTGAATCCAAATTCAAAATTGGGCCATGTGCAGATAAATTATAAGCTGTACTACCTGCTGGTGTTGAAACTAATACACCATCAGAGATTAGATTTTTAATAATATTTTTCTTATTAGCTGTAATAGAAATTGATGATGCCTGTTTGCTTTGTCTCAATATTGACACTTCATTAATAGCTATTGATTTTTTTATTTGGTTATTTTTATTAGTAACAGTCATTTGTAGAGGATAAATTTTTATACTGTTAGAAATATTCAAATTTTTAATAATATTTTCATTAGAAAATTTATTCATCAAAAAACCATAGTTACCAGAATTAATTCCATAGAAAGGTTTTTTATATTTGTGTAATTTTTTTAAAGTTTGAAGCATGAAACCATCTCCACCTAAAACAATTATTATGTTGGATTTTTTTAAGGATGTAATGTTAACTTTTTTAATTAGAATTGGTTTAATCTTTAAGGAAGCCTTAGTTTTATCAAATACTAAATATACCTTATCTCTCATTTTGTGGTGCCCTCGGCCAGACTCGAACTGGCACTCCAAAAAGGCACGGATTTTAAGTCCGTTGTGTCTACCAATTTCACCACGAGGGCATGTACTATTTTCATTTGTTTAACTGTTTTTATTTATAACTCAACTTCTTTTTGTTAACAAATCATATCAATATTTTAATTAAGCTTTTAATGCTTTTTTAAGAATATGATTATCTAAATTACAATCTTTATAACCTCTCTTTATAATATTTAAATATCGTTCTGTTGGATATGAAAATAAAGTTTTTTTAGTCATTGTATAGGTCATTACTTTCTTTCCATAATATGTAAAATAATATTTTTTATATAGAACTGGATAATCTTCATAAACATCTAATTTTTTTTCATCACTTTTAGATATTTCAAATAAAGCTCCTGGAACAATTGAGTTTTTTTTAAGTTCTATATCAGCAGCTCTATATTTGCTTCTAAAGGTTAATTTAAAATTAGTTAAATTTATTTTTTTTAAAAAAACACTATCTTTGCATCTTCTTTTCATTTGAAAATGATTTAGATTGCTTCCATAAGCGAAATAAAGCATTTAACTATCTAACTACTACTTCTATTTTTTTTTGATTAACAAACTCTAAAATTTCAGAACTGCACTTATCAATTTTAAGTTGGTCTTCAGATCGTATTACTATTGAGACACCTAATTTACCTGCATGAAAAAAAGGGTAGCTTCCAATTTCAACATCTTTATTATCATCCTGCACATTAGTTAAAGAGTTTGCAATTTCACTTTCGACAGTTTTTAAGCTTATCGTATGGCTTAATATCGGATCTCCTCCTACAATTTTATCTTTTAACCCACCTAACATTGATTTTAAAATTGAAGGAACTCCTGGTAAGCAAAAAACATTTTCAACACTAAATCCTGGTGCACCACTTGTTGGATTTAATATTAAGTCAGCATTACGTGGCATCCATACCATTTTTTGTCTACCCTCATTAAACTCACCTACTTTGTAATAAGCTTCTAGTATTTTAAAGGCTTCTTTATGAATTTCATACTCAAGGTTAAATGCTTTCGAGATAGATTGAGCAGTAATATCATCGTGGGTTGGGCCTATACCGCCAGTAGTAAACACATAATTATTAGCTTTTCTTAAATGATTAACAGTCTCAACAATTGTATTTTCAATATCCGGTATAACCCTTACCTCATTTACTTTTACACCAATTGAATTCAACCATTGAGCAATTGTACTAGTATTAGTGTCTTGTGTTCTTCCTGAGAGAATTTCATTACCAATGATAAGTATTGCGGCATTAAATTTTGTATTTTGGTTCATTATTAAATATATAATTTAAATATGAAATTTACCCAAGCTTTAATTAAAGGCAAACTTATCAAACGATATAAGAGATTTTTTACAGACGTTAAAATTAGTAAGGAAATTGTTACGGCACATTGCCCTAATACTGGGTCTATGAAAGGTTTATTGGATGAAGGAAATGAGGTTTATGTATCTAAAAATGACGACCCTAAAAGAAAGTTAAAATATACTCTTGAAATAATTAAAGTTAAAAAAAATTTAGTAGGTGTTAATACCCATTTTGCAAACAAAATTGCCTTCCATGGTTTATCAAATAATCTAATTAAAGAAGTTGCAAACAATGACAGTATTAAGCCTGAGGTATTTTTTGATAAAGAAACACGGTTTGATTTTTTAGTTGAAAAAAATAAACAAAAAATATTTGTAGAAGTTAAAAATGTTACTTTATTTAGAGAAGAAAAAACTGCAGAATTTCCAGATGCAGTTACTGCTAGAGGTTCAAAACATTTAAAAACTCTTATAGAAGCAGTTAAAAAAGGTTATAAATCCTATCTATTATTCTTAGTCCAAATAGAAGGTGTGGAAAATTTTAAAATAGCAAAAGACATTGATAAAGAATATTATGAAAATTATTTACTTGCAAAAAAAGCTGGAGTTATTTTTTTAGCTTATCAATGTAAAATAAGTTCAAAAGAAATTAAAATAGATAAAAAGATTAAAATTATTAATGCCTGATTATTTAGAAAAATTTGAAAAGATGAGAGTTGCTGGAAATCTTGCAGCAAGAACTCTTGATATGCTTACAGATAATATTAAGCCAGGTGTGACTACTGAATTTATAGATAAATTAGGTTATGAATTTATAAGAGACAATGGTGCCTACTCAGCTCCATTATTTTATAGAGGTTTTAAAAAATCATTATGCACCTCTTTAAACCATGTTGTTTGTCATGGTATACCTTCTGATAGAATTTTAGTTGAAGGTGACGCTTTAAATGTTGATGTGACAGCTATAGTTGATGAACATTATGGTGATACAAGTCGAATGTTTTGTATTGGAAAAACTCCTGTTAAAGTTAACAACTTAATTGATGCTACATACGAGTCGATGATGAGAGCAATAAATTTACTTAAACCAGGATTAAGATTAGGTGATATTGGATATGAAATACAATCTTTTGTAGAAAAAAAAGGTTACTCAGTTGTTAGAGATTTTTGTGGTCACGGAATAAGCACAACATTTCACGAACCACCAAATGTTTTACATTATGGAAGAAGAAACACAGGGTTGGAGCTTAGACCAGGCATGACTTTTACAATTGAGCCAATGATAAATACAGGTGAATGGGATGTAAAAATGCTTAAAGATGGTTGGACAGCAGTTACAAAAGATAAATCTTTATCAGCACAATTTGAGCATACATTGGGTATTACTGAAAATGGTTATGAAATCTTTACAGAATCTGTTAAAGGTTATTCTAAGCCCCCTTACTTATAATTAATGATTGAAAGATATTCTAGAAAACAGCTTACTGACATATGGTCAGAAGAAAATAAATACCAAATTTGGCTTGATGTAGAAGTTGCAGCAGCTGAGGCTATGGAAAAATTAGGTCAAATTCCTAAAGGTGTTGCATCAATTGTTAAAAAAAAAGCTAAAATAAACGTTAAAAGAATTCACCAAATAGAGAGTAAAGTTAAGCATGATGTAATAGCATTTTTAACCTCAGTTACTGAAAAAGTGGGGATTAAAGCAAGATACCTTCATCAAGGTATGACCTCTTCTGATGTTCTAGATACCAGTTTAAATATTCAATTAGTTCAATCAGGTAAAATTCTACTTAGTGATATCGATCAAATTCTAAAGGTTTTAAAGAAACAAGCCAAAAAATATAAATACACTCCTTGTATGGGTAGAAGTCATGGAATTCATGCTGAACCTATAACTTTTGGTTTAAAATTAGCTTCATTTTATGAAGAATTTAAAAGAAATAGAAAAAGATTAGTTGATGCAATTGATGAAATATCGACATGTGCAATTTCTGGTGCTGTTGGAACATTTGCAAATATCAATCCTAACGTTGAAAAACATGTTGCAAAAAAACTTGGTTTAAAAGTTGAACCTATATCAACTCAAGTAATACCAAGGGATAGACATGCCTTTTATTTCTCAATCCTTGGAATTATTGCAGGCTCTGTTGAAAGAGTTGCAATTGAAATTAGACATTTACAAAGAACAGAAGTTTATGAGGTGCAAGAATTTTTTTCAAAAGACCAAAAAGGTTCATCTGCAATGCCTCATAAAAAAAATCCAATACTAAGTGAAAATTTAACCGGTCTTGCAAGAATGGTTCGAAGTGCCGTTATCCCTGCCCTAGAAAATATTGCACTATGGCACGAAAGAGATATTTCTCATTCAAGTGTAGAAAGAAATATTGGTCCAGATGCTAATATAACTTTAGATTTTGCCTTAGTTAGACTTAGTAATATTTTAGATAAAATGATTGTCTATCCAAAAAAAATGGTTGAAAATTTAAATATAACTAAAGGTTTAATTTTTTCACAAGAAGTAATGTTAGAGTTAACAAAATCAGGATTAAGTAGAGAGCAATCTTATAAAATGGTTCAAAACTATGCAAAAAAATGTTTTGCAGAAAACTTAAATTTATTTGACGTTATTTCAGGTGATGAATTCATAATGGCTAAAATCTCTTCAAAAAGGTTGAAGGCTATATTCAATTATTCATCACACTTTAAAAATGTAGACTTAATCTTTAGAAGAGTTTTTAAATAATGAAAAAAGGTAAAAAATTATACGAAGGTAAGGCTAAGATAATTTATGCAACGTCTGATAAAAATTTAGTCATCCAATATTTTAAAGATGATGCAACAGCTTTTAATAACTTAAAAAAATCAACTATTGAAGGTAAAGGTGTTTTAAATAATAGAATATCAGAACATATTTTATCAAACCTAACTCAAATTGGGATTAAAAATCATTTAGTTAAAAGATTAAATATGAGAGAGCAGATTATTAAATTGGTAGAGATTATTCCAATTGAGTTTATTGTTCGTAATGTTGCAACAGGTTCTATTACTAAAAGACTTGGTATTGAAGATGGAACAATTTTAAAGCAACCTTTATTAGAATATTGTCTAAAAGATGATGATTTAGGGGACCCACTTATTGCAGAAGAGCATATTTTGGCTTTTGATTGGGCTACAAAATCTGAATTAGAAAAAGTTAAAAAAATGATTTTAAGAATAAATGACTTTATGATTGGAATGTTCAGAGGTGTTGGAATTAAACTAATTGATTTCAAGCTTGAGTTTGGGAGACTTAAAGAAAATGAAAAAAATGAGGTTATTTTAGCTGATGAAATTAGCCCTGATACTTGTAGATTATGGGACAGCATTACGGATAAAAAACTAGATAAAGACAGGTTTCGTAAAGACTTGGGTGATTTAATTCCAGCTTATACTGAAGTTGCTAAAAGACTTGGTATATTACACGAACAATCAAACTTAAGTTCTGTCAATGTAACTAAATTAAGATCAATTAAAAAAAGAAAATAATATGAAAATATCTGTAGTTATAACTCTTAAGAAAGATGTTTTAGATCCACAGGGTAAAGTCATTCACCAAACTTTAGATGGTATGGGATTTGAAGGTATCAATGAAGTAAGACAAGGAAAATATTTTGAAATTGATACAAAAGAAAATGATAAAAAAAAAGCTGAAGCAAAGGTTGAAGAAATGTGTAAAAAGCTTTTAGCCAATTTAGTAATTGAAGACTTTAAAATTATTGGATCACAATAATAAATAATGCATTCATCCGTAATAACTTTTCCTGGATCTAATTGTGATAGAGATATGGATGTTGCTTTAAAAAAATTTGGCTTTAAAAATAAAATGGTTTGGCATAATGATGTTGAACTGCCAAAAAGTGATTTAGTGGTTTTACCAGGTGGTTTTTCATATGGGGACTATCTTAGATGTGGAAGCATGGCATCAAAATCAAAAATTATGAAATCAATTCTAAACTTTGCTCAAGGTGGGGGTAAAGTTATGGGTATCTGTAATGGTTTTCAAATTTTAGTTGAATCTGGTTTGCTGCCAGGTGTACTTCTTAGAAATAAATACCTGGAATTTATTTGCAAAAATATTTTTGTTAAAGCTAACAACAAAGATAACTCTTATTTTAAAGATGATAAAAAAGACGTCTATGAGTTTCATATAGCTCATAATGAAGGTAATTACTTTTGTTCTAATGATCAAATTAAAGAAATCAATGATAATAATCAAATAGCTTTATTTTACTCAGATGAAAACGGAAATGTTAATGAGCAATGTAATCCAAACGGTTCATTACAAAATATAGCTGGTGTATTTAGTAAACAAAAAAATGTGTTAGGAATGATGCCTCACCCTGAAAGAATGATAGACCCTGCTCTATCAGGTGAAGATGGTTCAATATTTTTTGAAAACTTAATTAATAATTTGAAATAATGATAGTTAACGAGCAACTTGCAATCGATCATGGTTTAAAAAAAGATGAGTATAAAAAAATCTGTGATTTATTAAAAAGAGTTCCCAATATTACTGAACTAGGTATCTTCTCAGCAATGTGGAATGAGCATTGTTCTTATAAATCTTCAAGATTTCACCTTAAAAACTTACCTACTAAAGGAAAAAATGTAATTCAAGGACCTGGTGAAAATGCTGGTGTTATTGATATTGGTGATGATGATGCAATTGTATTTAAGATTGAAAGTCACAATCACCCTTCATTTATTGAACCCTATCAAGGTGCTGCAACTGGCGTTGGTGGTATTATGAGAGATGTCTTTACAATGGGTGCAAGACCAATAGCTAATTTAAACTCAATTCATTTTGGTTCGCCCCAACATAAAAAAACTAAAAATTTATTACGTGGTGTTGTTCACGGTATAGGGGGATATGGAAATTGCATGGGGGTTCCAACAATTGCAGGACAAACTAGTTTTGATGAGTCTTATAACGGTAATATTTTAGTAAATGCAATGACTTTAGGTCATGTTAAAAAAAATAAAATTTTTTATTCAAAAGCTGCAGGTTTAGGAAAGCCTGTAATATATGTTGGTTCAAAAACAGGTCGTGATGGAATTCATGGTGCTAGTATGGCATCAGCTTCTTTTGATGATAAAATTGAAGAGAAAAAACCAACCGTTCAAGTTGGAGATCCTTTTACAGAAAAACTATTATTAGAAGCCTGTTTAGAGTTAATGGCAGGAGATTCAATTATTGCTATTCAAGATATGGGTGCTGCAGGATTAACTTCTTCAAGTATCGAAATGGCTTCAAAAGGAAATTTAGGAATTGAAATCAATTTAAATAAAGTTCCTTGTAGAGAGGCAAATATGACCCCTTATGAAATTATGTTATCAGAAAGCCAAGAGCGGATGCTTATTGTTTTAGAAAATGGTAAAGAAGAAATGGCTAAAAAAATATTTGATAAATGGAATTTAGACTTTGCTGTTATTGGTAAAACAACAAAAAGTAAAAAAATTGAACTTTATTTTGATGAAGAAAAAGTAGCAGACATTCCTGTTAACACATTAGTTGAGAACTCACCTATGTATGACCGGAAATGGAAAAAAGCGAAACTACCCAAAAGGATTAAGATTGAAAAAGACCTATTTAAAACCTTAAAGGTAAAAAATGTTTTAAACAAAATACTATCTAATCCAAATGTTTGTAGCAAAGAATGGATTTGGCAACAGTATGATCACACTGTCATGGGTGATACTATTCAAAAACCTGGTGGAGATGCAGGGGTTGTTAGAGTTCATGGCACAAATAAAGCAGTTGCAGCATCTGTTGATTCATCTGCTGTATATTGTTGGGCTCATCCATTAAGTGGTGGAAAGCAAATTGTTTGTGAAAGTTGGAGAAACTTAATTTCAGTTGGTGCAAAACCAATTGCAATTACTAACTGTTTAAATTTTGGTAGTCCTGAAAATGAGGAAAATATGGGTGAGTTTGTTGAATGTGTTCAAGGCTTAGGTGAAGCAAGTGCTTACTTGGAATTTCCAGTAGTCTCGGGAAATGTTTCTTTCTACAATCAAACTAAAGATATTGGTATTAAACCTACTCCTGCAATTGGAGGTGTTGGTTTAATTAAAGATTATCAAGATATGGTTACAATGGATTTAAAGGAAGCTGATAATGTACTTTTAGTTATTGGTAAAACTGAAGGTCATCTTGATCAAAGTTTATTTGCAAGAGATATTTTAAATGAAAAAAATGGGCCTCCCCCTGAAATTAATCTTTTTAATGAAAAAAATAATGGTGAAACAATATTAAAACTTATTGATAAAAAGTATATTAAGTCTGCTCATGATGTCTCTTTAGGAGGTATAATTACAGCTCTTTCTAAAATGTGTATCAAAGGTAAAAAAGGTGCAACACTTAAAAAACCAAATTACTTAATTAATCAGTTTGAATATTTATTTGGTGAAGACCAGGGAAGATACATTGCGGAAATTAGCAAAGATGATCTAGAAAGTGCTACTAAAATACTTCAAGAAAACTCAGTACATTTTGATGAACTTGGATCAGTAATTGAAGATAGTTTAATAATTGATGATAAGACAAAAGTATCAATTGACGATTTGATCAAATCACATACAAATTGGTTAACTAACTACATGGATAATTAAAATGGCAATGGATATAAAAGAAGTTGAAACACTTATTAAGGAAGCTTTACCAGATGCTATAATAGAAATTCAGGATCTTGCTGGAGATAGCAATCACTACTCAGCAACAATTACTTCAAGTAAATTTTCTGGAAAAAGCAAAATTGAACAACACAAGATGGTATATAATTCTTTAAAAGGAAAAATGGGTAACGAACTTCACGCATTAGCAATTAAAACAAAGGAACAATAATGGACGATAGCACAAAAAATTTAATTCAAAATCATATAGATACAAACGAAGTATGTTTATTTATGAAAGGAACACCAGATGCTCCACAGTGTGGATTTTCTATGGCTGTATCAAACATGCTAAAAATTTTAGAAGTCAATTATAAAGGGATCAATGTTCTTGAATCTCAGCCTTTAAGAGAAGGTATAAAAGAGTTTAGTGACTGGCCAACTATTCCACAAGTTTATATTAAAGGTGAATTTGTTGGTGGCTGTGACATAGTTAAAGAAATGTATGAAAACGGTGAACTCAAGAAAGTGCTTGAGGATAAACAAATTAATTATAAAAAATAAATATTTACTATCTAGAGTAATATTCAATTACTAGATTAGGTTCCATTATTACTGGATAAGGAACTTCATCAAACTTTGGTGTTCTAACAAAAGTAACTTTTTTATTTTTTTCATCTAGCTGAATGTATTCTGGAGTTTCTCTTTCTTTGTTTGCTAAAGCAATATCAATAAAAGCTAACTGTTTGGATTTATCTCTGATTTCAATTACATCTTCTTCTTTAACAACATAGCTCCCAATATTAACTTTTTTACCATTAACTCTAACGTGACCATGGTTGATAAGTTGTCTAGCTGAAAATACAGTTGTTGAAAATCTTGCTCTGTACACAATTGAATCTAATCTTCTTTCAAGTAATCCAATTAAATTTTCACCTGTATCCCCTTTTAACATGGTAGCTTTTTTGTAAATATTTCTGAATTGTCTTTCGTTAATATTACCATAGTAACCTTTTAATTTTTGCTTAGCTTGTAACTGAATTCCGTAATCGGAGGGTTTTCCTTTTCTTCCTTGACCGTGTTGTCCTGGACCATAGTCTCTTTTGTTAAAGGGACTTTTAGGTCTTCCCCATAGGTTAATCTTTAACCTTCTATCTATTTTATGTTTAGCACTTATTCTTTTTGTCATTTGTTAAGTGGGGTTATAAACTTACTCATTATTTTGTCAATCAACCTTTTTTGGACAAACTTGCAAATACACTGGACAAAATACGCGTTTCCTTCTCAGAAAGCTCCATTTTATAAAAAATGCTTCTTAAGTTTTCAAGCATTATAGGTCTCTTCTCCAAAGGTTTAAAAAAATTCTTTTCTTCTAATTTTTTGATACATAAATTGGTCATTGCTTGAATATCCTTCTTGTTAGCTAAAGTTATTTTTTTTGATTTAGAAAACTTTGCACCCTTTAAATTAATGATACTTGCAACTGCGTGAGCAATAATAATGACACTATGAGACAAGTTTAAAGATTTAAAATCAGGATTAGTCGGGATTTGCATAGTATAATTAGCATAACTAATCTCATTATTAGACAAACCAGATGCCTCAGAACCGAATAAAAAGGCTATCTTTTTATTAAAATCAATTTTTTTTAAGTCTTCTAGATTAATGTGTTTTATATTTTTATTTCTAAATCTTGCAGACGTTGCAATAACGTAGTCTACTTTTTTTAAGGCAGATTCTAATGTTTCATGGACTTTAGCATTAATAATTAGATCTTTTGCACCAACTGAAGTTGCTAGAATTTTATCATTTGGAAAAATAGGTTTTGGTTTAACAATAACTAATTTTTTAAAGTTAAAGTTTTTAACAGCTCTAGCACAAGCTCCAATATTTTCAGATAATTGGGGTTGATGTAAAATAAATGAAATGTTATTAGATGACATTAAAGACTTGCTGGAGCATTATCTTTAAACAATTTGTAATCCAAGCTATCAACCAGCGCTTTGAATGAAGCATCAATTATATTTGCTGAGACACCAATCGTGAACCAGTTTTTACCTTTTGAGTCAGTGCTTTCAATTGAAACTCTAGTTATCGCTTCTGTACCTGTATTTAAAATTCTAACTTTATAATCTACTAATTTTAAATCTTTTAAATATTTTGAATATTTATTTAATCGATCCACATTTTGTCTAATGGCATTATCTAATGCATTAACAGGACCGTTTCCTTCACCTGTGCACATAATCTTTTCACCATCAACTTCAAGCTGTGCTTTTGCAGAAGAAACAATTGCTCCTGATGAATCTTTTTTAACAGAAACATCATATTCTTTAATCAATATATATCTTGGTATCTTGCTAATAATTCTTCTAGCTAATAATTCAAACGATGCGTCAGCACCGTCATAACTATAACCAATAAACTCTCTATCTTTTACTTCATCTAAAAGTTTTTTAATTTTAGGGTCACTTTCTTTTATTTCAATACCAATAGTTTTTAATCTTGAGATTATATTGGATTTTCCTGATTGATCAGAAACTACAATATTTCTAGAATTTCCAACTTCTTCAGGGTTAATATGTTCATACGTTTTTGGATCTTTTTGAACAGCTGATACATGAAGGCCACCTTTATGAGAGAAAGCAGCGGCACCAACGTATGGAAGATGTTTGTTGGGTTTTCTATTTAAGATCTCATCTAATAATCTAGAACATTCTGTTAATTTTTTAATATTATCTGGTTTAATGTTTAAATTAAATTTAGTTGCAAAATCTTTCTTTAAAAAGAAAGTAGGAATTAATGACATTAAATTAGCATTACCACATCTTTCACCTAAACCATTGATGGTTCCTTGCACCTGTCTAACCCCAGACCAAACTGCAGCTAAAGAATTGGCAACGGCATTACCTGTATCATTGTGAGCGTGTATGCCTAAATTTTTCCCAGGTATAGTTTTAGAAACTTCTGTTATAATTTTTGTAACTTCATGAGGTAAAGTTCCACCGTTAGTATCACATAAAACAATCCATCGTGCTCCCTCATCAAATGCTGTTTTAAGACATGATAAAGCATAATTTGGATTAGCTTTATATCCATCAAAAAAATGTTCTGCGTCAAACATGAACTCTTTATTCTCTTTAACAAAGTGTTTTGCTGTCTCCTTGATGTTTTCTAAGTTTTCTTCATTAGAAATACCAAGGGCTATATCAACATGAAAATCCCAAGATTTTCCTACAATACAAACTGCTGGCGTGTTTGAATTTATAAGCGCTGCTAGACCCGGATCATTATCTGCGCTACGACCAGTTCTTTTAGTCATTCCAAATGATGTTAGTTTAGCGTTATTAAATGAATGTTTTTTTTGAAAAAATTCAGTATCAGTAGGGTTTGCTCCTGGCCAACCACCTTCAATATAATCAATACCTAAATTATCTAAAGCTAAGGCAATCTTTAATTTATCATCTATAGAAAAATCAACACCTTGCGTTTGTGCACCATCCCTTAGTGTTGTATCAAATATATAAAGTTGTTCTTTACTCATTTTAGTTTCCAAATTGTTTTACCACCTTTGTCCTCTATTAAAACCCCTTTATCTAAAAGCTTATCTCTAATGATATCTGCTTCTTTATAATTCTTGTCCTCTCTTGCTTTATTTCGAAGTGCAATCATTTCTAAAATATCACCCTCATTAATCGATGATTTTTTCTTTTTAAACTCAATCCATTCTTCTTTTGTTTTATTTAAAATACCAATGAAATTACAAGCTAATACGAATAAATTTTTTTCTTCGTTACCTCCCTTTAAAGCTTTGTCATAAAGCTGATGTAACTTTGCAATGTAACCAGGTGTATTTAAATCATCATATAACGGAGATAAAATATCTTCATTCAAAACTGTTTTATCATTTGATGGTAAATAAACTTCATACCATTTATCAATAGTATTTTTACAATCTTCTAGAAGCTTTTCGCTCCAGTCCAATGGCTGTTTGTAGTGGGCACTCATTAGAGCAAGTTTTAAAACTTGTCCATCAACTTTGTCTTTAAAATCTTTAATCTTTATTATGTTGCCTGTAGATTTAGCCATTTTTTCATTAGACATAGTAATAAATGCGTTGTGGATCCAATAATTTGCAAAAACTTTAGTATCATTAGCACATCTTGATTGAGCAATTTCATTTTCATGATGAGGGAAAATCAAATCTATTCCACCTCCATGAATATCGAATACGTCACCTAAGTATTTCTTAGACATTGCAGAACATTCCAAATGCCAACCAGGTCTTCCTTTACCCCAGGGCGAATCCCAAGCAGGCTCATCATCTTTAGAAGGCTTCCACAAAACAAAGTCTTCAGATTTTTTTTTGTTCTCTGAAACTTCAACTCTAGATCCTGCAATTAAATCTTCTAATTTTTTATTAGATAGTTTTCCATAATCTACAAATTTACTTACTTCAAAGTAAACATGATTATTTGCCTCGTAGGCAAAATCTTTTTCTATTAAAGATGATATCATTTCAATCATAAGATCAATATGATCTGTAGCTTTTGGTTGTTGTGTTGGGTTATCTAAGTTTAAATAATTACAATCATCATTAAAATCATTAATAACATTGTTCGTTAACTTAGATATTAAAATATTTTTTTTTTTTGCTGATTTAATTATTTTATCATCAACATCAGTAATGTTTCTTATATAATTTATTTTATCATACCCATATTTTAATTTTAAAACTTTGTATAAAATATCAAAAATGACAAGAGGTCTTGCATTACCTATGTGTGGGTTATCATAAACAGTTGGACCACAAACATACATACCAATGTTTTCTTTATTTAAGGGAACAAATTTTTCTTTTTTGTTGCTAAGGTTGTTTGTTAAAAAAATATCTTTATTCATTACTTTAGAATTATACTTTAATTGTAGATTTGTGAATCTTTTAGATTAGTTGGGAATCTTGCAAACTGGAATTGGCTCCATTTTATGCAAGTTTATATTTCTTATTTTTTCGTATTTTTCACGATTTATTGAATTAACATTATTCATTGCTTCTTCTAATTCTTCATATCTAAGACCTAACTGACCTTCATCAGTTCTGCCATCATCCCATAATCCATCAGTTGGAGCAGCATCGATTATTTCTTGGAGAATATTAATGGATTTACCTATTTCCCATACTTCTGATTTGTTACAATCTGCAATTGGAGAAATATCTACCCCACCATCTCCATACTTCGTATAAAACCCTACTCCAAAATCCTCAACTTTATTTCCAGTACCGACTACGATACCCTTGTTTGCAGCAGCTACTTGATAAAGAGTAGTCATTCTAATTCTTGCTCTAGAATTAGCCATGCCATGTTCACTATCAAAATTGGATAGCGTGCCCTGAAATGCTTCAAATAATTTATCTAAACTTAGTGTGTGAGCTTCAACATTATCAAAATTTTTAACAAGCCACTCTTGATGTTTTAAGCTTAAGTCATGTTGTGATAATTTTTGTTTAATAGGCATAGATAAAACAATTGTTTTTATACCCGTCATTGCACTCAATGTACTTGATACAGAAGAATCTATTCCTCCAGAAATTCCAATGACTAAAGATTGAGCCTTACTTGGCATCTTTTCTACGTAATTTTTAATCCAATTGCTTATAAATTTTGCTTTTTCTAGTGGTTTCATTATTTAAAATTTAAACGAAATTATGTCTAATACAATGCTTTAAGATGCCGCTTTAATATTTTTTTTAGAATAAGCAGCATTTTTTTTAATTTCATCGGAAATTAAAAAAGCTAGCTCCAATGCTTGATTAGCGTTAAGTCTTGGATCGCAATGAGTGTGATAACGGCTAGATAAATCTTGATCAGATATTTTCTGAGCACCACCTGTGCATTCTGTAACATTTTGACCTGTCATTTCAATGTGTAATCCACCGGCATAACTTCCTTCACTTTGGTGGCATTCAAAAACATTTTTTACTTCTTTGATAACACTATTAAATGGTCTTGTTTTAAATCCAGTTGTAGCTTTAATTGTATTTCCATGACAAGGGTCACATGACCATATTACATTTAAACCTTCTTTTTTAATTGCTCTAATTAATTTTGGTAAAAATTTAGAAACATTATCATGTCCAAATCTTGAAATTAAAGTTATTTTACCTTTTTCATTATTTGGATTAATTTTATTACAAAGATTTATTAAGTCCTCTGCTTTTAATGTTGGTCCGCATTTAATTCCAATCGGATTTTCAATTCCTCTACAAAACTCAACATGTCCACCATCTAGCTGTCTTGTTCTATCTCCTATCCAAACAAAGTGAGCTGACGTATCATGATATTCACCTGTAGTAGAATCTACTCTTGTCATTGCTTGCTCAAATGGAAGAAGTAAAGCTTCATGTGAAGTCCAAAAGTTTACTGTTTTTAATCTTCTATTAAAATCTGAATTAATTCCACATGCATCCATAAATGCAAGTGCATCTGCTATTCTGTCTTCCAAATCTTTAAATTTTTTAGCAGCTGGAGAGTTTTTAATAAAACCTAAGTTCCAAGTATGCACTTTTTTAAGATCAGCAAAACCGCCGTGAGAAAATGCTCTTATAAGATTAAGTGTTGATGCAGATTGAGAATAAGCTTTGAAAAGTCTCTTAGGGTCTGGAACTCTTGACTTTTCGTTAAATTCCATTCCATTAATATTGTCTCCTAGGTAACTAGGTAATTCAACACCATCTATATTTTCAACAGGAGAACTTCTTGGTTTTGAAAATTGGCCGGCAATTCTTCCAAGTTTAATAACTGGTAATGAGGCAGAATAAGTAAGTACAAGTGACATTTGCAGTATTAGTTTAAATGTATCTCTAATATTATCTGGATGAAATTCTGCAAAACTTTCTGCACAATCTCCACCTTGTAATAGAAAAGCTTTTCCATCAACAACATCTGCAAGCTGTTCTTTTAAGTGTCTTGTCTCACCTGCAAAAACTAATGGGGGGAAATTTTTAATTTTACTTAAAACACCATCCAAATCTTTTTGATTAGGATATTCAGGAATGTGTTTTACAGGATAATTTCTCCAGCTATTTATTTTCCAATTTTTCATTTTCAACCTAGGGGTGTTGTAGCAGAGTTTAATTATTATTCAACTGTGACGGATTTTGCCAGATTTCTAGGCTTGTCGATATCATAACCTTTTTTAAGAGCTGAATAATAAGCCAATTTTTGCAAAGGAACTGTTAATAAAAAAGGTAACAAGTCATCATTAGCACTTTCAACCAATATAGTTTCCCAGATATTTTCTGAAAAAACTTCATCTTTGCTCTTGTTAGTAATCAATAAAACTTTAGCACCTCTTGCTATTACTTCCTGCATATTAGAAATTGTTTTTTTATAATAATTATCTCTTGGAGCTAAAACAACTACTGGCATTCCATCTTCAATTAAAGCTAAAGGACCATGCTTCATTTCACCAGCTGGATACCCTTCAGCATGCACATATGCTAATTCTTTTAATTTTAACGCTCCCTCTAATGCAATTGGATAAGAAAAACCTCTGCCTAAAAACATCGAACCTTTTGCATCTGTAAATGAAGTAGAGACTGTTTGGATTTTTCTCTCTGTAAGTAAAGTTTGTTCAACTAACTTGGGTAATGTTTTTAAGTCTTTAATTTTATTCAAATATAAATCTTTATCTAAATCATTTCTTAAAATTCCTAATTTTAATACTAAAATATAAAGAACCAGCATTTGACCCATAAAAGCTTTTGTGGAAGCTACACCAATCTCTGGTCCACAATGAATTGGTAAAACAAATTTAGAGTCTCTTGCAATAGAACTTTCTATAACATTAACCACACTGCAAGTTTTCATGTTATTTTTATTACATAAATCTAATGCAGCAAATGTGTCTGCTGTTTCGCCAGACTGAGAAACAAAAATGTATAAATTATCATTTTTAAATCTATTTTTTCGATATCTGAACTCAGATGCAACATCAATTGTTACATCAAGTGTAGTATTTTCTTCAAACCAATATTTTGCCATTAAGCAAGAATGGTAAGCTGTTCCACAGCCAATCAAAGTAACTGAGGAAATTTCTTTTATATCCCATGGAAAATTATAAATATTGATATCGTTGTTAATTTTATCGACATACTCATTTATACAATTCTTTAATGTTGTTGGCTGTTCCTCAATTTCTTTAGCCATAAAGTGTTTAAAATCACCTTTGTCATAATCCTGCTCTTTTGAAGATAATTCTAAAACTTTTTTATTAACTTTTAAGCCTTCCTCATCAAAAAACTCAACTTGGTCTTTTTTTATAATGCAAAATTCTCCGTCATTTAAATACGAAATTTTATTAGTCATAGATTTTAAAGCATAAGAATCTGATCCTAAATAATTTTCGTTAGGACCATAACCAACTGCAAGTGGAGACCCTCTTCTTGCACCCACTATAAGATCAGGTTGATCTTTAAAAATTATTCCTAAAGCAAAGCTTCCATGAAGCTGTTTTAGAGTTTTAATAATCGCATCCTTTAAATTAAGATCTTTTAAATACTCTGTAATTAAATAAACAATTACCTCTGTATCTGTCTGAGATTTAAATACATGACCTTTTTTAATTAAATATTTTTTTAAAATAGTAGAATTTTCAATAATACCATTGTGTACTACAGATACACTTTCTGATGAATGGGGATGTGCATTAATAGTATTTGGAATTCCATGGGTTGCCCATCTAACATGACCAATTCCAATTGGACCTGACATATTTTTAACTGCAAGATTTTTTTCTAAAATATCAACTCTACCTTCAGATTTAGCTTCATTTAATATACCATCTGATAAAGTTGCAATACCTGAAGAGTCGTAACCCCTGTACTCTAACTTTCTAAGAGAGTTGATGATTGCAGATGATACTGGTTTATTGCTTGCTATTCCTATAATTCCACACATATTATTTTATTTTTCTTTTATAGTTTTTAACTTCTGTTTGAGAGCTTCTAGTTAAAGCTAATGAATTTTTTTTAACTTTTTTTGTGATCACTGAGCCAGCACCAACAATACTATTTTTTTCAAGAGTAATAGGTGCAACTAATGAAGAATTAGAGCCTATAAATACATTGTCTTTAATTTTTGTTATACTTTTTTTAACACCATCATAATTACAGGTAATTGTGCCAGCTCCTACATTTACACTTTTGCCTATTTCACTATCACCAATGTATGATAAATGATTAATTTTTGATTTTTTTCCAATTGTACTTTTCTTAACTTCTACAAAATTTCCAATTTTTGATCCTTCTTCAAGAGTAGTACCTGGTCTTAATCTTGCATAGGGTCCAACTTCAACTTTATTCTTAATTTTACAATCCTCTAAATGCGAAAATGAATTGATAATTACATTATTGCCAATTTTAACTTTTTTTCCAATGACAACATATGGATTAATAGTAACGTTTTTTCCAATCTTTGTATCTTTTGAAAAAAAAATAGTTTCAGGACCAATCATCTTTACACCAGACTTGATAAAAAATTTACGAAGTTTTTCTTGTTCAATATTAGAATTTATTTGTTTCATCTAGAAATATTTTTATATTAAGTGTATAGATATCTTAATTCACAATTTATTTCTTAAAAATACTTTATTAATGACTAAAAATTACTCAATATTATTTGACCTAGATGGAACATTGGTTGATACGGCACCTGATTTGATGAATGCCCATAATCATGTAATGAAAAAATATGGTTATCCAACAAAATCTACAGCAGATATAAGAAATCTGGTCGGACAAGGAGCTGGGGCAATGATTGGTAGATCTATATGGGGACAAGCCAAAAAAGAGTTTGGTAAAATTGATGACCAAAAAATTAAAGCTGAAATGGTTAAGGATTTTGTTAATTTTTATGGAAAAAATATTATTAAAGAAAGCACACTTATTAACGGTGTGAAAGAATTTTTAAAGTGGTGTAAAGAAAAAAAAATTTCAATGGCAGTTTGTACTAACAAACAAGAACATTTAGCAATTGATCTTTTAAAAAAAATTGGAATTTATGATTATTTTGAGTATGTAGCTGGATCAGATACTTTTGATTATTGCAAACCCGATCCAAGACACATAACAAGTATAATTGAAATTATTGGTGGTGATGTAAAAAAATCTCTAATGTTTGGTGATAGTGAAACTGATGCAAATGCTGCAAAAGCCGCATCTGTTCCTGTTATTTTATTAGAAAATGGTTATACAGAAAAAAATTCTAACGAAATTTACCATAATCATTTAATAAAAGACTTTATCGGTGTTGAAAAAATAGTTTCTACTTACTTAAAAGATTGATTTAATTTTTTTTCTTACTATTAATAGGTCTGCATAATTAAGGAGGCCTAATGATTTCACATAAAGTTAAAGTTTACCCATCAAAAATTAATTTACCTAAAAAAAATCAACTGGCATGGAAAATTGCTGAAATAGCTTCTGACAATGCAAAATTAGATAAAGCAGCTATTGAAATGGTTATTAATAGAATAATTGATAATGCTTCAGTTGCTATTGCTTCTTTAAACAGAAAAGCTGTTATCTCCTCAAGAGAAATGGCCCTTAAGCATCTAAGAAAAAATGGTGCAAGCTTATTTGGTATAGATTCAAAATTAAAATTTGATTGTGAGTGGGCTGCTTGGTCAAATGGAACAGCTGTAAGAGAGCTTGATTTCCATGATACCTTTTTAGCAGAAGATTACAGTCACCCAGGAGATAATATTCCACCTATTTTAAGTGTAGCTCAACAAACAAAAAAAAGTGGACTAGATTTATTAAAAGGAATTATCACAGGATATGAGGTTCAAGTTAATTTAGTTAAAGGAATTTGTTTACACAAACATAAAATTGATCACATTGCACACTTAGGACCAAGTGTTGCAGCAGGTTTGGGAACAATGTTAAAGTTAAATACTGAAACAATTTACCAAGCAGTTCAGCAAGCATTACATACAACAGTTTCAACAAGACAATCTAGAAAAGGTGAAATCTCTAGCTGGAAAGCTTACGCTCCTGCTCATGCTGGTAAACTTGCAATCGAGGCAGTTGATAGGGCTATGCGTGGTGAAGGTGCTCCAAGTCCAATTTATGAAGGTGAAGACAGTGTTATAGCTAGAATATTGGATGGTAAGAAAGCTTTATATAATGTGCCTCTACCTAAGAAGAAAGAATCTAAAAAAGCGATACTAGAGACCTATACAAAAGAATATTCAGCTGAATACCAGTCTCAAGCACTAATAGATATTGCCAAAAAACTTAATAAAAAAATTCCAAGTTTAAATCAAATCAAAAAAATTGATATTTACACAAGTCATCACACTCATTACGTAATTGGAACTGGTGCAAATGATCCACAAAAAATGGATCCCAATGCAAGCAGAGAAACATTAGATCATTCTATTATGTATATTTTTGCTGTAGCTCTTGAGGATGCTGATTGGCATCATGTTAAATCATATACTAAACAAAGAGCTAATAGAAAAAGCACTATAAAAATTTGGAAATCAATTACTACCTTTGAAGATAAAAAATGGACTAAAAAATATCATGATCCTAATCCAAAAAATAAATCATTTGGTGCAAGAGTTGTTGTCACTTTAAATAATGGTAAAAAAATTACAGAACAATTAGATAGAGCAGATGCTCATCCATATGGAGCACGTCCATTTAAAAGACAAAATTATATAAATAAATTCCTAACTTTAACAGATGGGATTTTAGATAAGAAAGAAAGTGCACGTTTCTTAAAAGTTGTTCAAAATCTTAAAAACTTGAAAGCTGGAGAGTTAAATAGATTAAATATCCAGGTTAAAAGAAGTCAGATAAAGAAAAATACAAAAAAAGGAATTTTTTAGTGCATTTTGTAGATAAAGAACCTGGTCAAAAAAGAGCTGACTTTGTCAGTAAACTAAAATCAAATAAAATTTTAAGAGTTCCAGGTGCTTATAATCCACTAACAGCAAAACTAATTGAAGAAATTGGTTATGACGCTGTTTACGTATCAGGTGGAGTTATGGCAAATGATTTGGGATTTCCAGATATTGGTCTAACTACACTACAAGATGTTAGTACTAGATCTTATTTAATATCAAGAGTTACAAGTTTACCTACCATAGTTGATATCGACACCGGCTTTAAATCTTGTGATGAGACTATTAAAACTTTTGAAGAATTTGGGGTGGCAGCTGTACACTTAGAAGACCAAGTAGAACGTAAAAGATGTGGGCATCTAGATAATAAAGAGTTAATCTCAACTGAAGCAATGGTTAAGAAAATTAAAGAATGTGTTGCTGCTAAAAAAGATGAAAATTTTAAAATCATAGCAAGGTCTGACGCTAAAGGAGTTGAGGGAATAGATAAAATGATTGATAGATGTAAGGCGTATATTGATGCTGGAGCTGAAATTATCTTTCCAGAAGCTTTACATGATGAAAAAGATTTTGAAAAAGTTAGAAAAGAACTGTCGTGTTATTTACTCGCTAACATGACAGAATTTGGAAAATCTAAGTTATTCAATTACAAAGAATTAGAAAATTTTGGGTATAATATTGTGATTTATCCAGTAACTACACAAAGATTAGCTATGAAAAATGTAGAAGATGGTCTTAGAGACATTTTTGAGAGTGGACATCAAAACAATATTATTGATAAAATGCAGACTAGAAAAAGACTTTACGAGTTAGTTGAATATGAAAAATATAATTCATTAGATGAAAAAATTTATAACTTTAGTACGGAAGGGCATGAATAATGAGTGATGATATTAAAAAAGGTTTACTGGGGATAGTTGTTGATGAAACAGAAATTTCAAAAGTTATGCCAGAAATCAACTCTCTTACTTATAGAGGTTATGCGGCTCAAGATTTATGTGCAAGATGTGATTTTGAAGAGGTTGCATATTTAATTTTAAATAAAGAATTACCAAATAAAAAACAACTAAAAGAATTTAAGAAAGAATTATCTAAAGAAATAACTTTATCAAAAAATTTAATAAATATTTTAAAACAAATTCCTAAAAAATCTCATCCAATGGACGTAGCAAGAACTGCTGTGAGTGTTATGGGTCTTGAGGACAAAGAAACTAAGGATAACTCTTCAAAAGCAAATTTAAGAAAGTCGATTAGAATTCTTGCAAAAACACCTACTGCATTAGCAGCGTTTTATAGACTTAGAAAAGGAAAAAAAATTATAGCTCCAAAGAAAAATCTTAGTTTTTCTGAAAACTTTTTTCATATGTGTTTTGGAAAAGTTCCAAACAAAGAAATTGTTAAAGCTTTTGATGTATCATTAATTCTATATGCCGAACATAGTTTTAACGTTTCAACTTTTACAGCTCGAACTATTACAAGCAGTTTGTCTGATATTCATGGAGCAATAACAGGTGCAATCGCTAGTTTAAAAGGTCCTCTTCATGGTGGTGCTAACGAAGAAGTAATGCATATGATGAAAAAAATTAAAAAACCTGAAAATGCATTCAAATGGATCACTAAAGCTTTGAAAAATAAAGATGTGGTAATGGGATTTGGTCATAGAGTTTACAAAAGTGGTGACTCAAGAGTTCCTACAATGAGAGAATATTTTAAAAGAGTAGCAATTATTAAAAAAGATAAAACATTTGAAAAAATTTATGACATTGTTGAAAAAGTAATGATTGAGGAAAAAAATATTTATCCAAATGTTGATTACCCAACAGGACCTACTTACCATTTAATGGGATTTGATACTGATTTCTTTACCCCTATATTTGTAATTTCAAGAATTACGGGTTGGTCAGCACATATCATGGAGCAACATGCCGCCAATAAATTAATTAGACCTCTTGCTAGTTACAAGGGTAATAAGCATAGAAAAGTTATGCAGTTAAATCAAAGATAATTAATTTTTTTCTATTTTAGCAAATCTTTCAAAAATAATTTCTGACTTAAGATTGTTGTCGTTAACAAATTCATCAATTGCTTGTTTGACACCAGGTGCATTACCCAAATTATAATCATCACAAAGAATAGTACCATTATTTTCTAAAACTGGTTTTGAATACTGAAGATCATTTATAACTGTCTCATAAGCGTGTCCTCCATCTAAAAATACATAATCAATTTGTGTCATATCCATTTTTTTTAATAGTTGATTGGAGTTCCCCTTAATCAAATGAACATTTTCTTTAAATTTTTTTAAAAGGTAATCTACCGCCTCAAGTGAGTATGGATCTTGTCTTAAAATATATTTAAAATATATTCTTTTTAATGGATTGTTAAATTTAGTATTTGGAATAACTTCATTTGCATTTTCAGCACTTTCACTAAACAAATCTAACCCTATGTATTTAAAATCACTTCCATGAATATTGTTTAATAGCTCACAAACATTTCTTGCAGTAACACCATGAAACACACCAATCTCAAGAAAATTTTTAGGTTTTTTAGAGGCTATTTCATTAAGAAAATGCTCTCCAATACCTTCTTGTTTAAGGCTAGTTTTTCTAAAATATTTTTTATATTTCATATGATGATTAATAAAAATTTACAACCAATCCAAAATTATTTGTTATAAAAAAGTGACTACTTCAAATGGATCTGGTCTTTTTCTCTCAATAGGCTCCTCTATCTTGTGACCTATATAAATAAAACCAGATATTTGATCTATTCCTTTTTTTCCTCCTAAGTGACTCAACATTTTATCATTATATGCATACCACTCAGTTAGCCATTGAGCTGCATAATTCATAGATTGTGCACAAGCTAGCAGATTCATACAAACAGCTCCAGATGATAGTTGCATTTCCCATTGAGGGATACTTGGGTGTTCCGATGGTGTTGAAAGAACAGCTATTACAGCACCTGCTCTCTGTAGTCTTTTTGACTCTTTCTCTTGAAATTTTTTATCTGTATTTGGGTTAAGTCTAATAAATTCTGATAATATAATATGATTATCACAATTTATTAATGCATCACCCTGCAATATTACTAACTTCCAAGGGCTTAGAGCTCCATGATCTGGAACTCTTAAACCTGCCTCTATAATCACATTTAGATCATTCTTGTCAATTGGTTCGGATGACATTTTCCTAGCCATAACAGATCGTCTTTTAGAAAAAAAATTACTTACTTCACTCATAGTGTCTCTTACTTTCTGCACATATGGGTTTAAGGTAAAATTAACTAAATGCTTCTGTCCAAGTTCCTTGTGTTGATGCTTTAGAATATTCAGTAGAACGACCTTCAAAGAAATTCATATGTTCAACTGCATTTAACATAGAGTCTAACCAAGTAAGTGGATTTTTTTCCACATCATAAATTGGTTCTAATCCAAGTTGAGATAATCTTCTGTTAGCAATAAATCTTATGTAAAGTTTCACATCTTGCGCTGTAAGACCTTCCATAGGACCCATTTCAAAAGCTAAATCAATGAAAGCATCTTCATGCTCTATGATTGTTCTACATGCTTTATAAAGTTCTGCTTTTAATTCAGGAGTCCAGATTTCTGGGTTCTCATGAATGAACTCTTTAAACAATCTAATCATAGAATTACAGTGCAACGTTTCATCTCTTACTGACCAAGTAACGATTTGGCCCATCCCTTTCATTTTATTATGTCTTGGGAAGTTAAGTAAAATTGCAAAACTTGCAAATAATTGAAGACCTTCAGTGAATGCACTAAATACAGCTACTGTTAATGCAATATCTTTTTTTGAACTCATGTCAAAATTTTGCATGTAGTCGTATTTATCTTTCATCTCTTTATATTTCATGAATGCAGAATATTCTGACTCAGGCATTCCAATCGTGTCAAGTAAATGAGAGTATGCAGCTATGTGAACTGTTTCCATTGAAGCAAAAGCAGTCATCATCATTAAAACTTCTGTAGGTTTAAATACAGTTGTATAATGTCTTAAATAACAATTTTGTACTTCAACATCAGCTTGAGTAAAAAATCTAAAAATTTGTGTTAATAAATTTTTTTCAGACTGAGTTAAATTTTTCTGCCAATCTCTAACATCATCACCAAGTGGCACTTCTTCTGGTAACCAGTGAATTCTTTGTTGAGTTAACCAAGCATCATAACACCATGGATATCTAAATGGTTTGTAAACTGGATTTTCAACTAGTAGTCCCATTTTTTGTGGTTGAACTATTTCTTCTTTTGGTGGTTGGATAATTTTAGCATCCATTTTTTCTACTGACATGATAAGCACTCCTCGTATTCTGGTTGTTCAGTTGTTTGTGGTTTTGATTTGTAAACGTTTGCGGTAACATCTGTTGCTTTAGTGTCATTAACGTTTTCCGCACGTTGAATTGATTTTGATCTACAGTAATAAAGGCTCTTTAAACCTTTTTTCCAAGCATCAAAATGAATTTTGTGTAGTTCTCTTTTATGAATATCTGCTGGTACAAATAAGTTAATTGATTGAGCTTGAGATATAAAAGGCGTTCTATCTCCACTTAATTCAATAATCCATTTTTGATCCAATTCAAAAGCAGTTTTGAAAACATCTTTTTCCAAATCAGTTAAAAAATCTAAATGAGATACTGAACCTTGATTTGTTGTAATTACAGACCATACATCATCAGTATTTTTTCCATGTTTTTCCAATAATTCAACTAAGTATCTATTTCTAACGTTAAAAGATCCTGAAAGAGTTTTATGAGTATAGCTATTTGCTGCAACTGGCTCTACTCCAGGGGATGCTCCACCACAAATAATAGAAATTGATGCAGTTGGTGCAATAGCAGTTTTGTTAGAAAACCTTTCATTAAAACCATAATCAGCAGCATCTGGACAAGCTCCTCTTTCATCAGCTAAATCTTTTGAAGCTTGATCTACATGCTCTTGAATATGTTTAAATATTTTTTTATTCCAAACTTTACTCATAACAGACTCAAGTGGAATACTATGTTTTTGTAAGTAAGAATGGAAACCCATAACACCTAGGCCGACACTTCTTTCTTTTTCTGCAGAATATTTTGCATCATCAAATTGCTCTGGAGCTCTTTCAATAAAATCTGTTAATACATTATCTAAAAATCTCATAACATCATTAATCATAACGTTGTCGTCTTTCCACTCATCATACTTTTCTAAGTTTAAAGATGATAAACAACAAACCGCAGTTCTATCTCTTCCATTTTTATCTATTCCAGTAGGTAATGTGATCTCACTACAAAGGTTAGAAGTTTTAACAGTTAGGTTAGCAAGTTTGTGATGTTGAGGAATTTGTCTGTTAACTGTATCGATATAGATAATATAAGGTTCACCCGTTTCAATTCTTGCAGTTAATAATCTAATCCATAAATTTCTTGCAGAGATAGTTTGTTGTACAGTTCCATCAGCAGGACTTTTTAATGCCCACTGGCCGTCTGTTTCAACTGCTCTCATAAATGCATCGGATACTAAAACACCATGATGAAGGTTTAATGCTTTTCTATTTGGATCACCACCTGTAGGTCTTCTCATTTCAATAAACTCTTCAATTTCAGGATGTTCAATTGGAAGATAACAAGCTGCAGATCCTCTTCTTAATGAACCTTGGCTAATCGCCATCGTTAACGAGTCCATTACTTTAATAAATGGAATTATTCCTGATGTCTTTCCAACTTTACCAATTTTTTCCCCAATAGATCTAAGGTTACCCCAGTAACTTCCAATCCCACCACCTTTAGCAGCTAACCAAACGTTCTCACTCCATAGATCAAGTATTCCATTTAAACTGTCTGATGCTTCATTTAAAAAACATGAAATTGGCAAACCTCTTTTAGTTCCACCATTTGATAAAACTGGAGTTGCTGGCATGAACCATAAATTACTAATGTAGTTATAAATTCTTTGTGCATGTAAATTGTCATCTGCATATGAACTTGCAACACGAGCAAACAAATCTTGAAAAGATTCGTTATGACCTAAGTATCTATCTTTTAAAGTTGCTTTACCAAAGTCTGTTAATTTACTATCTCTTGATCTATCAATTTTAATAATGATACCTTTTTCATTTTGAAAAAGTTCTGTGTCATTGCTAAGTGAAAATAAATCTGGTCCTTTATTTTTTGAAAGCTCTCTATTATCCGGGCTATATTCGGAGACAGCTTTCTTAAGTGCTTGTGATAGAATTTTATTCATATTTTATGTTTTTTTTTGTTTTTTTTTGCAAAACAACTACATGTTGTATGCTGAAAGCATTGATACACCATATAAATCATTAATCAACAGAACATTTATAGAACATATAAAAAAATTATCAATAAAAAAATAAAATGAATGTAAGAAAGGTTAACAATGACAACAAATTTAAAAATAGATCCATATGGCTTCAGAGAGTACGACGCGAGGTGGTTGTATGAGAAGGATATAAACAGAATCGGAATAGAGAATCTAGGCAAAGGTTTAGGCACTCAAATTATTAAACATACTAAAAAAACTAACCCAAGAGTAATTGTGGGTCATGATTATAGATCTTACAGTGAAGAAATTAAAACTGCTCTTAAAAAAGGACTACTTTCAACGGGATGTAATATTGAAGATATAGGTTTATCCCTATCCCCTACTGTTTATTTTGCACAATTTAATTTAGATGCAGATGCTGTTGCAATGATAACCGCTAGTCACAATGAAAATGGTTGGACTGGAGTTAAAATGGGTATCAAAAAAGGTTTAACCCACGCACCAGAAGAGATGAAAGAATTAAAAGAGATTACTTTAAATGAAAACTTCATAAAAGGCGAAGGTAGTGAAAAACAAATAGAAGGTTTTCAGCAAATTTATAAAGATGATTTAATAAATAAAAATAAAATCAAAAAGAAAATTAAAGCAGTTGTTGCTTGTGGTAATGGGACAGCTGGAATATTTGCACCTGAAATTTTAAGAGGTATTGGTTGTGAAGTAATAGAACTCGATTGTGATCTTGATTGGACTTTTCCAAAATATAATCCAAATCCAGAAGATTTAGAGATGTTACATGCAATAGCAAAAGCTGTAAAAGATAATAATGCTGATATTGGCTTTGGTTTTGATGGTGACGGCGATAGAGTTGGTGTAATTGATAATACGGGTGATGAAATATTTTCAGATAAAATTGGATTATTGATTGCAAGAAATTTATCTAAAACTCATAAAGGTTCTAAATTTATCGTTGATGTAAAATCAACTGGATTGTACGCAACTGATAAAGTCTTAAATGAAAATGACTGTGAAACAATTTATTGGAAGACAGGTCACTCACACATTAAAAGAAAAGTTAATACTGAAAAAGCTTTAGCTGGATTTGAGAAAAGTGGACACTTTTTCTTTAATCAACCTTTAGGTTTTGGTTATGATGATGGAATTAATTCAGCAATACATGTGTGTCATTTATTAGATAATCAAAATAAATCTATGAATGAAATTATTAAAGAACTCCCTAATACGTTCCAAACACCAACGATGGCTCCATTTTGTAAAGATGAAGAGAAATATCAAGTGGTTGAAGAATTAGTTAAACAAGTAAATGAAATTAAAAATAATAAAACTAAAATTGATGACCAAGAAATTAGTGAAGTTCTAACGGTTAATGGTATCAGATTTTCTTTTAAAGATGGATCATGGGGATTAATTAGAGCATCATCTAATAAACCATCATTGGTTATTGTAACCGAAAGCCCAACTTCAGATGAGAGAAAGAAAAAGATCTTTGATTTTATTGATGACCTTTTACAAAAAACTGGCAAAGTTGGCGAATATGATCAAAAGATATAAATATTTATTAATCTTTATCCTCCTTTTTACCTCTAAAAGTCATGCTTTAAGCCCTCAATATGAGAAGGAATTGTATATTGGTTGTTACACTAACTCTAAAGCATATATTGGTGCAGATGGGGCTAAAATATACTGCCAGTGTACAGTTGATAAATTAAGCGAGAAATTCAATGATGAACAGATGGATGAAGTGTTCAGTAAAGAGCCTGATGAAATTCAGCAACTAACTGCATTTGCGACAATTGAGTGCGAGGGTAATAATTAACTTTTCAAATAATTAAATAATTAATAGGTTTTAAAGATGGATGATAAGAAAAATTTCGGTTTTGGAACTCAGATTAGAAAATCTCCTTACTTTAATTCAACAGTTAAATGGGGTGCGACTGGTTTTTCAGTTTATAATCACATGTACATTCCTCGTGACTTTGGATCTCCTGAACAAAACTTTTGGAATTTAGTTAATGAAGCAATTTTATGTGATGTTGCAGTTGAACGACAAGTAGAAATTACAGGGCCAGATGCTACAAAATTTATTCAACTCTTAACACCAAGGGATTTATCAAAACTTTCAGTTGGTCAATGTAAATATGTTTTAATTGTAAATAATGAAGGTGGAATTTTAAATGATCCAGTTTTATTAAGATTAAAAGAAAACCATTATTGGTTATCTCTTGCAGATAGTGATATTTTATTATGGGCACAAGGCGTTGCTGTAAATTCAAATCTTGATGTTAAAATTTCAGAACCTGATGTCTCCCCTCTTCAATTACAAGGACCAAATTCTGGGAAAATTATGGAAGCTTTATTTGGTGAAAGTATTAATGATCTTAAATATTATTGGTTAAGAGAATTAGATTTAGATGGCATTCCTTTAATTGTATCACGTACCGGTTGGTCAAGTGAATTAGGTTATGAATTATATTTAAGAGATGGCTCTAAGGGTGATCAACTTTGGGAAAAAATAATGGCAGCTGGTAAACCACATGGATTAAAACCAGGTCACACATCATCAATTAGAAGAATTGAAGGTGGAATGTTATCTTATCATGCAGATGCAGATATAAACACGAACCCTTATGAACTAAATTTAGGAAGACTTGTGAACCTTGATACCGATATAAACTTTATTGGTAAAGATGCGTTACAAAAAATAAATCAAGAAGGTGTTAAAAGAAAGCAAGTAGGAGTTATCTTGGATTGTGAACCTTTAACTGGACCTAACACTACCTTTTGGGAAATCTTAAAAGACAATCAGCAAGTTGGTAAAATAACTTCTGCAGTTTATTCACCAAGACTAAAACAAAACATAGCCCTTGCAATGGTTTCAATTAACAATTCAGAGATTGGTACAGTGCTTGATGTTAAAATGAATGACAAAATCATTAAAGCAACGGTTACTGAAAAACCTTTCTATGATCCTAAAAAGAAGCTAGCTAGTAGCTAACAATAAGAGTATTTATAAACCATGTTAACTCCAAAAGATTATATTTCCCTATACTTACTAGTTATTATCTTAACAGTAGTCTCAGTTAACTTCATGTACCGTCTTTATTTTTAGTAATAAAACTTAGTCTTTTTCATTCTGATGAGGCTCTCTTAATTTCTTTAACTACCATTAAGTAATTATCTTTAAGAACTTTATGACCCTTTAAAATTTACAATGCAAGCTGTAGGGCTTGAATACTTTGATAAAGATAAGGGTGAATTTATTATGATTGAAGCTAATAAATTAGATATTGGTGAAAACCAGGTTACTGCAAGATTTGCAGATTATGAATTAGGGTTTCAAATGATTGTATTTGATGGGGATACAAAACCTAGCATGACTATGTCAAAATACGATTTTAAAAATAATAGGTTCTTAGAGCATTATCAATGTGATTTTGAAACTACAAATATAGAATAAAATCAGGTGTCTAGGTGAAGGAATTAGCTAATATTAAATCTGTCTTTAATTGCATAAAACCAAACAGCTAATCTAAAATAAAATGTTCTTAACTGAGGGAAGATAAATTTCTTAGGTAATCCTTTATAAATTTTTGAAATATCCAACTCTTTACTGTTTGATAATACTAACTTAGACAATTGTTTACCTGTCCAAGGAGCAGAACTCACTCCAACCCCATTATAGCCAAATCCATAATAAATCTCTTCATTATCAATTTTACCAATAGAGGGAGTTAATTTTTGTGATAAAGCAATTAATCCCCGCCAATTATAATCAATATTAATATCTTTCCATTTAGGAAAAATATCTTTTAAAAACTTTTCCATTTTCTTAGACATATTTAAATTAGATTGATTACTGCCGCTTAAATCTCCTCTAGTGCCAAATAAAATTCGGTTGTCAGGTAACTTTCGATAATAATATAAAAGATTTTTAGTGTTAGCTATTGGTGAAAATGTTTTAAAATTATGTTGGTCAATTTCTTGCTCGGTTAATGGTCTAGTGACAATAATATTTGAGATTACTGGTAAAATTCTTGAATTCATCTCTGGAATTAAGCCTTCTTGATAAAACCCGTTTGTTGCAACGACTATTTTTTTTGAACGGATAGATCCTTCTTTCGTCCTTAAAATATAAGCGCCATTATCTTTTTCAACTTTATCAACTTTGGTGTGTTCAAAGATTTTTAATTGTTTAGATAAAGCATATTTTGCAATGCCATTAACAAACTTAAGAGGATTAATTGCAAAACCAGGTTTATAAGAAAAAGCTCCAAATTGCTCTGTGCCCCCATGGCCAATTTTATCAAAGTCTTCTTTTGAATAAATCTCAGTTTCAATGCCAAACTCTTCTTTGTAAGCTTTGGCTTGTTCTTGAATATCTTTAAACTTATTTGGATGATGGGCAACAACGTAATTACTATCCCCCGTTACATCGCAATCAATATTATATTCTTTTATGATATCTCTTGTATAATTTGATCCTTCAACAGAGTTTTTAAAGAACTTTTTTGTTTCATCATTGCCGTAAATTGCTTGCATTTTTTTAAAAGACATCTTGCTTGGCGGCAGAGAACAAAAACCTGCATTACGAGATGAAGCCCCCCAACCTATTTTTCCAGCTTCAACTAAAATGACATCTAAATTATGATTTTCTACTAAATTAATTGCACAGGATAGACCAGTATACCCTCCTCCTATTACAACAATTTCTGAGCTGATATCTTTATTAACTTTATCTAGATTTAAATTTTCACTTGAATGATCTTCCCAGTAACTACTAACGGGTGTGTTAAATTGATAAATATCTGAATGGTAAATATTTTTCATTATTATTTAAATATATAAATAATAGTTAGAATTAGAAGGATAATGACAATCCAAATAGTAAGATTGGTTAAGAATTGTTTTAATTTAGAATTAGATTGTAGAAAAGCTGGGAGTACTAATAAGAGTATCCCTAACATATAAACAAAAGGTAATATCTGATCTGCCATTATAGTATTTTACCATGTTTTAATTAATAGTGTTCAAAATTTAATAATATTTAGATAATTAATTAATTTATCTTCTAGTTGGAATTTTAGATGCAACATACTGTTTTCTAACGCCTTCTCTAAAGTAAATATAAACCCCAGCTGAAATAATACAAATGACCCCTAACAAAGTTCTAAGAGATGGAATCTCATTAAATAAAAAATAACCTGGGATCATTGACATAATAATCAATGAATACTCAAACAATGAGACAACAGATGGAGAAGCAATGATATAAGCTGAAAAGATACATAAGAACCCAATAGATGCTGCTACGCCAAAAAATAATATAAACTTCCAAGTATAATCAAAGTTTGTAAACCACTCTCTAAATATAAACTGTGTAGTTGGATCAAAATCAGTGTTGTTGAATTGACCATTGCCCATAAAGACATAAATGATGCCACACAAAACAAGAGCAATTAAATAAAAATAATATAACTGAGTGTTTACATCGTCCTTATCAGATGTGTATTTAGTAATAGTCATTGATGCTGCATAAAATAAAGCACTTAATACTGGTAATAAATTTCTATAATCAAAACTTTCAAAATTAGGATTTAAAACGACTAATACACCAAAAAAACCAAAGGCAATAGCTGACCATCTTCTAATCCCAATAAATTCTTTTAAGAAAAATTTAGCAAAGATAGATACAAAAAAAGGACAAGAAAAGAATAAAGCATTAGCAGTTGCTAATTGCATATAAGTAATAGAGATAAAAAAAGTTGAAAAAGCAATAAAATGTAACAACACTCTTACAAAAGTTAATACTGGATAATGTGTTTTAAAAGATACTTTCTGTCTTTTAAAACTTAGATAAATAAAAAGTACCATTGCTGCAATCAAATACCTTCCAAAGAAGATTTCATAAAGAGCAGATTTTTCAAATATAAATTTAATTAACGAGTCTTGGATTGCAAACAAGCTCATTGCAATCAGTATTAAAACTATCCCTTTAGAATTATTGTCCCTACTCATTATCTAAGCTTAAAACGTGAGCAGAGAAATTAGGTGCAGATTTCTTAATTTTTACCTTCATAATTTTTGCCTTCTTAACTTTTTTCTTCTTCATAACTTATGTGGTTTTGTGTTTCATTTGAATGTTTGAGATTATAACAATCAGTGCAAAGTAAGACGACTTCAGGACCTGAACTCACTTGTGTTAAGATGGCTGTATCATCTCCACATTCACTGCAACCTGATAAACGTTTTTTCACAATTAATTAAAGCTTTTCTTAACCATTTAAATATTTAATGACACGCTTGGTTAAATTTTTTAAGTCTCCAGTAATTATAAGGCCAAGGTGTTAAAAAACCAACTACTAACATAATGGGTACTACCCACCAAGTTAGCATCGCTCCACCAGTTAAAAAATAATCTGTAGCATTCATTGCAATTTCCATACTAACCATTGAGATAAAACTCATGCCACAAGCAGTCTTTAAAGCACTGATAAAATCAAATTTTTGTTTCATTAAAATATAAGTCTCAAGCATAATACTAGTGAGTAAACCATTAATGATTGCTAAAGTCATAATGCCTAAAACTGGAAAAGGAATTTTACTTAACTGAAAAAATAAAATAGTTCCAAAATCTCCAATAGAACAACCGATAACACACCACATCGTATTCTTCGCACTAGCTCTCCAACTATGCTTGCATCCCCAATGAAAAGTATCTGTTGCCATATAATTTGTTTACTTAAATTTATATCTTAAAATTGTTGGATTAATCTTATATTTTTTTAAGATTGATTGATTATAAGTGTTTAGTAATGAACAATTTTATCTTATTTATTGTCACACTTTTTTGCTGGTCTCCTACTTGGTATGTCATCAAATTTCAATTAGGTTACGTTGATCCGTTAGTATCAGTATTTTATAGGTTTTTAATAGCTGGAATAGTTATCTTTATTTATCTAATTTATAAGAAAAAAAATATTAAGTTTTCTTTAAATGAACATTTATGGTTTTTACTCTTTGGGGTTTGTCTTTATTCTCTAAACTACGTTTTCTTTTATTTATCAAACACTTATTTAATAAGTGCATTTCCAGCAGTTGTTTTTTCAACGGTAGTTATTATGAATATTTTAGGAGAAGGGTTTTATTTTAAAAAGAAACCTTCATTAAAGACTTTAATTGGTGCAACCATTGGAATGATTGGAATTATAATCATCTTTAATGATGAGATCTTTAATTTTTCTTTAGCTAATGGAACACACATTGGATTATTTTTAGCTTTACTTGGTACATTTTCTGCATCAACAGGTAACATGGTTCACCAAAGGAACTTAAATAATAATTTTTCATTAATACCAACACTTGCGTATTCAATGCTTTATGGGTCACTGGTCACATTATTAATCACTCAAATAAAAGGTACTGAATTATTATTTGAATATAGCTTCAGTTACATTGCATCCCTCGCTTATTTATCTATCGTTGGTTCAATATTTGCTTTTATCTTTTATTTAAGATTATTAGAGAAAGTTGGGGCTGGACGAGCGGGTTATGTAGGGGTTGTTATGCCTGTACTTGCTTTATTAATTTCAACTGTATTTGAAAACCTTGAATGGCAACAAGATTTAATAATAGGCTTACCTATTTTAATAATTGGAGCGGTACTTGTTATTAATCAGAAAATAAAACCAATAAAATAAAGTAAATATTCTTAGGAATTTTTTATTTATTACATTTACCAATGGAAACTAAAGAACATTTAGTTCCATCAATCCAAGTTGCGTTATTTAAATTGGCACCTTCAAAGGTAGCATTTAAAATATTAGCCCCTGTTAAATCTGCTTCAAAAAGATTGCTGTTAGTGAAGTTTGTCTCAATCAATGAAGCTCCTTTAAAGTTTACTCTTGTTAAATTGGCACTTGTAAAGTTAGCTTTTTCAAAAATACCACCTTCAAGATTTGCTTCATATAAATTCGTTCTAATAAAAGAAGATTCTACAAAATTTCCATTAGATAATGTTGCATTCATCATTACTCCTTTATCAAAAGTAACTTTAATAAAGCTAATAAAAGATAGATTAGAATTTGGTATATAGGCTCTGCTTAAATCTTGGCCTTCTGAGAATTGACAATTAGAATAATCAACTCCATCAGTTGGAGCATCATCACAACCTGCTTTTGCACCACTAGATAATAATAAGCTTAAAACTAAAATGGTCAAAAGCTTATTAAAGCTAGTCCCCAATATTTTTTTCACACCTAAATGCTAACAAATCTTACTTGGGATGTCTTGAGTTAATTTAATTAGGTTTTGTCCAATATCCATAAACACAACGTGTACCTCGTCTAGAACAATCATAAGTATCATTCAAAACACCATCTTTAACAACAGTTATGTGTTTTGAACAAGATACAATTAAAGTTCCACTTGGAAGTTCATCTTTTTTTAAATGAACTTTACAACCTTGGCCAATAAACATCGTTGGTGTCCACTGCCATCCTAGTTTTTCAAGATACTTTTTAACCACCACTCTATGAGTACCTGATCTTGGACTATCATTTTTTTGTTTTAAGCTTCTAGCAAGCTTAGTTCTTGATGTAATTCTAAATTCTTCATTGGCTTTATAGAGATCATCATAAATTTTTTGGTAAGGAAGATTTGTTACAATTGCAATAGATCTAACCACACAATCTCCAGCTTTTCCCTTATAACCGGCAGCAGCCCTACCTCCATCATTAATTTTTAATTCTAAATTGCTACTGGAAAATAATCTTTTAAAAAAATTCAAGACTTACTTTTATGATCAAGGATCTCTACCATGCATTGAGTAGCATATTCACGCCATTCCACAGCTGATTTATCCTTAAGGTTATTAAGGTGGTTCATGTTGCTATCTATATTTTCTTGATGTTTAGCTTTATCAGCTTCATCTAGGTTTTTTTCCATGTTGGTAAGATTAGTTTTCATTGCATTAATCCAACTATTACCAAGCTCAACACATTTAACATCATCTTTCTCATCACAAATTTGTTTAAAGAAATTGAAAATAACGTCATCTGCTTTTATCTCTTTACTCATATTATTTTCCAAAAATACCCAATTTTACATCATAATCAACTGCAACGCCATAATCTGGATCATCATCACTATCGACTACAAGTTGTCCTGCTTTACTTAATAATTTATGACAATCGCGAGTTAGATGTCTAAGCTTAACTCTTTTGCCAAAACTATTATATTTATCTGCAATATCTTCAATTGCCTTTAAAGCAGATTGATCAATTACTTTTGATCTAACAAAATCAATAATAATTATATCAGGATCTTTTGAAGGATTAAAAAGTTCTAAAAAACTATTTGTTGAACTAAAAAAAAGAGGCCCTTCTATTTCGTAAACTTTTGCACCTTTTTCTGTTTTAGAGGGTCTTTCTGTTGCTCTAATTTTTGATGCTGACTTCCATGCAAAAACTAATGCTGAAACAATTACTCCAACTAATACTGCTACTGCTAAATCTTCTAAAACTGTAACAACAGTTACAAGTATAGTTACTAGTGCATCACTTTTTGGTACAAAAAATAAAATTTTTAAAGAGTTCCACGCAAAGGTTCCAATGACTACCATGAACATCACACCCACAAGGGCTGCAATAGGTATCATTTCGATATATGATGATGTGTATAAAATAAAGATTAACAAAAATAATGCAGCAGATATCCCTGCAATACGTGTTCTACCACCAGATCTAACATTGATCATTGATTGACCAATCATCGCACAACCACCCATTCCCCCAAAAAAACCTGTAACAGTATTGGCTAAGCCTTGTGCTAAACATTCCTGGCTAGCACCCCCTCTTTTATTGGTTATTTCTCCCACCAAATTTAAAGTTAACAAACTTTCTATCAATCCTATTGAGGCTAAAATGAATGCATAGGGAAAAATAATCTTCAATGTTTCAATATTAAAAGGAACGCTTGGAATAGAAAAATCTGGTAGCCCACCTTTAACACTAGCTAGGTCGCCAACATTAGGAATGTCAATTTTTAAGGTTAAGACTAAAATAGTTGTAAATAAAATAGCAACTAATGTAGATGGCAATAATTTTGTAATTTTTGGCAAAAACCAAATAATAAACATTGTAAATATGACAAATATAATGGAATAAAGCAATGTATTCCCTGTAACCCAAACCGACTCACCTAGTGCATTTATTGTTTTAAACTGACTAAGTTGAGAAATACCAATTACTATTGCTAATCCATTTACAAAGCCAAGCATCACAGGCTCTGGAACCATTCTAATAAATTTACCAAGTTTAAATATACCCGCAATCAATTGTAATATTCCCATCAAAACTACTGTTGCAAATAAATATTGAGCTCCATGATCTATAACAAGTGCAACCATTACAACTGCTAAAGCGCCTGTTGCTCCTGATATCATTCCAGGTCGACCCCCAAATACAGCTGTAATTAAGCCAACTATAAAAGCCGCATAAAGACCAGATAAAGGTGCTACACCAGCTACAAAAGCAAATGCAATGGCTTCTGGAACTAAAGCTAAAGCCACTGTTAATCCAGACAAAATTTCAACTCTAAAAAGAGAAAAGGATAATCCTTCCTTTGGGATATAGTTTTGCGAATTAAACCTAAAGGACTTTACAATGCCTAAAATTGCTTCTGATGCAATTTGTGAATGAGGTTTTGTTTTTTTCAAATATTTTACTAATTTTGTTAATATTAAATGGTTGCTTAACAATGTAATAAAGCAAGTAGTTAATAAAGTCTACTTTCAATTATTAAGTGTGTAACTATTTAGAGAGAATCACATAGAAGTAATTTAAGGGTGGCGTAGGGAGACTGAAACCACCCTGACCCCAACTATAAAATGATTTAAATTTCATTAAAATGAGAAAAAAAATTTTTACTTTGTGTTTAATACTTTGTCTAACACTTTTGAATAATTGTGTACAACCAACTGTATCTCTATTTGGTCCAACTTTAACTATTGCTAAAACTGGGAGTATTTATCATGGAGGTCTTTCATACGCTTCAAACAAATATGTTAAGAAAAAATTTGGAGAGGATCCCTTAAGTTATACAAAAAAATTTTTTATTCGTGATTCAAAAAAAAATGATTTAACTAAGTCGATTAAATCAAAAAAAATACCTGATAAAGAATTATTATTGAGTTTTAAAAGCAAAAAGTCTGAGCATAAAGATTTCTTAATAGCAGTAAAAAAAATGTTAAAATAATTTTTTTAACTTTTGTAAAATAACTATTATTTTTTTTTTAGAATAATTTTTTTTCTCAACAACCCAAACTGATAGTGGCCATGAGCTATCTTTAGTGAATCTTGCAATAATATGAATGTGTAATTGAGGAACAATGTTACCAATTTTTTCAACATTAAGTTTTTTTGTTTTAAAAATTTTTTTCATTAATTTGCTGCAATGAACAATTTCTTTCATTAATAACATTTGATCTTTTGAGTTAAGTTCTGAGATGTCGTTAATATTTTTTCTCTTTGGAATTAAAATGATCCAGGGAAATTTAGCATTATCAATTAAACGAATACTACATAGTTTTAGATCAGTTATTAAATGTGAATCTTTTAGAAAACTTTTACTAACTTTATTTGCCATCATTAAACATTAATATAAATGTGTTCTATAAGCAAAAAATATTATAGGCTTAATTAATTATGGCTGACAAAAAAATACGATCTGTTGCTAAAACATTTTCATGGAGACTTTTTATATTTATCTACTGGGTAATATTTGGATATATTTTTACTGGTAGCTTTAAAGGAGCTGGAATACTTGGGTTAGGTTCAATAATTCCTCTCTTTTTTTATTATTTTCATGAAAGAATTTGGAATAAAGTTAAATGGGGTCTTAATTAAAAAATATAAAATATACTTATAAATATTTCTTTATTTTATCAGAGACGATTACTTTATTATTATTCATGTAGTCTTCATGGTTTTTTTCAATACTTTTCAATTCATAAAGATAATTAACCATGACACCAAATGCTCTTTTATACCCTTGTTCAGAAACATTAGCATTGATTACAATATCCTCTACAATAGCACCATTACCTAAATGAAATCTACTCACATCATTAACTGGAAGTCCTTGCTGGTTCTTTTCATTAACAATATAATGTGCAACTAATTTAGTTATAGCTTCTTTATTTTCTATAATTCTACTGTCTCCTAATTTTAAATCCTTAGATTTTAAGAAAGATACATCTTGGTTTTTAATATTAGCTAAAATATTTTTGATTTTAGGTTCCTCAACATAGCTAAGCCAATCAACAAAACCTGGTAAAGGGGATAGTGTGCCAAAATTTTTAATATGAGGTAGTTCTTCTTGGATTTCATAGACTACTCTTTTTATTAAAAAATTACCCAAAGTAACTCTTGATAAACCTTCTTGACAGTTACTAATTGAATAGAATGTTGCAGTATCATAATTTTTTTTCTCATCATTTGAGGGTTTCATTAATTCTTGAATAGACTTACCAAGACCTTTAGTGAGAGCTACTTGAACAAAAATAATAGGTTCGTCTTCAAGCGCTGGATGAAAATAAGAGAAAAAACGTCTATCCTCTCCTAAACGTCTTTTAAGTTCATTCATATCTTTCATCTGGTGAACTCTCTCATACTGAATGATTTTTTCTAATACTGCCGCTTTAGTATCCCAGGTAATTTTTTCAAGTTTAAGAAAACCGGGATTAAACCAACCTTTAAATAAATATCTTAAGTCATCATCTAGAACTTTAAGATCTTTATTGTCTTTTAAAACTTTTAGTAAGTCTTCACGTAGTTCAATGATAATTGAAGTACCGTTGGGTGCCATATTCATTCTTGTAAAAAGTTCTCTTCTTTTTCCAGATGATGCTTTAAACAAATTTGCTAAAGTTTTTTCATTAGGTGAAATTTTATAAAGGTTGATAGCTTCATCTACTTCAGTAAAGTTTGCTTTATATTTTTCATTAATTCTTTTAAAAAAAATCAATTTATTCTCAGGAGATAAAATTTGATATAATTTTGTAACATCTCTTGCAACAGTTATTCCAAATGCTGCTCCTTTGTTTGAAATTAAATCATCACATAAATCTAAAATTGAATTGATGTCATTTTTTTTAATATCGCTTCTATTAAAAATTTTTTGACCAGCATCTGCAATAGATGAGATTATTTGTTTTAAATTAAACATGACTTTTTATACAATATTCAAATATTCAATAAAAGATCTAACAGATACAATCAGTAAAAAAGTTCCAAAAATTTTACTTAGTAGTTTTTTATTTATTTTATAAACAGCTTTTGCACCTAATCGAGCCATAATCATTGTAACTGGCACAAACACTGCAAACCCTAATAGATTTATATAACCCACACTAAAAGGTGTATTAATATTATTAATTATTTTTCCACCCATAATCATGGTGATCGTTCCACTAAGTGAAATCAAAAAACCAACTGCTGCAGCTGTACCAATAGATTTTCTAATGTCATAACCGAAAGTTCTCATAAAGGGGACCATTAAAGACCCACCACCAATGCCTAAAGGAATTGATATAAATCCAATTATTATCCCAGAGATGTTTTTAACAAGGTCAGAAATTGTTTTAGGATTTTCAACAAGTTTTTCTCTTAGAAAAATAAAAAATAACCCCACCATAAAAGCAAATATTGAAAAAAATAATACTAGAGTTGGTGTCTTCAAATTAACTGCTAAAAAAGTTCCAGCAATAACACCTATTAAAATAAATATACCGAAAGATTTTACCATCTTAAAATCTACTGCATCATATTCCATATGAGTTTTGGTCGAAATTATTGAAGTAGGAATAATAATAGCTAAAGAAGTCCCAACTGCTAAATGCATTCTGGTTTCTAATTCAAAGTTTAATACTGTAAAAGCATAATACAAAGCTGGGACCATTATAATTCCACCTCCAACCCCAAGTAATCCTGCCATGAAACCTGCAACAGCCGCAGATATTGCAAGGACCGCTAGTAGGTTAATTATCTCACCATAGTTTAAATTTTCCATTATGAATTAGCTTGATTAGCTTTCTCGTTATTTTGTACAATAGTCATTATGTGTTTTGACTTTTGAAAATCAGAATCTCTTGCCATCATATTATCACTTAAATATCTTTTCCATTCCTTTGAGCCAATTTGACCATGATATAATCCAACAGTATGTCTCATAATATGATTTACTTTTGTACCAAGTTTAACTTCTTTCTCAAGGTACTCTAAAAGTTTCTCAGCAATCTCTTCTCTTGTAGGTTTTTCTTTTGTTCCAAAAATTTCATTTTCAATTTCAACTAAAGAATAAGGATTTTGATATATGGATCGTCCAATCATAACGCCATCACATAAGGTTAAGTGATTTTTAATCTCATCAATTTTTGAAATTCCTCCATTAATAATAATTTCTAAGTCTGGATTTTCTTCTTTTATCTTGTAGACCATTCCATAGTTTAGTTTTGGAATATTTAAATTTTGCTTAGGTGACATTCCTGTTAAAATAGCCTTTCGAGCATGCAATATAAAAGTGCTACAACCAACTCCTTTCATCCTTAATATAAAATTATTTAAGTAATCAAATTCTTCTGTATCATCAAAACCAATTCTAGTTTTTGCTGTGACTGGAATTTTACAAGCATTCACCATTGAATTAATACACTCTGCAACTAAATCTGGTTCTCTCATCAAGCAAGCACCAAACATATTTTTTTGAACTTTTTTACTAGGACAACCTAAATTAATATTAATTTCATCATAGCCCATGTCTTCTGCAATTTTGGCAACTTCAGCTAATTCTGCTTTATCAGATCCACCTACTTGTAATGCTAAAGGTTTTTCTTCTGGACTATAAGATAGAATTTTTTTTCGATCTCCATGAATTGCAGATTTTGTTGCAACCATTTCTGAGTACAACATAACATTCTTGCTCATCAATCTTAGAAAGAAACGATCATGACGATCAGTACAATCCATCATCGGTGCTACTGAAATTTTTCTATTAATGTTTTTTTTAATATCCAAGAGGTTTACCCATTAGTTTATCAGGTAACCACGTTACTATCTCAGGGAAGATACATAATATTACTATTGATAAAACCATCATCATCATAAATGGAAATGATCCCCTTAAGATTGTAGACAGACTTACGTCTGGTGTAATACCCTTTATAATATAAAGATTTAATCCAACAGGTGGTGTTATTAAGCCTATTTCCATATTTATAGTAAATACTATTGCAAACCAATACGGATCAAAACCCAGTGTAGTAATAACAGGCAATAATATAGCTGAAGTCATTACAATGACTGCAACTGGTGGTAAAAAGAATCCAGCAACAAGTAAAAACACATTAACCATTAAAAAGATCATCCATTTATTACTACTTAATTCAATCATACTTTGTGCAAGTGATTGGGTTACGTAAAGTTGTGATAATGTGAATGCAAAAAGATATGAAGCTGCAATAATAAACATTATCATCACACTCTCTTTCATTGAAACTTTAACAATATTCCATATTTTTTTTGGCTGATAAATTTTATAAACAACTGCAATCATTACAAAAACTAAAAACGCTCCAACCCCTGAAGCTTCTGATGGTGTTGCAACACCTCCATACAACACGTATAAAACTCCAATAATAATTGCTAAGAACGGAAAAATTCTTGGAAGAACTTCAAATTTTTCTCTTAATGTTGGTGGTTTTCTATTTCTTAATAATTTAGCTGCGTTTTTATCAATGAAATAACTATGTATTAATGCCCAAACAGCAAAGAGACTTGCCAACATAAAACCAGGAACAATACCTGCTAAAAATAATCTTCCAATAGAGGTTCCTGTTGCCATTCCGTAGACAATTAAAACTATACTTGGAGGAATTAGAACACCAAGTGTTCCTCCAGCTGCAATTGTACCAGTAGCTATTTGATCTGAGTATCCTCTTTTTCTCATTTCAGGGATTCCCATAGTTCCAATAGCAGCACACGTTGCAGGACTTGATCCACTTAATGCTGCAAAAATTGAACATGCACCAATATTAGAGATTACTAAACCACCAGGAACTCTCCATAGCCATCTATCAAGACCAGTATAAAGATCTTTTCCTGCGGGAGAATTGGCTACAGCCATTCCCATAAGAATAAACATTGGGATTGATAGTAAAACAAATGAATTTAATCCTGCATAAAAGGTTTCAGCAAAAACATCTAGCATTTGAAAACCTTCAAAAACAATTAATAAAGCAATTGATACAAAACTTAAACCAAAAGCAATTGGAATTCCTGAAAACAAAACTATTAAAGTAAAAACTGCAACTATTAGTGCAATCATTAAAGGATCCATTATCTTAAATCTCCTTCATCAAATAGTTTAATTATCTCAGCAATATATTGAAGTATCATTAATAGTGAGCCTATTAACATTGAAGAATAAGGTATCCACAAAGGAGGATCCCAAACTGTTCCTGTAGTATAATTTTTAACAAAAGCTTCTTCAACCATCAAAAAACCAAAATAAAATAGTATTAAAAAAAAACCTAAGCTTATAAATGAGGTAAAAATCTTTAATTTAATAATATTTCTGTTTGATAAAAAATCATAAATCCATTCCATGCTTACATGCGCTTTCTCGCTCAAAACGTATGCACTACCAATAAAAGTAGACGCAACAAGTAGCATAGTTACAAGCTCTGTTTGCCATGTAATAGCTCTTTGGAAAAAATATCTTTCAAAAACAAGCTCAACAATTACTAAAATAGATAAAATTAAAGCTCCTACTGCAAAAGCACCACAGGCTTGAGAGGCATAATGACAAAAATTAAGATATTTATTTTTCATAAAAAAAACCCCTAGTTATTTTCATAAATAGGGGGTTCTTTATATATTATTTTATTTAACTGCTAAAGCCATTTCCATAAGCTTAGCACCACCTGGTACTTGCTCAGCAAATGCTTTATGAGAAGTTTTCTTAGCTATTTCTATCCAAGCAGCATGATCTGCTTCAGACATATAGACTAACTCAACACCGGCAGCTTTATAAGCATCTTCAAATTTTTTATCTAAATTTGATACTTGTGCTGTCATATATTTCTCTGCTACTTTTCCAGCTTTCATAAGAGCTTTTTGTTGCTTAGAGCTTAAAGCATCAAAAGATTTCTTTGACATAAGGATCGGCTCATACATAAACCAAAGACCAAATTTTCCTGGAGGCGTTGCGCATTTAACTTGTTCATAAATTTTGTAACTAACAAAACTTCCTGAACTAGTATTTGCACCAGTTAATACACCTGTTTGTAGACCAGTATAAATTTCTGAAGATGGCATACTTTGAATACCAGCCCCTGCACCTTCTAACATTTGGTTAAATGCTTTTCCAGCTGCTCTCATTACTTGTCCCTTAACATCAGATGGGTTTCTTATACATTTAGTTTTTGAAGCAAAACCACCACCTAACCAAGCATCAGATAAAACAACTACACCTGCATCATTAATAATTTTTTTAATCTCAGTCATCATTGGAGATTTATTAAATCTTAATGCATGATCGTGGTTTTTAACTGTTCCTGGCATTAAAGTTGCACTAAATTCTGGGTGAAACTTTGATGCATATCCTAAAGGAAATGCAGATATATCTAATTGACCAGTAGTCATTGGTTTCCACTGTTCTTTAGGTTTGTATAAAGATTTTGCAGGATAAATTCTAACATCAATATCAACATTAGCTTTTTTAACTTCGTCAGCAATAATCTGAACCATCTCATGACGTGGGTCAAAAGATCCATCAGCTCTAGGCGTACCAGGCCATTGGTGACTTGCTTTTAACGTTACCGCATAAGCAGAACCAACTGTTGATAAAACTAAAACTAATGCTGTAAAATATAAAGATACTTTTTTAAACATTATTATTCCTCTCATTTGTTATTTTAAGGGTGCATTAAATTAAAGTTATTGATAAGAGTCAATACTACACAAATACCTAACAACACAAAATATGGATGGTCCTTTAAAAAATCTATTAGTTCTTGATCTAACTAGAGTGTTAGTTGGCCCTTACTGCACGATGATGCTTTCAGACCTAGGTGCACGCATAATAAAAGTTGAAGCACCCGAAGTTGGAGATGACTCTAGAAAATTTGGACCTTTTATTGAAGATTATTCAGCATATTTTATGTCACTAAATAGAGGCAAAGAAAGTATTGCTCTTAATTTAAAAAATGAAGATGATAAAAAAATATTTGATAAAATTTTAGCTAAAGCAGATATCTTAGTTGAAAACTTTAAACCAGGTACATTGGAAAAGTGGGGATATGGCTGGAAAGATATATGTACAAAACATCCAAGATTAATTTATGCATCAGCATCAGGCTTTGGACAAACGGGTCCTTTGAAAGAATTACCTGCTTATGATATGGTAGTTCAGGGAATGGGCGGATTAATGAGTGTTACAGGTCAACCAAACTCTGAACCAACAAGAGTTGGTACATCTATTGGTGATATTACTGCAGGTTTATTTACAACTGTTGGAATTAATGCAGCACTTTATGATAGAGAAAAAACTGGTAAAGGAACTTTTATTGATGTTTCAATGCTTGATTGCCAGATTGCAATTTTAGAAAATGCTATTGCAAGGTACCTCGCTAAAAATGAAATACCAAAACCAATGGGATCTCGTCACCCATCTATTGCTCCTTTTGAAGCATTTAAAACTAAAGATAGTCATATCATCATAGCAGCTGGTAATGAAAAATTATTTGAAAAACTTTGTAATGTTTTAAATATTCCTGAAATATCTAAAGATCCAAAATTTAATACAAATTCATTACGATCGGAAAATATGGATGACCTTAAAAAGATACTTGAAGATAAACTTATTGTTAAGAATACTGGTGAGTGGGTAAGTGAAATGGAAAAAGAAAAAATTCCATGTGGTCCAATATTTAATATAAAAGAAGCTGTTGAAAACCCTCAAGTTGAAGCAAGAAACATGATTGTTAAAGCGCATCACAAAGTAATTGGAGATTTTAAATTAGCAGGCAATCCAATTAAAATGTCTAACTATAAAGATCAAAAAACACGTGGTGATATTCCGGACTTAGATGAACACAGGGAAAAAATCTTAAAGGAATTTAATAATTAACTATTAGGTTCAGTTTCTTCTGAGCTATCTTCTGTAGTTTCAGTTTCAGCTATTTGATCTAAAGAAACTTCAGTTTCTTCACTAGCAACTTCAAGTTCTGGATTAACTTCTACTTCAGGTTCGGCTTTTGCAGTTAATTCTTCTAAATCTTCTGGTGCAACTTGAATTTTTTCTGGAATTTTTCTAGCTCTTTTAGATGGTAAAATAGGTGTTCCACTTTTAGAAATTTCACCTTTGTACATACTTTCAAAATCATCACCAATAATTTCATCATCATCAGTACCATCATCAACTTGTTCAACGTGTTTTCTAAGTTTATGAATAGCGCTATCTGTTAAATCTGAAACTTTAATAGTGTCAGCTGCAATTTCTCTTAGAGATATAACTGTATTTTTGTCATTATCTCTATCGAGTGTAGGCTCCAATCCTGAATTTAATTGAACTGCTCTTTCTTTAGCAACCAATACTAATTCATAAGGACTATCTACTTTATCAATGCAATCTTCTACTGTTACTCTAGCCATGCGCAGTATCTATACGGTGGCTAAAAAAAATCAAGGTTAATTTTACAAATATTGTGGATTTAACTTATTTTTTATTAAGAATAGAAGGAATATTGCAATTAATGTGTATGAGCCTGAAGCTAAAGCAATTTGTTCAATCGAAAAACTATTGTCGATCAATATTCCAAATAGAGCTGTTCCAAATGCTGTTGAAAATACCATGAAAGCTGTTGTTAGTGCTTTAATAGAGCCAATATATTTAACTCCATAAATTTCAGCCCAGGTAGCCGAACCCAAAACGTTAGCCAAGCCATTTGATATACCGATTAAACCTAGGAAGACATAAGATGAAAATGGTGAATTAAAATAATAAAGTACAAATGTAGCAAATAATAATGGAATGTTCATGTAGATTAATAACTTCCTACTTGTAAATTTATCAATCAAGAACCCAGATAAAAATAAAGTTATCACTGATAAAATAGAGTACACCATAAAGGATTGAGCTATTACATAGGGCCCCCATCCTTTAGATGACACTATAAATGATTGATAAACAAATGTCCCTGTTGCAATTGAAGGCATCGCTAACATTGTTATACAAATAATATAAAATCTATAATCTTTTAATACTTCACTTCTTTTCCATTGTTTAATTTCTTTTGTCTTAACCTCATTAAGACTTACAGTTTCTCTTGAATCTAACTTAATATTTTTTACTAATGAAAAAGTAATTATTGGCAGCACTACAATGACAAAAATTGAAATAACTATCCAAATATTTCTCCAATCAACAAAAGTTAATAGAAAGATAATTAGCAATGGTAGAATAAATTCAGCTAAAGACAAACCAAGCCAAGTTACACTTAGTGCTCGTCCTCTAGTTTTTTCAAAAAATCTTGATATTGTTGTCGTTGCGGTGTGAGACATTAGCCCCTGTCCTGATAATCTCATTAAGAAAATTGATAGAAACAAGAATGCAACTGATGAAATTTTAGAAAATAAAAAACAAGAAATAGCTAGTAAAGCAATAACATAGGATGCAAATTTTAAGATATTAAAGTCATCAATTTTTTTTCCAATCCAAACAAGTATAAAACTGCTTAATAAAGTTGCAGACGCATATATTGATCCAAATTGACCATGCGTAATAGAAAGTGCGTCTCTTATGCTTGAATTGAATAAACCAAGAAAAAAACTCTGTCCAAAACTTGAAAAAAATGTAAATATAAATCCAAATAAAATTACTTTAAAATTCAAACTTTTAAACATAGGAAATAAAATTTATGTCTTGTAATGTTGCTTTCATTGGTCTTGGTGTCATGGGTTATCCAATGGCTGGTTATATATCAAAAGCTGGTCACAATGTAACTGTTTATAATAGAACCTCTTCAAAAGCAGATAAGTGGGTTGCAGAATTCAAAGGAACCAAAGCCAGTACTCCTGCAGAAGCAGCAGATGGTGCAGAGTATGTATTTACATGTGTTGGAAATGATAACGATCTTCGTGAAGTAACTTTTGGTGAAAATGGTATTTTTAAAACAATTAAAAAAGGTGCTATCTATGTAGATAACACTACAGCTTCTGCAACAATCGCAAGAGAGATTTATGAATTTGCAAAAAAAAATGGATTTGGATCATTAGATGCACCAGTGTCAGGGGGTCAAGCTGGAGCAGAAAATGGTGCACTAACTGTTATGATTGGTGGTGATCAAACTGATTTTGATAAAGTTAAGGATAAAATTGATTGTTACAGCAAAAAGATGAAATTATTAGGTGGTGCAGGTAATGGCCAATTAGCAAAAATGGTTAACCAAATCTGTATTGCAGGTCTTGTTCAAGGTTTATCTGAAGCGATTAACTTTGGGAAAAAAGCTGGTTTAAATATGGAGGATGTAATTGAGGTTATATCTAAAGGTGCTGCTCAGTCTTGGCAAATGGAAAACAGATACAAAACTATGATTGATGATCAGTTTGAATTTGGTTTTGCAGTTGATTGGATGAGAAAAGATTTAAAAATTGCAATGGATGAAGCTAAAAATAATGGCTCTCTTTTACCAGTAACTGAAGTTGTTGATAAGTATTACAGTGAAGTTCAGGATATGGGTGGAAACCGTTGGGACACTTCTAGTTTGATTAGAAGACTTAGTAAATAATCTATAATGCAACCAGCATACTACGAAGACTTCGAGGAGATTAAAAATAAGATCTGGTCAATGTTAGATAATGCTATCAAAGATAGAGGTTCTCCATTTAGAATTCCCGTATTTATCTCTGGTAATCAAAATGACTTTGATGGAAGAATAGTAGTCCTTAGAAAATCAGATCGAGAAAATAATTTTATCCAATACCATAGTGATATCAGATCAGATAAAATTTCTAAATTAAAAGCAAATAAGAATGCAGTAATGCTGTTTTATGATAAGGATGAGAAGATACAAGTTAGACTTAAAGTTGAATGCATTGTTAATCATGAAAATGATATTACAAAACAATCTTGGTTAAATACAGGGCACATGAGTAGGAAATGTTATCTAGTTGATAATGGACCTGGAACGAAATCTGAAATCCCAACTTCTGGACTAAAACCTGAGTTAGATAATTTTGAATTTACTATGGAGCAAAGTGAGGTGGGCTATAAAAACTTTACTGTTATTCAATGTAAAATTAAAAGTATTGAGTGGCTGTATTTAGCAGCTAAAGGTCATCGTAGAGCTAGATTTGATTTAGAAAATAACAAAGATACCTGGTTAATTCCTTAATAAAAAGTAGCCTTCACATCTCCAAATGCAGATGATGTAACTTCAATTAATTTTTTATCATTTATAGGAACTGGAAAACCGTAAGCACCTGTTAAAATTAAATCACTTTTTTTTAGATAATTATCACTTTTGGCTTGCTCTTTAACTAACCAATTTAATTCTGATAACATATCAACTGGCCACATTTTGTTATTCCAAGTATCTATTATTTCATTATCATAGATAAGTTTAAGATCTGTTTCTATTTTTTCTATTGGTTGTTTTGCTTCAGATCCTAAAACAACACCTGCATGTATAGCATTATTTGCAAGGAGTTCAGCACCATAAGGCTCTTCTCCATGAAAAACTAGGTTATGAATTTCTATTAAAGGATAAATTCCTTCAATTGAATTTAGCATATAATCGAAAGAGGCTACTTCAGGCTTAATATCACGATTTAATATAATACCAAATTCTGCTTCCATTGCAGGATTTGCGTAATCTTTTTTATTTAGTGTTACACCACTTTCATATAATTCACTTTTCCAAAGGTAGCCACATGCTGGTTGAGTAAAGCCCATTTTCTTTTGAGTGTCTTTTGAAACACAGCCTATTTTGTATCCAATAATTTCTTCACCTCTATTTTCTCTTAATTTTGCAACGTTTGACTGAATAATTAGAGCATCTTCATTAGTTATTTTAATTTTATCTTTAAAAATTGAACTAGGATTTTTACTATCATAATCCTTTAGAATTTTATTTGAAAATATATCTAAATCTTTTTTGGAAAGTTTACTCATTACAGTTTAAAAGAATTAAGCTTATATTACTTTTGATTCTTCAACAATAAAAAGTATACTTCTCAATTCCAAATGTAGATGGTATTAGAGTTTTAGAAAAAGAAAATAGATTACTAGAACTTTTAAAGTAATTTTTTATTTAATAGTTATTGTTACAGTTGGTTCTGTGATAGCAAATGAACAAAATGAATTTGAAACTTCTTCTTTTGCCATTATGCCTTGACTAGTTGAAAAGGACATATCAATTTGTGGTGAAATTAAAGCTACCGTGTATGGCGATTCTAAAGCATAGATTAAGGATAATTGATCAGTTGAAACTGAACTTCTCATTGTTTGCATCGCAACTGCGGAAGTTAATTCCGAAGCAACAGCTGCATAATTCCAACCACTAGCTGATACTGAACCACAAGAAGCATTCTGACATAAGCTAAAAGTATTTTGATTGTCTCCTACTTGTTGTCCATTATAAATGTAAAGACTCATCTCTTCAGATACACCACTGTTACCGTTTTCTGCAACTACAGGCTTATGAGTATATTTGTCAGTCGCTTCATCAGTGACATACATTCCATCTGTAGTAGCTATTGTCATACAATTATTAACATCACTACCCTCTCCAGTATCTATACCTGCCGCAGTTCTTAATTTCATATTTCTATTAAGTGTAACTCTCACATGAGTATAAGTTTCTCCCAATGGAAGCACCATCGCATCTCCAAAACTTCCTGCAACTGCTCCTGCACTAACTGAGGCAATATCTACTTCAACTCCTGCAGCACTACTTCCTATTGTAACAGCTCCCTGACATTGAGTTGTTGATGTTGCTACATCATCCATATCTCCAGTCGTATGTCCTGTACAAAGTTCAAGTTTATGCATTTTTACTTTATAGATATCAGCAGCACCTTTTACCTCAGCAGCATTAACAAATATAAAATTAATATTTAGTAAAAATATTGAAAGTATAAGTAATTTAATTTTTTTCATAATTAATCAGTTCTTGAAATTGTTGCAGATCCTTTAAATTCAACCATAATTTTATTTTGTCTCTTAACTTTAGATAATAATTCACCAGACATGTCTTTATTATCTGCCCACATTTCTTCACTTACTCCATCAAGTGCCGTTGGTCCCTCTTTTGGTGGATAAATAAATTGAACTTTGGCATAATATTCATCCTCTAGACCTTTTTTATCTTTATCATCATACGCAATTTCTAAATTAAGAGTAGACGTTAAAGAAAACTCTGAACCAATTTTTGTTCCTTTAATATCCTCTCTATCAATTCCATCCCATTGATAAGTGTTTACAAATGCATTAGCCCAATGAAGATAAGGTACCTGTGAAGTTAACTGAAAATCGTATCCATCTAAAACTTTTTCATCTGTTCCATCGCTAATACGCATATAATAATTAGATGTTAGTTCTAAAACAGCACCTTTTAATTCTGCACCTATGCTTGCTCTTGTATTACCGTTATCATCGTGATCTATAAAAGTATTAAAACCTGTTATTAAAGTTTTATCATCACTTAGAATTCTTTTTCCAAATCCTAAATTACCAGTATATCTTTCATCATTATTTTGTTCATGGCTAAATAAAGAAAATTGCATAAAATAATTTCCATTATCTGTTTTTTGGGTTTCTCTTGTGCCCAAGATATTAAAATCAGGTTTATTGTTTTCTCTTAAATTTATGCTTACTTCTGTTAAACCTTCACCAGGAATTAAGTTTGAAATATATTCACTTGTATATTCAGTAATTTTTTCTGAAGTTTTATCTAAGGCTCCACTAATGCCATCTGCATTAGCTACAGTGGATATAAAGAAAGTAAGAATCAGTAATAAAATTTTTAACATTGTCTAAAACTTAGCATAAATTTACTTTTAATGTAAATAGCCTAAAACAATTATTTAGAATATTTTTTCCAGTTATCTTGATAATGAATAGCGTTTTCAGTAATTGATTTTGCCTCTTCTGTTGAGACTTGACGTATAATTTTACCAGGGGATCCAACAACTAAAGAATTATCAGGGATGATTTTATTTTCAGTGATCAGTGCATTAGCCCCTATGATACAATTTTTTCCAATCTTTGCTCCATTTAAAATGACAGCACCAATTCCGATTAAAGAATTGTCATCAATAGTGCAGCCATGAAGCATAACTAAATGACCAATAGTTACATCTTTACCAATTTTTAGTGGATAACCTGGGTCAGTATGTAATACGCTACCATCTTGAACATTTGATCCTTCTCCAACATAAATATTTTCAACATCACCTCTTAAGGTAACATTAAACCAAATACTGGTATTTTTTTCTAAAGTGACATCACCAATGATAGATGCGTTAGATGCAGACCAATTTTCACCTAAATTTTTAACTTTTTTATCTTCCAAATCATAAAACATAACTTATATATTATTATAACATGCCGTTAAAAACTCCAATATGTGATTTCGGACAAGCTGCTAAAAGCTTTGAATTAAAGTCTACTAATAACGAAATTATTAAATTAGATGATGTTAAAGGGACAAATGGAACTTTGGTTATGTTTATTTGTAACCACTGCCCTTACGTTAAAGCTGTTATCAAAGACATTGTCGAAGATTGTAAAAATTTGAAAGAATTAGGTGTTACAGCAGTGGCCATATGCTCTAATGATTCAATAAATTATCCTGAAGATAGTTTTGAAAATATGATTAAATTTTCAAGGAAACATCAATTTAATTTTCTTTATCTAATTGATGAAACTCAAAATGTTGCAAAAAGTTATGATGCTGTGTGTACACCTGATTTTTTTGGATACAATAATAATCTAGAATTACAATACAGAGGCAGAATAAGAGAATTAGACAATTTAAAACCAGTAAGAGCTGGTGATAGTGATTTATTTATAGCAATGAAACAAATAGCTGAAACGACCAAAGGTCCTGAAACACAAATTCCAAGTGTTGGCTGCAGTATTAAATGGTTAGATAATTAATGTATTTAATAGTTACAAAAACGTTCCCTCCAGAAGTTGGAGGTATGCAGAATTTAATGTGGGGGTTAGCGAACGAACTTTCAAAACACTACATGATAAAAGTATTTGCTGATCATTATGAAAATCATCAATTATTTGATGAGCAAGTTTCTTTTTCAATAGAACGTGTTGGTGGCATAAAACTTCTTAGAAAATATAGAAAAGCTCAACTCATTAATGAATTTATTAAAGAAAATAAAATTGATGGCATTATTGCTGATCATTGGAAAAGTTTAGAGCATCTTAAAACTAATAAAAAAAAAATATGTTTGATTCATAGTAAAGAAATTAATCATGAAAAAGGTGCCTCTCTTAATAAAAGGGTATTAGAAGTTTTAGATAATGTTGAAACCATCGTTGCTAATTCTGAATATACTAAAAATTTAGCTATTTCATTGGGTATTCAACAAGATAAAATTATAGTTATTAATCCTGGTGTTGACCCTGTTGAAGAGTTAAATAAAAAAACTTTAGATAAAGTAGAGAACTTATTAAAACATAAATCTCCCAGATTAATTACTGTCTCTAGATTTGATAAAAGAAAAAATCACGAAAAGGTCATCATGGCTCTTAGAAATTTAAAACAAATCTACCCAAGTATTGTCTATATTTGTGTAGGCTATGGTGATGAAGAAGAAAGTATTAAAAAATTAGTAGCTGAATTAGGTCTTCAGCCACAAGTGATGTTTTTTAAAGATATCTCTAATGAATTAAAAAATGCATTAGTTGCTAAATCTAATGTTTTTGTCATGCCATCAATTGTTCATAAAAAATCTGTTGAAGGATTTGGGATAGCTTATGTTGAAGCTGCACAATATGGATTGCCCTCTCTTGGAGGAAAAGATGGGGGTGCAGCAGATGCAATCGAACATGAGAAAACTGGTTTAATCTGTGATGGTAATGAACTAGATGAAGTTTATTCATCAATTAATTTAATGTTAGAAAATAATAAATTCCATGAGTATGGAAAAGCTGCCAAAGAAAATTCTACTAAATTTAAGTGGAGTACAATTATTGAAGAATATAAAAAAATTCTAAATTAAATTTTTTTATTTTTAATTGTTTTATAAATTTGCCATCCAACAATCAGTATAGTTACCCCTATTATTGAAGCGGTAAGAGGTCTGCCCCATAAAAAAGTCCATGAACCATCACTTATTAATAAAGATCTTCTTAAATTTTCTTCCATTAATCCGCCAAGTACAAAAGCTAATATGAGTGGTGGCATTGGAAAATCATATAAACGCATAAAAGTTGCAACAATAGCTATTCCAATCATTAGATAAATATCAAAATTATTAAATGACATTACATAAATTCCAGTAATTGAAAAAAATAAAATAAGTGGAATTAAATAGTTTTTAGGTACTGCGAGAATTCTTGCTATGTAAGGTATCAAAGGCAAGTTTAGAATAAGCAACACTATCATTCCAATATACATAGACATAATAACTGACCAAAAAATTTCAGGATTAGTTATATAAAGTCTAGGTCCTGGTTGAATTCCAAATCCTAATAAAGCACCAAGCATTACAGCAGTAGTTCCACTACCAGGTATTCCTAAAGTTAATAAAGGTACAAAAGCTCCAGAACACGCTGCATTGTTTGCAGTTTCTGGTGCGGTTAAACCATGAACACTTCCCTTACCAAATTTTTCTTTTTCTTCATCGCTAACAAAATTTCTTTCCATTCCATATGCTAGAAATGATGCAATAGTTGCACCAGCTCCTGGTAAAACTCCAATTAAAAAACCAATAACTGAGTTTCGAGGAATAGCTTTTAACATTTTGCCTCTCTCTTCTTTATTAATCTTAATTGAACCAAGTTCTGTTAATGAAACTTGTTTGGCAACAGCAGACGGATCATTTCTTTTTAAAATAATTGTTAAGGCTTCACTCATAGCAAAAGTTGCCATTACAACTAAAACAAAACTTATCCCATCGGATAAATTCATATTATTAAAAGTAAATCTTGTAATATCAGATAAAGAATCTTGTCCAACTGATGCTAACATTAAACCTAAAACAACCATCATCATTGCTTTTAAAAATTGTCCCTTTGATGAAAAGGCTGCAATTGCGGTTAAACCTAAAATCATTAAAGCAAAATAATCTGGAGATCTAAAAGATAAACTTACTTTTGATAAACTTGGTGCAAGAAATAATAAATAAATTGAGGCTAATGTTCCTCCAGCAAAAGAACTCCAAGCCGCAATAGCTAATGCTTTTCCAGCTTTACCTTGTTGAGCCATAGGGTAACCATCAAATGATGTTGCAACAGTTCCAGGAACACCTGGAGCATTTAATAAAATTGATGAAGTTGATCCACCAAATACCGCACCATAATAAACACCTGCCATTAAAATTAGTCCAGTAGCTGGGTCAAAACCATAAGTAATAGGTATCATTAATGCTATTGCTGTCATTGGTCCAAGACCTGGGAGCATTCCAATGATGGTTCCAAAAAAACAACCAATCATAACCATAAATATGTTTTGGAACGTAAGAGCTGTTTTTAAACCGATTAAAATTCCTTCAATCATCCCATAACTCCAATTAGTTTTAAAAATGGATCTCTTAAATAAATTTCAAGTACTCCATGTAAAAGGTACATGAAAGCACCCACAAAAGGGAAAGAGAGTAAAAATATTAACTTCCACCTTCTCTCACCTAACGCATAATAAGAAGATGCTAAAAAAAGAGAGGTTGTTAAAAAATAACCTACTTTTAATATAGTTGCTCCATAAATAATTGCTATGAGCACAAGTATAGCTGTTTTTTTATACTCTAAATTTTTATGATCAACTTTAATGGTATTACGCTCTGGTAAAATAATTTTTAAACCAGAAAAAAATAAACCTGCATAACCTAAATAAATTGGAAACGTTCTGGCATTAAAAGGTGCATTTTCATCAAATGAAAAAACTTGAATTTGATACGCGATATATAAATAAAATGCAGAGAAAATAAAAAAGAGCAGTGATATAATTTTAGTAGTATTTATATTCACCGCTCTAATTTTTAAATAATCCTAAAGGATTATATAACTCCTAATTTCTTCATAAGAGCTGTCATTTCTACAGTTTGTGCGTCTAAGAATTTAACAAAATCCTTATCTGAGTTATAAATATTAACCCAAGCATTTCTTTTTCTAACAGCTTCCCATTCAGGAGTTTTCATAACTTTACCTAACATTTTAGATAAAGCTTTTTTATCTTTATTGCTCATATTAGGAGGTCCAAAAAATCCTCTCCAGTTTACGAACTGAACATCATAACCTTGCTCTTTTAGAGTTGGTGCATCCGGTGCATCAGCTACTCTTGAAGGAGCAGTGATACCAATTATTCTTACTTGGTCTCTTGCACCCATAAGTTCACCTAAACCTGTAGAGATAATTTGAGTTTCTCCAGATAAAAGTCCAGCTAACGCTTTTCCACCAGCATCATAAGGAATGTAAGCAACATCATTTGGATTAGCACCAGCAGCTTGGAAAGCTAAAGCACCAATTAAATGGTCCATACTTCCTCTTACTGATCCACCAGCCATTTTGATAGAGCTTGGATTCTTTTTATATGCATCAACTACATCTTTAAAGTTTTTGTAAGGTGAGTTTTTTGCAACTGCAATCGCACCATAGTCACCAATTACACCAGCGATCGGTGTAACATCTTTATAAGATAAAACTCCAGATCCTGTAACATAACCTTCGTGTCTAGTAATAGATCTTAAAACTAACGGCGTAGATTGTACTAAAATTGTATTTTTAGGTTGAGTGTTAATCATGAAAGCTAAAGCTTTTCCACCACCACCACCTGACATATTTTCAAATGATGCACTTTTTAACATTCCTGATTTTGTTAAAGCTTCTCCAGTACCTCTAGCAGTTCCATCCCATCCGCCACCAGCACCACCACCAATTACAAAATGGATTTTATCCATTGCGATTGAATTTGTTGCTGTTGCAGAGAATAATAGAATTGCTGAGAATAATACTGAAACTATTTTTTTAATGTTTGTCATTATTTTCCCTCTATTTAGTTAATTTTAGATAGATAATTGATTTTAAGTATATTAGTCAAATAATTGAAATAATTTGTTCTATCTATTAGAACATGATAAACTATCCAGCAGAACGCATGAAAAATAAAAGAGAAATAAATGGTGTGGAGGCTGTAAACAAAGCTTTAGAAATATTAAATTGCTTTACCGAAAGAGATGAAACTTTAAGTGTGACTAAAATTTCAAATTTAACAGGAAACTATAAAAGTAGAATTTCAAGAATATCTAAATCATTAGAAAATTATGGTTACTTAAGAAAACTTAATAATGGTAAATTAAAACTTGGTAATTCAATTGGGAGATTAATTGAAATTTATGACAATAGTTTTAATTTTAAAAACCTTATTAAAGATGAACTTGATTTAATAGTCATAAAATCAAATGAAACTGCAAGTTTTTTTATTAAACAAAAAGAACAAAGAATTTGCATGTTAACTAGTGAACCAAATAAACCTATTAAACATATAATTGAAATAGGTGCCAAAAAACCTTTAGACAAAGGATCGAGTGGACATATTTTATGTGCATATAACAACTTACCAATTAAAGATAAACAATTCATATTAAAAAATGAATATGCAATGTCGTTTGGTGAACGTGATAAAGAAATAGCCTCAGTTTCAGTGCCAATTTTTTCTCAAAAAGATAGAATACTTGGAGCATTGACAATAACTGGTCATATAAGTAATTTTAATAAAAAAAATTCAATCTTTTTTTTAAATATTCTAAGATCTTCAAAAACTAAGATTGAAAAAAAATTAAAAAAAACCCACTAATGTCTAATCCTATTTCTTTTGATAAAGAAAATTTAAAGCAACTTGTTTCTAAAAAATTTATTTTAGTAATTTTAATTTCTATTCCAAGTGCAATTGTTGCAGATTACTTCAATATCCCATTAGCATGGATGTTGGGTCCAATGATTATCACATCTATGGCTGCACTACATGGTTTAAAAGTTAAAATGCCAAAATTAGCTCTTAGCTTAATTTTAATCATTCTTGGATTGCATATAGGAAATTATATTGATCAAAATTTATTTAATCAAATGGTCAATTGGATTTGGACCTCTGTAATAATGCTTATCTATATTATTGTTTGTATTTTGATTGTTTCAAAATATTTACAGAAATATGCAGGTTATGGTGAAAAGGCCTCAATATTTTCTGCTGCACCGGGTGCTTTAGGTCCATTAATGATTTTAGCTGAAAATGAAAAAACTGACTTATCTCAAGTAGCTACTTCTCATTTAATTAGATTGATAATTATCATCACTGTCATTCCTTTTATAATTGTAAATAACGCAGTTACTGAAACCCTTATTATAAATGATTTTAATTACATGACTCAAAATCACTTTAATTTGCTTATTTTAATTATTGCTTCAATAATTTTTATTTTGGTTTTTGATAAAATCAAGATCCCTGCAGCACTTTTATCAGGAACATTGTTTGCAAGTGGATTATTACAAATGACTGATATTGCAACATACAAATTACCAGATGAATCAATTAATTTTTGTCTTTTAATCTTAGGAGCTTCAGTTGGATGTAGATTTGCTGAAAAAACTGTTAAAGAAATAGCTAACAATTCACTTCATAGCATAGTTGCCACAACTATATTGGTGTTAATAGGTTTGCTTGCAGCTTATGTTGCAACATTCTTTGTTGATACCAATATTCTAACATTAATATTATCTTTTAGTCCTGGCGGAATTTATGAGGTAGCTGTAATAGCGATTGCCTTTGATTTAGATCCAGACTTTGTTGCATTTCATCATATTATTAGATTGCTAATGATACTCTTCACTGTTCCTATAATATTGAAAATTATTGGTAAGAAATTAAATTAATATTTTTTCCAACACTTTACTTGCACTTAATTTTTCTAAATCATCAACTTGTATTGCTTTAAAGTTTTCTCGCTCAATACTAACTTTAAAAGCTGTTGTATGCTTACCAAATAAAGTCAAACCTTTTACTCCAAGATGAGCAGTCATGTGAGCTGGACCCGTATCATTTGCAATAACAAATGAGCTTTCTTTAATCAAACTTGCTAGTTGAGAAATATCTAGAGCTTTACCTTTATTTAAAATTGAAACAGCTTTGATGTTTTTTGCATCATCAATTTCAGAGGGCCCAGGGGCTACTACTACTTTAATTTGGTCTTCATATTTATTTTTAATTAACTCTATTAGTTCATTGTAATGAGGCCATTTTTTATGAGTTAGATGAGCTGAACAAAAAGGAAATAAAACAATATATTTATCTAAATTAAATTCTTGTTTAATATTATCAATGTTAGTGACAGCCCAACTAAAGTTTGGTTTCATGGTGTATTCAGTTTTAATTCCAGAAGTTTTTAGTTGATGATCAAATCTATCTAGAACTGGATTTTTATCAAATTCTTCTTTTAGAATATCACTTGGCAAAGTAGTTTCTGAACTAGACCAAGTATTAAAATTTGCTTTTGGAAATAAAACATTCTTATAGAATTTTGTTCTAGATGAGTTTTGTAAATCATAAACTTTTTTTATCTTTAGTTTTTTTAAAGTTTTCATCAATAAATATAGATAAATTAGATTAAACCTTGATAGACGCTTATCTAAAATGACATTATGAACAACTGGGTTTTTTTTAAATAATTCAAAATAAGGCTTTGTTGTTAATAAATGTATTTGATCATCTTTATGATTTTCAGAAATATCTTGAATTGCCCCACAAGCTTGGGCTATATCTCCTAAAGAACCATGTTTGATAACTAAAATATTAGACATATTTCTAATAACTTAACATAGTATAAATTTTTATGAATAAAATTCTAGTTGAAGTATCGGTTGGTGAACTTTTAGATAAAATTTCTATATTAGAGATTAAACAAGAAAAAATTAAAGATCCTGACAAATTAAAATTTATTAATGATGAACACAGTATTTTAAAAGATCAATTAGATAATAATGTTAAATCTGATGAAAAACTTAATACACTTTTTCAATCTTTAAAAGATATTAATGCAAAATTATGGATGATCGAAGATGATAAAAGATTGTGTGAAAAAAATTCTGACTTTACTGAAAACTTTATAAAACTATCAAGAGATGTTCACTTTTTAAATGATGATCGTGCTAAAATAAAACTAGAGATGAATAATCATACAGGCTCTAAGATTAAAGAGATTAAAGAATATACTTCTTATTGAAAACTATACTTTTTTTCTAAATATTTTATCAAGTTATGAATGATAAAAGTCATAAACAAATAAATTCCACCTGCTAAAAGAAACACTTCTAAAGGTTTATAAGTCGTTGATACAATGTGTTTTGCAACCCCTGTGATATCCATTAAGGTTACTGTGCTTGCAAGCGATGTACCCTTCATCATTAATATAATTTCATTTCCATATGCTGGTAAAGATTGTCTGATCGCTACTGGAATTTGAATTTTATATAAAATAATTTTGCTTGATATCCCTAAACTTTTACCAGCTTCAATTATTTCAGGTTTTATAGTTTGAAAAGCTGATCTTAAAATTTCTGAAGTATAAGCTCCAGTATTTAGTGCAAATGCAATGATTGCACACCAATATGGTTCTTTTAAAATGACCCAAAGAAAGGTTGATCTTAACCATTCAATTTGTCCAAGACCATAATAAATTATAAATATCTGAACCAATAGTGGAGTTCCTCTAAATAAATAAGAATACCCATAAGCAAACTTATTTATAAATGGGTTTTTATTTAATCTTAAAACTGCAAATAAAAATCCAATAAATAAACCTATGATTAGAGATGCCGATAATAATTTTAGAGTTATAACTGCTGCACTTAGAAGTTTTGGCAAACTTGTTATCATCAAATCAAAATCCATTAAAAGCCCCTACTGTATTTGACTTCAAGCCTGTTAATCAATTTCATGCTCAAAAATGTTAGTATCAAATATAAAACGGCAGCAAAAGAATAGAAGAATAAAGGATCTCTAGTGGAGCCTGCTGCAATATAAGATTGTCTCATGATTTCAACTAAACCTGTCACTGATATTAATGATGTGTCTTTTAAAGTGATTTGCCAAACATTGCTTAAATTTGGAATAGCAAGTCTTAACATTTGAGGGAGAATTATTTTATAAAATTTTACAAATTTACTAACACCTAAAACTTTAGCAGCTTCAAATTGACCTTTATCTATTGATTGAATGGCACCTCTAAATACTTCCGTTGAATAAGCGCCAGATATAATACCGATTGCAACTGAACCAGTAATAAATGCATTAATTTCTATGTATTCAAAATAGCCAAAAATTGAAGCAACGTACATTATCGCTCCACTACCTCCAAAAAAGAAGAGATAGATTACTAATAATTCTGGAACTCCTCTAATTACAGTTGTGTACGTATTTCCAATAAAATTTAGAAATTTATTATTTGATAATTTTAACGGTGTAAAGATTAATGAAAATAAAAAACCAATTAACATTGCAGTAACTGCTACTGCAATTGTCATTAGAGTTGCATAAAACAACTCGTCTCCCCAGCCTGTTTTTCCAAATGATAAAAGATCCATATCGAAAGGGCGACTAATTAAATAGTCGCCTTTTCAAAATATTATTTACATAGAAGCGTCAAAGCCAAAATGCTTGATCGCTAATTTGCTGATGATTCCTTGTTTTCTAGCAGTGTTAATTGCTTTGTTAAAATCTTTAAGAAGTTTTGCATCTCTTGTACCGATTGCATCATTTCCACCTTGTCTAATTCCAACACCAACACCATTACCAAAA